>NZ_JBICLV010000026.1:0-399598 GCF_043105735.1 Leclercia sp. GLN_9
GAATATATGAAGAAAAACATCGAAGGGTACCGGGAGCGCACTCCGCTAATCCTCATAACTGATTATAAAAATCAGGAGGTTATGGATATGATCCTGAAAGACCTTAATAATGAATTTAAAAATACTCATGAGTACAATAAGTTCGTACGGGAAATGAAAAATGGATTATTTTCCAGCATCATCCCGGAGACAAATTTTGAATGGATAAAGGACTATAGCTCCGCTTATTTTGCATGGAATATCCTTTCAACCATGGGCCCTAAGGAAATTAATCCACTAGAGGTTGATTTTTACCGTGAACGGCCTCCGGTCATTCAGCATAACTTATTGCCTGTTATTCCGGAAACGTATAAGGATGCCCTTTCAGTACTCTACACCTGTTTTGATAGCTGGGATGTCGATTTATTCTTTAAGATCAAAACACTCTCATCATTAAAAAATATCTGGATTCAGCGAAATCGAGAGTTACCAGAACCATTTAAATGGATTGACCTTAAAAACCATAAACAATGTGCATGGGCATTTAAATATGTTATGGAGCATATCAAACCCGATTACATGCCTTCATTTATGACTGAAATCAGACAACAACAAGTGATTACTTTTCTCACGGCAGTATTGTATTCCTGGCCTGCTCACCCTGACACTCGGCGTCTGATGATTCAACGGATGAAAAAAACATACAATCAGAATGTATTCCGGGAAAAGATTGCTGACAAAAAAGTGATTAACACCTATGTCCAGAAGGACATTAAAGAAAAGCTCGATATGCTTGCAAAGAAAAATGGTCGAAAAATTAACGAAGAGCTGGAAGTTATCATTATGAATGCCTGGCACGATGCCAGATATGCAGAAGATAAATAGCATTCACTCCAAATAATTTCAGACAGATATTATCTCAGTGAATCCCCCGCATCCTTTACAGGATCGCGGGTCTTTTTATTTTTCACATTGAGATCTCCGTATGCAAAAAATTGACGGCCTTCTGGCCATTGAGAAGCCTCTGGCTTCACTGCCTCCTACTCTTCGCAGTCTTATTCTTAAACGTCTTCGTAGTCTCACACAGTACGAGCCGGTTATTGGCATTATGGGCAAAAGTGGGTCAGGTAAATCGTCTCTCTGCAATGCCCTGTTCCAGGGCGAAGTCACGCCTGTCAGCGATGTGGCGGCCTGCACCCGCGATGTGCTGCGCTTCCGGTTTCGCAATGGCAATCACAGCCTGATGATTGTTGATTTACCTGGTGTTGGTGAAAGCGAGCAACGTGACGAAGAATACACCGCACTGTATCGTCGCATCCTACCCGAGCTGGATTTGGTGTTATGGGTCATCAAAGCTGATGATCGGGCACTGTCAGTGGATGAACACTTTTATCACAAAGTGATGCTGGCGTATCAGCGCCGGGTGCTGTTTGTTGTTAATCAGGCTGACAAGGCCGAGCCCTGCCATCAGTGGAGTGTTGTCGATAACCTGCCTTCCCCGGCTCAGATGTCGACGATTAAGGCGAAGCGAAATGCCGTACAACAGCAGTTTCTGCCGCATCACCTTGTTTGTGTGGTGTCAGCACGAACCGGGTGGGGTATTGAATCTCTGGTAAATACAATGATGAATAGCCTGCCTGACCGGGCCACCAGCCCATTGACGACACAACTGCATGGCAGGCTCTGCACAGAGCCAGTAAAAAAGCAGGCACGCGAGCGCTTTGGTAATGCAGTGGATGAAATGATTGGCACTGTGGAGTCATCATCTTTTCTGCCAGAGCCTGTAAGGGCTGTGATTCGAACCGTACGGGAAGCAGTGGTGACTGTAGCCCGTGCCGTCTGGGACTGGATTTTCTTCTGACAAACCGCTTATGGCGGACACTCCCTGTCCTTGCTGTGCTCAATTAATGAGCAGCCAATCCATCAATCAGGCGCAAAGCCGCATCATGGCTGAAATCCACATACTGAAAAAATACGCCTTCCCATGTCCATATCCTGTCCGACCTCTTCGTTACACTAATCACTTAATTTTCAGCCTGTTAACAGGATGGAGAAAATCTAATGTCCCAGACTGAGCGTCGCCATGAGCGGCTGGCGGTTCGGCTGTCCCTCATTATCAGCCGCCTTGTTGCTGGTGAAACACTGGATATGGGTCTTCTTGCCGCAGAGTTTGGTGTATCGCTCCGTACCCTCCGCCGCGATTTTCGTGAGCGACTGATGTACCTGGACCTGGAATATCGCGACGGCACCTGTCGTCTGCTTTCAGGTAGCCATCAGCGCGAACTGGCGGTGCTGACTTTTGCTCGTCAGTCAGGTGTGGAGGCCTTGTTTCCTGACATGGATAACCACATGGTCAGCTCACTGCTGAGTGGGCCCGGTGAGTCTCCGTGCCTCATATGGGCAGAATCGGAGTCATTGTCGCCGTCCAGGGCAGGCATATTTACACGCCTTGTCAGGGCCATATCAGAGCATCGTCGCGTGACGCTGCTGGCTGAAGGTTGTCGTTGCTCAGGGCTTGCACCATACCGCCTCGTACTCTGCGGCGGGCACTGGTATCTGACTGGAGAGCATCATCATCGCGTGGCGGTGTTTCCGCTGAAAGATATCCATGCGGTTACCTTGCACCCGGAACTGTTCGTGCCCGACCTTCAGATTCGTAACGTTCTCGCCGAACCGGAATTACTCAGAGCCCTTCCCCATTTTCACGTTTTTCACTCACTGCTCGCCAGAACCGGCGACGGTCTTTTACCTCATAAGGAATCATGATGAAGAAATTACTGACCACAACGGCGCTGGCCGTCAGTCTCTGCGCTGGCGCTGTCTTTCCGGCGTCTGCCGAAACTGTCGTGGGTACCGTCAAATTCTGGCAGTACATGCAGGCGGATGGCTGGAAATCGGCCGATGGCATGGATAACGACACGCTGAACAACACGCTCTATCAGGCCAGTGTCATTGGCAATTATTCCTGGACCAGGCAATTCCTGCTGCGTCAGCGTGGTGGTGGTGCTTATTTTCTCGCCGACAAGAAAACGCATACCGTGCGCAAGCTGAATCTGAAACCCGCCAGCGGTTATTACTCCGACCTGACATCGGTCTATCAGGGCGAAGACCAGGGGAAAGGGTGTTACTTCACTATCATCGACACCCAGTATCAGCTGGAACTGGCTGACGAACCTCACAGCAACCAGGTGCTTGCTGCATTCCCGGAAAACTGTGTCAACAAACAGCAGCAGGCTGCCCTGGCGGCGAAGCGTTCTGCCTCAGAGCAGAAATTGCAGCAGTGGGTAGCCCAACAGAGTCTGGCTGAGTTGTGCCGACGAACTGGCAACTGCTGAAGCAACGGAACGGACGAATAATAAGGAATCTGCACCATGAAGAAATTGTATCCACCTGTGCTTGCCGTTCTGACAGTTATCGGTGCAATGAGTGCCTCTGGCTGCGACAGCAAGGAAGATGCTGGCGTGAAAGCGATAGCCAGGTTTAAAGACCTGACTCCACCACCATTCAGCAAGGTTGTCTCGCATAAATCCGATATTGCCCAGGAATGGGTAAAAAAGGATGCCTTCGGTACACCGCAATATACGGTGATTAAAACCCGCCAGTCACCGGAAGGATGTGAGTCAGGCAATTATTACTACATTGCTGATATGCAGCAGAAAACGGTGCAGCCACTGATGGCAGCCCTGTGCCTTGCGGACAATATCACTCTGAGCTTCAGAATTGAAACCGACAGCTATACGGGAGAAAAATCGGTGGTGTATTCGCACGATGGCAAGGAAATGGGAAAACTCTATCTGCCGGAGAATCAGGAGAAAAATCCATGAAGAAGCTGAAAGGCGTTATCTCAGTTTTCGCTCTGAGCCTTTGTCTGCTGTCACCGGCTCAGGCCGAAGAACAGCGTTACATCAGTATCCGCAACACAGACATGGTCTGGGTGCCAGGCAATGTCTGCGTCTGGCAGTTTCGCCTGGACAACGGCGGAAGTGGTGAAGGATTCGGGCCTTTGACACTTTCCCTGCGTCTGAAAGATAAAGGGGGGAACACGCTGGCCATGGGGAATATGGCAGTGGCTGCATTTGGCGACAGCGATGCCACTCGCTCTCAGGAAGCCTCGCTGGAGAACGAATGCGTGGAAAACGTTAGCTCCGTCGAAATCATGAAGGCAACAGAAGAGCGTAATGGTTACCAGATTGACCTGCCACTTTCCGTTTTCGACCCGCAGTACTACCGACCTGTACAAGTCACGGTTGTCGGTGGTAAGGCATCTTAGCCGATTTGCCATCTGTTTGATTCAGCCCCTGTCGCTTATGCCGCAGGGGCTTTTTGTTTTAAGGAGGCTGAGTGCATGAGCTCATTGAATTGCCTGTTGGACCGTTTACTCGCCAGCAGGCAGAGGCGGTTGCGTCTGAATATTCCAACGTTGCTATAGAGGACGACCTGGGGACACATTTCCGTCTGGTTATCTATCATGAGCGTTGCATGGTCTGGCGAGCCTGGAACTTTGAGCAGGATGCCGGTTACTGGCTGAACAGGTATATCGCTCGTCATGGCATCCGCAAATTCCCTGCATAATCATCACCAGCGCATCATCGTTATAAACAAAGTCAGGCCACACCTCCTTCGGGAAGTGTGGCCTTTTGTATTTTTACCCACTTCATAAGGAGTTATCCATGCGATTAGCCAGCCGCTTTGGCCGTATAAATCAGATACGCCGTGACCGGCCTTTGACCAACGAAGAGCTGATGAGTCATGTCCCCAGCGTGTTCGGGAGTGACAAGCATGAATCTCGTTCAGACCGTTACACCTATATCCCGACTATCACCATCCTCGAAAGCCTGAAGCGTGAAGGCTTTGAGCCGTTTTTTGCCTGCCAGACAAAGGTTCGGGACCAGAGCAAGCGGGAGCACACCAAACACATGCTTCGCCTGCGTCGTGCCGGACAACTGACCGGCCATCAGGTGCCGGAAATCATTCTTCTTAACAGCCATGACGGCTCATCAAGCTACCAGATGCTGCCGGGGCTATTTCGTGGCGTCTGTACTAATGGTCTGGTCTGCGGTCAGTCATTCGGCGAAGTGCGGGTACCGCATAAAGGCAATGTCGTCGAGAAGGTAATTGAAGGGGCTTACGAAGTGCTCGGGGTCTTTGACCGGGTGGATGAGAAACGCGATGCAATGCAGTCGCTGGCGCTGCCAGCCCCGGCCCGTCACGCGCTGGCAAATGCCGCACTGAAGTATCGATTTGGTGAGGAGCACCAGCCGGTCACGGTATCGCAGTTGCTGACCCCACGTCGCCGTGAGGACTACAGCGATGACCTGTGGACCGTCTACCAGCGCGTGCAGGAGAACCTGATGAAAGGTGGATTGTCAGGGCGAACCGCTCAGGGGAAAAGCAGCCGCACTCGTGCTGTTACCGGTATTGATGGCGATGTGAAGCTCAATCGTGCCCTGTGGGTAATGGCAGAAAACATGCTCGATTTTTTCGGGCGTTAAACAACAGTTCCGGCATAAGGAGATAGTTTAATGAATACACAAAATCATCAGTTCGCGGAGCATTCCGCAATTACTGCCTCAGTGGTCCCGGACGAGTTACGCATCGGCTTCTGGCCGCAGCACTTTGGCTCCATCCCACAATGGATAACCCTTGAACCTCGCATTTTCGCTTGGATGGATCGGCTGTGCGCTGATTACAGCGGCGGCGTCTGGAGCTTTTACACACTCAGCAACGGCGGCGCATTTATGGCTCCGGAGCCCGACGGTGAGAAGTGGACGTTGTTCAACCCGATGAATGGAAACGATGCAGAGATGAGCGGAGAGGCTGCCGGTATAGCGGCCTGCCTGATGGCATACAGCCACCACGCTTGTCGCACCGAATGTGACGCGATGACTGAGCACTATTATCGCTTACGTGACTACGCGCTAAACCATCCGGAATGCAGCGCCATTATGTATCTAATCGACTGAGGAATACCTGACATGAATATCGCATTATCCCCGGTATCATCGCAGCCTGAACTCTTTCCGCTGGCGGTTATGGCCCAGCATAGTTGCCTGCTCCCCGCGACCTCCGGATTGACACCTTATGCCCAACGGACCATTCGACGTGCTATCAACCTGCTGGATAAATATCTGCGCCAGCCCGGCATGTCCTTTACCTCAAGCACGGCTGCCCGTGACTGGCTTCGGTTACAGCTGGCAGGACAAGAACGGGAAGTGTTTATGGTGCTCTATCTCGATAACCAGCACCGTTTACTGGAGAGTGAAACGCTATTTGCCGGTTCGGTTAACCATGTACAGGTCCATCCCCGTGAGGTGGTGAAGTCAGCGCTTCGCTTCAATGCTGCTGCTGTTGTGCTGGCGCATAACCATCCATCCGGTGATCCGGAGCCCAGCCAATGTGACCGCAACATTACGGGCAGGCTTAAAGAAGCGCTGGCACTGGTTGATGTGAACACTCTCGATCATCTGGTTATCGGTTCAGATGGAATTGTGTCGTTTGCAGAGCGAGGCTGGATATGAGGGCACTTCAATGAAATCTACTGACTCAGAGAACGATTCATTTCTCAAGTGGGGTCTGAATCGTAATGTGACACCTTGCTTTGGCGCTCGTCTAGTACAGGAGGGAAACCGGCTGCACTATCTGGCTGACCGGGCCAGTATCACTGGTAAGTTCAGCGAAGCAGAATGTCTTAAGTTGGATGTGGCATTCCCGCATTTTATTAGCCAGATGGAATCGATGCTGACTACTGGTGAAATGAATCCTCGCCATGCCCACTGTGTCACCCTGTACCACAATGGTTTCACCTGCGAAGCCGATACCCTTGGCAGTTGCGGCTACGTATACATCGCCGTTTACTCCACCCATCGTTAACTACTTTCACAAGAGCAAATATGAAAACTCTACCTGCAACAAATCCGCAGGCGGCGAAGCTATGTCTGTCGCCCGTGGCTGTCTGGCAAATGCTGCTTGCACGCCTGCTGGAACAACATTATGGCCTGACACTCAACGACACGCCATTCAGTGATGAAACGGTAATTCAGGAACATATCGATGCCGGTATATCTTTGGCCGATGCCGTTAATTTTCTGGTGGAAAAGTACGGGCTGGTTCGTATTGATCGCAGGGGATTCGACTGGCAAGAACAGTCCCCATATCTGCGGGCAGTCGATATTCTGCGGGCGCGACAGGCAACAGGTTTATTGAAAGCGCGGCACGGTGAACATTGGGAATAGCCTTCCTGATTCACACTGTAGCTTTCCTTACTTATTCAATTTACTCATTCCAAAAAGCACCTGCCGATGCTGGTTGGTGCTTTTACTTATATGGACGAAATATCATGCAAATTGAAGCTGTAATTTTAACTGGGCACATTATCGCAAGCACAATCCGGGAATGCTGGGCCGTCGTTGTTGATGGTTTTGACGCATACTACGAACAAGCTTATGATCCAGCACAATTTCTTTTCCTCATGAAGGGACTGGTATGGGCAACAGAATGTGGATGATCCGCGGTGACGGCGGCAAGCTCTATGACGATTTTCGCGATAAGCAAATTGTAGGCATCGGTTGGTCTCAGCTGGCTCCATTAGTCAAACCCGGCCTATCCCGAGCCCAGTTACTCGCCTTATACCAGGAGGCTGATCCCTTAACAAAGCTCGGAACAGCCCGTTCTGGCGCATCGCAGGTCTGGCGTTTTGTGAATGAGATCCAAAAGGGTGATTGGGTTATTACCTATTCGCCAGCCAACCGTACTTATTTGCTAGGCAAAGTTACTTCAGACTTCCAGTATCATCCTGAATGGGTGGAAGAGGGGATGGGTATCGCTCGGCAGGTTAAATGGAATACTCAAGAAATCGACCGCGATAGACTGTCTGTTGCTACCAAAAACACATTGGGTTCTACGCTGACGGTTTTCCAGCTTCCAGAATATGCGCTAGAAGAGCTTTTGCAGGATAAGAAACCCACTGCAGATGTAATTACTCAGAATCCAATTGCGATGGATGAAGATGAGGTTGTTTCTGATCCGCTTCGCGATATGGAAATGCTGGCGTTTGAGGGTATCAAAGATCGTATCAACTCTCTTGACTGGGATGAGATGCAAAATCTTGTTGCCGGAGTTTTACGCAGTATGGGCTATAAAACGCAGGTCTCACCTGCGGGAGCCGATCGGGGTAAAGACATCATTGCTTCACCTGATGGGTTCGGTTTTGAAAATCCGCGTATCATCGTTGAAGTAAAGCACCGCAGGGAACAGATGGGAAGCCAACAGATACGCAGCTTTATCGGCGGTCGCCATAAAGACGATCGCGGGCTTTATGTCAGTACAGGGGGTTTTACGAAAGATGCTCGATATGAAGCCGACCGTTCGACAATACCACTGACGCTCTGGACACTTGATGATCTCGTCCGTGCGCTTATTGAGAACTACGAACAAGTTGATATCGAGACTAAACTTTTGGTGCCTCTGAAGAAAACGTTCCTGCCTGCCTGAGTCTTGCTTCAACAGCCATATCAGTGTTCTACTGGTATGGCTTTATACCCACTCGCGATGTCTGTTTTTTGTACGGATTTTAACTTGTGGGTACAAGTGCGGGTACAGTCATTTATTCCTGATTTTAAACTACATTGATATCAGTCTGTTGGGTGTTAAATTCGAGTCCGGCCTTCGCACCATAAGTCCTTCCAAGGCCATCCGACAAATTCCACCAAACCTTTTAAAATTAATGCTTGCAGCGGTTTTTGCGTCCTGATTGTCCGAGATAGTTTGTTGAAATCCGGATGTCATTGAGGGCATCTTAACTTCGATTAGAAATGTGCCCCTAAATGAAGCTTAACGGCAGGCAGGTTGAGACCGCAAAGCCAAAAGACAAACCTAGAAAATGGCCGATGGCGGAAGTTTATATCTAGAGGTTTCGGTCAAGGGTTCTAAATACTGGTATATGAAGTACCGACGCCCCTCTGACAAAAAAGAGGATCGTCTTGCTTTTGGTGTTTGGCCTACTGTGACGCTTGCTCAGGCAAGAGCAAAGCGCGACGAAGCTAAAAAGTTGTTAATGCAGGGAATTGACCCTAAAGCCGAACAGAAAGAAACTCAGGCCGAGAAGTCGGGGGCATATACTTTAGAAACTATCGCTCGTGAATGGCATGCCAGTCACAAGCGTAGGAGTGAAGACCATAGATCGCGCGTTCTAGGCTATCTTGAGCTTTATATCTTCCTTCATATTGGTTCGTGCGACCTTCACCAGCTCAAAACCAGCCGTCTTTTAGCCCCAATTAAAAAAGTTGATGCCAGTGGTAAACACGACGTTGCTCATCGCCTGCAGCAGCGCGTGACAGCTATTATGCGATATGTCGTACAGAATGATTACATCGACTCTAATCCAGCCAGTGATATGGCCGGTGCGCAATCGACAACCAAAGCACGACATTACCCCGCTTTATCCTCAAGCCGATTCCCTGAGTTTCTTGCACGTCTTGCTGCATATCGTGGCCGTGTAATGACACGGATCGCGGTCTAGCTTTCCTTACTGACTTTTGTGCGTTCTAGTGAGTTACGTTACGCGCGTTGAGATGAGTTCGACTTCGATAAAGCCCTTTGGCGCGTACCTGCAAAACGAGAGGAAATTAAGGGTGTGCGTTACTCGTACCGTGGCATGAAAATGAAGGAGGAGCATATCGTTCCGCTTAGTCTGCAGGCGATGGTTTTGTTAGAGCAGCTTAAGCAGATTAGTGGTGATAAGAGTTGCTGTTCCCGGGGGATCACGACGCAACTAAGGTTATGAGTGAAAACACAGTAAATAGTGCGTTGCGTGCCATGGGTTATGACACCAAAAGAGAAGTATGTGGGCACGGTTTTAAAACAATGGCGCATGAGGCAATGGGGGAATCAGAATTGTGGAGCGATGACGCGATACAGCGCCGGTTAAGCCATACAGAACGTAATAATATTAAGGCTGCATATATCCATACATCCGAACATTTGGATGAGCGTCGTTTGATGGTTCAGTGGTGGACTGATTTTATCAATGCTAATCTTTCCGAAAAGATTACACCCTATGACTATACTGATAAGAACACTTGAATGGTTTTTATGTACTAAAAAATAGATGCGTAATAAATAAAACCGCGAGATAAACCTAACGGTTTTATTTTTAGAGATATTATTGTTTATTTTAAGTTTGCATTTTTAACTGACTCTTGACTTTTTATAAGGTCCACAACTCCAGCTAAAGAAGCTCTTTCCTAGGCTATGCCATTTCTCGTTAAGCTTAGGAGTTAAATTAGGTCTGTATGACTTTAAACTACCTTCACTTATATATTTTAATGTGTTGTGTAATAAATTATCTCCAAACCCATCATATTTTAAACATGATGGCTCACATGTACAATTTATCTCATTTAAACAATCACAGGAATATTCTTTCTTTAATTTCTGTAAGATAGTTCGCCAGAAATCTCCATGAGAGTTATCCAGTTCCAGTGCGGTTTTGAGATTAAATCCTTTTTTATGATCAATGTAAAATTTTACCGACTCATCAATTGAACAAAGATCTTTAAAAAAAGCTAATGACTTTTCTTTTTTTAACATCAGATTAAGACTTATTAAAACGCTCTCAATGGTATCTAAAGGCACTAAGGATTCAACTTCATGGACATCTAATATTTCTATAAATCCTGACTTGGTAGTCCTTGATCCTAAAAAATGAGAACTTGTTCCACCGAAAGGAGCTCGAGGGTGTGCCTTGTCATTATCAACAATACAGAAGGCAATTTCATTATTGCTAATTGTACGTTCAAACACATCTTTAGTGCTACCCCCGCCTCCATTGAGTGCATTGAAGTTAATAGTACAACGCATTAGGTCTTCATTATTTGCATAAAATGTGGCGATGACTTTAAAGAAATCAGAATCTAAGGGATTTTCACAAACAATCTTTGTTTTTTGTAGCTGAGAGGAGTCATTAAAATATAAAGGGCCACAAACAAACTTTATAGTTTCACCTAAGTCTACCCAATTAAACGAGTTATCGAGTATGTTGAAATCGACGACCACATAGAACGAAATCTTTGAGATAATGGAATTATATTCTCTGGAGCGTGAAAGCGCTTCTGATGCGAAGTGTTTCGACGATGCGCTATAAATCCCGCTTTGTTCTTCAATAATGCAATTAAAGAAGTCTCTATGTGCGATTAATATATGCTTATTTTCAGCAAATGAACGCAAAAGATTTTCAATTGAAATCGTGAATTTATCATTAATAATATCTTCTTTTTTGAACTCATTTATTTTTATCAGCATCATTTTCTACCTGAAAAGAAACCAATTGGCCAGTTTTGGATAAAACCTTCTTCATCAAAGTAGGACGTCTTGACTATTGTTTGTTGTTGTTCGTTCTTTTCAAATACTAATATAGATACGTCACTTTCGGCAAGACCGATGTTATCCTCTATACACTCACCAAGAGCTTCTATCATCGTTTGGCTATGGGTTTCAAAAATTATTTTAAGATCAACATTATTTTCTTTTGCTTTAATTATTACTTTGGCAAATACTTTTGCGAGGTTGTGCTGATACGCAGGGTGCAAATGCAGTTCAGGCTGTTCAATAATAAATGTAATTGGTTTTTTGGGTGAGGCAGTTCTTCTATCGGTTTCAAGCCAAATCGCTGTCACTATGGGCAAAACTTGTGAGTAACCAAAGCCCATATCACTGATGTTATAGTTTTCACTATTTTCACCGGTATTAATCAATATTGCAAAGTGGGAGCCCGTTTGTTCGACCTTAATAATGAAATCAAAATTAGACTTTGTCCATTCTTCAAATCTCAATTTGTCGGTTTGTTTCAGAGAATTCAAAAGCATTGCTAAGTTTGAACCTGTATGGTCTATTTCATTTACCTGAAGGTCTTGAAATCTGTAAAATCTCTCAGATGTGGCTCTAAGGGGGGCAATATATTTCACATTTCCGAATATGCTAGATAAAGACGTATTAATGATATCTATTATATTATTAATGTTCCAACCAATGACAAACGGATACAACTCATTCATAATCTCATCGCGATGAGATTCAAAGTTCTTAGTAAATGTTTTTTGCTCCTTGAAAAGAAACTCTACAAGTCTCCCGGCGTGCTCCTTTGGTATGAAATTTATTCTAGTAAAGGATTGGAAAACCTGCTTAATGTCTGATTTGACATGAAAATATTGCTTTATAAATTTTGATGCAGAGTCAATAAATGAGGATTCTAAAGCTCTATCTCGTCTTGTCCCCATTAAATAAAAAGAATTTGGTGTTATAGGGGCATCATCCTTTCCTTTTAAATGAATGTTTGGAATGAACTGACCGAGATTTTTTGCTATTATATTTTCACGTTCTAATGTTTTACCTTCAGATTCTATTTGTAATTTTACATTATTGTTATCATCTAGCATAAAGTTTATGGTCGAGTCATCAAATATTACTTTTATGTTTTTTGTTTTGGTTTTTTTATCTTTTGAATAGACTGTTAGCTCGATGTCAACATTTGTGTCTTTGTCTGAAAGTTCTTTAAAACGATAATATGAATATCGCAGAGCCAGCTCAGGTGCGATCGAAAAGGAAAAGCTGAATGTTATTTCTTTACTTTCTGAGTTTTTAGAAAGTACGTCCGTAAAATCACCAAAATCAATGTAACGGCCGTACCATAGTATCGGGCCTGTTGTATTTTCTTCTATAGACTGACGAAATAGAGGAAATGTGCGTAATAAAGAGCTTTTGCCGCTACTATTTTTACCCACAAAAACAGTTATTGGTTTTAATTCAATAAACGTTTTATTCACAAAACTTCTGAAATTTTGTAGCCCGATACCTTTAATCATTCACTTTCTCACTTAAGTTAAATTGGCGTTTAGTCCGTGTGAATGATGTTCATTATCTACGGGATAGATTCATAATGCTATACCCTTAACATGAAAGTAATAGAAGTATGTAAATGAATACTCCACAGGTGACTTATACAGGTTCTCTAAATCGGCTAATGATGGTAACACCTGTTTCCATTCGCTGCCTGAATAAGTGGTGAGCACATGTTTTAGCGCATTGACATACTCACACCCGGTTCTGCATGCCGTCAGCATCGCACGGATCTTGTCTTTCTCCAATTCCGATAACCTGACACAGATACCACTCTCCTCAACTGTTTTCTCGATAGCAGCACTCATTTCTTTGTCCTGTATCGTTTGCGATAGTCCGCATAGCAGGTATCATTTTGCGCATTGCATTCCACAACTGAATTCTTGCCTCTGCATATTGCAGTATGGCTGCGATCTCCCCGAGGGTTTCATGACTAACACTAACTTTTCTCAAACGGCTGCGTTTATCTGGTCGGTGGCTGATCTGCTGCGCGGTGACTTCAAACAGTCCCAGTACGGGCGCGTGATCCTGCCATTTACGCTGCTGCGCCGCCTTGAGTGCGTGCTGGCGGAGACTAAAGACGCAGTTGTGGCTAAATATGATGAATTAAAAACCAGCCCACTGCCGGAAGATGCCAAAGAGAAGTTTCTGCTGCGCGCCAGTACGTTCTCCTTCTTCAACACCTCGAAGATGGATCTGGGCAAGATGGGGCAGAACGACATCAAAGCCAACCTGGAAAGCTACGTACAGGCGTTCTCCCCAGACGCACGTGAAATCTTTGAGCACTTCAAATTCAGCGAGTTTGTCGGCCTGCTGGAAGATGCCAATCTGCTGTTTAAAGTGGTGAAGAAATTCGCCACTACCGACCTTAGCCCGAAAGCCATTTCCAACTATGAAATGGGCCTGGTGTTTGAAGAGCTTATCCGTCGTTTTGCGGAAAGCTCTAACGAGACAGCCGGTGAGCACTTCACCCCACGCGATATCGTGCGCCTGACCACCTCGCTGGTGTTTATGGAAGATGATGAAGCGCTGACGCAGGACGGTATCATCCGCACCATTTATGACCCGACGGCCGGGACCGGCGGCTTCCTCTCTTCAGGCATGGAATATGTGCATGAGCTGAACCCTAACGCGGTGATGCGTGCCTTTGGTCAGGAGCTTAACCCGGAATCTTACGCTATCTGTAAAGCCGATATGCTGATCAAAGGTCAGGACGTCAGCCGGATTAAACTGGGTAACACCCTCTCTAACGACCAGTTACCGCAGGACCAGTTCGACTACATGCTCTCTAACCCGCCGTTTGGTGTGGACTGGAAGAAGATTGAGGGCGAGATTAACGACGAACATACGCAGAAAGGCTTTAACGGTCGATTTGGACCGGGCCTGCCGCGTGTATCCGACGGCTCGTTGCTGTTCCTGATGCACCTGATCAGCAAAATGCGCGACAACCACAATGTGGATGGCACCGTGAGCAACGGCGGGCGTATCGGGATTATCCTTAACGGTTCGCCACTGTTTACTGGCGGGGCAGGCAGCGGTGAGAGCGAGATCCGTCGCTACATTCTGGAAGCCGATTTGCTGGAAGGCATTGTCGCGCTGCCAACGGACATGTTCTACAACACCGGCATTGCCACCTACGTCTGGATCCTCTCCAACAAGAAAGCACCTGAGCGTAAAGGCAAAGTACAGCTGATTGATGGCACTAATCTGTGCGGCAAGATGCGTAAATCACTGGGTTCCAAGCGCAACCTGATGGGTGAAGACGATATCAAGTTGATCACGCGGACCTTTGGTGATTTTGAGGTGGTGGATTCCACAACTCTGGAAGAACTTGGCCTGGAAAAAGCCACCGAGCAAAAATCCAGCCGTGGCCGTCAGCCTGCCACTGCCAAAACCGAAGCGCCGAAAACCTTTGCCAGCAAAATCTTTAACAGCACCGACTTTGGCTATCGCCGCCTGACCATTGAGCGCCCGCTGCGTTTATCTGCTCAGTTGACGGATGAGGCGATTGTGACTCTGCGCTTTGCGCCGAAGCCGTTTAACGCGCCAATGGAACGGCTGTATGAAGAGTTCGCATCCCAGTGGCAGGAGGACACCTATGGTGATTTCTCTGAACTGGAAGCCGAAGCGCGCGCCATCATTAAAGCTGAATTTGCCGAGCTGAAAGAGAAACAGATTAAAGACCTGCTCGACAGCAAACTGTGGCTGGCGCAGCGCGCTTTGATGGAAAAAGCGCAGCAGATTCAGACTGCTCTGGGTACGCAGGCGGGTGGTAAAACGCTGGTGAGCAATGACTTCAACCAGTTCCAGTTGACCCTGAAAGGGGCCATCAAAACAGCTGGCGTGAAGCTGGATGCGAAAGAAAACAAGCAGTTTATCGATGCTATCACTACGAGAAACCCGGATGCCGAGCCGGTGGTGAAAAAGGTACTGAAAGAAGCTGCTCAGCCGCTGTACGGTGCGTTTGAATACAAAGGCAAGGTTGTTGAGTTTGAGCAGGACGGCGAGCTGCGTGATAACGAAAACGTGCCGCTGAACCCGACATTATCTACCAGCGATTTGATTGAAAACTACTTCAAAGCAGAAGTGCTGCCGCATGTGAATGACGCGTGGATCAATGCCGATAAGCGCGACGCGAAAGATAATGAGGTGGGGATTGTCGGTTATGAAATTCCGTTTAACCGCCATTTCTATGTCTACCAGCCACCGCGCCCGCTGGAGGAAATTGATGCCGATCTGGATGCGGTCAGCGCCGAGATTATGAAACTGCTGCAGGAGGTACATTCCTGATGGCTAAATATAAGGCGTATCCGGAGTATAAGGACTCTGGGATTGAATGGTTGGGTGAGGTCCCCAGCCATTGGGAAATCTTATCTGCAAAACGCATGTTTCAAAGCGTGCGTACACCGGCATATAAAAGTGATGAGCAGCTCGCAGCAAGCCAAAAGTATGGTGTAATTCCCCAGTCCTTAATGATGCAATTAAATGAATCAAAAGTGATGCTTGCATTAAAAGGAACGGAATCATTCAGACATGTAGAAGCTAATAATTTTGTTATAAGTTTACGTAGCTTTGAGGGCGGTATTGAATATAGCCAGTACACTGGCTGTGTATCGCCCGCATATACTGTATTGAAAAATTCTAAACCGATCAGCTATTGTTATTATCGTTATCTTTTGAAATGCATGCCTTTTATTGCTGCATTACAATCATCGACGGATAGCTTAAGAGATGGAAAATCAATTAACTATGAGCAGTTCAGTGCTCTCAGCCTACCATTATCTTCGGTTCAGGAACAAAATGTAATCGCAGCTTTCCTCGATCACGAAACCGCAAAAATCGACAACCTAATTGAGAAGCAACAACGACTGATTGAACTACTGAAAGAAAAACGTCAGGCAGTGATTAGTCATGCCGTCACCAAAGGGCTAAACCCTGATGTGCCGATGAAAGATTCTGGTGTTAAGTGGTTGGGAGAAGTGCCGGAGCATTGGGTTATCAAACGGTTAAAACATATCTCTCCTAAAGTTGGTGTTGGGCTCGTTATTAATCCTTCTACATATACTAAAGATGAAGGTGTCTATTTTATATTTGGTGGTGATGTTAAAGAGTTTGGATTCGACTTAACTAAAACAAGACGAATTTCACCTCAAGATAGCAATAAACTACTTCCTTCAAGATTAAATAGTAGAGATTTAGTCTCAGTACGTGTTGGATATCCTGGAATCACGTCAGTGGTTACCGATGATTTAGAGGGCTCTAATTGCGCGTCAATTATCATCATCAGAAGAGGCAGTTACAACTCTGACTGGCTATGTGCTGCAATGAATGTCTGGGTTGGAAGACAACAAGTTGATCTTGCTTCTTATGGTGCAGCACAAAAGCAGTTTAACGTATCGGACGCTATTGAATTTGTTTTTCCTGTACCTCCGATAAATGAGCAGAATGATATAGCTGATTTCGTCCAAAAAACGTTGAACAAATTTGATGATTTAACTCAGAAAGCTTTCAAACAGATAGAGTTGCTACAAGAGCGCCGCTCCGCCCTGATCTCCGCCGCCGTCACCGGAAAAATCGACGTTCGCGATTGGGTTGCACCTAGCACGCAGGACGTTGAGGAGCCACAGGAGGCCACCGTATGAGCATGGACAGCACCAAAGAGTTGATTTTTCAGGATGAGATAATCGCTCAGATGATCGATCGAGGTTGGGTTCGTGGCAAAACCGACGGCTACGATCGCGAACGTGCGCTGTACTCGCAGGATGCCCTGACCTTCGTGCAAACCACGCAGCCGCAGGAGTGGGAGAAGTTTACCAAAATTTATCCTTCGGATACCGAGCGTCATTTCCTCGATGCGCTGGTGGCGCAGCTGAAAAAAGCGGATATCAACGCCACCGATATGTTGTCTCGTACTTACGGCACGCTTGGCGTGCTGCGTCACGGTATCAAAAGCCATAACGCGCGTTTTTCCCTGTGCCAGTTTAAGCCGGAACATAACCTCAATCCGGAAACCCTGACTCGCTATAAACAGAATATCTGCCGCATCGTGCCGGAGCTGGTTTACAGCCCGCATGCGTCGAACGCCGCATTTAAAGAAACGGGTACCAAGGCAAAGAAATGGCGTATCGACCTGGTATTGTTCATCAATGGCCTGCCGGTAGCGACGCTGGAACTGAAGTCTGAATTTAAGCAGACGGTACAAAACGCCATTACGCAATATAAGAAAACGCGTTTGCCGAAAGATCCAGGCACCAATAAACCCGAGCCGCTGCTGACTTTTAAACGCGGCGCACTGGTGCACTTTGCCGTCAGCCAGTACGAAGTGTTTATGGCGACCAAACTCGATGGCGATAAAACCTTCTTTCTGCCGTTTAACAAAGGCACCCATGACGGCGGCGCGGGAAACGATATCCCGGAAGATGCCAACGATTACGCCACCAGCTACCTGTGGAATGAGGTGCTGCTGCCGGGCAATCTGCTGAAAATTCTCGCCAGTTTTGTGCATCTGCAAATCGTCGAAAAAGAAAACGCCATTGGCCTGAAGTACAAAAGCGAGAGCCTGATTTTCCCACGCTATCACCAGTGGGACGTGGTGAACAAACTGATCACTGCCGCCACAGTGGAAGGCACCGGCAATAAATACCTGATTCAGCACAGCGCTGGGTCGGGCAAATCGAACTCTATCGCCTGGACGGCCCATCAGCTTTCCCGCCTGTACGATGAAAACGGCGAGAAGCAGTTCCACTCGGTGATTGTGGTGACGGACCGCACCGTGCTGGACGATCAGCTGCAGGACACCATCTATCAGTTTGAACATCAGGATGGTGTGGTCGGGCGTATCAATAACAAAGAAGGCGACGGCTCTAAATCGGAAAAGCTGGCGAGCGCGCTGGAAAACTCGCAGCCGATTATTATCGTCACCATTCAGACCTTCCCGTTTGTGCTGAAGGCCATTGAAAACAGCGTCAGCCTCAAACAGCGCAAATACGCGGTGATTGCCGATGAAGCGCACTCCTCGCAGAGTGGCTCTACGGCGCGTCAGCTGAAAGAAGTGCTGATGACCGAAGAAACGGATGACGATGTGGAGATGTCTTCAGAAGATATTCTGGATGTCACCGTCGCCGCGCGTAAAGGCAGCAACAACCTCAACTATTACGCCTTTACCGCCACACCGAAAGCCAAAACGCTGGAGCTGTTTGGCCGTCGTCCTAATCCACAGGAACCGGCGTCGAAAACGAACAAACCGGAAGCATTCCACGTTTACTCCATGCGCCAGGCCATCGAAGAAGGTTTTATTCTCGATGTGCTGAAGAACTACACCAACTATAAAGTGGCGTACAAGCTGCTGCAAAAGCTGGACGATCCTGACCGGGAGGTAGACAGCAAAAAAGCGAAGATCAAACTGAACCAGTGGGTTTCGCTGCACGATCATAACGTGTCGCAGAAAGTGAAGGTGATTGTTGAGCACTTCCGCAAGCATGTGATGCACTTGCTGGCCGGCCAGGCGAAAGCGATGGTGGTGACCAGTTCGCGTAAGGCTGCGGTGCGCTATAAGCTGGCGTTCGATAAATACATCGCCGAGCAAAAGTACGACAAGATCAGCGCAATGGTGGCGTTCTCCGGGGAAGTGGAATTCCATGAAGATGACCACAACAGCCTTGCGCTGCTTAATCAGAAGTTTACCGAAATCAATATGAACCCAGGTCTGAAAGGCCGGGATATGCGTAAAGCGTTTGATACCGACGATTACCAGGTGATGCTGGTGGCCAACAAATTCCAGACTGGTTTTGATCAACCCAAGCTGTGCGCCATGTATGTGGATAAAAAGCTGGGCGGCGTGGAGTGTGTACAGACGCTGTCGCGCCTGAACCGTACCTATCCTGGAAAGGCGCAGTCCGGTACCTTTGTGCTCGATTTCTGGAACGAACCCGACGAGATTTTGGGCGCTTTCCAGCCGTACTACCAGACAGCGGAACTGACGGATGTTAGCGATCCACAGTTGGTCTTTGAGCTTTATGAAAAGCTGCGGGCTAGCGGTATTTTCTTATGGAACGAAGTTGAGCAGTTCTGTGAGGCGTTCTTCAGTAAAAACAAATCCAACGCGGCCATTAGTAATATCTGCAAACCAGCAATGGAACGCTGGAAGCATCGCTACACCTCGGCGATTGACGCCTATGTGCTGGCGAAAGAGATGTTTGAACGCACCAAAAAGACCGGCGATATTGTGCTGATCACCAATGCGGAAAACACCTTTAAGGACTGCGAGAAAGAAAAAAGTAAGCTCGATATCTTCAAGAAAGATCTCGGCAGCTTTGTCCGCTTTTACGAGTTTATGTCGCAAATCGTCGATTACGACGACAAGAACCTGGAAAAGCTGAGCCTCTTTGCCCGTCACCTGCGCCCGTTGCTGCACGAACAGCGCATCGAAGAAGATGAGATTGATTTAAGCAACGTGGAGATGAGCCATTACCGCTTGTCGAAGCTCCACGAACAGCATCTTAAGCTGCAAGAGGATGCTGAAGAATACAAAATCAAGCCGGGTAATGATGTCGGTACGGCGAAGCCCAAGGACAAGAAAGAGGAGTTTCTTTCAAATATCCTGGCGCGTCTGAATGAGCTTTTTGTCACCGATAATCTGACCGATAAAGACATGATCAATTATGCTTTTGCAGTGCGCGACAAGCTGTCAGAAAACCAGGCAGTGATGACCCAGATCGCCAACAATACGCGCGAGCAGGCGATGCTGGGCGATTTCCCGAAAGCCATTGATGATGCCGTGATGGACAGCAACGACGCCCAGCAGGAGATGATGGTGCAATACCTCTCTAACCCTGAACTGGCGAAGGGCTTTGCGCGGGTGGTATTTGATATGTTAAAAGGGGCTTAAATTTTATTTGTATTAAAAGGAAGGATGTTTTTTAAGGTATAAAAGCTTTAGTATTACAAAAAATGCTTATCTATTAAATATCCTTCATTCCTTAATTGAGCTAGTTTAAGCATTATAGGGAGTGTATAAATATTGTGGAAGACCAAACAAGGAGGTGATTTTTATGCGTAATTTTATAACCCATAACCGTGATGTGATTCTTACTATAATCGGGATTTTTATCGCAATTATCTCGCTTGTCTTTACTATTTGGCAAGGGAAAGAACAGATCCGGCATAATCATATCTCGGTCGAACCACGCATGAATGCCTATTTTTCAAACGATACTCGTAAAAATCAGTGGGGAATTTACATTATTAATAATGGAATGGGGACGGCTTTTATAAAAAAAATTTCAGTGACGGTTGACGGACAAGAGGTAGAAGCTGTTAATGATAATGTTTTTGTTGGTGCAGTTAAAGCGTTAGGCTTGGACTATAATTGTTTTGTTATTGGCGGGCCCCGCCCCAATGACTCTTTTAAAGTAGGGGAGGAGATCTTCCATATTGAAGATAGGGAAACTGGTAGTCAATGTGCAAAAGATAGGCTTCTTTTAAAATGGGCATCTCAGGCGCCACATAAATTAGATTTTGTGATTGATATTCAATCAATATATGGCGATAAGTTTCGCTATATATATTCGTTAAACAAACAGGCCGCGCTTTGACATATAGAATTCAACTCCGAACGATTTGTATATGTTCAGTGAAATTTATTCCAAACACTCGCGTAGCAAAGTTAATAAGTCTTGATGAATATCCTCCCATTCTTGATCCAAATCTATAGTGTATAAACCAATATCAAAACCGTTGATATTATATCGATGTTTTACCGCAGTTCCAACTTGGGGGTAAAGAAGTAAGCCGCTTGTTTTTACATCATACTTTGGATTATAAGTCATTAGATAACTCATGAGTTGATATAAATTGGCAGAATGGAATTTATGAGTGCTTTTACGATTAGCGAAAATGCTTTTATAATATTTCGCGTCAACAATTAAACATTTATTGTTGTGACATAGTGTAATGTCTGTTTCCATTCTCGGTAAGAATGATAAAGAAGGATCAGATTCGCTATAAGCATTCCACTCAAGATATGAGCGCTTAGTTTTTACATTTTGCAATTCATTTTTGCAAAACCTGTACAGAAAATCTTGATAAAGAAGAGACATCTTTCGTTCATCTCTTTCGAAATCATAAAAACGGTAGCTCCCATCTTTTTGATTTATAATGGTATTTTCATTGATTAGTTTGCATATGCTAATAATAAATTTATAATAGCGATTATTTGATAAGGTTTGGACCTGGTCGAAATAACGAGGGGATAAAACAATTTCGTTGATATCCAACATTCTTGCACGAATCGAACGAGCTTCTTCTCTTATTCTTTGATCCAGATTATTTTGTTTAACTAGTGTTGTTAATGTAGTTTTAATTATTTTATTTGCTAGAGTGTTCGGAGTTAATTCATCAAAAGTGCTAACGGTTTTCCCTTTCATTAAATGGAAACCATGCAGCGACTGTGCGAAATTAACACGACCTTTTATTCCGGATATAATCTCAGTATGATGACAATATCCAAGTTCAAAACCCCTTCTGGAAAGGTACAATACGCTTTTATTCAGCACATGACCTAAGATGTTGAGAAGACTATTGCCGGGCACTGCGTCAAGGTTAACTAACTTTGCATCCTGCAAATGATTCCAGGCGTAAGTCAGCATGAAATAGATATTGCGTATTGGTATTACAGGCTGTGTCATGATATCTCACTTAGCAAAACGTCTATCCAGTTTTGTTGCTTTTCCGGGTCATCAAACCAATATTCTTCAAGTAATGGTGCGATATCGGAATGTATAATGTTGCTAAACCAATCCATATCGGGAAGGGTATTATCGTCGAGACCTGTACAAAAATAGCTATGGCCAATCCGGAATCCCTTACCAAGAATATCTGATTCCTTAGTAATTTGTGTATTCAGTTGTGTCATTTTTAAACATAAGGAATCAATGAAAGATGGTTCTGCTTTATTTTCCAATAAAAAGGAACGAAATTTATCAGTATCAAAGCTTGGGTCGATATCAATAAAGGAAAAACGACGGCGAAGTGCATAATCGACGACAGCCAGAGACCGATCCGCTGTATTCATCAATCCAATAACATATATATTTGCTGGAATATAAAACTTATCTTCATTATTTTCCGAATAAGAAAGTGGAATAGCCCAGTTATCACCTCGCTTGTCATGTTCAATAAGCATCATGATTTCGCCAAATACTTTGCTAAGATTAGCACGATTTATTTCATCAATAATAAACACGTGTTTTTTATCTGGCTGCTGTTGGGCTTGTTTGCAAAAAGTATAAAAAATTCCATCTTTACGTTGAAAGCCATGGCCGTTCGGTCGATAACCTTGTACGAAATCTTCGTAACTGTAAGACTGGTGGAACTGCACCATTCCTATTCTGTGTGAGTCTCTCTCACCCATTAGCAGGTAAGCCAGACGTCGCGCTGCAAAGGTTTTTCCTACGCCAGGAGGGCCTTGTAGGATGACATTTTTTTTCACCAACAAACGCTTGATGATTGATTCGACTTTAGTTTTGGGAATAAATAGATCATTTAACGCATCGCTAAGTTCATAAATCTTTTTGACGGGTTTTATTGTCGCCGGATTAATCGGTGATTTTAGAGTTACGTTGGAAAAGAGTTTTATGTAATTATTTATTACTTTTTCAAGTTCTTTATCGAACTGCGCATAATCAATCCCTTGCGAGACCTTCTGTGAAAATGCGTAATAAGACTGACCGTATTTTTTTGTATATATTCCAACGGAGGTGTGAAGATATTCTCTAATTGTAATTGGGGACGGCGAACTAAAATTCCAATGATGTTGCGGTGTATTTGTGTCGCTAATACCGTAAGCTAAAATTAATTCATCATAGTCTTTGTAGTAAAGAATGACGGGGTATATACCGTGTGAAACCTCCTCTCCATCAGCAAGGAAAGCTATCCACGGAATCGAACTGAAATTACCAAAGCCGAAACTGACCTTTACACGGAGGCCGTTGTATTTAACCGGATACTCTTTAGTGGATTGCGAACTCTTTGAATCTGCTTGTTCGATAAATTTTTCTAGCCAAGATTGGATTGAATGCATCCTTTGCTCCTATGATATGTGGTAAAAGCATTATGACTCTCACCTTATGAATTGGCGCTACTTTTCTGAACACGAACAAACATATGAGTACTAAGTCTGCTCTAGTAGTCGAACCTGTTATACAAATAGATCTATACCTTCCGCAGCATCCCATTTACCCAACTCTCATCCCTTCCCGGACGCTTATCCCGAGTTATCCACATCTCAACCATCTCAATCCCCGCGATAGCCGCCACCAACGCCTCTAACCGCTCCTTATCCATATCCGTAAACCTTCTTCCATCAACCTCCCGTTCACCATCCCCATACTTAAACGACACATACCACACCCCACCCGGCTTAAGCGCATCCGCTAACCTCCGCATCACACCCGGCAACTCCACCGCCGGAACATGCAACAACGAAGCACAGCACCAAATCCCGTCAAACTCTTCCTTCCAGTCTACCTCCGCAAAGGACATCACCTTCACAGGCAACCCGGTATGCTCCCGTGCCAACTCAACCATCGCTGGGGACGCATCAAACGCCTCTACCTGATAACCCATCTCCTGAAACGCCTTTGCATCGCGTCCTGAACCGCAGCCCGCATCCAGCACCCGCGCCCCAGGTGCAAGATGTTGGGTAAAGGCCTCGTACAGTGAGGACATATCGACATTCACCGTCCCGTCGAAGAAGATCTGCGCATTGTCCTGATAGTATTTGAGCGTCATTAGAATGTGGCCTCGCCTTCGGCTTTCGGTTCCCAGGTATGGAATAGCCTCACTTTGGCAGCGTTCCAGTTATTTTCAAGAAAGTTTTTCCGCGCGGCGGGCTGTTTTCCGGTCTGTTGGATAATGGTCTCATGCAGCGGAAGTTTGCTCTGAATAAAATACTCGTTGCGGACATTTAACCGTTCCAGGAGTGCTTGCCCGGGCAGGCGCGCGAACTTCCCTTCAGCACCACGATTGCAGCACTGGCAGGCCAGCACCAGATTCCATACGCCATTGATATTGGCGACTTTATCGCGTGCTGCCCACGGAATAAAGTGGTCAACATCTGCCAACTCAGGATCGCCTGGCGTCAGGCTGATGGGTTTGAAGCAGTAGAAGCAGCGTCCTTTCTGGTAGCCGTTTAAACTGTCGCGACAGCTGGTGATATTCACCCGGCGCGCATTCACATGGCTAAACAGCAGCTGGTTATCCTCGTCGAACTCAACGCCAACAAGGTTGCGGGACACGCCCATCGCCCAGGCCTGTTCGACGAGATTCCAGCGCGCAGTAGTCTCAAAAGCCAGGTTCTGATATTGCTGGCGCTCCCCCAGATGATAGAAGTTATCCGTCAGGCGGATGCCGTTATGGGTCTTGCGCTCATCGATGAAAAAGCGTTTTTCGATCTCGCCGCCATTCACATTGTGAAAGGCATCAATCACGTTGGCAAAACCACGCCGCACCGTGGTCTCAATCAGCTGGTTATGAGAAACCTCTTCGTTATTAAACTGCGCGCAGGTTTCCAGAAACTGGCTGCGGCTCGAGGTGATCTGCTTCGGAGCATGTTTCAGATGTTCGCAAAGATGGCGGCTGAACGGCACGGCGAGTTCGTCGAGGGTGATGATGTCGCTGCCCGTCTTATCGATCTCATACAGGGCATGGGCAAGCGCGAACTTGTAAGATGCGACGTTCTTTCCAAAAAGAATCACCCCGCGCCAGTAGTTCTCCAGCGTAGGGTCAGCCTGGTAAAATTCCATCAATGAAATCCTGTTACGGTGGGGGAGGTAGCGAACTACCGAAACCTGTAACAGGATCACATAACAAATGAAAGGTGATGTAAACCGTGAATCAATGGATTTGATGAATTTGTGATCGGTTGCAATTGAAAAGTAGTGCGCTGGTTGACTGACATCACTCAATGGTGATCATCGGTGCTTTCAGTAACGTCATATCATGTAGCCCTTCATCATCTTCACTCCGACAGTCCTTCCCGTGCTAAATAACCGGAGTAGCAAGGAATCAGGAATAACATTTAACTTACGAGGCGTTTTTAACCTATCCAAACACTGCACTAAATAAAAATATTAACCATCAACACTAAACAACTAATTACCTCAGTTTCATTCCATCGCACTCTATATACGCATAATCCCCCCGCATTTAACCCCCAAACTCCGTTTATTAGTAGTTGCCTAACCTATGCAAAGCCATATCATTCTGCCGATAACAAATCTCAATTTAGGGAATGAAGATGAAAGACGCGTGGCTGGATACGTGCTCTACAACCATCCAGGACTTCGTGGAACGCTCTACGAGGCTACAGCCAGATAATCTTGATCTGGAATTGGTCGAAAAAATCGATTTTGACTACCAGATTAACCTAAGTCTGCATTTTCGTGTTGAGACGACAGACCACACTCAGGTGGGAAGAATCAGCGCCGGGAACGGCACGCGCGTTTTTACCAGTACTTTCCAGTACGCCGAGGCTCTCCAGGCTGAAACCAGCGCTGTCTTATCCCGTGCAGAAACCCTTCGTGAAGCTCAGGCGCTGGTCCTTTCCCATCCTTACGGTGCACTTAAAAAAGATCACGAAATCTACGCCCATCCAACACGCCTCTGTTTAACTGAAGACTGCACGAACTGTAATGGACGCGGGCAGGTCAATTGCTCCTGGTGCTATGGTACTGGTCGCGTGAGCTGCACCACCTGCGGGGGAAGTGGGCAGGTACTGGAACAGCGAAGCCATTTCGATCACTACACCAATCAGTACCGCACGGAGAGCCACTATCGGATGTGCTACACCTGCTCAGGCGGTAAGGTGAACTGCAACCACTGTAGCGGCTCGGGAAACCAGCGCTGTTCCCCCTGTGACGGAACAGGCGAAACAACCCGCATTACCCGGCTTTCCAGCGTTGCCGTGCCTCAGTACCAGTTGATCTACCATCGTGAGGATGTGCCGACGTTCATTAAAGATGGCCTCTACAAAGCGGGCATCCCGGAACTGGCGAGTTATGGCGCCGTTGAGCTGGCCGATTCCGGTATTGATGAGGGGTTGCGTAACGTTAATTTTATCTACAACGCCAGCGTACCCTTTGCCAGATTTACGAGTCAGCTGCGCCAGGCTCAGCTTGCAGCACAGCCTGTTAACTGGATTGTTTACGGGCGTCGTCCGCAAATACTGGATGCAGGACATGTCGTTGAATTGATGTTAAAAAACGATCTCAATGAGCTTGTTTATCGAAGCACCAGAGGGAAACTGCTCAATCCGCTTGTTGCGGCGTGTAGCCGTAAAACGGTGGCCACATTTATGGAATCGGAAGCCCATCAGGACATGCTGGATGCGAACCGCGCGGGTAAATCCGGGGAGATGCTTCGCGAAGCGATGAATCGTGGGGTTACTACGACCTATATTGATGAAGCCCTGACCAGCCTGAAAGCCATTACCCAGGCTGTGCAAAACTGGTCGGTGGTGAAGTGGGCAATCTTCAGCGCTGTCATCATCTATCTTTTTATGCCTCTGTACACCGCTTATGGCGACATCTGGATCAGCGACATTACGACAGGACGGGTTTATCTTACGCCGTTCCTGCGCTGGGATAGTCAGCATAATTTACTCGCTTCCCTGGAGGTGCTGGCGCGTTACTGTGGCTTGTTTATTGTCATCGCTGCCGTTGTTATCTCGTTCCTGGGGTATTTATGGCGCAGGGGCTGGGTCCGCTGGCGAATGGGTCAGCATCTGTCTAAGTGGGCAGTTAACGAGAAGATTTTACGTAGCGGTTGGTTCAAGAGCCTTCTTCTGACCAGCCTGCTCACGACGTCCCTGTTACTCTTTTTCCCGATCTGGGTGACAAATGAGGGGGAACTCTTTGGGCAGTATTCCTTAATTGAATTACTTCGCTGGGTTGCTCAGTCCCTGAGATAATACGACCAGGGCTCCCGGTATTTTTCAGGGAGCCTTTCGCAACCAACAAAAAAGGCGCCCAACGGCGCCTTTCTCATTCCATCGCAATCTCAAGCTTTTCGAAGCTTCCCGGATATCACCCCAACAAAGTCCATCACCTGCTGCTGCTTCTGGTCCGACAGTTGACTCACCTCACGCATCAGCGTCTCTATCTCCGGCTCTCCCTGTCGGGATGTCAGGATTATGCAGCCCTTCATCACCTTCACATCCACTTTCGTTCCGGTGCTGAACCCGGCTTCATTGAGCCACAGGCCTTTCATGATAAACGCAGGAATGCGGGTATAATCTCCAAACCGCGTCGCATAACTCACGGTAAATACGCGGTCGGTAGATTCAAATACTTCTGGTTGCAGTGATTCTGCAATACAATCGATATCAGTCATGGTTACTATTCTCGTTAAATAGTGATTGTGATGAGCAATACGGGCATGTTGGCGCATGCCCGTATTGCGTTAAATAACACCTGTAAATTTACCCAGTAAATAAAAGTAAGTCCAGATTAATATAAAACGTAATAAGCGCGTTTAGAGCGCTTTTAAAATATTAATAATGATGAATATAAATGAACTTTTTAATTAATTCATATGGCTTAACTGCAGTCGGGGATATTAAAGGTTTCGTAATAAATATGCAGACATGACACCTTAAAACAGGCACTAAATGAATAGTGCCTGTTTTAAGGTGTATTTTCCTCTTCAGGTCGCCAGGCCCACCCCCATTGCCCCCCTTATAATCGGAATCGGCGTCAATAAATGCTGATACATCAGCTCCCCCGCCTTATCCGCATCCCGCGCCAGCACGGCATCCAGCAGCCGCTGGTGCTCTCCATGCTTCTCCTCTAACATCGCTACCGACAGCACCGTCTTTCTCAACCACACATACCGATACCGCGCCGCCAGCTCAAAAAGCCGTTCCCGCATCTGCAACAAATACCGCGACCCACACCCGGCCACAATCGCCGTATGAAACGCCTGATGGCGCTGGTCCCACTCGTCCAGCATGGTCTCGCTGGCGTCGCGGGATTCCAGCTTGTTCAGCAGATGCATCCGGGCGAGGAGGTCGGCTTCCCACTCTTCACCGCCGCGTTCGATGGCGAGGCGCACCAGCATCGCCTCCATATTGGCGCGGGCATCAAAGATGTCGAGCAGCTCCTGTTCGGACATGGGGGCCACCCGGTAGCCTTTCTGGTTAATGACCGTGACCAGCCCCTCGGCAACCAGCTGCGACAGCGCTTCGCGCAGCGGGCCGACGCCCAGTTCATACCGGGAGGTCAGCAGGCTCATCCGCAGCTTCTCATCCGGGTGATACACGCCGCGGATAATGTCGTTCTTCAGCCAGCGGTAGCCGTCGATGGCCGTCGCCTGGGAAATAATGGTCATGGTCGTGCTCCTTTAATACGGCCCGGCTTGCACCGGGCGTAAAGATTAGTCCTGCTTCGCCTCGTCAAAACACGCGGCGATAATCGCCAGCCCCTGCTGGAGCTGTTCTTCCTCAACGGTGAGCGGCACCAGGATGCGCAGCACGTTGTGGTACGGGCCGCAGGAGAGCAGGATCAGCCCTTTATCCCGCGCCCGGGCGACAATCTGCGCCGTCAGGGCGGCGTCCGGCTTATGGTGATCGCCCGCTTCAAACAGTTCGATGGCGATCATCGCCCCCAGACCGCGAACGTCGCCGATCTCAGGATGTTTTTCAGCGATAGCCAGCAGGCCTTCGCGCAAGGTATTGCCCAGTTTATTGGCTTTGCCCAGCAGATCTTCCTGCTCGAACACCTTCATCACCGCCAGCGCGGCGGCACACGCGATAGGGCTACCGGCGTACGTGCCGCCCAGCCCGCCCGGGGCGATGGCGTCCATCACCTCGGCACGTCCGGTGACGCCCGCCAGCGGGAAGCCGCCAGCAATGGATTTAGCGAAGGTGGTGATATCCGCCGCCACGCCCATCTGCTCCATGGCGAAGAAGGTGCCGGTGCGGCCCGCGCCGCTCTGCACTTCATCGGCAATAAGCATGATGCCGTGCTCGTCGCACAGGTCGCGCAGGCGCTGCATAAAGGCCGGGGAGGTGGCATAGAACCCGCCTTCACCCTGGACGGGTTCGATCACGATGGCGGCGATATCTTCCGGCGCGGCATCGTTCTTGAAGATGCGATGGATGCTGGCGATGGCGTCGTCATCGCTGATGCCGTGCAGGGCGCACGGATATAACGCGCGATAGACGTGGCCCGGCATCAGCCCCATGCCAGCTGAGTAAGGGTTCACTTTCCCGGTCAGGGAGAGGGTGTAGTGGGTGCGGCCATGATAGGCCCCGGTAAAGGCGATAGTGCCGTTGCGCTTCGTCGCCGCGCGGGCAATTTTCACCGCGTTCTCGACGGCTTCGGAGCCGGTGGTCACCAGCAGGGTCTTTTTCGGGAAATCCCCCGGCACTTTCTGGTTCAGAGTTTCGCAAAGCTCCAGATAGGGTTCATAGGCCAGCACCTGGAAGCAGGTGTGCGACAGCTTTTTCAACTGCTCTTCCACGGCGCTGACCACGTCAGGATGGAGATGCCCGGTGTTCAGCACCGCAATGCCCCCGGCGAAATCAAGATATTCACGGCCTTCGACATCCCACACCCGGCAGTTCTCGGCGCGGGCGGCAAAGATAGGGTGGATCTGCCCCACGCCACGGGGTACGGCATTGCTACGACGCTGCATTAACTCTTTGTTGGTGCTCATTGGATGCTCCTGAATTAAAGGCCGATGCACATATATTTGATTTCTAAGTAATCTTCGATACCGTATTTAGAACCTTCCCGACCCAGGCCAGAGGCTTTAATGCCGCCGAACGGGGCCACTTCGTTAGAGATAATACCGGTGTTGATCCCGACGATGCCGTACTCCAGCGCCTCGCCCACGCGGAACACGCGGCTCAGGTCGCGGGCATAGAAATAGGCTGCGAGGCCAAACTCGGTATCGTTGGCCATGGCGATAACGTCGGCTTCATCGTTGAAACGGAACAGCGGTGCCAGCGGGCCAAACGTCTCCTCTTTTGCCACTTTCGCATCACCGGGTACATCTACCAGAATAGTCGGCTGGAAGAAGTTGCCGCCTAATTTATGCAGTGACCCGCCGGTCACCACGCGTGCGCCTTTCGCCACGGCGTCGGCAATGTGTTCTTCCACTTTATCAACCGCCTTGCTGTCGATCAGCGGCCCGATGGTCACGCCCTGGGTCAGGCCATCGCCGATCTGCATCTTATCCACCGCCTGCTGGAGTTTTTCGGCAAAGCGATCGTAAACGCCGTCCTGCACGTACAAACGGTTGGCGCAAACGCAGGTCTGCCCGGCGTTGCGGAACTTCGAGGCCAGCGCCCCTTCCACGGCTTTATCAAGATCGGCATCGTCAAAGACGATAAAGGGCGCGTTGCCTCCCAGCTCCAGCGACACTTTTTTGATGTCTTTCGCGCACTGGGCCATCAGCTGGCGGCCAATCTCGGTCGAGCCGGTAAAGGAGAGTTTGCGCACCAGCGGGTTGCCGGTCAGCTCGTTGCCGATGTCCGACGCCGAACCGGTGACCACGTTAAACACCCCGGCGGGGATCCCGGCCCGGCTCGCCAGTTCGGCCAGCGCCAGCGCGGAGTAGGGCGTCTGGCTGGCGGGTTTGAGCACCATGGTGCAGCCTGCCGCCAGGGCTGGCCCGGCCTTGCGGGTGATCATCGCCGCCGGGAAGTTCCACGGGGTGATGGCAGCCGTCACGCCGATCGGCTGCTTAATCACAATCAAACGCTTATCCGCCTGATGGCCAGGAATGGTGTCGCCGTAGACCCGTTTCCCCTCTTCGGCGAACCACTCTATAAAGGAGGCGGCATAGCTGATCTCGCCTTTGGCTTCTGCCAGCGGTTTGCCCTGCTCAAGGGTCATCAGCCGGGCCAGATCGTCCTGGTTAGCCATCATCAAGTCGAACCAGCGGCGCAGAATGGTGGCGCGCTCTTTGGCCGTGAGCGCTCGCCAGGCGGGCAGGGCGCGGTTCGCGGCCTCAATCGCTTCGCGGGTCTCATCGGTGCCCATTTTCGGCACGCTGCCCAGGGTCTGGCCGTTCGCCGGGTTGGTCACGGCGAGGGTGTCACCGCTGTGGGCGTCGCACCACTCACCTTCTATATAAGCCTGCTGGCGGAATAAGCTGGGATCGTTGAGTTGCATGATGGCTTCCTGTCTCAGAATGATTAACGGGTAAACGCGGCATGTAATGTCTCCACACCAGGGCTCTGCAAGGACCGCCCAGGGTTGTGCTGACTGGCAATCAAGGTCTGAACCTTGCTCACAATATGCGCGCCAATCGGGATTGCCGAGGTCGCAGCCGGTGAGGGGGCATTACAGGTATGGATGGTGCGCGGCGTGGTGACAAATAAAAAATCGTCGATCAGCTTACCGTCTGGCGAAACTGCTTGCGCCCTCACACCTGCAGGCCAGGGGTGCAGATCCTTCACCGTCAGGCTCGGGCAATACTTCTGCACCTGTTTCAGATAGCCGCTTTTGCACAGCGAGTTTTTCATCTCGCCTAAGCCCGAGCGCAAATTGTTCTGCAGCACCCGGCGAATCCCGGACGAGCCCATAATTTCCAGCATATCGGATAAGGAGAAATCGCCCTTGCGGTAGCCCTCGCGCTTAAAGGCCAGCACCGCGTTTGGCCCCACCGTGACGCTGCCGTCGATCATGCGGGTGAGATGCACGCCCAGAAACGGCATGGCCGGATCCGGGATCGGGTAGATAAGGTGGTTGACGATCTGATTGTGCTCCGGCGCCAGGCGGAAATACTCCCCGCGGAACGGGCAGATAATAAAGCCGGGGTCGATGCCGAGCATCTTCACCAGTCGGTCGGCCATCAGCCCGGAGCAGCTGATTAAGGTGCTGGCTTCAAACTCGCGTCCGTCATGGGTGTGGATCACCACGCCGTCTGCGTGTTCTTTCAGGGCGCAGACTTCGGCGCGATACACCACTTCCCCGCCTTTCGCCTGGAAGCGTTTTGCCATTGCCGCCGCCACCTCGCGATAGCTGACGATCCCGCTGGAGGGGACAAAAATCCCGCCCAGCCCGGTGATATTAGGCTCGCGCTCGCGCAGTTCCGCGCCGCTCAGCCATTCGCGCTCGATGCCGTTGGCGGCGGTGCGATCCCACAGGGCCTGCATCCGCGCCATCTCCAGCGCCGATGTAGCAACCAGCATCTTGCCGCAGGTGTCGTAGCGGATATTGTTCTCATCGCAGAAGGCTTTGGTCGCCCGATTGCCCGCCAGGCAGAACTGCGCCTTCAGGCTGCCGGGGGTGTAGTAAACCCCGGCATGGATCACCCCGCTGTTGTGCCCGGTCTGATGGCAGGCGGGGCCAGCCTCCTTCTCCAGCAGCGCGATGCGGGCGTCCGGGTAGCATTCAATCAGCTGCATGGCGGTCGACATACCGATAATGCCGCCGCCGATAATCACGAAATCATACATCCGCTCAATTCCTACTGATGGGTCTGATAGTGGCGAGTGGCGTAGCTGATATACCCGCGCTGGCGCATCAACTCCCGGCGCAGATCCGGGTGCGGGGTAAAGCGATCCCGGCCATGCAGCCAGAACATATTGTTAATCAGCAGGAATTTACCCACCGGTACGGGAATGGAGACGATGCTTTTGCTGCTCTCCAGCGCGTCAGAAAGTTCGCTCAGCCAGACGCCCTCTTCAAAATCTTTCGGCTGGACGAACTGGTCGATATAGCGCATCACCGGGCGGCCCTGCTGGTCAACGTCAAACACCGGGTGGAACACATCGGCCGCCACGTTTTTGCTCGGGGGTGCCGTCCAGCGCAGCGGGCGGCGGGCGAGGGGATGACTAAAGAATTTATCCAGCGCCTCCCAGTCGTCGAGGTGCAGCAGCAGGGAGTTGCCGCCCTGCATATTCTGCTCATCGATTTTCATCATCAGCACGTAGTCGGTCACTTCATCAACAAAGGTGCCGTCGTTGTGCAGCTCCAGCACGCGGTGGGGCTGGCGCAGGTAGCTGTCTGAGTTATCGACATTTTTCACCGTAAAGCGGGCGTAGTACTGGCCGCTCATGGCGTCATAGTTGGAGCGGCCTATCAGGTGCGCGACGGCGGTGGCGATCTTCACCATCTCGTCGGCCTGGGTGACGTTATCCACCCCCTCGGCAGAAATCAGCATCGCGCCCTGGTCACGGCTGAGCAGGGTGTTCAGCAGCAGCGGCTGGAGCTGGTTGCCGCACAGGTCATCGAGGATCTTCGCCACCCGAAAACGCAGAAACGATTTGTACTCCAGGGCCTGAATGGGCCACTGCTCTACCTCCCGCAGGAACTGCTGCGTCACCTCTGCGGAGAACGTCAGTTCCAGCAGACGCGGAGACTGCACGGATGTCGCGATGCTAAAACCGGAGATGGTGCGGGCTAACGCCTCGTCGGGCTGTTGTACGGCGGTAAGTGCATTCATCGAATCAATCCTCTCAGAAAGTATTCAGGAAACAGGGCTGTGCATTTCGTAGCCATAAATTAAAAATATCTACATTCTGGCGAAATGGGCCTGGCCTGGCGTGAATGTTTGGATTTTGTGATGGATGCGAGAAAAACAGGCGAAATGACGGGAAAATGCGCCACCAGGCGGCGAACGGGCTGAGGCAAGGTGATCGCCCTCACGGAAAAGGCGGGTTGTCCTTAACAAAAACGTGACATATCCATACAAAACTTAACAAATCGTGGCGGGGGTGCTGTACGGCGTTGTGGGGCTCTTCTATACCTTGATTCGTGTTACCTGCGACTCAACCTCAACACAGAGAATAAACGTATGGAACAGACTTCTGGCAAGAAAAGTGAAGCAATTCATAGTGATACTACACAGCATTTCAACCGCTCCATCGGCCTTATCTCTAACTTTTCGCTTGGGTTCACCTACCTCTCGCCGCTGACGGCGGTCTACTCCCTGTTTGCGCTGGCGGTGACGCTGGCAGGGCCGCCAGCGATCTGGTGGATCCCGATCGTGGCCTGCGGGCAGCTGCTGGTGGCGCTGGTGTTTGGCGAAGTGGCATCGCAGTACCCGATTACCGGCGGTTTGTACCCGTGGGCGCGCCGCCTGTGGGGGCGTAAATATGCGTGGATCGCCGCCTGGATCTACCTGTGGGCGCTGGTGGTGACCATCACCTCGGTGGCGGAATACACCGCGACCTTCGTGGGGTCGCTGTTCGGCTTTGACATCTCGGCGGGCAATATGTTGATCACCTCGGTGGTCCTGCTCCTGATGATGATGGCGATAAACATGTCGGGCACCAAAAACCTCGCCCGGGTCGCCAGGATTGGCTTCTGGTGTGAAATCGTCAGCGTGATTGCGCTCGGGATCTACCTGCTGCTGTTCCATCGCGCGCAGCCTTTCTCGGTGGTCTTCGACTCGATGGGCGTTATCGCCAAAGACGGCAGCTACCAGCCGGCCTTTATGGCGGCGGCGCTGATCGGCCTGTTTATGTTCTTCGGCTTTGAAGCCTGCGGCAACGTGGCGGAAGAGGTCAAAAATCCGAGCAAAAAGATCCCGGTGGCGATGATCCTGAGTATCGTGTTTGGCGCGATCTCGGCGATCATCTCTATCCTCGGCTACCTGCTGGCCTCGCCAAATCTGATGAATATCGTTAACGGCCAGATCGCCGATCCCATCCCGGCGATCCTCAACGAAGCCCTCGGCGAGACCGGCGCCACGGTGTTTATCATCATCGCGGTGATCGCCATGCTGTCGTGCATTCTGTCCCTGCAGGCCGCGTTAAGCCGCCTGATCTTCTCCTTCTCCCGTGACCAGATGCTGCCGGGTAGCGCCTGGATGTCGAAGCTGTCGAAAAACAGCGTCCCAGATAACGCAATGATCGTCAGCTGCCTGCTGCCGGTGCTCATCTGCGTGTGGGTCTACTTCCAGCCGGACAACCTGGCGCGCATCACCGCCTTTGCGGTTATCGGCATCTACATTTCGTTCCAGATGGTGGTCCTGGCGGCGCTGCGTCAGCGTCTGAAAGGCTGGAAACCGGCCGGGGAGTGGAGCGTGGGCGGCTGGGGAATGCTGGTTAACATCCTGGCGCTGGCCTATGGCCTGTGTGGGATCTGGCTACTGGCACAACCGGCTGAAAGCAGCGACTTTATGGACCGCTGGACGGTACTGGTGGGGCTGGCGGTGGTGGTGATCTCTGGCCTGGTGTACATGGTGCTGGCCCGTCCGTTCGGGCGCTCAAATGCGCCGGAAAACGATGCGATCGAGCATGCAAAACGGCTGAACGCAGGACAACCTCTGTAATTTCCCGAACATAAAAACAATGGAGTCGGCTATGCAACACAACTTATTGATCAATGGCGAACTGATTGCCGGTTCAGGTGAGAAGCAGCCCGTCTATAACCCGGCCACCGGCGAGGTGCTTCTGGAGATTGCCGAAGCCAGTCCGGAGCAGGTAGATGCCGCGGTACAGGCCGCCGATCGCGCCTTCCGGCAGTGGGGGCAGACCACGCCCAAAGCCCGTGCCGAGTGTCTCCTGAAGCTGGCGGACGTCATCGAACAGAACGCCGACACCTTCGCCAGACTGGAGTCGCTGAACTGCGGCAAACCGCTGCACTGCGTGCTGAATGATGAAATCCCGGCCATTGTCGATGTATTCCGCTTCTTTGCGGGGGCCACCCGCTGCCTGAACGGCCTCGCCGCCGGGGAGTACATGGAAGGGCACACCTCCATGATCCGCCGCGATCCGGTGGGCGTGGTGGCCTCCATCGCCCCGTGGAACTACCCGCTGATGATGGCGGCGTGGAAGCTCGGCCCGGCGCTGGCGGCGGGGAACTGCGTGGTGCTTAAGCCGTCAGAGATCACCCCGCTCACCGCCCTGAAGCTGGCCGAGCTGGCCAAAGATATCTTCCCGGCCGGGGTGATCAACGTCCTGTTTGGCCGGGGTAAAACCGTCGGCGACCCGCTAACCGGCCACGATAAAGTGCGCATGGTGTCGCTGACGGGTTCCATCGCCACGGGCGAGCATATTCTGGGCCACACCGCGTCCTCGATTAAGCGCACCCATATGGAGCTGGGCGGCAAAGCGCCGGTCATCGTCTTTAACGACGCCGACATCGATGCGGTGGTTGAGGGCGTACGCACCTTTGGTTTTTACAATGCCGGACAGGACTGCACCGCGGCCTGTCGTATCTATGCGCAAAAAGAGGTCTATAACGCGCTGGTGGAGAAGCTGGGCGTCGCCGTGGCCAGCCTGAAAATGGGCGCCCCGGAGGATGAAACCACCGAGCTGGGGCCAGTCAGCTCTGCCGCTCATCTGGCCCGCGTCAGCGAAGCGGTGGACCGCGCAAAAGCCCTGCCGCACATCCACGTGGTCACCGGCGGTAACGTGGCGGGCGGCAGCGGGTACTATTTCCAGCCGACCCTGCTGGCTGGGGCGAAGCAGGAGGATGAGATCATCCAGCGCGAAGTCTTCGGCCCGGTGGTCAGCGTCAGCCTGTTCGACGACGAAGAGCAGGTGCTGGAGTGGGCCAATGACTCACAGTACGGCCTGGCCTCATCGGTCTGGACCAAAGATGTGGGCCGCGCGCACCGCATGAGCGCCCGCCTGCAATACGGCTGCACCTGGGTGAACACGCACTTTATGCTGGTAAGCGAAATGCCGCACGGCGGCCAGAAGCTGTCCGGCTACGGCAAGGATATGTCGATGTACGGACTGGAGGATTACACCGTGGTAAGGCATGTGATGGTGAAGCACTAACGGCACTGCCTGGCGGCGCTTCGCTTGCATGGCCTGCGGTTTAACAGGCCGGGTAAGCGCAGCGCCACCGGGCGTAAATGTCATGACTGCGCGCAACCACTAACCAAATCCAGTAATTGGTTTTTTATCGATTGTGCATCTGCCGCCATATCAACTGTCGCAAAATGAATCTTATGTCCTTGCGTGACGATAAATTCATTCAGCATATACCCAACGGCAGGGTGCAACAGCATGCCTGAAGCGTTAAGGGATAACGGATCGTCATTGTTCTCCTGAGTGCGCAGATAGGTATACAGCTGATAAATATAGCCACTGCGCAACGTGGTATCTCGGTGCCAGCCCTTCGTAAGGATCGCATTAAATTTGGTATCAACAATGATGCGTTTCTTATTAACCCTGTGTTCAAGAACGATATCTGACTTCATCGTCGGGAAGATATCAGCACTCCCAGCACTTTGATCGCTCAATGCCCATTTCAGCTCTTTTCCGGCCGCGACATGCCAGATGTCTTTTTCAAGATGGACCCGATAAAAGCCCGCGATACCTTTCTCAAATAACTTTCTCATCCAGGCCTCGTTATTTGAAGGGGAGGGTAAAAGGTGGTGACCCTGATCCTCGGTGGGTAACAGCAACTGATAGGCCAGCTGTGCGGCATCCACCATCGGTTTATCGGCCGCGTCATGGCGACCAAAGCGCGTCACCGAGGGCAGTTCGCGGTTGTCAGGGTACTCACCGTTTATACCTTCCCGACGCAACGCCATTGCCGCAAAGCGGCAATCTGCGGCCAGTGCAGGTTTGGTGATGAGCGGGGTAAGCCGTTCTAACGCACAGCGAACGTAGCGATTTCGTGGTGTATCGAGGGTCATCTCCTGGAACTGACAGGCAACCCGGCCGCGATCTAATAGCTGATGGCTGGCCGTATGCAGAATATCAATGCGTCCTCGAACCCGATTCAGAGAGGCATGCCGGGTTTGATAGCCCATGCTTAAATTACGGCGGCGGCGCAGCGCAATTTCATGTAGAAGGATCTTCGCCACCAGATCGGGGATTTCATCTGGGTTATCTTCCACAGCTACATTGCGTCGCCCAAGTTCCCGAAACAAGTCGGAAGCGTATAGCATCAGTAGCCAGAGATTGCGCACGGGAATGCGTGCCGTCTTATGTTGCTCGCTCTCGGAAGTCATTGTGCTAATAACACTTTTCTAGCGTCGTTAACTTTTTTCGGGGCATCGAACCAGTATTCGGCGAGTAAAGGGCAAATCTCCGTCTCGACGACTTGTTCATACCAGGCTACGGCTTCGCCAATCTTCTGGCCGGTTGCCGGGGTAACATAGCTGTGTCCGATACAGAATTGCGGTCCCAGAGTGACATCATTCGCCAGCATTTCATTCAATGTCGTCAGTCGTGATTCGATTAAGGTTAAGACGTCCAGCTCGACGGCAAACTTTTGGTTCACCCAGCTTTTCCACGCCTCGTTAAATACGGGCTTCAGGTCGATAAACGCAAAACGGCGACGCAAGGCTAAGTCGAGGAGTGCCAGAGAACGGTCGGCAATGTTCATGGTGCCGATGATATATAAATTCTCGGGAATATAGATTTTCTCATCCGGATCCGTGCGATAGGAGAGTTCCAGCGCCTCATTCGGAGTGCGTTTATCGGCTTCCATCAGGGTGAGAGTTTCGCCGAAAATTTGTGCCGGATTACCGCGATTGATCTCCTCAATAATCACTACATATTTTGCAGCAGGGTTATTAAGCGCTTTATTGATGGCATTAACGAATGGCCCATCGATCAGTTCCAGCCGTCCCTCTTTCCCCGGGCGCCAGCCGCGAATAAAATCTTCATAAGAGAGATTTGGATGGAACTGAACCGCGCTGATTCGCTCAGGGGCTTGCTCACCCATCAAACAGTATGCCAGACGGCGTGCTAGCCAGGTTTTACCCGTGCCGGGAGGGCCTTGCAGGATCAGGTTTTTCTTGTCTTTAAGTCGTTGGAGGGTGAGCTTAATTTTATCTTCATCAAGGAAGCAGCCCTCGTCGAGCAGATTGCTGATGAAGTAAGGTTTATGAGCATTTTTGGCTGGTGGCGCACTCTCTTCGACCGATTCTTCAGTAACGCTCTGTACTTCGCTTTTATCAAAGTTCAGGTATTCATAGTTACCAGCATTGAGGAACCTTAACTCATCATCCTTACGCAATATCTGCAGGTAATAATAGATTGAATTTTCAACCGTATTGTTATTCGGATGATCTGCTTTAATTTCGTCCAGGTAGTTTTCTTTCAGTTCCTGAGAAGTGAAATAAGGACTCTCTTTTTGCAGGCATAAGGCTTTAATTTTATTCAGCAGATAAACTTTCCATGTTCGATTTTCCACCTCATCTTTTGACTGGGCGACATCTGTATTCCACGCCGTCAGCGAGAGTTCTGGAAAACTATGGACAGGGAAGTTTGGCTGGGTAAAAGCCTGTTTGAGAGCCTGCATAAGACTTAGGTAGCTTTGCCCGCTGCAGCGGCCTTTCACACCATTTTTCAGGATCTTAATGTTCAGGACTTTCTGGATGTAATATTGCGACTGGCTATCTAAGGTGGGGTAAAACCACGGACGGATCCAGTACAGCCCCATGGTCAGGTTCCAACCGACATTGTGTACGTTTGAAGTGACATCATAAACTATAGAAAAAGCGCCAGGGTCGACATCCGGATCATCCGCGAATCTGATTGCCTGGGTAAACATCTCCCAGAGAAACTCAATGTCATTGTCGGTGCGGGTCTTCTCGTAAGCAAAAAACCAGGATTTTTGGTTGTTGAGCAGAGGGATGCCATCAAAAGAATCGGGTACAGGTTCGTTCACACCCAGTAGGTCCGCCAGCCTGGCGGCAATCACTTTGCGATTCGCATCGGTAAGGCTGCGATTGAACAATCCCATCGTTGTAAACGGGCAAATGTCTTTTAACGGATGAGGTTCGCCCTGAGCAGGTTTGTCCTGCAGGTGTGACATCCCGCCAACGTCAGCGGCAATCCGATGGATACCTTCGACTAGCTCCTCTCTACGATTTCGCCAGGTCAGTAATTTGCTGGCAAAAGCCTGATAAAAAGTTGCCCACGCAAATCTGGTATCGTGTTCAGCCGCGTTCATATTCTCTCCAGTAAAATTTTTCGGTATTTATCATTCTGTTGTCGGAATTTTACGGGATCTTAGGACGCAATGCCTAACTACCCAAAACAGGGATCACATAAGGGATATATGCATTCTATATGGACCATTTCCCCGTCCCTCTATATACTTTGCATATAGCGTTAAAGAAGAGAGGTTATCATGCCCACCCCAACACGCACTGCGCCTAAAAAATTCCTTTTCCAGCTCCGTTCTGTTGATAACGAATTTGGTGTCAGCGAAGACACCTTTGCCCGGCTAATGGCGGAGTTGTCCCTGAACCAGACCGAGTTAGTCCACAAGGCGTTACGCAACCTTGCTAAAGAGGTGCTGCCCTCATACGAACAGGACGATGGCCCGTTGACCGACGCACAACATAAAGCGATCAGAAAAGTGTCAGGCCTCGATATTTCAGAGGACGATCTGGACTCTCCATTATTCAAATAAGCAGGATGCTTATGGCTAATAATTACAACCCGTTACCCGCAATCGGTGACATTATCTGGTGTAAATTTCCTCAACATGAGGATCTGGGCCATCCGGGGCCGAAAGCGCGTCCCGGACTGATTCTGAACTTCTTCCCGGAGCTGCATGCCGTCCTGATTGTCTATGGAACCTCACGGACGGACCACGTCTATCAGGGCGAGTTTGTCATCGACGATCAGCTGGATACGGCAGGGTTAAGCTGGCCGACAAAGTTTGACCTTAATCGCCTGCAAAAATTGCCTTTTAATACCGAGTGGTTTGCGGTGGCACCAGGCGTGGAGATCGCTACGCCGTTGCCGAAAATGGGCGTCATCCCGCCGATATTTATTCCCGTTATGCGTGCCGCCTGGGCTAAAAGAAGGTAGCAGTCGTTGCCCGGCAGCGCTGCGCTTGCATGGCCTGCGGTTTAACAGGCCGAGTAAGCGCAGCGCCACCCGGTTTAAAGGGTGACGGAGTATCGGGCTAAAATCCTAATAACATGCGGTTATATAGACAGCGATGGAAAAGAGTCCATACCATCAGGCCAGTCATTTTAAAAAATATAAATTCTGAGTTCACAATAAGATATCAGGGATGATGTTTATTTTTATGAGATCTCTCACTGCTATATTTATCGCCGCATTAATCCTGTGCGGAACATTTATCTACATCACCGCATCTAACATAAACGAGATGACGGTTTACAAAGAAACCGACCGCTACCGTTATTACACTCTCACCTATAATGAAATTCAAAACGCGCCGAGAATTTCCCAACATTACTACTTTGAATCTCATCCTGGCGACGGATATCCCCCTTCGAATGACATTATTTTTAAAGACACGACTAATGCTGAGCCGCTTCGTGTCTACCTCATCAATTTAGGGTATATCAAAGAAAGGCGAAGAAAGCGTGGAATGGAAGTGTGGTGCCAGCCCAAAAAAGAGTGCAGGGATCGCTTCTATTTATACGTTGATAAACATGCTAAAGAAGTGAGGCTAACCTCTATCCAGGACTGAACCTCATGCTTAACGCCCTTAACCATCTGACCCTTGCCGTCAGCAACTTGCCTGCCAGCATCGCATTCTGGCGCGATCTTCTCGGCCTGCGCCTGCACGCCGAATGGCACACCGGAGCTTACCTTACCTGCGGCGATCTCTGGCTCTGCCTCTCTTATGACGAGACGCGACAATTCATTCCGCCGCAGAACAGCGATTACACCCACTACGCCTTCTCTGTTGAACCGGAACAATTCGAGGCCGTCGCGCAAAAGCTGCAAGACGCTGGCGTAACGGTCTGGAAAGAGAACAAAAGCGAAGGGGCGTCGTTCTATTTTCTCGACCCGGACGGGCACAAACTGGAACTGCATGTGGGCGATCTTGCCGCGCGTCTGGCCGCGTGTCGGGAGAAGCCTTACGCGGGAATGGTTTTTACGTCAGATGAAGCGTAACGGGAGGCGGGGGCCGACAAAGGAAAAGTAGGCCGGGTAAGCGCAGCGCCACCCGGCATTCAACCCTTACAGCGACTTCACAAACGTCAGCAGGTCTTCGTTCAGCTGGTCCTGATGGGTCAGCGCAAAGCCGTGCGGCGCATTGTCATACACTTTCAGTTCCGCGTTGCCGATCAACTCTGCCGCCACTTTACCGGTGGTTTCGAACGGCACGATCTGGTCGTTGCTGCCGTGGATCACCAGCGTCGGCACATCAACTTTCGCCATATCCGGGCGGAAGTCGGTTTCGGCAAAGGCGGTTACGCAGTCGAGGGTGCCTTTCAGCGATGCCAGCAGGGCGATGTTCAGGGTCTGGGTCAGCGCGCCTTCGGAAACCGTCTGCCCGGCATTGGTGCCGTAGAACGGCGTAGCGAAATCACTGATGAACTGTGCGCGATCTTTCAGCAGCCCGTCGCGAATACCCGCGAAGACCGACTGATCCACACCCTGCGGGTAGGAGTCAGACTTACCGAAGATCGGTGTTACCGCACCCAGCAGCGCCAGGCCAGCCACGCGATCGGTGCCGTAGGTGCCGATATAACGGCTCACGTCGCCGCCGCCCATCGAGAAGCCCACCAGCGTCACGTCGCGCAGATCCAGCGCGGTGATCAGGTCATTGATGTCAGAGGCAAAGGTATCGTAGTCATAGCCATTCCACGGCTGATCCGAACGGCCAAAGCCGCGGCGGTCGAAGGCGATAGCGCGGAAACCGCGTTCGGCCAGATAGTTGAGCTGGCTGTCCCACATGTCGGCATCCAGCGGCCAGCCGTGGCTGAACAGAACCGGTTTACCTGCACCCCAGTCTTTGTAGTAAATCTGCGTGCCATCTTTCGCTTTAATCGTCGCCATAGTGTCTTCCTCAAAGTGTTGTTGTAGGTTCTAAACCGGCGCCACCAGGTAGCGGGTCGCCGGAGGTGCATCGCCCTGATGAAAAGCCAGCACGCGGCTTTGCAGCAGGTGGTCATTCATGGTGTGGCGCTCCTGCAGGCGCAGGTGTTCCACCCAGGATCCCATCAGGAAGGTCTCGATATAAAGACCCGGCTGGTCGATATCTTCATACACCGCCCAGCTGATGGCTCCCGCACGGCGGCGCACCCGGCGCAGCTCGTGGACGGCCTTCAGGAACTCGCTTACCGCTTCAGGATCAATTTGATACTCGCAGGAGACCAGCACCGGGCCGCGCTCGTTGGGGATGCTCTCCCGCGCGTCATCGGCAATCAGGCCGCTGGTATCGAGGTTCAGGTTAGGATCTTTCTCCAGCTTCCAGCGCAGCACCGTGGCGCTGGCGAGCAGCATCCCGATGGTCGCCACGCAGAGTGACGTGGCGGTGTTCACGTGCGAGGCAATCTGTCCCCAGATGGCGCTGCCTGCGGTCATCGAGCCGAAGAAGACCGTCAGATAGACCGCCAGCGCCCGGGCTTTCACCCAGCGTGCGGCGCTGCGTTGCGCCCCCAGGTTGAGGGTGGAGAGCACGGCAATCCACGCAAAGCCGGTGAAGAACTCAAACAGGTTCAGCAGCCAGAAGTGGCGCACGAAGGCCAGAGCCAGCATGGTGAGAGCAAAGACCAGGCTCGCCGCCACCATCAGTTGATCGGCGTTCAGACGCTGGCGAAGACGCGGCAGCAGCACCGCCCCGGCAATCGCTCCCAGTCCGATGCAGGCCAGCATAATGCCGTACCCTGCCGGACCGAGACCCAGCTCCCGACGCGCCACCAGCGGCAGCAACGCCCAGCCCGCACTGGCGAACACGAAGAACGCCACGGTGCGAATCAACACGTTACGCAGCACCGAGGCAGCATGAACGTAGCGCACGCCGGCGCGCACCGCCGAGAAAAAGTGCTCCGGCGGCAGGCGCTGCACCGAGGCCGCAGGCTTCCAGCGCCACAGCACCCAGGCCACGCCCAGCACCGACAGGGCATTGAGCATGAACACCATCCACGGCCCGGCCAGCGAGAGCAAAAAGCCCCCCAGCGCCGGGCCGATGGCACGACTGATGTTAACCCCGAGGGAGTTCAGCGCCACCGCCGGACCCAGTTCGGCTTTGCTCACCAGATCCGGCACCACCGCCTGGAACGGCGGCGAACTCATGGCGCTGCCAACGCTCAACAGAAACGCCGCGGCCAGCAGCACCGTCGGTGTCACATGCCCGGTGAACGAGAGGATCGCCAGCCCCGCTGCGGCAATAAACATCCACAGCTGGGAGAAGAGCAGGTACTTACGCCGGTCGACGATATCCGCCATCACCCCGGAGGGCAGGGCGAAGAGAAACATCGGCAAGCTGCTTGCCGCCTGCACCAGGGCGATATCCAGCGGATCGGCGCTCAGGGTCAGCATGCTCCAGTTGACCCCCACGTCGCTCATCCATGAGCCGACGTTCGAGACCACCGTGGCGATCCACAGCATACGGAACACCCGCTGATGCAGCGGCTGCCAGGTGGACATCGCCGGGACAGGCGGATGCTCCACGTGCGAGTCGGTAATCTGGGTCATGCGAATCTCTCCGTAACACGCGAACGTACCCGCCACGCGCCAGGGCCGGTGATCGCCAGCGTGGTGAAGATGATCAGCAGCAGCCAGCCAAACTGACCTTCAGCAATCGACCAGCCCGGATGCACCACCAGCATCGCCACCAGCAATACGGCGATGATCGGTACGCAGGCCAGACGGGTCGCCACGCCGAACAAGATCAGGATCGGGCAGATCACTTCGGCGACGATCGCCGGGATCAGGCTGAAGTACGGCCCGAAGCCAAAGGGATCTTCGATCCGCGTCAGTTCTTCACTGAAATGCAGCACCTTCGGCAGGCCATGCACGTACAGCAGCAGCAGGCTGCCGGTGATACGCAGGAAGAACAGCCCCAGGTCAATCCGGGGCAGGGTCTGATGTGAAGTTGAGTTCATCATGATTAAAACGCAAAGCAGCTGCAGCCCAGCGCTCCCCAGAAGGCGTTATCGTCGGCCACCGGCATCTCAGCCGTGCGGGCAAAGTCATGCGCGTGGTTGTGTACACCGCACGGGCCGCTGCAGTGGTGAACAGCCTGCATTCCCACGCGGGTGGCCTGCGGCGGTGCGCTGCGGTAGTGACCCGGCACTTTCACCACCGGCGACCAATCCGGCAGGACCGGGATCGCAGGAGGAGCCAGTGGGCCAAAGCTGCCTGCGGCGTAGACGATATTGCCATCCACCACCGTCAGTACCGATTCGATACCTTTGATTTCCTCTTCCGGCACGCGGAAGAAGTCTTTGCTCAGTACCGCCAGGTCGGCGAGCTGGCCCTTTTTGATCTGGCCTTTCTGGTTCTGCTCGTTGGAGAACCACGCGCTGCCCTGGGTCCAGAGCATCAGGGCGGTGTCGCGATCCAGACGGGCGCTGTGATCGTACATCTGCATCCCGCCGACGGTGCGGCCTGAGACCAGCCAGTAGAGCGCGGTCCACGGGTTATAGCTCGCCACGCGGGTGGCGTCGGTGCCCAGACCCACCGGCACGCCGGTCTCCAGCATGCGGGTGACTGGCGGCGTGTGGCGCACCGCTTCCATCCCGTAACGCTCGGCGAAGTACTCGCCCTGGAAGGCCATGCGGTGCTGCACGGCAATGCCGCCGCCCAGCGCCTTGATACGGTCGATGTTGCGTTGGGTAACGGTCTCGGCGTGGTCGAAGAACCAGTGCAGGCCATCAAAGGGGATCTCGCGGTTCACTTTCTCGAAGACGTCCAGCATCCGGCTGATGGACTCATCGTAGGTGGCGTGCAGACGGAACGGCCAGCGGTGCTCCACCAGATGACGCACCACGCGCTCGAGTTCGTCTTCCATGCCAGGCGCCAGATCCGGGCGCGGCTCGAGGAAATCTTCGAAGTCAGCCGCCGAGAAGACCAGCATCTCGCCTGCGCCGTTATGGCGGAAGAAGTCGGTGCCCTGGCCCGGCTTGAGCATATCGGTCCACTTCTCGAAATCTTCCAGCTCGTGGCCGGGACGCTGGGTAAACAGGTTGTAGGCGATACGGATCGTCATCTGCTTTTTCTCATGCAGTTCGGCGATCACTTCGTAGTCTTCCGGGTAGTTCTGGAAACCGCCGCCCGCGTCGATGGCGCTGGTTAAGCCCAGACGGTTCAGCTCGCGCATAAACTGGCGGGTGGAGTTCACCTGCTGTTCCAGCGGCAGTTTTGGCCCTTTGGCGAGGGTCGCGTAGAGGATCATGGCGTTCGGACGGGCGATCAGCATCCCGGTCGGGTTGCCGTTGGCGTCGCGCTGGATCTCACCGCCCGGTGGGTTCGGCGTATCTTTGGTATAGCCGACCACCTTAAGCGCCGCGCGGTTGAGCAGGGCGCGGTCGTACAGGTGCAGGATAAAGACCGGCGTATCCGGCGCGGCTTCGTTGATCTCGTCCAGGGTTGGCATCCGGCGCTCGGCAAACTGGAACTCGTTCCAGCCGCCCACCACGCGTACCCACTGTGGCGACGGGGTGCGCAGCGCCTGCTCTTTCAACATCCGCAGGGCATCGGCCAGTGACGGCACGCCTTCCCAGCGCAGTTCGAGGTTATAGTTCAGCCCGCCACGAATCAGGTGCAGGTGCGAGTCGTTCAGGCCCGGGATGGCGGTGTGACCTTTCAGATCCACCACTTTGGTGGCGTCGTCGTGGTATTGCATCACTTCCGCAACTGTGCCCACGGCAAGGAATTTGCCGTCGCGCACGGCAACCGCTTCGGCGAGGGGATTTTCACGATCGACGGTATGAAACTGGCCGTTTACCAGAATCAAATCTGCTTTAGCAGAGGAAGTCATAACTGCTCCTGACTGAGAGGGGAAATGTCAGGATTATTGGAACCGGTTACCTAAAAAAACCAGTTATACAATGGGATAGGTATACCAAAGTATAACTATACCTCCGTATAACTATACGAAAGGTTAATTATACAAAGAGATAATTACGCCGGGCGTAAGGGAGACATAGGATGCAGGCAACGCATCGTCGCAGTGTCCTGCGGCGGGTTTCACCTGTTAACCTCACTGGATACCATTATGTCTAACTCAAAACTCGAAGTGTTAACCCCTGATAACTGTCAGATGATCTTTATCGACCAGCAGCCGCAGATGGCGTTTGGCGTGCAGTCTATCGATCGTCAGGTGCTGAAAAACAACGTGGTGGCGCTGGCGAAATCGGCCAAAGTGTTCAACATCCCGACCATTATCACCACCGTTGAGACCGAAAGCTTCTCGGGTAACACTTTCCCGGAACTGCTGGATGTGTTCCCGGGTAAAGACATTCTGGAACGTACTTCCATGAACTCCTGGGATGACCAGAAAGTGCGTGACGCCCTGAAAGCCAACGGCAAGAAGAAAGTGGTGGTATCCGGTCTGTGGACCGAAGTGTGCAACAACACCTTCGCCCTGTGCGCGATGCTGGAAGGCGACTACGAGATCTACATGGTGGCTGACGCTTCTGGCGGCACCTCGAAAGACGCCCATGACTTCGCGATGCAGCGCATGATCCAGGCTGGCGTGATCCCGGTAACCTGGCAGCAGGTGATGCTGGAGTGGCAGCGTGACTGGGCGCGTAAAGAGACCTACAACGCGGTGATGGATATCGTGCGTGAGCACTCCGGTGCCTACGGCATGGGCGTTGATTACGCTTAAACCATGGTGCACAACGCGCCGTCTCGCCAGAAGAGCGAGCACGAAACCCTGGCCCCGGTTCCTGCCCCGGTCCGCTAAGTGTGTCGCGGCAGGCTGGGCCCTCATCCGGCCTGCCGTTGATCTCTCTGGAGTTCATCATGAGTACTGGGTTAATTTCCCTCGCGGCAGGCGTGTTGATTGGCCTGCTGTACGCGCTGCTGAAAGTGCGCTCTCCGGCCCCGCCTGCGCTGGCGCTGATTGGCCTGCTGGGGATGCTGGCCGGTGAACAGGCCACCCGTCATTTTTTGCATGCTGACGACACCGCGCAAAAAGCGCCCGTCACCCTCTCCACAGGAGCCTCGTCATGAAAGCCTGGGTTGTTTCGCTGAGCTGTGGAATTCTGGCAGGGGTGATTTATGCCGCAATTGATGTACACTCGCCCGCACCCCCGGTCGTCGCGCTGATGGGGCTGTTTGGAATGCTGGTGGGTGAACAGCTGATCCCGATTGGACGCCGTCTGTTCAGCCGTCAGCTGACGATGACCTGGTTTCGCCACGAATGCGTTCCCAAAATTAGCGGCACTGCGCCTCCACCCGGTCCCGGCGACGGTCGCGAGGGTTAATCACGTTTTCGTTTGAGGAAAGAGAGCATGCCGCAGCGCATAGCCATCATTGATGATGAACGGTCTGTTCGCAGCGGGTTAAGCAACCTGCTGCAGTCGGAGGGGTACGCCACAGAAGCCTTCGACTCGGCGGAGGGGTTTCTCAGCCACCCCACCGCGCTGGCAGACGCGGCGCTGGTGATTGCCGATATCCGCCTGCGGGGAATGACCGGACTCGAAATGCTCGACAAACTTCGTCTCATCGCCACCTCGCCACCCCCACTTATTTTTATTTCCGGTCATGCGGATGACAATATGCAACGCTACGCTGTTGATCACGGCGCCGTTGCTTTTTTGCGCAAGCCGATTAATGTCGAGGTATTGCTGGCGCACATTCAGCGCGCGCTCACAGCCTGACAACCGCGACAAACCTCCCCACGAGAACCATTAATGAAGAACAATAAGGAACGTGGATGAACAACTCATCGCTGCCTGCTCGCTGGCCCGCCCCCGGAAATTTGTCCGAAGGGCGGGCTTTTGTGCTTAAAGAAGACGTTATTTTTACCCCACTGGGGCAGGAGGGGAGCCTCTGCTGGCTGAATGCCCGTCTGCCCAGTTCCGGCGGGTCGTTTATTATCGCCACCGGGGTGAGCGATGAAGAAGAGGCCAGCGCAACGCGCCTGCTGCGCAACGAGTTTGCCCTGCGGGAATACCTGAGCGACGACTGGGCCATCCGCCCGGTCGCCAGCACGCAGTACCACGGGCGCTTTGCACTGGTTTATGCCCCCTTTTCGTTTGTGCTGTTAACAAGGATTGTTGGCGCGCCGATAGCCTGTATCCAGAGCTTCCTCGATCTGGCGATCCGCATCAGCCTGCCGCTGCGCCTGATGCACCTGCGCAACCTGGTACACGGGGATATCAAGCCCGGCAATATTTTTATTCACGATGACACCAGCTGTCGGCTGGGGGGCTTTGGCCTGTCGTCCGGCACCTCGCAAGAGCTACAGCAGGCGCGGCTGGCAATCATCGGCGGCACGCCGGCCTATATGTCGCCGGAACACACCACCCGCACCCAACGCGCGGTGGACAGCCGCAGCGATCTCTACAGCCTGGGCGTTGTGCTTTACGAACTGCTCACTGGCAGCCTGCCGTTTGAACCGGGAAGCCAGGATCAGGGCAAATGGGCGCACTACCATATCGCCTCCGAGCCGCGCGCCCCCGGCGTGGTGTGCCCCGGTGTGCCTCCCATGCTGTCGGCCATCGTCCTCAAGCTGCTGGCAAAAAAACCGGAGAACCGCTACCAGACCGTTGACGGCCTGATCGCCGACCTGCGCCGCTGCCAGGCCACCCTGAGTGGCGACGGGGACATTGCCGCCTTTACCCCTGGCCTGCAGGATCGCTCCCCCGCGTTTTATCTTACCGACACCCTTTACACCGCCCATCCGCAGGCGGCGGATCTTATTCACGCCTTCGATCGGGTCAGCCGCGATAACCTCGCCGGATTCGTGGCGATCAGCGGCCCGTCGGGGATCGGAAAATCCTCGCTGATCGCCTCCGGGCTGAAGGCCCTGCAACACCGCAGTGTGCTGCTGGCGGTGGGCAAGGTGGATCAGTTTTCCCCCACGCTGCCCTATGCGGCGCTAACCTCGGCGTTTCGTACCCTGGTGCTGCACCTGCTGGGGCTGTCGGCGGAGGAGGTGGCCCAGTGGAAGGTGCGCCTGTCGCGCGAGCTGGAGGGCTACGAAGCCTTAGCCGTCAGCCTGGTGCCGGAGCTGCGGCTGCTGCTGGATAACAAGCCGCGCTTTACCAGCGACACCTTCTCCATCGACACCCGGGCGCGTTTCAGCCATATGGTGCTGGCGCTGGTGAAAGCCTTCGCCAGCGCGGGCTGCCCGCTGGTGCTGCTGCTGGACGACATCCACTGGATCGACGCCGCCAGCCTGCAAATCCTGGAGTATCTGCTGATCCACGCCAGCACCGTGCCGCTGCTGATGGTGGTGGCGCACCGGGATGCCTGCTCGCTGCCGGACAGCGCCCTGCATCATCAGCTGGCGAATCTGCACCTCGCCTCGCGTAATACCACCGAGCTGCGCCCGGAGCCGCTGTCGGTGAAGGCGGTGTCGCTCTGGCTGGCGAATATCTTTCATACCCGCTCGGCCAGCACCCTCGATCTGGCCGGGCTGATCCATGAGAAAACCGGCGGCAACCCGCTGTTCGTCCATGAGTTTTTCCGCCGGATCGTCGATGACGGGCTGGTAGCACATAATAAATATCAGGATAAATGGCACTACGATCTGCACGCCATCCGCACCCGGCACTACACCGAAAACGTGGTCACCCTGGTGCTACAGCAGCTGGAGGAGATGCCGGACGACACCCGGCGGCTGCTGGGCAGCATCGCCTGCCTGGGCGGTAGCGGCGAGCTGGAGATGGTCTGCCGGGTCGTGTCGATGTCCACGGCGGAGATCCGCTATGCCCTGCACCCGGCGGTGACGGCGCAGCTGATCGCCCTCAGCGACGAGGGCTATGCCTTTACCCACGACCGGGTGCAGGAAGCGGCCTTCGCCCTGCTGGATAACGCCGAGCGCAGCCGCCTGCACTTGACCACCGCCAGCCTGCTGGCAGAGTCGGCCCGCCAGGCGGCGGGCAACGAGATCCTGTTCCGCGCCGTGCATCACGTCACGGCGGCGCTGGACTGCATTCAGCCTGCGCCCCAGCGCCAGATGTTCCGCGAGCTGAGCCTGCTGGCGGCCCGCCGCGCCCGGCGTTCGGGGGATTACCTGTCGGCCCTGAGCTACATTCAGACCGCCCGCGCGCTGGGCAACGCCGGTTCGCTGCCGGAGAGCGCCAGCGACTTCACGCTGGACAGCGAAGAGGCCGGGTGCCAGTTCGCGCTGGGCAATCTCGACGGTACCCGTCGGCTGTGCGACCGCATTCTTAGCTCCGCTGGCGGGCTGGCGGAAAAAGCGCTGGCGGCCAACCTGCTAACGGAAGTCTATATGCGCCAGTCCGACAACCGGCTGGCGCTGGAGGCGGCGCTGAGCTGGCTGGCGGTGTTTGGCATTCACGTCAGCCGCTACCCGGAGACCGCCGAGTGCGACGAGGCCTGGCACAGCCTGTGCAACCGCGTCGGCGATAACCCGCAGGGCCATTTTGCTGCGCTGCTGCGGATGAACGACGGTGACACCGAAGCGGTGATGAACCTGCTCAACAGCGCCTGCGTGTTCGCCAGCTTTACCAGCTCGCGCCTGCATTTCGTTCTGCTGTGTCGGATGCTACACCTGACGCTGGATCACGGTATTACCGGCGCGTCTGCCCCGGCGATTGCGTGGTTTGGGGTACTGATTGGCCACCGTTATGCCGAGTATCGTCTCGGCTTCCAGTACGGCACTCTGGCGCGGGAGCTGGTTAGCCGCCACGGCTACGACGCTTTCGAAGCCAAAACCCTGCTGCCGCTGGATCAGCTCAGCGTCTGGACCCAGCCGCTCTCCTTCACCATCGAGTGCGCCAAAGCCTGCTTCACCTCCGCCGTGACGCACGGGGACATGACGATGGCCTGCTTTGCCGCCTGCCACCAGGTGATCAACTTCCTCACCCGGGGCGATCATCTCGATGGGGTGCTGACCAGCATCGAGCGCGGGCTGGCCTTTGTGCGCAAAAGCCATTTCCAGGATGTCGAGGCGATCCTGCTCATCCAGCGCCATTACGTGGAGCACCTGCGCACGCCGGTGAGCGGCCACTGGAGCGCCAGCGATGTGCTGCCAGAGTCCCTGCTGCCCGCCGCGCCGGAGCAGGCTACGGAGCAGACCTCCACCATGCTGTTCTGGTTCTGGCTCTATCGTGGCATGGCCCACTTCGCCTGCGGCGAATTCCCGCAGGCGGCAGATAATCTTGCGCAGGCCGGGCGCTTTGCCTGGTCTGCCCCCGGTCATATTCATCTGCTGGATTACCATCTCTACAGCGCGCTTACGCTTTCGCAGCAACTGACCCCGGAGACCTTTTCCGCCGATCTGCGCCGCCAGATCCACCTTCACTACGACAAAATCGTCCTCTGGGCGCGGATCAATCCGGGCACTTTTGCCGATAAAGAGGCGCTGATCTACGCCGAGATCGTGCGGCTGGACGGGATGAACAGCATCGCCCTTGAGCAGTACGAGAAGGCGGTGCGCCTGTCGCGGGAAGGGGGCTTTAACGCGTTCAACGCCCTGGCGCACGAGCTGGCGGGGCGCTTCGCCCATGCCTGCGGCTACACCACCGCCGCCGATGCCCATTTCCGCGGGGCGATGACCGCCTGGGGACGGGCCGGGGCGCAGTCTAAGGTGCGCCAGCTGGAGCGGGATTTCCCGTACCTGCTCTCCCCCGGCCAGGCCAACGCCTGGGACACGGTGGCCTTTGCCCGCAACGAAGAGATCCGCGATCTGCAGAGCGTGATCAAGGCCTCGCGTGCTCTCTCGGAGGAGATCAATCTTGAGCGGCTGATCGAAACCTTGATGACCATCCTGCTGGAGCGGGCCGGGGCGCAGCGTGGCCTCTTGATTCGGGTAAATGACAACAACATCCCGGAGATCGAGGCCAGCGCCAGCACCACCACCGACGGAGTGCGGGTGCAGATCCGCAAAGAGGTGCCGATGGCCACCGACATGCCGCTGACGGTGCTGGCGGCGGTGATCCGCACCGGGCAGGAGATCCACACCGGCAAACCCGAAGAGTTTCATCCCTTCAGCCAGGATCCCTATCTGGTGACCTCCGGCGCGGCGGTGATGTGCGTCCCGATGTTCAAGCAGGCGCGGCTGGTAGGGGTGCTCTATCTGGAGAACCGCCTGATGCCGGAAGTCTTCACCGTCGAACACTCCCGGGTGGTGAGCCTGCTGGGGGCGCATGCCGCCATCTCTCTTGAAACCGCCCGCCTGTACGCCGAACTGCTGGAAGAGAACCTCCAGCGCCGCCGGGTCGAGAAAGAGCTGCGGGCCAGCCAGACCTCGCTGATGCTGGGGGAGCAGATCAGCCACACCGGCAGCTGGCGCTGGGAGCTGGAGCAAGATCTGATGTTTATGTCGGAAGAGTACGCCCGTATTCTGGGGCTGCCGGAGAAACAGAAGATGATCTCCATGGCCGAGTTTCTGACCTTTGTGCATCAGGATGATTATTCGCGCATCAGCACCCTGGTGACCGAGAGCGTGCGCGACGGCCTGACCATGCGCGCCGAGTTCCGCATTATCCGCGCTGATGGCGCCACCCGCACCATTCTGGGGATTGGCGATCCAGTGGGGGTGGGCAGCGAGGTGAACGAGTATTACGGCATCATCACCGACATCACCACCCAGCGCAGGGCCGAAGACGCCATGCGTGTCGCCCAGGCAGAGCTGGCCCGCGTTTCGCGCGCCACGACCGTCGGGCAGTTAACCTCGTCCATCGCGCATGAGATCAACCAGCCGCTGATGTCGATTGTCGCCAATGCCGGGGCAAGCCTGCGCTGGCTCAACCGCGATCCAGCCCGGCTGGATAAAGCCCGCCTCGGGCTGGAGGAGATTGTTTCAGAGGGCGAGCGGGCAGGGGAGATCATCCGCAGCCTGCAATCCCTTACCCGCAAGCAGGATCCGGTCTTTGCCCGCATCGATCTGCACCATCTGGTGCGGCACATCATCACCCTGTCGCGCAGCGAGCTGGAGCAGCGACGCATCAGCGTCAACTATGCCCTGGCGGCAGAAGACAGCTTTATCGTGGGGGATAGCGTACAGATCCAGCAGGTGTTGCTGAACCTGGTGATGAACGCGATAGAGGCGATGGCCGAGATCGCGGATCGCCCAGGCACGCTGGTGCTCTCGACGTCGAATCCTGAAGGCGGGGGGATCACATTTGAAATGGCCGACAGCGGCACCGGCATCGAACCGGGGTTAACCGAGCGTATTTTTGACTCGTTCTACTCCACCAAAGCCCAGGGGATGGGAGTGGGGCTGACCATTAGCTACAGCATTATCGAGCGCCACCGGGGCAAGCTGACGGCCCGCAATCGCGAGCCGCATGGCTGCGTTTTCGCCTTTACGCTGCCGCTGGCAGCCAGCATGGCGTGATTCTAATGGCGGACTTCAGGTCAGGCGCTCTGCGTCTCTGACCCGATCCGCCAGCGAGCGGGCCTGCATTGTATCCATCAACCGTCGGCTATGGACTTTCACCGTAATTTCACTTCTCCCGGCTCTGACGGCGGATTTCAGGCCAGGCGTTCTGTGGCCCTGACCCGATCCGCCAGCGAGCGGGCCTGCATCTTATCCATCACCCGGCGGCGATGCACGTTCACCGTGATTTCGCTTCTCCCTGCACTGACGGCGGATTTCAGGCCAGGCGCTCTGCGGCCCTGACCAGATCCGCCAGCGAGCGGGCCTGCATTTTATCCATCACCCGGCGGCGATGGACTTTCACCGTGATTTCGCTTACCCCCAGCTCGGCGGCGATCTGCTTATTCAGCAGCCCGCTGATCGCCAGCTGTAACACCTGTTGTTCACGGGGCGTCAGCGAGAGGTGGCGCTGCTTAAGGGAGTACTGCTCGCGCAGGTGCAGGGCATTCTCTTCCGCCTGCTTAAGCGCCGCGCTAATCGAGTCGATCAGATCGTTCGACGCCACCGGCTTAGTGAGAAACTCGTATGCGCCGCCTTTTATCGCCTTCACCGACATGGGAATGGTGCCATATCCGGTGAGATAGATAATCGGGATCTCACGCCCGCTGGCCTTTAGCGTATCCGCCACCTCAAACCCGCTGATGGTGGGCATCTGCATATCGAGGATCACGCAGGAGGGCACATCTTCAAACCTGTGTTGCAGAAAAGATTCTGCCGAAGAAAAGTCGAGGGCGTTCAGCCCGGCAGACTCCAGCAGCCCGACAACGGACCGCCTGACAGCGTGATCATCATCAACGACATAGACAATGTGTTCCATTAATAGCCCCAATGTTTCAGCCTGACAGAGATGAGAGGATTTTCGCTCAGCGTGAAAACTACCTCCCGGGTGTTCAAGCGGTTATGGCGGCAGTTTTATGAACGCAGCAACTTTAACACATTAATTATCATTATCATTTAACAATATGATAACTGTATGAAAGCGACGGATAAGATATCAAAACCGCTTTTCATATTGGATAAGCGTAGGCCAGGAATGGTCAAATTGTCGTCAATTGAGAGGGGGGAAACGCCAATTTTATGAAGCGGGTGTTTGCCAGATGCACGGACGATCCCCTCTCTCCTTTGGGGAGAGGGTCAGGGTGAGGGGATTACTCCCCCACCAGCTCAATACGGTTTCCATCGGGATCCGCAATTCAATCAGGAGGGGGGAAACGCCAGTTTTATGAAGCGGGTGTTTGCCAGATGCACGGGCGATCCCCTCTCCCCTTTGGGGAGAGGGTTAGGGTGAGGGGATTACTCACCCACCAGCTCAATATGGTTTCCATCGGGATCCGCAATCACGGCTTCATAATAGCCGTCTCCGGTCATACGAGGGGCGCTCAACAGCGTGTGGGTTGCCCGCGCCTGCTCCGCCATCCGATCCACATCCGCTTTGCTGCCGACGTTCAGGGCGATATGCGCCCAGCCGACAAATTCCGCATGCGACGGCGTATCGGCCAGATCCGGGACGGTCATCAGCTCGATGGTCGGCCCGTCGCTAAGGGTCATAAAGTGGGACGCAAACCCCGGGCGATTTTTACTCAGGTAGCGTTCGTTGCGGCGTGCGCCAAATACCGACTCCCAGAAGTCTACTTGGGCGTCCAGGTTGCGGGTCCAGAGTGCGACATGTGCAATATTCATATCATCCCTCGCTGCGGGCGGGTTGGTTGGCGGTAACGGTCACGGAGAGCATGGCGACAATCAGCATCAGCAGCATAATGACCATAAACGCCTGGGTTAAAGAGGTGGCATGCGCCATATAACCGATAATGGCAGGCCCGGCGAGCACGCCGAGGTAGCCCATCGTGGTAATTGCCGGGACGGCGACCGCCTGCGGCATGCGGGTCTGACGGCCAACGGCGGAGAACATCACCGGCACGATATTGGCGCAGCCGGCACCCACCAGCACATAGCCCACCAGCGACAGCTGCCACTGCGGAACAAAGGTCACCAGCGCAAAGCCGACTGCGGCCACGATCGCGCCACCCACCACCGCGCGCAGAGCGCCCGTGCGGGCGATAAGCCGGTCGCCGGTTAAGCGGAAAATCGTCATTGCCACCGCAAAGCAGGTGAAGCCCAGCCCGCCCAGCGACTCCGGTACGCCGCGCACTTCGGTGAGGAACACCGCACTCCAGTCCAGCACTGTCCCTTCGGCGAGGAACACCGCAAAGCAGATAGCACCAATCAACAGCACCACGCCGCGCGGCACGGCAAACGCCGGGCCGGTGGCGGGGTTGGACCACGGCAGCAGCCCTTTCAGGCTGGCGGCGAGCATCAGGATAACGCTCAGGATGATGATCAGGCAGGCGACAACGGCGCTGGCACCCAGGGTCAGTAGCAGGGTCATCGCCCCGGCCCCCGCGATGCCGCCGACGCTGTACATGCCGTGAAAACCGGACATCACCGGCTGAGGGGAGTCGCGCTCGACGATGATCGCCTGAATGTTCATGGCGCAGTCCGTCACCCCTACGCCCACGCCGAACAGCAGCAGCGCGGCGGCCAGCAGGCGCGGGTCAGGGATGATGGCCAGCAGCGGCGTGGTGAGCATGACAATCGCCAGTGCCGTGACGATCACCCGACGGCAGCCGTAGCGGCTGGTCAGCATCCCGGTGAGCGGCATCGCAATCAATGCCCCCATCCCCAGGCAGAGCAGCAGCGAGCCAAGCGTGGCCTCGTTAACCCCGGTATTGGCTTTGGCGTAGGGCACCAGCACCGCCCAGGTGGCGGTCACGTATCCGGCAATAAAAAAGACGATCCGGGTGGCAAGCCGATGGACGGCTCCGGTGGTCTGATGGGTCATTTTATATCCTTATAAGGTTTCAGTATGGGAGGGGCGGGTGTTTTGTGTTGCACCTTCTCCCCTGGGCGCGAATTTGCAGTCTCAGGCTTAAACAGGAAGCCGTCATAAGGGTGGGTGGCGGGCACCTGCTGACGGTAATCATCATAGTATTTCATCGTGACGCTCCGGTTTCGGGCCTGGTGGATTGACAGAGCGCGCCGACATGCAACATTATGCGCATTGTTGCTCGATTCAAATCCATAGAAGATAATTTATGCTCGATTATGCAGCTTTCCCGGAACAACGACAAGATCTGATCCGCCAGATCCTGCAGGAAAATGGCCGAGTGGTCTGCGCCGAACTGGCGACCCGGATGCAGGTGTCGGAACATACCATTCGCCGTGATTTACAGGAGCTTAGTAAAGAGGGGATCTGTAAGAAGGTCTATGGCGGGGCAGTGCTGCAGCTAGCGGATGCCGGAAACTTTCACAGCCGTGAGCAAAAAAATCACGCAAAAAAAGCCACGATCGCGCAGAAAGCGGCAACCCTGATCAAAGCAGGAAGCTGCATTTTTATTGACACCGGCACCACCAACCTCGCGCTGGCGAAGGCCCTGCCGCCGGATCTGGCGATCACGGTGGTAACCAACTCCCCGGCCATTGCCGCGGAACTGCTGCATCACCCCTTATGCGAGGTGATCATCACTGGCGGCCAGATCCAGCGTACCTCCGGCGGTGCGGTGGGGGCCACAGCGACCAGCCAGATCCAGGGGATTATTTTCGATCAGGCGTTTATCGGCGGCTGCGCGATGGATCCGGGGATGGGGCTGACCGGGTTCGACTTTGCCGACTGCGAGTTTAAAAAAGCCGTGATCGCCCAGAGCAGCCAGACCATCGTGGCGCTCACCACCGATAAAATCCCCGGTGTGGCGCGCTTTGTGGTGGCGAAAAGCCGTGATATCGACGTGCTGGTGGTGGAGGCGAGCCTGGATAATGAGGCGGTGGCGGCCTTAGCGGCGCAGGATGTGCGGGTGATCAGTGCCTAACGTACCTCAAACACCACCGCCGTCCAGTTAACTTTGGTGTAGGGCGGAAACGCGGGGCAGGGGTCGATACGGGTACAGGCGCCGGACCAGATAAAGGTGTCCTCATCAATCCTGTACCAGTGCGGATTGCCCTGCACTGCATCGCCAACTACCGCCGCCTGCACGCGGATACGGCTCCCCGCAGGCAGCTCACTGGCCACAGGCGAGAACACCGACGGGTGCTCTTTGCGCGTATAGACTTCCATCAGGGTCTTTACCTGGGCGGTAACGGGATATTCGGTAAACTGGCTCATGGTAGCTCTCATGACGGCACACTCTTTGTCATTAACGATATAAGTCGCTCTCTATCTCGCGCTCACGATAAAGCGTGAAACTGTCAGTCTGTGTCATGCGAAAGGCTGAATGAGACAGATTTCACCCCCGCTTGACCCATGACAAAGCAGCCAGCCCCGGCCCCTTCCTATAATCAGACCCGTTTATCTTTTCACTGGTGCTCACCATGGCGTATCAACTCAACCTGAACTGGCCGGAATTTTTAGAAAAATACTGGCAAAAGAAACCTGTCGTTTTAAAGAACGCCCTGCCCAACTTTATCGATCCTATCAGCCCGGATGAGCTGGCAGGGCTGGCGATGGAGCCGGAAGTGGACAGTCGCCTGGTCAGCCATAAAGAGGGTAAATGGCATGCCAGCAACGGTCCGTTCGAGCACTTCGACGGCTTAGGCGATACCGGCTGGTCGCTGCTGGCGCAGGCGGTCAACCACTGGCACGCACCGGCTGCGGAGCTGGTACGCCCGTTCCGCGTGCTGCCGGACTGGCGTCTCGATGACCTGATGATCTCCTTCTCCGTCCCGGGCGGCGGCGTGGGGCCGCATATCGACCAGTACGATGTGTTTATCATTCAGGGGATGGGCAGCCGACGTTGGCGCGTAGGGGACAAGCTGCCGATGCGTCAGTTCTGTCCACATCCGGCGCTGCTGCATGTCGATCCCTTTGAGCCCATCATCGACGAAGATCTGGCCCCGGGAGATATCCTCTACATCCCACCTGGATTCCCGCATGACGGCTTCACCCACGAGACGGCACTTAACTATTCGGTGGGCTTCCGTGGTCCGAACGGCCGGGATCTGATCAGCAGCTTTGCTGATTACGCCCTGGAAAACGATCTGGGCGGCGAGCACTACAGCGATCCCGATCTGACCTGCCGCGAGCACCCGGGCCGGGTGGAAGAGTACGAACTTGAGCGCCTGCGTCAGATGATGATCGCGATGATCAGCCAGCCGGACGACTTCAGAGACTGGTTTGGCAGCTTTATCTCCACTCCGCGTCACGAGCTGGATATCGCCCCTGCTGAGCCGGAATACACCATGGAAGAGGTGCTCGACGCGCTGCTGGGCGGCGAAACCTTAACTCGCCTGAGCGGGCTGCGGGTGCTGAATATCGGCGGGAGCTTCTTCATCAACAGCGAGAAGCTGGAGACGGTAGACGCAACGGCGGCGGATGCGCTGTGCCGCTATACCGAGCTGGGCCAGGCGGAGCTGGGCACTGCGCTGCAAAATCCGGCGTTTGTGGAAGAGCTGACCGGGCTGATTAACCAGGGTTACTGGTTCTTTGACGAGTAACGTTAACGAGTGATCGTTAAGACGGCGCGGGGCGCAGGCCCCACGCCGCTATCGCTAAGCCGCGAGGATATGACAGGCCTTCCAGTAATCAAGCAGGCGGTCATCATCGTTTTCTCGCTCGGCTTTCGTTTTCATGGCCCGGGCAAGATTCTCTCTCGACACTTCCTGGCCTTTTTGTACAACGTCTAAAACCGCTTCACCAAGAGCCAGGGATATTTCGGTACGATTGGCTTCTACCATATATGCCTCCATGTTGAGTGCGTGACAGTAATTATGCCGCATAATAACGTTGCTGGAATATTTATAGGCGCATTCTTATATATTTCGCTTGTTCTTTAAACGTGTCGGGAAATATGTTTCGAAATGCTAATGAGGCGGTAAATAAATTATTTATGGTCTACAGTTAGTTTCGTGACACAACCCGTAGAAACCTGATGAGGAGAATTAATTATGGTAAACAAGAGTGAAATCAAGGAACATGCTCCGGTTGTTGCAAGCTGCGGTCACCACGTCGGTACAGTTGACCATCTTGACGGCGAGCGTATTAAGCTGGCAAAAAACGATTCCGAGTCTGGCGGCAAACACCATTATATTCCGCTGGAGTGGGTCGATAAAATTGACGGCAATAAAGTCGTGCTGAATAAAAATCACGAAGAAACCTTTGCCGCCTGGCAAGAGGCGTGATTAACAGCATTGCCATAAAATAATATTTAAACGCTGGTGTTATGCCAGCGTTTAAATACGTTTTAAGCGAAGCGGAATATACCCGCATTGCCGCTGCGTTAAAGGAATGATACTGTTTTATTTTTAATAGCTTCCTCCAGGCGCAGGTATGTCCAACACAACGCTCCATAACCCCACCGCTGCAACGAAAAAAACCTTTTCCGTGGCAGATTTTAAGGTGTTTGGCGAGCGCTACGGTATCGACTATCGCTTCCCTCTGCTAACGGATACCAGTGCCAACACCAGCCCCGTTCTGCACGGCGATGTCGAAGAGATGATCCTGCCGTCCGGCATCTCGTTAACCCATTCCGACGTGCGCGTGCTGCAACCCTATGAAACGACCTCCCGCCACAGCAGCCCGCTGTATGTACTGGTGGTGCTGGAAGGCTGTGTAACTCTGACCCTCAGCGGCGAAGTCTACTCGGTGCGGCCCGGCATGGCGTTTAGCGCCAGGCTCAGTGAACAGCAGGCCATGTCTGCCCGTCATGATGCCGATATCGCCCTGAAAACCCTCTCCTTTGGCGTTTACCCCGACGATGCCCGCCGTGAAACCCTGCTCGCCTCGCTGCTGGAGCAGTGGGAGAAGCTCAATGCGCCCACCTTTGTCTGGCAGGTACCGGATTTTGTGCTGGCCGGTATTCAGCATGCCCGGCAGCGCGAGCGCAGCAGTCTGTCGCGCCAACTGTTACTGGAAGGGGTGATGTATCAGCTGCTGGGCCATGGCCTGCACCTGCGTGAGCAGCAGGGTACGGCGCTGCCTGGCACCACCGGCGGCGAGCACGCCCGCCTGGAACAGATCCGTCATCTGCTGGCACAGTCCCCGGAGCAGGACTACACCCTCGCTCAGCTGGCCGCCCGGGCGGCGATGAGCCCCAGCAGCCTGCGCAGCAAGTTCCGCCAGGCCTACGGCTGTACGGTGTTCGACTATCTGCGCGACTGCCGTCTTAGTCTGGCGCGCCGCTATCTGCTGGAAGGCCACAGCGTGCAGCAGGCGGCGTGGATGTCGGGCTATCAGCATGCCACTAACTTTGCCACTGCCTTTCGTCGTCGCTACGGCGTCTGTCCCGGCGCGGTGCGCAGCGACCGTTAATCCGCTTTTCCCCATTCGCCAACGCCTTTTGTGCGGTTTGGCATTGCGCATACGTACTCTGGCGGCGCGCATAGCTATCTTCGAAATGAAAAAGGTAATAATTCTTATTAACAATTAGAAATGCCTTTGGAGATTTTCATGTTCGCTAAAACGCGGCTGGCACTGCTGGTGGGATGGGTTACCGGGAGCGTCGCACTCCCCCTGATGGCGCAGGAGACGCCGAAAACCGAAACCGTGGTGGTGACCTCGCAGATGCAGAGTGGTGCCACCAAGCTGGCGACCCCGGATATCGAGACCCCGCAGGCGGTGTCTATCGTCACCCGCGAGCAGTTCGAAGAGCAGGGCGCCACCAGCGTGCGTCAGGCGGTGAGCTACACGCCAGGGGTTTACAGCAACCAGATCGGCGCTTCAAACCGCTTTGACTACATTGTGCTGCGCGGCTTCTCGGACGGCAGTCTGGATAACGTCTATCTCGACGGGCTGAAGATGATGGGGGACACCAACTCTCACAGCTCGCTGGTGGTTGACCCGTGGTTCCTGGAGAATATCGAAGTGGTGCGCGGCCCGGCGTCGGTGCTGTATGGCCGTTCCTCACCGGGCGGGATTGTGGCGCTCACCTCGCGTAAACCGTCGTTCGATCCGGGCGGCGAGATCAAGCTGTTCGCCGGGAATAACGATCAGCGCGGGGCGATGTTTGATGTTACCGGTGCGCTGGACGACAACGACCGCGTGGCGGCGCGTCTGAGCGGTATGACCCGCTATGCCGATTCCCAGTTTGATCCGCTGAAGGAAGAGCGTTACGCGCTGATGCCGAGCCTGACCTGGCGCATCACCGATAACACCCGTCTGGATCTGATGGCCTATCTGCACCGCGATCCCGAGGGCGGTAGCCACTCCGGCCTGCCGTACGACGGCACCGTAGTGCCACACGACGGCAAAATGATCTCTAATACCTTCTTTGAAGGCGAGGACGATTACGATAAGTACGATCGTCGCGAGAATATGGTCGGCTACAACATTGAGCATATGTTTGACAGCGGCTGGTCCGTGCGCCAGAAGCTGCGCTATCTGCATACCAAAGTGGAGCTGAATCAGGTCTATGCCGCTGGCTGGCTGAACGAAACCGAGCTTAACCGCGGGTATTCCGGCTCTGACGAGAAGATGGATGCCATCACCCTTGATAACCAGATCGACGGCAGCTTCGATACCTGGGCGGTGAACCACCGGGTGCTGATCGGCCTCGATTATCAGGATCGCAGCAACGACACTACCGGCTACTATGGCGGCTTCCCGCCTATCGACGCCTTCCACCCGGTGTACGGCGCGAAGCCGGATTACATCACCATGTACAGCCAGGAGAAGCACAAGCTGCGCCAGACGGGCTACTACCTGCAGGATCAGCTCTCGCTGGATCGCTGGCGTCTGACCCTGGGCGGTCGCTACGATCAGGTGAAGGTCTCGAACATCGACAAGCTGAACGATACCCGCAGCGATCTGGACAAGAACAACTTCAGCAGCCGTGCGGCGCTGTTATACCTGTTTGATAACGGTATCGCGCCGTACATCAGCTACTCCACCGCCTTTACCCCGACCAGCTTTGCCGATGCCAATGGCGATCTGCTGGATCCAATGAAAGGCAAGCAGTGGGAAGCGGGCGTGAAGTTTGAGCCGGAGGGGATGAACAGCCAGTTCAGCGCCTCGGTGTTCCGCATCAACCAGAAAAATATCGCCACCAAAGAGGAGCCGACCGATCCGTACCGCTCTATCGGAGAGATCGAGTCTGAAGGGGTCGAGCTGGAAGCGGTGGGGCAACTGACCGACAACCTGCGTCTGCAGGCGGCCTATACCTATACCGACATCCGCTACAAGAAGAGCAGCCCGGAGGAAGAGGGCAAGCGTGCGGTCTATGCGCCGCGCAATATGGCCAGCGGCTGGCTCAGCTATGACGTCAAAACCGGGCCGCTTGATGGCCTGACGGTGGGATCGGGCGTGCGTTACGTCAATGGCGTGACCAGCGACCGCATGAACACCCATACGCTGCCGTCATACACGCTGGTGGATCTGGCGGTAGGCTATGATCTGTCGAAGGTCGGGCTGACAGGGGTAAGCGCGCAACTGAACGTCAACAACCTGACGGACGAAAGCTACGTGGCGGCCTGTAACTCGCTCTCATACTGCTATTTTGGTGCCGAGCGCAGCATCGTCGGCAGCGTGTCCTGGAAGTTTTAAGCTGACATTGCCCGGTGGCGCGACGCTGGCCGGGCCTGGGTTTTTCCCTCTCCCTGTGGGAGAGGGCATCAGGCCGCACGATACCGCACTACGCCTCCATCGCAATATGAATCGCCTCGCCCATCTTCTTTAACGCCTCGCGGTTCTTCTCGTTCGGCGGCAAAGCCACGTTAATCCGCAGACAGTTGCGATACTTCCCCGAGGCCGAAAACAGCGATCCCGCCGCGGCCTGGATCTTCAGGCGACTCAGCTGCTTGCTGACGCATACCATGTCCACCTTCTCCGGTAGCTCTACCCATAGCAAAAAACTGCCCTGCGGGCGCGTAACGCAGATCTCTGCCGGAAAATACTGCCGCACCCAGCACGTGTAGCGCTCCATATTTTGCTGATAAATCTGGCGCATACGGCGCACGTGGCGATGGTAATGACCATCCCGAATAAACGCGGCGACCGCCATCTGCGTCCCCGGCACGTTAAACCCACCCGCGGCATATTTCATGTGCATCACCCGGTCGTAATAACGGCCCGGCACAATCCAGCCGACGCGCAGCCCGGGGGCCACGGTTTTGGTGAAGGAGCTGCACAGCAGCACGCGGCCGTCGATATCAAACGAGTGGATGGTGCGCGGGCGCGGGTAGTCCGCCGCCAGCTCGCCATAAATATCATCCTCGACGATGACAATATCGTGGCGCTGGGCCAGGGCCAGCACCTGGCGTTTACGCGCCTCCGGCATGATAAACCCGAGCGGGTTATTGCAATTGGGCACCAGGATCACCGCTTTAATCGGCCACTGCTCCAGGGCCAGCTCCAGCGCTTCGATGCTGATCCCGGTCTGCGGATCGGTGGGGATCTCAATCGCCTTGATATTAAACCCGCGCAGCATCTGCATGGTGCCGTGGAACGACGGCGACTCCACCGCCACAATATCCCCCGGCTGGCACACCGACAGCAGCGCCAGCGACAGCGCCCCGTGACAGCCGTTGGTGATCACAATCTCGTTTGCCGCCACCGTCGAGCCGCCGTCCAGCATCAGGCGGGCAATCTGCTCGCGCAGCTCCTGCCGTCCCTCCAGCACGTCGTAGCTCAGCATTTCTCCGGGATGGTGCTGGGCGATGCGGCTCATCTCGCGCCACAAGGGTTTCAGGCTCGGCTGGTTCAGATCCGGCGAACCGCCGCCAAAAGAGATCATTTCTTTATCGGCGCGGGCATCGAGGAGCATCATCACCTCATCCCACTGGGTCACCTCTACCGGACGCTGGACCGGGCGGGTCATCGCCGGAACGGGCGGCTGTGCTTTGCGTGAAGAGACAAAATAGCCGGAGCGCGGCTGGGGGGTGATCAGCTGGAGGTTTTCGAGGATCTGATAGGCCTGCTGTATGGTGCTGATGCTAACGCCATGCTCCTGGCTCAGGGCGCGCACTGAAGGCAAACGCTCCCCACTGCGATACAGCCCTTGTTCAATGCGTTGTGCCAGGAGATTGGCCAGATGTTGGTAACGCGTCATGCTGTATCCTTGGTTGTCGCCATACAGATTTAAAAACCAGTACAGATTGCCGCAAAAAACGGCATTCAGATACTGTTTTAGCGGATCTGTATGTTAAACAAAAGTTGTTTTTGAATCTGTATTGTCCACCCCGATCTCCATGATGATAACCCCACTGACAAGGTGAGGAGCGCATCATGGAATTTTATGAAAACCGGGCAAAAAGGCCGTTTGCGGTGTTTATCTGGATGGGTCGGGCAGTGAAAAGATGGTATCGCATCAACCGCACGCGCCGCATTTTACGCCAGATGAGCGATGAGCAGCTGAAGGATGTCGGGCTGTCACGATTTGATATGTAGCGGATTGCCCAGTGGCGCTACGCTACCGGGCCTACAGAGTGTGCTCTGGCGTTACTCTACGGTGGATTTCCCGGTGTTCTCGGCAATACGGCGCAGATATTCGTTATTTTTAAACGCGACCATGATCAGCTCGAACATCACGCGGGTGCCGATCAGGCTGCACAGCATGCCGAAAAAGCCGGCAATAAGATGCTCGGTAAACATGGAGTAGATGCCGCCGAGCAGAATAAACAGCATGACGATCCAGTAGAAGAAGACCAGTACGCGCGGTGTTAACAGATAATCGAATCCCAGAAGTGATTTCATTTTTTTGTCCTTAAACATGTAATTTAGCGCGTCGATTATAAAGACCGTGGCGGTAATTCATACCTTAATGATTGTCTGAAAACGGCTTTTTATGGTGCAAAATCAGGGGGTTGCTATTTCAGGAGATCGCAGGTTTGGCTTTTTGGCCTCGTGAGTAGCGCAACGGCCTCGTCGTAGCTGCGCACGTTGTTATACCCCATCACCAGCCCGTAGCGTTTGCCCGACCCGCTGTACCACGCCGACAGGGCATTCACCTGCAACTGCTGCTGTTGCCAGCAGTGGGCAATCTCCCGGTCGCAGCTGCCTTTGGTTAAAAACGCCACAATATGCATCCCGCCGTCGTTCTGCTCGGTGAAGAACCGCTCCCCGTAGACCTCATGCAGGGCGGCGATCATCCAGTCGCGCCGCTGCTGGTAAAGGGCGCGCATCTTTTTCAGATGGCGGAAGAAGTGGCCGTCGTTGATGAAGGCGGTCAGGATCTTTTGCGTCAGCACCGGCTGGCCGCTGGCGAGCAGATCGGCGGTATCGTTAAAGGCTGACACCGTGCTGGCGGGCATCACCACGTAGCCGAGACGCAACGACGGCATCACGGTTTTGCTGAAGGTGCCCATGTAGATCACCCGATCTTGGCGATCGAGGCTTTTCAGCGACGGCAGCACCTTGCGGGTGTAGTGAAATTCGCCGTCGTAATCATCCTCGATGATCCAGGCGTCATTCTGCCCGGCCCAGTCGAGCAGTTGCTGCCTGCGGGGTAACGACAGCGTCACCGCCAGCGGGCTTTGGTGTGAGGGGGTGACGATAACGAAACGGGCGTCGGGGTGGTGGTGCAGCAGATAGTCGGTGTCCATGCCTGAACGATCCACCGGCACGGTGTGCAGGCGCGGAACGATACGCCGGAGCAATTGCTGGCCCATAAAATAGCCCGGATCTTCAAACACCACCTTATCGTTGCGGCTGGCAAGGGTATCGAGGATCAGCCGCAAGCTGCCGCTGTAGCCGCTGGTGATCAGCACCTGATCCGGGGTGCAGGACAACCCGCGGGAAATATTCAGGTAGCTGGCGATGGCCTGACGCAGGGGTGTCCAGCCCATCACCGGCGGACTGAGCATCTCCTCCTGACGCATGGCACGCACCGCCTGGCCCGCCAGCAGCAGCCACTTCTTGTACGGGAAACTGTCCAGCGCCGGGATGCCGGGGCGCAAAAAACCGCTGTGTTCACGCTGGCTGACCAGCGATTCAGGCAATGCACCGGTCAGCGGGTCGGCAGGGGGCGGTGGCGAGACGGGGAGGGTCAAATCCGGGTTCACCCGCGTGCCGCGCGCGCCCTGGCTCACCAGATAGCCTTCGCCGGTGAGAATGGCATAGGCGGTTTCCACCGTTTTGCGCGCCACCTTCAACTCTTCCGCCAGCACGCGGATGGCGGGCACCTTGTCGCCGGGCTTGAGGATGCCACGGGTAATGTTGTCCCGGTAGCGGGTATAAATCTGGTGATAGCCCGGCTTCATGTCCTACCTCGTTTCGCGCTTTTTGTATCTTTTTACTATGTCATGAACGGCGTAAATTTGCCCCATCGCATTTCATATGCCGCACATCAAGAGGAAAGACAATGAGCACTCGCGTTAACCACCATAAAGCCACACCTGCCCTCGCTAAAGCTCTGTCCGACCTGAGCATGGCGGTGGGCCAGACCTCCATCGACCCGGCGCTCAAGCACCTGATCGACATCCGTGTCTCCCAGCTCAACGGCTGCACCTTCTGTCTGGATATGCATTCGAAAGAGGCCAAAATTGCCGGGGAACGCGAGCTGCGCCTGTACCATCTGGCCGCATGGCGTGAGTCACCGATGTTCAGCGCCCGTGAAAAAGCGGCGCTGGCCTTCACCGAAGCGCTGACCCAGATCGGGCCGCACGGCGTCAGCGACGTGCTCTACCGCAGCGTGGCGGAACACTATTCGGACATTGAGATCTCCGAGCTGAACTTTGCGATCGTGGCGATCAACGCCTGGAACCGTCTGGGGATCACCTCCCGCATGGCACCCGGCTCGCTGGATAGCGCCTACGGCCTGAACAAAGCTAATCTCGAGTAAGACCGCGCTCGCGGATCATCGCCACCAGCGCCCGTAACCCCGGCGGGACGTGGCGATGCCCGGGATAGTAGAGGCGCAGCCCGGCAAAGGGCTGCGACCACTCCTCCAGTACGCTCACCAGCTCCCCGCTTTGCAGCTCCTGCTGAATATAGAGTTCCGGTAAAAATCCTACCCCCAGACCCGCTTTCACCGCCCGGATCGAGGCGAACAGATCCGAGGTGGCAAAGCGCGGCGGCACCGCCAGGGCTACCTGCTCCCCACGTCGTGCCAGCTCCCAGCGATAGATCCCGCCGTGGGCCATCCGCATGCCGATCCCCTGGTGATGCAGCAGATCGTCCGGGGTTTGCGGTATGCCGTAACGGGCAAAATAGTCCGGCGTGGCGGTGACGACCTGACGAATATCGGGGGTCAGCGGCACGGCGATCATGTCCTGCGGGACGGATTCCGCCAGGCGAACGCCCGCGTCGTAACCCTCTGCCACGATATCGATCATCCGCGCTTCGCTTACCGCTTCGACGCGCATTTTCGGGTAGCGGATCATGTAGTCGATCAACAGCGCATCCAGGAACAGGGTGCCGACATTGTTGGGAACGTTCAGGCGCAGGGTGCCAGCAGGCTCATCGGTATCGCTGTGGATCTCTTCATCGGCCTGACGAATTTCCTGCAACGCCGGGCCGATCCGCGCCACATAGCGTTGCCCGGCGTCGGTAAGCCCCACGCTGCGGGTGGTGCGGTTAAACAGGCGGGTTTGCAGACGGCTTTCCAGTCCGGCAACGGCGTTGCTCACGGCGGTGGCCGACATCCCCAGCTCCTGGGCGGCGGCGCGAAAGCTGCCGCGACGTACCACGGCCATCACCACTTCCAGCTCGATCAGTCCTGAACGGTGCATAGATTATCCTGAAAATCGAAACAACCTTTGCAGCATAGCGTGGATTATCGCAACGCAGAAGGTATGCCAGACTGGGTTCATGCAGCCTGAGGAGGTTTTTATGCACTATATCGAACAGATCTCTATCAACGGTGAATTTGTCACCCCACACGGCACCGAGCGTTTTGATCTCTATAACCCGGCGACGGCCCGGGTGACAGGACAGGTGCGTCTTGCTGATGAAGTCGATGCAGAGCGCGCCATTGCTGCCGCCAAAGCGGCGTTTCCGGCGTGGGCCAGAACCACGAAGCAGGAGCGTATAGCTGCCCTGCGACGGATGCAGGCTGCGGTGGCGGCCCGTCATGACGATCTGCTGGAGGCGGTAATTGAAGAGTACGGCGCGCCCGCGTCGCGCTCGGCGTGGATGGCAAGCTATCCGACAGAGGTGATTGCCCAGGCCATCACGGCGCTGGAGACCTTTGAATTTACCACCGTCGCCGGTGCGGCCAGGGTCGAGATGACCCCGCTGGGTGTCGCCGGACTTATTACCCCATGGAACAGCGACGCGGGTTTTATCTGCGGCAAACTGGCGGCAGCGCTGGCGGCAGGCTGCACGGCGGTGATCAAGCCCAGCGAGATGAGCGCTTTGCAGACGCAGATTGTGACCGAGGCTTTGCATGCCGCAGACCTGCCGCCGGGGGTGTTTAATATCGTCACCGGGCGCGGCGACAGGATAGGCGAGACCATCAGCCGTCACCCTGACGTGGCCAAAATATCCTTTACCGGTTCCACGCAGACCGGCAAAGCGATCCTGCGCAACGCCGCGGAGAACTTTACCCGCGTCACCCTGGAGCTGGGCGGTAAATCCCCAACCCTCATTCTTGACGATGCCGATCTCGACCAGGCCGTTTCGCTGGCGGTGCAGGCCGGGTTGATGAACAGCGGGCAGGCGTGCGTGGCCGGTACGCGCATCCTGGTGCCGCTGTCGCGTCAGGCTGAAATGGAACAGGCGCTGGCCCGGGCCATCGCGGCGGTGAAATCCGGCGATCCGCGTGACCGCACCACCGAGGTTGGCCCGATGGTAAGCGAAAAACAGTGGCAGCGGGTGCAGGGCTATATCCGCAAAGGGCAGGAGGAGGGGGCTCGTCTGCTGGCGGGGGGCGAAGGCCGGCCAGAGGGAACCCGGGACGGCTGGTTTGTCCGTCCGACGCTGTTTACCAATGTGCATAACCAGATGGCGATCGCCCGGGACGAGATTTTTGGTCCAGTACTGTGCGTGATCCCCTACCGCGACGAGGCAGAGGCCATTGCCATTGCCAACGACACCGATTACGGCCTGAGTGCGCTGGTGCTGGGCGGTGACGCGGAACGCGCCCGGCGGGTGGCGCAGCAGATCCAGTCTGGCCGCGTGCTGGTCAACACCCTCGCCCATGAGCCGCAAGCCCCTTTTGGCGGGTTCAAACACTCCGGCGTAGGGCGCGAGATGGGCGCGTGGGGGATAAGGGCGTTTATGGAGCCGAAGTCGCTCCTTGGCTAAAACCGCCCGGCGTACTGCCGGGCACGTCGTTCAAACGTCACCCCATATTTCGCTCCTCACCGAAGCATCACGTTTTTGTTTCCTTCATGCTCTCCGTAACCTCACAACGGAGAGATCCTCATGATTGCAGTCCTGTTTGAAGCCAAAGCGCAGCCTGCGCATCAGGCGCGTTATCTGCAACTGGCCGCTGAGCTAAAACCGCTGCTGGCGGACATCGACGGCTTTATCGATATCGAACGTTTTCAGAGCCTGACCACCGAGGGCAAAATCCTCTCCCTCTCGTGGTGGCGGGATGAGGAGGCAGTTCAGCGCTGGAAGCAAAACGTGTTTCACCAGGCCGCGCAGGCCGAAGGGCGGGCGTCGATATTTGCCTGCTACCGTATTCGGGTCGCGCAGGTGGTGCGGGAATACGCTTCAGAAACCGGAGGAGAGGCCCATGTATGACGTTCATGTGATGTTCAACCCTACGCCCGGCGAGCTGGCGCGCTTTGGTCAGCTGCTGGGGCAGCATGGCGTGGGGCTGGAGGGCGGCGGCGTCTTTGGCGTGGAGGCGCATTTTCTGGTGGAGGAGGGCGATAAAGCCCGGACCGTGTTGCTGGATGGCGGGTTTAACGTGCTGGCGGTGCGTAAACCGCTTATCCGTAAGTTGAAACAGGAACGTCCCGGCGAGCTGGGGGAGATTGCCGCCGCGCTGGCCGCGCAGGGGGTGTCCATCCTGACCCAATACAGCGATCATGCGAACCACCTTATTCTGCTGACGGATAATGATAAGCTGGCGGCAGAGATCACTGAGCCGTGGGCAGCCTATGCTAAAGACCCGTTTACCTCCTGATAACACCACCGCGCTGGAGCTGGCCGTGGCGGCAGTCGCCGCAACGATGGCCGATCCTTCCCGGGTGAAAATGCTCTGCGCCATGATGGACGGCCGGGCGTGGACCGCCACAGAACTCAGCGCCGTGGCGGATGTGGCGCCCTCTACCGCCAGCGGGCATCTTACCCGGCTGATGGAGGGGCGGCTGATCACCTGCCTGTCTCAGGGCAGGCATCGCTACTATCGGCTGGCAGGGCATGAAGTTGCGGAGCTGGTGGAGCAGATGATGGGGATGTCCTGGGGGCGCATCACCCCGCCGGAGACGACGGCACCGGAATCGATGCGCCACGCCCGCACCTGCTATGACCATCTGGCGGGCACGGTCGCGGTACAGATATATGACTTTATGCAGGCGGAGGGCTGGCTGGTGGCAGATGGCTCGGCCCTCACCCTGAGCGGGCGCGAGGCGTTTCTGTCTCTGGGGATCGTGTTGAATGCCAGGACCCGACGAAAAGCCTGCTGCGCCTGTCTGGACTGGAGCGAGCGGCGGTTTCATCTGGGCGGTGAGGCAGGTGCGGCGCTGCTGGTGCATATGGATACCAAAGGCTGGATCCAGCGGGTGGCGGGATTCCGCGACGTGGTGGTGACTGCGTCAGGCAGACGTGCCATTTGCCAGCACTTTAGCCGCTGAGGGAACGTCCGTTTATTATTTTATGAAGGGAAAAACGGAACCGGGAGTCATTCGCAGGGCATGATAAATTAATTACCGTCCTGCCAGAAAGAAAGCCGCATACAGCGTATGCGGCTTATTTGTTCTAGAAGTTAAGCGACCAGGTGGCGCTCATTGTCTGATCGGTGTCGCCGGTGACAATATTAAGCCGCTGCCAAAAAGTAAGCTCATACTGGCAGCCAGGCGCGTCAATCGAAAAGAATTGTTCATATAAAAATCCTTCTATAGTGCGTAATGATTTTATTTCGCAGTGACGAATATAAAAACGCATACACCGTTTAATCCTTGGTTACATTTCGCAGCATATCAAAAGAAAATAAACGCGAAGGTCAGATTAATCTTCCTTCGATTGGATAAATCTTATCGGGTGGGATATCTCACTGTAATAACGGGCGAATAATGCCTTCAAATATGCGTTTTTGCGAGCAACCGCACAAAGTGTCCCTCATGGCCTGAGAATATTCCTACAATCCCCCGGAAAACTGTTAATTGAAAATTTATACATTCTCGATGATTATGAATGAATCCACAGTGATGATAAGGATATAGGCATGATTATAGTATTAACATCCTGTAGATATTTTCAGCAGGGCTTTGCCGTGCTGGTTGAACAGTTAATGACGGAGGCGCCATCCTTTCAGCGGGTGCTATATCTTGATGACATTAAAAAAGCGACAAAAGAGGATCTTGTCCGTACAAAAGCCATTGTTGTCGATTATGGTGAGTCTGATATCAAGGTATTAAATACGTTGCTGGATATTAAAAATCGCTATGAACAACGTTATTTTATTTTTATTACCCGGGATGTGTGCTACGAAAGCACGATTGAAAATATTTTGATTAATACCATCGCCGATTACACCATTGATTGTAAAAGCGCCGTAACCAAATTACGCGCCTGTCTTGTCCATCTGGCACAGGAAGATCAGCCGGTCACGATTTTTAAAAACGCGCGCTGGCATCATCTTGAAAAAGAACAGCGGCTCACCCGCATGGAGACCATGCTGCTGCCGTATATTGTTTCGGGGAAAAAGAATAAAGAGATCACCCGCTACCTGGATGTGACCGGAAAAACCGTCAGCCATCATCGGCGTAATATTTACCGCAAGTTCGCCGTGACCAATCTGACCGGGTTGTATAAAAAATTTGATCAACGCGTTTGATGCTGTCAGAGAACTGTATGGAAAAAATGATCGCTGCACAAAAGAGCCTGGAAAAAGCGCTCTTAATCCTGATCGAGAATGACGATAACGAAGAGAAGCAGCGCCGGATCTACCAGGAATGTCTGTGCACCATCACCCAGGAGAGTTTTCCTAAGCTTTTGCGCATGGATTACTTCGATCTGTTACGGCTGGCCAATGTGCCGTTCACTAACCCCGGCACGTCGCTAGTGGAACTCAATGCCCATCAGGAGCTCCACAGCCTGCTCCCGATGGCGATGCTGCTTCTCTATAAACGCCTGACGGAATGGATCGCCATTGAAAATTATCTCCGCAGCCAGCAGCACATTTACAGTTAGGTAAGACAGGCGAGGCCTCGCTGGCCCGCTTTCGCAATTCCTGCTCTTAACCTCCTCGTTTCTTGATACTTACCCTGATAACTATTATCTTCGCAGCGTGTGAAGCGAGGATCCCCCATGCGTGAAGAAGATCTGTTCTGCCGTCGGCCCATGGGCATGCGAATGGCAATGATTGTGCGCCAGTGGCGCGCGGTGATTGACGACGCCATCCTTGAGACCGGGTTAACCCAGTCAAGCTGGACGGTGATGATGCAGCTGAAACAGTTGGGGGATAACGTCTCGGTAAGCGAACTGGCGGAGGTGCAGGGTATTGAACTGCCGCCGCTAATGCGCACCCTTTCACAGCTGGAAAAGCAGGGCTATCTGCTGCGCACTACTTCGCCTTACGACAAGCGCATCCGGCTGCTGAGGCTCACACCCGAGGGGAACGCGGTGCTGAAAACGCTGACCCAGGTTATCGAAACGTTCCAGGAACGGGTATCGCAGAATATCGCCCCGGACCATCTCGAGATTTTCAGCGCCACACTTAATCAAATCGCCTGCAATTTGCGGACAATCCGCGAAGAAGATAACAAGATCAAATAATCATGACCCCTGAACAAAAGTTTGCCCGCTGGGTAAGGGTGAGTATTGCCTCTTTCCTGCTAATGTTTGTCTATTTTATTGTCGCGGATATCTGGATCCCGCTGACGCCGGATGCCACGGTGATGCGCGTGGTGACGCCCGTTTCGGCGCGCGTCTCCGGCTATGTGGCGGCGGTGCATGTGCACAACAACAGTCAGGTGAAGAAGGGCGATCTGCTGTTTGAACTCGACCCTACGCCGTTTCGCAATAAAGTAGAAGCCGCAGAGATTGCCCTGCAACAGGCGCGGCTCGCTAATGAGCAGCTGGATGCGCAGATCGTGGCGGCCCAGGCCAGCCTGAAAACCGCCGAACTCACCGCCCGCAACGACAAAGTGACTTTCGATCGCTATCAGAAACTCAGCACCCTGCAAAACGTCTCGCGGGCGGATCTGGATAAAGTTCGCACCACCTGGCAGAGCAGCGAGCAGAACGTCGCCAATCTGACTGCCAGCATCCACCAGCTGCGCATTGAGCGCGGCGAGCGGGATGAAAAGCGTAACGTGACCCTGCAAAAATACCGCAACGCGCTGGATGAGGCTGAACTCAATCTCGGCTGGACGAAGATCTACGCCGAAGCCGACGGCACGGTCAGCAACGTCCAGCTTAGCCCCGGTTTTTATGCCGCCTCCGGCTCGGCGGCGCTGGCGCTGGTGAACAATCAGAGCGATATCGTCGCCGATTTCCGCGAAAAGAGCCTGCGCCATACCCACCAGAACACCGATGCCGCGGTCGTGTTTGACGCCTTCCCGGGCCGCGTGTTCCGCGCCCATGTCACCAGCAGCGATGCCGGTATTTTAGCGGGACAGGAGGCGGTCAACGGCCAACTCTCGGAGCCGGAAACCTCCAACCGCTGGGTGCGTGACGCGCAACGTATGCGCATTCATGTGGCGCTGGATGAACCCCTGCCGAAGCACCTCCCGACGGGCGCGCGCGCTACCGTACAGCTCTATAACAGCGAAGGTCCGTTTGCCCGCTTCTTCTCCGGGATGCAGATCCACCTCGTCAGCCTGCTGCACTATGTCTATTGATCATCATGTCTATTAATACCCTGGCGCGGGTCTTTACCCCGCACGGCAACATCGTCTACACCGCCAACGACTTTCGCCAGACGTTGCGCATCGTGTTTGCCGGGATGATTGCCCTGAGCGTGTCGAGTTTTTACAGCACCAGTTACGGCGTCTTCTTCGTGATCTACCCGATCATGCTGCTGTCGCTGGTGCCGGTATTTAACCGTCATGTCGCAAAACAGTTTGTATTCAGTTCTGCCCTGAACTGCATCGAAATGGTGTTTATTATCGGCTATCTGGCGCAGTGGCCGGTGATCATGACGCTGGTGGTGTTTGGCCTGTATGTGATGCGTTTTCGCTTTATGAGTCAGGGGCCGCTGTTTCTGTTTGGCTCAATGGGGGTCGTGTGTCAAAGCACCATGCTCAACTTTATGAGCTATCCCACCACCAACTGGCATACGCTGTTGTTCTCGAACCTTGAAGCCAGCGTGATGGCGGTGTGCCTGAGCGCGCTGATGCACTATCTGCTGCCAGACGTCGAGCCGCGCACGCCGCCGCCGCGTCTGGAGAAAGATGCCGCCCGTGTGCGCCATGAGTCGCTGCTCTCCGGGACGGTGGCGACGCTGATTTTTGTCGTGTTCCAGATAAGCGATCTCAGCGATTCGCTGTCGGCGCTAATGGCGGGGATCCTGATCCTCTTCCCGATGCATTATCGCGGGGCAGTGATGAGCTCCCTGTGGCGCGTGGTCGGGGTGGTGATCGGCTGCCTGTACATCCTGCTGGTGCAGCTGGTGCTGTACGATCACAGCAGCCACATGCTGTTGATGATGCCGCTGATTGGCCTTGGGCTGGCGTTTGGCGCGCGTCTGCACGTGATGGAGAAGGTGGGTGCCGGCGTCGGGTTTGCCAGCATCACCACCATCGGGATCATGTTCGGCCAGAATATGCACCCCGACGGCGACCTGGTGTTCAGCGATCTCTACCGCATCGTTTCGGTGACGGTGGCGCTGGTGGCGACCCTGACGGTGGTGTTCCTGATGCACATGTTCCTCAACTGCTTTGCGCCGACTCGCTACGTGATCCGCAATACCTGATTCTATTAACGGGTAAGCAGTGGCAGCACATCGGGCAATTGTGAGAGCAGGAACAGAATCAGCCCGATGGTGCCGCCCACCAGGGTGCCGTTAACGCGGATAAACTGCAGATCCTTGCCGATGTTCAGCTCAATCTGCCGGGACATATCTTTGGCATCCCAGCCTTTAACCGTGTCGCTAATGTGACGGGTGAGGAACCGGGCAAAATCCGGTGCCACCCGATGGGCGGCCTGCTCCAGGTGTTCATTCAGCGAGGCACGCAGGTTGGTATCCGCCACCAGGGTCTCACCAAACCACAGCCCGGCGTTGGCGAGGCGCTGTTTGACGCGGGAGTCGTCGCTCTGCATGTCCGCTTTCAGCCACTGACGCAGGTCGCCCCACATTTCGCCCAGATAGCGGTTAAAGGCCTCGTCGTTCTTCAGATATTCTTTAATGTTCTCGGCTTTGGCCGCGGTTTCCGGATCGTTTTTCAGATTATCCACCAGCTTCAGCACCGCGCGATCGAAGGCCTGACGGATCTGGTGGGTGCGGTCGTGGCTGACGTCATCCAGAATGGCATTCACCGCATTCGAGACCAGCTCGGCGCTCTGATCCCCCAGCCACTCGGTGGGCAAAATCATCGCCTTGCGCGGGTGTTCGGTCTTCAACCATTGAACGATTTGCGCGGCGATAAAGTCGCGGGTGCTGTCGCGCTGCAGGAGCGTGATCAGGCGATTAATCACCGCGTCCAGCAGCACCTGGTGACGGTCGTTTTTGGTCATGCTCTCCAGCATGGCAGCGCTGGTTTCACTGAAATCGACCTTATCCAGCGCCTTATGCACCGCCCGTTTAAGCATGCGTTGAATGCGCCCGTCATCGGTCAGCTCGAGGAAACCGCTCATCACCTGCATGATGTGCTGCCCGACGCGCTGGGCGTTATCCGGCTTGCTGAACCAGTTGCCGATGAGCAATGCCGGTTCGTGCTGGCGGATGAGCGCCACCAGCGACTGGGTATCAAGGAATTTTTCCTGCACGAACTGGCCGAGATTGTCGCCAATCCGGTCTTTATTGCGCGGGATAATCGCCGTATGCCGTGAAATGAACGGGATCGGCACCCGGCGGAACAGGGCCACCACGGCAAACCAGTCTGCCAGTGCACCGACCATGGCCGCTTCGGCAATGGCCTTTACCCCCCGCACCCAGAAGGTCTGCGGCAGGAAGAGAGTGGCGATAAAGGTCGCGGCGGCAATCAGCAGCAGCGACAGCGCCAGAAGCTTGGCGCGTTTGAGTTCAGCGAGTTTTTCCATAGGGTTAAGAATAGAGGGAGAAAAGGCGAAGGGGCAAGGGGACGGGCATTTTGCCCCGGTGGCGCTGTGCTTACCGGGGCTACGATGTATGTTTCCCAGATCAGGCGAAGCCGCCACCCGGCGTTGTCCCCGCATCAGACTGAGGTGAAAAATCGCCACAGGATCCCTGCACCAAACACCATCAGCACGACGCCCGCCAGGCGCTCGATTTTCCAGATGTTGTTGCTCAACCGCCGTTGTACGCTGGGCAGGGCGATAAACATTACCACCGCCAGATCCCACACCAGCACCACCGTGACCATCCAGATCCCGCTGACCGATTGCTGAAGCAGCGTCACGTCCGGCCCGAGCAGCGCGGTCATCAGCGCCAGATAAAACAGTGCGTTTTTCGGGTTTAACGCCGCGGAACCCAGCCCGAGGAGAAACTGTCTGCGCCAGCCAGGAGAGGCAGATTCGGTGTGGTTGAGAGCAAGCGTTCCAGGCTGGCTGCGCACCAGATGCCAGCCAATCCACAGCAGATATAGTGCGCCCAGGAGTTCAATGACGCTAAAAAGCGGCGTGAACTGGCGCAGCGCACTTGAGCCAACGATGACCAGCAGGATGTACAGCCCGTTGCCTGCGGCGATCCCCACGCATAACCCGGCACTGCCGCGCAGGCGATGGCGGGCGGCGAACCCCATCAGCAGAAAGAAATCCGGGCCGGGGCTGAGCAGGGCGACAAAATGCGCCAGCGCGAGAGCCAAAAATGCGGGCGGGAAGAGAGTGGTAAGCAGTTCCATAGTGACCTCATCAGCAAAACTGAGGTCAGGCTACGCTGACGCGAGCGCTAATTATTGTCGGATATTGATCGCCCGGTGGCGTACTGGCGCGGTGTAGCGGCCGTATAGCTGACAAAGGTTTTATGGAAGTGGCTCTGATCGGCAAAGCCGCTCTGATAGCTGACATCAGCAATATCATCCCCGGCGCGCAGACGTGCTTTAGCGAACTCTATCCGGGTAACGTTCAGGAAAGTGCCGGGCGTCAGGCCTGTATCCTGCTTAAAGGTTCTGATAAGCGTCTCTTTGCGCAGCGAAAAGCGCTGGGCAAAGACGTCCAACGACGGCGGGGTTTGCAGGCTGTGACGTAACGTCTGCTGAAGCGCAAGGCTGGTGGGCCGCAACGGAACGGGCGGCATTGGCCGGGTGGTCAGCAGGGCGAGAAACCTGTCGATGTCCGTCGCCGAGAGTGTCTCCACGACCGTCAGATACTGGCGAAACAGCGCCTCGCTGCGGATCACCTGTAGGGCGGGCTGATGGTCGGTCTCCAGATACAGCATATGGTAGCTGCGCGGCTGTCCTGCTACCGGGTTACAGCTGTGCGGCATATGCGCGGGTATGACGATCAGATCGCCCGGATAAAGGGTGAACGGTTCGCCGTTGCAGGTGCAGCAGGTCTGCCCCTCCAGAATAGCGCCAATGGAGAGCTGCGCATGGCTATGACGCTTGTAGGCCTGCGTGCTTTGCCAGGTGCTACGCAGTTCAACGCCGGGCTGGCGAAGAAAGGTCTGATTAACGTGGCGTGTGTAGGTCATGGCGAATACCGAACGGAGGGGTAACAGAGTTATAGCACGATGGCAGCGACGATTCCCCTCTTCGTTACCCGGCTTGGGCGTGTATTGATGGCGATGCTATGGGGTGGCTCGAACATGTGAGGGAAGGATATTAAGCGCGTCTGAATGCTAATTTGCGTGAAGCCATGCGGCATAAACTTAGCAAAAAATAATCGGTACCATTCTCCAGGTGGCGCACTCTATATACCTAACTTTACCTGCGAACCCAGCCATTTTGACTACCCTTAATACCCAACGCGGTAAAAAAGGAGGCAACAATGGCCTATCAGACAATGAATCCTGCCAACAACAAACTCATCAAAGAATACTCTTCTCATACCGATGCTGATGTCGAGGCGGCGCTGAGCACCGCCGATGCGCTCTACCACTCCGACTGGTCGAAGGGCAGCATCGACAAACGCCTGGCGGTGCTGCACAAGCTGGCAGATCTGATTGATTCCCGTACCGAAGAGCTGGCTAAAATCGCCAGCGTGGAGATGGGTAAACTGATTGCCCAGAGCCGCGGCGAGGTTAAACTCTGCGCGCAGATCGCTCGCTACTATGCGGATAACGCCAAACAATTTCTCGCCCCGGTGAAATACCCATCTGAGATGGGCGAAGCCTGGGTAGAGCATCACCCCATCGGCGTGGTGATGGCCGTGGAACCGTGGAACTTCCCTTATTACCAGCTGATGCGCGTGCTGGCCCCGAACCTGGCGGCAGGTAACCCTGTGCTCGCCAAACATGCCAGCATCGTTCCACACTGTGCGGAGACCTTCGCCCATCTGGTGCGTGAAGCCGGTGCGCCGGACGGGGCATGGACCAACCTGTTTATCTCTTCCGATCAGGTGGCGAACATCATTGCCGACGATCGCGTGCAGGGTGCAGCCCTGACCGGGTCGGAGAAGGCGGGTAGCATCGTGGCTGCGCAGGCAGCGAAGCACATCAAAAAATCGACCCTCGAACTGGGCGGCAACGACGTGTTCGTGGTGCTGGACGATGCGGATCTGGAGAAAGCGGTGAAGATCGGCGTCAACGCGCGCCTGGCCAATGCCGGACAGGTCTGTACAGCCGCCAAGCGCTTTATCGTGCATGAGAAGGTGGCGGAGCAGTTCCTGACGAAATACACCGAGGCATTCCGCGCGATTACCATCGGCGATCCGCTTGATGAGAACACCCGCCTGGGGCCGCTGTCCTCGAAAGAGGCGCTTGAGACCCTGACGAAACAGGTGGATGAAGCAGTGAAAAATGGCGCGACGCTGCATTACGGCGGCAAGCCGGTGCAGCGCGAGGGCAGCTTCTTTGAGCCGACCATTCTGACTAACATTACCCGCGATAACCCGGCCTATTTTGAAGAGTTCTTTGGGCCGGTGGCGCAGGTCTACGTGGTCAAAAACGATGACGAGGCGGTGAAACTCGCCAACGACTCCCACTATGGTCTGGGCGGCGCGGTGTTCAGTAAAGATATCGATCGCGCCAAAAAAATGGCCTCGAGAATCGAGACCGGGATGGTGTGGATCAACTGGCTTACCGATACCGCACCAGAGCTGCCGTTTGGCGGCGTGAAGCGCTCCGGCTACGGGCGTGAGCTGTCGGATCTGGGGATTAAAGAGTTTGTGAACCAGAAGCTGGTGGTGATCCGCCGCTAGGTATTCTCCCTTCCCCTCACCCTCTCCCCACAGGGGAGAGGGAACACGCCTGCCGCCCTTTATAAGTGATTCGCATAAATGTGATATGGCGTAATAATTGTGTCGTAAATTAGCTAGCCACCTCACAGTTCGCAGACAAACCATCCCGCCATTCTGGCTAACCATTGGCCTGTTGCTAGTATGAATTCGCTAATCATACACCTGCAAGAGGATACAATGATAAACAGAAACCGTATGATCGTGAACTGTATTGTGGCTTCCCTGGCCTGTTCATGGACTCTGACAACGCAGGCGGAAAGCGCCTCAACCGCAGTAAAAATCGTACGTGATGAGTACGGTATGCCCCATATTTACGCCGATGATACCTACCGTCTTTTTTATGGCTACGGCTATGTCGTGGCGCAGGATCGTCTGTTCCAGATGGAGATGGCACGGCGCAGCACCCAGGGACAAGTCGCAGAAGTCCTCGGCAAGACCTTTGTTAAATTCGACAAGGATATCCGTCAGAACTACTGGCCTGATTCAATCCGCCAGCAAATCGCCGCGCTCAGCGCAGAGGACAAAGCCATTCTGCAGGGCTATGCCGACGGGATGAACGCCTGGATCGATCGGGTAAACCGCGACCCTGACAAACTGCTGCCAAAGCAGTTCACGACCTTTGGCTTCACGCCGAAACACTGGGAAGCCTTTGATGTGGCGATGGTCTTCGTTGGCACCATGGCGAACCGTTTTTCAGATGCCACCAGCGAAATCGATAACCTTGCCCTGCTGACTGCGCTAAAAGATAAATACGGTGAGAAAGGGATGGCGGTCTTTAACCAGCTGAAATGGCTGGTGAATCCGGCGGCGCCCACCACCATCGCCCCGCAGGAGAGCCAGTATCCGGTTAAGTTCGATCTCAACACCACGCAAACCGCCGCCCTGTTGCCGCGTTACGATATGTCACCGCCGATGCTGGATCGACCGGCCAAAGGTGATGACGGCGGCCTGCTCGCGCTGACGTCGGCGCAAAATCGCGAGACCATCATGGCGCAGTTTGCTCACGGCGGTGCCAATGGCCTGGCAGGGTATCCCACCACCAGCAATATGTGGGTGCTGGGTAAGGGCAAAACCCAGGATGCGAAAGCGATCATGGTCAACGGTCCGCAGTTCGGCTGGTATGCCCCGGCCTACACCTACGGCATTGGGCTGCACGGCGCGGGTTATGATGTTACCGGCAATACACCGTTCGCGTATCCGGGGCTGGTATTCGGCCACAATGGCACGATTTCCTGGGGTTCAACGGCCGGTTTCGGCGATGATGTCGACATTTTTGCAGAACAGCTCTCTGCCGATAAACCGGGGTATTACCTGCATAACGGCGAGTGGGTCAGCATGCTCAGCCGGGAGGAAACCATTGCCGTCAAAGACGGGCAGCCGGAGACGTTTACCGTCTATCGCACCGTGCATGGCAACGTGATCAAAACCGACACCGCCACCCAGACGGCCTATGCCAAAGCCCGCGCCTGGGATGGCAAAGAGGTGGCATCCCTGCTGGCCTGGACCCACCAGATGAAGGCCAAAAACTGGCAGGAGTGGACCCGGCAGGCGGCGAAGCAGGCGCTGACCATCAACTGGTACTACGCCGATATCGACGGCAACATCGGGTATGTGCATGGCGGGGCTTACCCGCAGCGCCAGCCGGGACACGATCCGCGTCTGCCGGTGCCGGGAACCGGGAAGTGGGACTGGCAGGGGCTGCTGCCGTTTGATCTCAATCCTAAGGTCTATAACCCGAAATCGGGCTATATCGCCAACTGGAACAACTCGCCCCAGCAGGGGTATCCGGCGTCAGATCTGTTTGCCTTTTTATGGGGCGGAGCGGATCGCGTCACCGAGATCGCCCGGCTTATCGATAAACAACCGACCTTTACCTACGAGCAGGCCTGGGATCTGATCCGGCAGACCAGCCGTCAGGATCTCACCCGTCGGCTGTTCTTGCCCGCCCTGCAAAACGCCACTGCGCAACTCTCTGCCAGCGATCCGCGCCAGCAGCTGCTGAAATCGCTTAGCGACTGGGATGGCGTGAATCATCTCAACAATGATGGCAAAACCCTGCAACAGTCGGGTTCGGCGATTTTAAACGTCTGGCTGACCAGCATGCTGAAAAAGACCGTGGCAGCGGCCGTGCCGCAGCCGTTCGATAAATGGTATAGCGCCAGCGGCTACGAAACCACGCAGGACGGGCCGACCGGGTCACTGAATATCAGCGTGGGGGCGAAACTGCTGTATGAGGCGTTGCAGGGTGATAAATCCCCAATCCCGCAGGCGGTGGATATGTTTGGCGGCAGGCCGCAACAGGAGGTGATCCTTGATGCCCTGCAGCAGACCTGGCAGACGCTGTCGCAGCAGTACGGCACTGATATCGCGCAGTGGAAAACCCCGGCGATGGCGTTGACCTTCCGCGCCAATAACTTCTTTGGTGTTCCCCAGGCGGCACCGGAAGAGGCCGTACATCAGGCGGAGTACCAGAATCGCGGTACAGAAAACGACATGATTGTTTTCTCGCCGACATCGCAGGAAGCGCCGGTGCTGGCGTGGGATGTGATGGCACCGGGTCAGAGTGGTTTTATCGCCCCGGACGGCACGCCGGATAAACATTATCGCGATCAGCAGAAACTGTATGAAACCTTTGGGCGTAAACCCTTGTGGTTAACTCCGCAGGAGGTGGCAGCGCATCAGGAGTCGCAGGAGATTTTACAGGTGCAGCGGTAAGCGTGGAGGTGGTTTGCCCTGACTAAGCGCGACCGGGCAATGTTGCCCGGCGGCGCTGCGCCTGCACGGGCCTGGGTTTTGTCGGCCGGGTAGCGTAGCGCCACCCGGCAACAAAGGCTGTACGGAACCTTAGAAGGTCACACCGCCGCCAACATAGGCACCGTCAATCAGCGTGTGGTTTGGACGACCGTCTTTGCCGTCAACGCTCACGTGGCGGTAACCCACTTTCAGCGTTACAGGTTTAACAGGCGTCCAGCTTACGCCGCCGTTTGCTTCAACGTAGTTTTTAACGCTGTTGTTCAGGCCGTCTGGTGCAACATACCCTTCACCGTATACGTGGATGCTGTCGGTCAGCGCAACGTTCACGCCACCGCCGATTGGGAAGGCCACGCCGTTATCGCCTTTTTTCGGGCCGATGTAGATCGCTTTTGCGCCTGCGTTCAGCATCACCGGGCCAACTTCCAGGTTGTAACCTGCGCCAACGCCGCCGGTCTGGGTACCGTCATCGGTGTTCTTCAGCCAGTTGCTCTCTGCATACAGGCCAGATGAGGATTTCCCCATTTCCAGATTCAGGTTGGTAAAGTTTTTACCCTGCTCAATGCTACCGCCCATTGCCAGTGCGGAACCCGATACAGCGGTCAGAGCAGAAAGAAGAAGAATATTCAGTTTTTTCATGTTTTATGCCTCGTCATCAAATTAATCTGAGGGCACCTTAACAAGCGATGTTTATGACTGCAAATGTGACGGGGGCCGCGGTTTTATGCTGATTGTGTAAATTTGTTTCGGGGATATTGTTGCGCAATGGTGAATTTGCGGCGGGGTCAATCATTGATTTTGCCGTGTTTAAGATCGATTTAGTTTATTGCCTAAACAGACACTGAATAGCGCGTTAATAACAGCCAGAAACGAATTAATAATCACTACTATCATTACGCCATCTATTTTTAGTTTTACAGTTTATAACCTTTATTTACATTGACTCATGGTTATTTGGTTATAAAACAGGCACTCCCTTTGGTTATTAAAGGGAGTGCAGCATTTATTTTTTCAAGCCCGCAAAGGCCGCCCGAATTTCATCTTCCGGCAGTTCCAGGCCAATAAACACCATCACGCTGTGCGGCGGCTCGTCGCCCCACGGGCGATCCCAGTCGGCGCTGTAGAGGCGCTGCACGCCCTGGAACAGCAGGCGGTTGGGTTCGCCGTCGATCCACAGCATCCCTTTGTAGCGCAGCAGCTTGTCGGCAAACGACAGCAGCAGGTTCTCCATCACGCGGGAGACTTCGCTGATATCCACCGGGTAATCCAGTTCAACCACAATCGACGAGACGTCATTTTGCTTATCGGCCATGAAGTGGAAGCGCGGCTTCGCGGTGACATTCTCTTCCAGCATAAAGCCGTTGGTGTTAAACAGTTGGGCGAGATCGATATCGCCATGCGTCACGGTGTAAATCGGGGCGCGTGAGTTGATGCGCGTCAGCCGCTCGCGCAGCTTCTCGCTCTCACCCGCCACGTCGGTTTTGGTCAGCAGGATGCGGTCGGCGTAGCCTACCTGCGACTGGGCGATGGTGAACTGGTTCATCTGGTCGTCGGCGTGTACTGCGTCAACCAGGGCAATCACGCCGTCCAGCAGGTAGCGCTGGCAGAGGATCTCGTGGGAGAAGAAGGTCTGAATAATCGGGCCGGGATCGGCCATGCCAGTGCACTCAATCACCAGACGGTCGAAGTCGATCTCACCGCGGTCGCGGCTGTCGAGCAGGTCGAGCAGGGCGTCTTCGAGTTCATTCGAGCGGGTGCAGCAGATGCAACCGTTGGTCAGGGTTTTGATCTGGGTAGCGCGATCGCCAATCAGCTGGTCATCAACGGAGACTTCCCCGAACTCATTTTCGATAACCGCGATTTTAAAGCCGTGTTGTTCGTTGAGGATGTGGCGCAGCAGGGTGGTTTTGCCCGCGCCAAGAAAGCCGGTGAGCAGGGTAACGGCAATCGGTGTCATGGTCTCTCCTTTAGCAGCAGCGTACGCCGCCTTCTCCTCCTCCGCCGTAGCGCGCTTCCTGACGCTCGCGGAAGAATTCGTTGTAGGTCATGTACGGCTTATCCGGGTGGTTGGTCTTCATATGTTCAACGTAGTTGTCATAGTCCGGGATGCCAATCAGCATTTTCGCCGCCTGACCGAGGTATTTTTTTGCTTCGCCTAAGTTACCAAACATTGCGGGTTCCAGACAGGAAAAGCCCCTCACCCTGATCCTCTCCCCAAGGGGAGAGGGAATATTGACACCCTCTCCCTTTTGGGAAGAGGGCTGGGGTGAGGGGTTGTTTGTGGATTAGTGGTGTGAAGAGGTCTTCACGCCGCCTTCCGGTACGGGCACATACGGGGTCTCTTTATCCGTACGACCGTCGGCGTTACGCACTTTCATCCAGGTTTTAATGCCGTAGAAGATGATGCTGTAGACCACTACCAGGAACAGAATGCTCAGACCCGCGTTGGTGTAGTTGTTCACCACGATATGGTTCATGTTGGCAATCTGCTGCGCGGTCAGGTCACCGCCGCCTGCGGCAATCTTCTCTTTATACTGGTTAGCCATAAAGAAGAAGCCTTCCAGCTGCGGGTTGGTGCTGAACAGTTTCAGGCCCAGCGCCCAGGTGGTGCAGAGCAGCAGCCACAGGGCAGGCACCACGGTCACCCAGATGTATTTGGTACGCTTCATCTTCACCAGCACCACGGTGCCGAGCACCAGGGCAACGGCCGCCAGCATCTGGTTAGAGATACCGAACAGCGGCCACAGGCTCTTCACGCCGCCCAGCGGATCGACCACGCCCTGATACAGCAGGTAGCCCCACAGACCGACGCAGCCCGCCGTACCCAGAATACCGGCCACCAGCGAGTCGGTTTTCTTCAGGAACGGCACGAAGTTACCCAGCAAGTCCTGGAGCATAAAGCGGCCTGCACGCGTACCGGCGTCCAGCGCGGTGAGGATGAACAGCGCTTCGAACAGAATACCGAAGTGGTACCAGAAGCCCATGTCTGCCCACGGCAGCACTTTGTGGAACACGTGGGCGATACCTACCGCCAGGGTTGGTGCGCCACCGGCACGGTTCAGAACCGACGGTTCGCCGATGTCTTTCGCGGTCTGCATGATCTGCTCAGGGGAGATCACAAAGCCCCAGGAGCTGACGGTTGCTGCCGCGTGGGCGCTTGCATCTTTCAACTGCGCCATGATCAGCGCCGCGTTGTCACCGCCCATCTCATGCAGGTTTGGCATGGTAATGCCCAGGCCTGCCGGTGGGGTGTTCATCGCGAAATAGAGACCTGGCTCGATGATGGATGCCGCTACCAGCGCCATGATCGCCACGAAGGACTCCATCAGCATTGCGCCATAACCGATCAGACGGGCGTCGTTTTCGTTCGCCAGCAGCTTCGGTGTGGTACCGGACGCAATCAGGGCATGGAAGCCAGAGACCGCGCCACAGGCGATAGTAATAAACAGGAACGGGAACAGGGCGCCTTTCCACAGCGGACCGGTACCGTCAACGTACTGGGTCACCGCAGGCATTTTCAGCTCTGGGTTGATGATCACAATGCCGATCGCCAGTCCGACGATCACGCCGATTTTCAGGAAGGTAGCCAGGTAGTCACGTGGCGCCAGAATCAGCCATACCGGCAGCAGGGCAGAGACAAAGGCATAGCCAACCAGCACGAAGGTGATGGTGGTGTCTTTGAAGGTCAGCGCCGGGCCCCAGTACGGGTCGTGAGCAATCACGCCGCCGAAGTAAATGGAGGCCACCAGCAGCACAATACCGATTACAGAGACTTCACCCACGCGGCCCGGACGCAGGAATCGCATGTAGATCCCCATGAACAGCGCAATCGGCACGGTGGAGCAGACGGTGAACACGCCCCATGGGCTTTCCGCCAGCGCTTTCACCACGATCAGGGCCAGCACCGCCAGGATGATGATCATAATCAGGAAGCAGCCGAACAGGGCGATGGTGCCTGGCACGCGGCCCATCTCTTCTTTGATCATCTCACCCAGAGACGCGCCGTTACGGCGGGAAGAGATAAACAGCACCATAAAGTCCTGCACCGCACCCGCCAGTACCACGCCCGCCAGCAGCCACAGCGTACCCGGCAGGTAGCCCATCTGCGCAGCCAGCACCGGGCCGACCAGCGGGCCAGCGCCTGCGATGGCGGCAAAGTGGTGACCAAACAGCACGTAGCGGTTGGTTGGCACGTAGTTCAGGCCGTCATTGTTAATGACCGCCGGGGTGGCACGCGTCGGGTCGAGCTTCATAACCTTCTGCGCGATATAGAGACTGTAGTAGCGGTACGCCACCAGATAGACCGACACCGAGGCCACGACGATCCACAGGGCACTGATGTGCTCGCCGCGGCGCAGGGCGACCACGGCAAGACAACAGGCACCGAGGATCCCGAGCAGCAGCCAGGGAACGTGCTTAAGTAGTTTTTTAATGTCCATAATAAAACCTGGTTTTTTAGATGAAAAAGGATCAGGGTTCGCTGTGAGAGAAAGTGAGTAATGCTGAGGCGATCTTGCCAGAGCCTTACGCGCGTAAAGGACAGTAAATTGGTGAGTGGTTATATGGCGGGATGAGCGGTCAAAGAAGCGGGCGAGTGGTTGAGGCTCGCCAGCAGGGGGTAAAATTGTGTGAAGGGGATCACGCTGTCAGGTGCGAGTCACTCCGCGCTCGCCAGATAGTTTTCTAACGTGCCGACAAATCTCTGCTTAATCCAGTCCGGTTCCAGCACCTGAATGTTGGGCAGCCAGTAGAAGAGCAGCGGCAGGATTTGGTTCTCATGGGCGGCATGGCAGCGCAGGGTGATGCCCTGCTTATCTTCCGCCAGAATTTCCTGGCCGGGCAGCAGATCGCGGCGTTTGAAATAGTGCGCAATGTGGGTGGGAATAAATACCTCGACTTCGAACGTCTCTTCGCTAACCCAGGGATCGCGATTTTTTTCCAGCAGTTCGAGGATGTCATTATCCGGCGTGAAGGTTTCGCTGCGAATATCCAGCCACTGCACCAGGCTTAAAGAAAACGATTTCAAACGCTCTTCTTCGGTGGCTTGTAAATACCATATGTTCTTTTTGTTAATTACTTTATAGGGGTTAATCTGTCGCGATTTTCCTTTATACAGGATATGGCAAACCTGCTGGCCCTTAATCGCCTTTTCAAAGCCTGCTAACAGGCTGTGAATATCTTTTGGCCCTGTACGCTCGGCATCGTTGCCGAAGATCATGATATGGTTATCTTCGACCCGTGACTCCAGCTTGTCCCAGAAGTCGCGGCCTGTTGCCGGGAAAAAGTCATCCACATTCAGAAAGTTAGCAATGACATGATGTAACCCCGGTTCTGCATGGCCCGGGCGGGCATGAATAAGCCGGTACTGCCCGTCTCCGCAGCGCTCCACAATGGGCGAAAGTGCATTAAGATCGCGATAAACCGTGCGCTCAGTAATATTAAATTTATGCATCAATGCCTGGCGGCTCACCACGCCGTGTAAATGAAGCTCCAGCAGAATATCTACCAACCTTTCAGCCGAGCGACTCCTGGTCGGAATTGTCATATTAGCTTTCCTGTTATTTTAGCCAGTGCTGTGAATTATGCCGGTGCGACTGACAAAATATGTCAGTGCAAAATTCGGCATCAAAATTTGTCTTAGGTTATAACGGCCAGGAAGGGGATAAACATTAGTGATTTTTACAACGGAGGGATAAAAGCGCGGTGTGGATCGGATCCGCCGGGGTAATTTCCCCGGCGTGGGGATGAATTAACGTTCGAGTTCGGAATCGGCAAGCGGTGCCGGCAGAGGGACTTCGGTCGGGATGTTGAGCCAGTCAGACTTGCCGTAAAAGACGGCGTTGATCTGCGTTTGATAGAGCAGGTGGGTACGAAAACGCTGGAACAGCTTTTTATCGGGCGCGAAGTCCGCCTGCCAGAACTGGTTCAGCGGCCCCTGCCAGGTTAATCCTTCGATGTCGTACAGCGCTTTGCCCATCACCTTGAGCGGCTTGTTATGGATCAGCGCCGACAGCCCTGCGGTGCTGTTAACGGTGATCACCCCGCGGGTGTGGGTCAGCAGGGCGGGCAGGGAGAGATCGTGGATATAGATCACCCGGCCAGGAATGCCGTACTTTTCAATCAGCGTGTTAATCAGGGTGCCGTAATAGCGGTGACCACGATCCATCGGGTGATGCTTGAACACCAGATGGTGCTCTTTTGACGCATGGCGGGCAAAGGAGCGGATCACGGTTTCGATATAGTCACGCACGTCTTTATACGGACTGTGGTGGATAATCTGGCTGTCGTTATAGACCTGCAAAATCGCCAGGTAGTATTCGTTATCCAGCGTGCCGGTGATATGGCTCAGCATGTGGCGCTGCTTCCAGCGATACCACAGCTTGCGGCGTCCGGCGCGGAACCAGCAGCGCATCTCGTACCACGGCGAGAACGACTTGTGGTGGCGATAGCCCCGGTAGCGATGGCGACCAAACCAGCCTGCCGCGTAGTAGAGCATGGCATGGGAGGCGCGGTTAAAGGCGCTGGGTTTCCACGGCGTCGGGGTTTTCACCTCCGGCAGCGGTTGCTCGCGATAATACTTCGCATCGATGGGCATCGAAGAGAAGGCGTTCACCCCCCCTTTTTCCAGGGTGATATAGTACGGGCGGAAATAGCCCTCTTCAAACGCGAGGAAATCGATGGATTTGCTGCGCGCCCACTTCTTCGCTTCGATGTGCATCGGGCGGCAATCGCCAAAACAGACGATGGTGTCGAAGGCGTAGGTTTTATGCAGTTCGCGCAGCCAGAAGGCAAAATTCTTCACGGAGCCGGTGTAGTGCAGCGCGGTCTCTTTCGCGGCATACCAGGCGTCTCCGGCATTAAAGCAGACCTGCTTCACTTCGCGGTGGCTGCTCTGCAACCAGCTCGCCAGACGTGAAAAGCAGGGACCCATCGGTCCTTGCAGTAAAAGATACCGACGGCCATTCAGCAGGTGGCGGATAGCTTGCTCTTCCATTGTTTTTCCCAGATCGGTTCCGTTGATGAGACATGTTTGTTAGCGACTTGATGACCGCTTTTCTTTAATAAATCGGGATAACTCGTTTTCTAGCGAAGCGTCTGAGCCAGATAGCTCAGTTTGAGTTGCCAGCGCTGCCAGCGGCTGGCTTTCTGCGAGGATGAGTTTCCCTGTACCGCCAGCTGGCGGATCAGCTGTTCAGGGCTCATCCACAGGCCGCTCTGCCAGTCGATGTAGCGCGGATAGGCGACCAGCGTCAGATAGACCAGCGCGGCCAGCGGCAGGGTGCGCTGACGGCGTTCAGCAGGATGGATATCTTCGGTCAGCCCCCAGCCGCTGTAGAACGGCTGGCCCCAGGTGGTGACCTTCACCCCCTGAACCAGCGCTTCAAACCCGCTGAGGGAGGTCATGGTGTGCAGCTCATCGACATGGGGATAGAGACTGGTCAGGCCGAGATCCAGCACCTGGCTGTCAACGCAGCGTGCCAGGCATTCGGCCGAGATAGCCCCGGCCCGGTTGCCCGCCACCACGTCGGGGTGCGGTTTAAACAGGATATGCGCGTCCGGCCGGGCGGCGCGCACCGCCCACAGCAGCTGCTCGTTGCTGCGGATCACCGGGCTGCCGGTCAGGATCGAGGCATCGCCATCCACCTGGCCCACTACCAGCAACAGCGCACGCCCGTCGCCTGGCGGCGTGAAGGGCTGCACCGTACCGACATTATATTTGCTGACTCTATGCTGGCGGAGCAGATCCACCAGCGCGGCACCGCGTTCCAGCTCCTGCTCGCTGAGCGGCTGCTGATTAAGCAACTGCTCCAGCCCGCTCGGACGGCGGCTGTCAAAATAGATCCCCACCGGGTCGATGGAGAGCGAGGAAGGACGGCAAAGATTCGAACCCAGCCCCCGGGAGCGGATAAAGCCATCTTCCACGCGGATCGGGTTCGCCAGTTCAGGGTAGCGGCTGCCCCAGACCAGCACCTGCTCGTCGTCTGCCAGCTGGGCAGGCGGGGTGCGCACAAAGTGCAGCTCGGTGGCCAGCGGCTGGCAGAAGGCGCGCATAAAGGCGCGTTTCCACAGCGAGAAGCCCACCATATAGAGACGGCGATAGCGCGGGGCCGGGGTCAGCTGACCCGCAATAATCTGCAGCACCTGCTCCACTTCGCAGCGCTGGCCCAGAACCGGGTCCAGATAGCGGGGATAGAGAATTAGCGCCGCTGCCACCAGCTGCGGCAGGCTCACCTGCGTCTGGCGGCGTTCACATTGTTTGCTGTCATGGGTCAGCCCCCAGCCAGCGTAAAACGGCATGCCGAAGCAGTAGACCGCTTTGCCCAGCAGCAGGGCTTCAAACCCCATCTGCGAGGAGACGGTATAGACCGCTTCCACTTCATTCAGCAGGGCGTGGGGATGGCAGTGATCGGTGACCCGCTCCACGTCGTCCAGCTGCATCTGCGCCAGCACGCCGCGCTTCTTGCCCAGCCGGGTGTCCGGGTGGGTGCGCAGCAGCAGGCGGGCGCCAGGGTGGTTACGCCGCGCCGCCGCGACCATCGCCTCAAAATCCTCAGTGGCTGCGAGCGCGCCGGGAATGGAGAGATCCCCCGCCACTTGGTCAATGAGCAGCACCTTAGGGCGAGGATCGTTGTGCAGGCGGGCTGCCAGCGCATCGGGTAAACCGCTGTCTGCGGCATAACAGTTGTACTTGGTGATGCCCAGGCGCAGCAGTTCGCGGGTCAGCGCTTCCGCCCGCGCCACCATTTTTGCATCGCAGGGCGTAGCGATTAGCTGCTCAAGGCGGCTGGGCTGGCGAGCGTCGTAGTAAATTCCCACAGGATCGGCGATCAGGGATACGGCCTTGCCCCCTCTGGCGGGGTGGCCGATATACCCGATAAAGCCATCTTCCAGTTGCCAGTACGGCAGCCCGCGTTCATGGGCCTTCTGTTTGATCTGTCGGGTATTGGCTTTCTGGCCCCAGCCGACCAGGACATCGTCCTGCGCCAGCTGCATGCTGGCCCTGAAGGTGTGTAACGGGCGACCAAGCATCGGCTCGATCTGTGCTTTTCGGGCCAGGATCCCGGCTGAACCTGTGTAAAATTTCATTAGCGCTCTGTGCATCAGAAAACGCCCCGCGTCACTGCGGGGCGTGGGACTCAGAAGTACTCTGCGTCAGGGAAGGATTTGGCAACGCTGTCTTTGGCAGAGGTGAGGATTTCGGTGTCGATGGTAGGCCAGGTAATACCGATGGTCTCATCGTTCCAGCGGATACCGCGATCGCTCTCTGGCGCATAGTAGTTGGTGGTTTTGTACAGGAATTCTGCGGTGTCGCTCAGGGTCATAAAGCCGTGGGCGAAACCTTCCGGGATCCACAGCTGGCGCTTGTTTTCGCCAGACAGGTGCACGCCCACCCACTGACCAAAGGTCGGGGAGCTTTTACGGATATCTACCGCCACGTCGAACACTTCACCGGCCACGCAACGCACCAGTTTGCCCTGCGCATGGGGTGCCAGCTGGTAGTGCAGGCCACGTAATACGCCCTTAGAGGACTTGGAGTGGTTGTCCTGGACGAAGTTTACGCTGCGGCCAATGGCTGCTTCGAACTGCTGGTGGTTAAAGCTTTCGAAGAAGAAACCACGGTCATCGCCAAACACTTTTGGCTCAAAGATGAAGACGTCTGGAATGGCGGTCTGAATTACGTTCATGATTACGGCCTGATTCATAAATGGGGCTTAACGCCCCAGGAGTTAATGATGACTACTTGAGCATTTTCAGCAGATATTGCCCGTAAGCATTCTTCGCCAGCGGCGCGGCTAATTTGCGCACCTGGTCGGCATCGATAAACTTCAGACGGTAGGCAATCTCTTCAGGACAGGCCACTTTCAGCCCCTGACGGGTTTCAATGGTCTGGATGAAGTTGCTGGCCTCAATCAGGCTTTCATGGGTGCCGGTATCAAGCCAGGCATAACCACGGCCCATCATGGCGACGGACAGATCGCCTTGCTCAAGGTAAATACGGTTCACGTCGGTGATTTCCAGCTCGCCGCGCGGCGACGGCTTCAGGCTTTTGGCAATCTCAACCACGCGGTTGTCATAGAAGTAGAGGCCGGTTACCGCATAGTTGCTCTTCGGTTCCAGCGGCTTCTCTTCCAGAGAGATGGCGGTGCCTTCATGGTCAAATTCCACCACGCCATAACGCTCAGGATCGTGTACATGATAGGCAAAGACGGTGGCGCCCGCAGGTTTGGCTGCGGCGGCTTCCAGTTGTTTCTGCAGATCGTGGCCGTAGAAGATGTTATCGCCCAGCACCAGCGCGCAATCGTCGCCGCCGATAAACTCTTCGCCGAGGATAAAGGCCTGGGCCAGACCGTCCGGGCTTGGCTGCACTTTATACTGCAGATTCAGGCCCCACTGGCTACCGTCGCCCAGCAGTTGCTCGAAGCGCGGCGTATCCTGCGGGGTGCTGATGATCAGGATATCGCGGATACCGGCCAGCATCAGGGTGCTCAGCGGGTAGTAGATCATCGGTTTGTCGTAGATTGGCAGCAGCTGTTTGCTCACCGCCATGGTGACCGGATAGAGACGAGTCCCTGACCCACCGGCCAGAATAATACCTTTACGCTTGTTCATAATCCTTCAATTCTTCTGTTTTGCTGTAGAGGGGCGCAACGCCCTCACTACCATCTGTTTGATTGCTGTAAAGGGAAGCTAAAAAAGCCGCTCCCTGACAAAGGTCCGTGTCGCAAAAACAAGGCACGCATAGCATACCTTGATGCGTTTACTTTCCAAGAATTTCAGCCAGCATGCGATCAACGCCGATCGTCCAGTCCGGCAGCGTCATCCCGAAGGTGCGCTGGAACTTGCTGGTATCGAGGCGTGAGTTATGTGGACGCTTAGCCGGGGTCGGGAAGGCGCTGGTCGGAACCGCGTTCACCAGGGTGACAGCCAGCTCAACGCCCGCCGCACGAGCGGTCGCGAATACCCGCTGGGCATAGTCGAACCAGGTGGTGGTGCCTGAGGCGATCAGGTGATAAAGCCCGGCAACGTCGGGTTTATCCTGCGCGATACGGATCGCATGGGCCGTGCAGTCGGCCAGCAGCTCTGCGCCGGTCGGTGCACCAAACTGATCGTTGATGACCGACATCTCGCTACGCTCTTTACCAAAACGCAGCATGGTTTTGGCGAAGTTGGCGCCACGGGCAGCATAGACCCAGCTGGTGCGGAAGATCAGATGACGGGAGCAGAGCGCGGCTGCCTGTTCGCCCGCCAGCTTGGTTTCGCCGTAGACGTTCAGCGGCGCGGTCTGGTCTGTCTCTACCCAGGGTTTTTCACCGCTGCCGTTGAAGACATAGTCGGTGGAGTAGTGCACCAGCCAGGCGCCCAGCGCCTCGGCTTCTTTAGCGATGGCGGCAACGCTGGTGGCGTTGAGCAGCTCGGCGAAGTCACGCTCGCTCTCGGCTTTATCCACTGCGGTATGCGCGGCGGCGTTGACGATCACGTCCGGCTTCAGCAGACGCACGGTCTCGGCCACGCCTTCCGGGTTGCTGAAGTCACCGCAGTAATCGGTAGAGTCAAAATCCACCGCCGTAATACGACCCAGCGGCAGCAGCGCGCGCTGCAGTTCCCAGCCTACCTGGCCATTTTTGCCGAACAGCAGAATATGCATCAGTTACGCTCCTGATAGTTCTTCGCGATCCAGTCCTGATAACTGCCGCTTTTCACGTTGTTGACCCACTGCTGGTTATCCAGATACCACTGCACGGTTTTACGGATGCCGGACTCGAATGTCTCCTGCGGCTGCCAGTTCAGCTCGTGGCTCATTTTGCTGGCATCGATGGCGTAGCGGCGGTCGTGGCCCGGGCGGTCAGTCACGTAGGTGATCTGGTCGCGGTAAGAACCGGTTTTCGGCACCATCTCGTCGAGCAGGTCGCAGATGGTGTGCACCACGTCCAGGTTCTGCTTCTCGTTGTGGCCGCCGATGTTGTAGGTCTCGCCCACCACGCCGGTGGTCACTACGGTGTAGAGCGCACGGGCGTGATCTTCAACGTAGAGCCAGTCGCGGATCTGATCGCCTTTGCCGTAGATCGGCAGCGCTTTGCCATCCAGCGCGTTGAGGATCACCAGCGGGATCAGCTTCTCAGGGAAGTGATACGGGCCGTAGTTGTTAGAGCAGTTGGTGACGATGGTCGGCAGGCCATAGGTACGACGCCATGCACGCACCAGGTGATCGCTGGAGGCTTTTGACGCCGAGTACGGGCTGCTTGGCGCGTACGGGGTGGTTTCGGTAAACAGCGGTAACGCCGTACCTGCGCTCACTTCATCCGGGTGCGGCAGATCGCCATACACTTCGTCGGTGGAGATGTGGTGGAAACGGAACGCCTGCTTGCGGGCTTCATCCAGCTCGCTCCAGTATGCGCGGGCCGCTTCGAGCAGCGTATAGGTACCGACGATATTGGTTTCGATAAAATCGGCCGGGCCGGTAATGGAGCGATCCACGTGGCTTTCAGCGGCCAGATGCATCACCGCATCCGGCTGGTGGGTGGCGAAGACCCGATCCAGCTCCGCGCGATTACAGATATCCACCTGCTCAAAGGCGTAGCGGTCACTTGCGGCTACGTCAGCCAGCGATTCGAGGTTGCCCGCATAGGTGAGCTTATCAAGGTTGATCACCGCATCCTGGGTATCACGGATGATATGGCGAACAACAGCAGAACCGATAAAACCGGCTCCACCGGTTACAAGGATTTTCATAAGCGTTTTTACTTTTTCTATTGGATGAAATGTTCACTAAAACACAGCCTCTGCTATCCGTTCAGGCTGTGTTTTAGCGGCAGGCACATGAGGAAACAAGGCCTGATGCAGGTTGGGAATACGGTATTCCCGTGCTGTTCTGTTTTAACTCATTAACGAGTACGTGTATTCCTTCGCATTATTCGCCAGCGTTTGACGTTTTTGCCCGGAATTTACCAGCAGCGATAAGGTGTCGATCCACTTTTGCGGATCGTTGTTCAGCAGTACGCCATTGATATTTTGCTCGATAAAGTCGCTGTACGGGGCGCAATTACTGTAGACCCCCACCGCGCCCATACGCACGAAATCATAAAATTTTACCGGCCCGCGCGCCATATTAAATTCTGATTCCAGTAACGGGGCCAGGCCAATATCAACCCGGTGATGTTGCGTGTAGTCCAGATAGTTCTGCCAGCTCATCGGGTGTAATACCGTCACGCGCGGCAGGTCGCGGTACAGTTTATAAATTTCGTGCTCGCCAAAAATTTCGAAGCTGGCTTGCGGGCACTGGTTCAACACGCCTTCGACCACTTCCCGCAGCCAGTACTTTTCTGCCTGGTGCGAGCTGGAGCCGTGATAGGCAATCTTGACCGGTCGGGTTACGGCCAGCAGACGCGGTGTCGGCTGGGCAGGCACCACATCAGGGTTAAGGTGGGCATATTTATTGGCCAGATAGGGCGTCGAGACCCAGATGCTATCGCAATGGGTGGTGATCCAGCGGTGCTGGGCCGCAGAGCGCCGGATGATTTTCGTCCGGTAGGCTTTAGGTAACGCCGTTAGGGCTGATGGATCGAACAGATCGTCATCCATAAAATAGACCACCTGGGAGAGGTCATCCATGTTGCGCGCAATTTCGCGTTGCCACTGCGAGGAGATAAAACGAATGACCACGATGGCGGCCCCTTTATCCACTTCGATAGCCGACGTGGTTAAGGTATCCACCAGCTGACAGACAGCGCCGGGAAAACGGCTTCTGATCGCCGCTTCAAAATAGGCCAGCGTCGGTGAGTTCCCCTCATGCAGGATCAACAATGAACGGCACTCGGGCCAGCTGTCCGGCTGCGTCTCACTGCTTTGCTTATTCAACTTCAGATATGGTTTAAAGAGTGCCTTTCTGATCAGTTCGTCCATGGCAGCACCACATTAGGAGTATGACTTAACGAGAAATCGGGACGGTCATAGCTCAGGTTGGGATTGTATGCGGGATCGTGCTGGAGCCGCTGCGCCCAGCGTTTTTTCATGTAGCGCAGTTCTCCCTGGGAACGCGCCAGCTGTTCTGGCGTGACATCTTTGCCGCGGGAGACCGACTCATGATGGTACAGCTCGGCAAAGGGGGTCCAGACGATCCGCCAGCCTGCCTCACCCACCCGCAGACAATAATCCACGTCGTTGAAGGCGACCGGCAGATTGACCTCATCTAAGCCGTTCAGGGATAAAAAGAGCTGGCGAGGGGTAAGCAGGCAGGCCGCCGTCACGGCCGACAGCTCCTGAGCGCTCACCGCCCTGCGTTGGTAACCGGGTTCATCGGCGGCCAGCCCACTGTGAAAGTGATCGGCGCACCCACCCGGCCCGACGGCGTCGCCCGCATGCTGCACCCGGCCATCGCCATAAAAGAGCCTCGCCCCGACAATTCCCACGCCCGGACGCAGCAGGTGCGAGACCATCTCATCCAGCCACAGAGGGTTGATCACCTCGGTGTCGTTATTTAGCAGGCAGATAAGCTCGCCTGTGGCCTCGCGCACCCCGGCATTGTTGATGGCGGAGTAGTTGAACGGATGATCCCAGGCGATAACCCGGACCCCGTAATCACGGGTAATACGGGCAAAATAAGCCAGTGTCTCAGGATCGTCGCTCTGGTTATCCATCACTATGATTTCGATATTCGGATAACGGGTGTGCTGCACCAGGCTTTCAATGCACGGCCTGAGATGCGCCAGACCATTGCGGGTGGGAATAATCACCGACACCCGTGGCAGCTCTGCCGGAAGCGGCCAGCGCCAGCGGCAGATCCCATGTGGAGCAGACTCCAGTGTTACCCCGACGGGCAGGTCCTGCAGCAGGCTTGCCAGCGTTTCGTAGCCATCCTGCTGCGGGAGCGTGTCCGGGACATGCATCAACAGGGCAGGGATGTGGGCGATATCCTGCGGTGCAAGCTGGTGGGCCAGCTGCAACCATCCGCGATAACTGTCAGCCCCATCCTGCGGGATAGCGGCGGTACCCTGTTCCCGCCAGAGGCCGCACCAGCCGATATAGTTCTGACTGTGCAGCAGCGTTTCGTTCCAGTCTGGCTTGAAGGCTGGCGAGTGGCGCTTGCCTTTCTCATCCAGCAGATCGTGATCGCCATAGATCCATTTTGCTTCCGGGGTCTGGCGCAACTGGTGTGCCAGCCACACTAACGCAGCCGGGGCGAGTTCAGCGCCCACAGGAATGGCCCATTGCCATTCACCCGCAGGCCTGCCTGCGGCAGGGGGCTGTTCCAGCACGGTGATATGGGTTGTCGGATAACAGAGCGCCGCGATACTGGCCAGCGTGCGCTGGCGTGCCGCCTCATCGCCGCCGTTCACCAGATGCAGACAGACGCGGGGCAGGTTGCCCCAGCGGGTCAGCAGACGCTCGATCAACCTGCGCTCACCGGGCTGGACGATGTCAAAATTCGCCAGCCAGTGTTCGTAGGCGTGCAGCGGCCTGTCATCGCGGATCTTGCCCACCAGGTCGTAAGCCTGCTGTAAATCGGTAAACCACAGATGCCACGACAGCCCCAGACGTTTGCGCTTTTGCGCATTCAGACGCTGATAAAAAGGCCACACCCGGCGTAAACGACGCCAGAGGCTCTTGCCCGCAGACACCTGCGCAAAGCGGGTAATATTCAGCTCACACTCTGCCCCTTCGCTGCTGGCGAGCAGCCCCACCTGGCAAGCACCCACCGGCAGCCAGACCAGCTCCTGTAGGGTGCCGCGACGGGTAATGGGGAGAACCTGTTCATGCCAGATCCCTTCGCTGCACTGCCAGCGCAGGCGGGTTTCACCCCGCGGCTGGCGGGCATGCAGGGTGCCTTGGATCAGGAACCAGCCCGCACGGGTTAAAGAGGTGTCTGGCAGCGCCAGAGGGTGCCAGTGATAATCGCTATGCATTAGAGGATTCACTACCCGGAAGTGGGGAAGGCCACTTCTGACTCCTGTCGAATAAGGGGAAAATGTCTTTTAGCCGATTAACTTTTTAACGCGGGTCGCCAGCCAGGAATCGCTCTTCTGGGGGCTCTCTTCTTCTGGCAAGGCATCCAGCTGCGCCTGCAACGCTGCCATTTCTGCTTTGACTTTAGGGGCCAGCGCGGCCGCCAGCAGGCAGGTTTCGTCATTGCGATCGTGCGCTTTGAAATAGGCTTTGTGTTTTACGCGCTTGGCCGTGGCGGCACTGCCGCGCAGGTGTTTACCGAGTAAAAATTCTTCCAGCGATTTGACCACATAGTGGTTAACCCGCACCCCGTTCCAGACCACTTCTTCACTAACGCCGTTGCCGTGTTTTGGGTGGGAAACCAGATCGTTGCCCAGTGCATCGATGTAGCGGCCATAGCGCAGATCGGCATGATGAGGATTGTTAAAGTAATTTGCGCACTTAGGTCTGAGAATGCTTTTGAAATTCTTATTCGCATTAAATTGTTGAGGGGCGCGTTGGGTAAAGCGCTCGGTCACTAGCCCCTCTTCGGCAAACAGTTCGCCGTTTGAACCGAAGTTAGCCCAATTCAGGGCAACTGCACTGACAGAGGGATCGCTAAACCATTCGTTGAGATGAGTTGCAATGCTCTGCTCAGGATCAAGTGGCACTAAGAACTCGTCGGCATCAATAAAAGCCAGCAAGTCGATGTCTTCGCTGCAACTGCGTAAAATACGTTCGTAAGCGGGAAGTTGCGGCTTTTGGCCTTCGACATCAGGAAAGTCCAGTACAGTTACTATGCCGAGTTTCTCCAGCCCGGTAAGGAACGCACGTGAACCATCATTACTGCCGTTATCCGCAATAATAAATCCGTTCACCCCTACAACCCTGTGGTATGCAATCCACTCAAGCAGGGCATCCATTTCGTTTTTAATAATTGCGGCAACAAATAATTTCAAAATGCATTCTCTGTCAAATAACGGGAGACAATATTACCCGTGTCCATTGTGAATAAAGAGGGGAATAACCCCTCTATACTTGTGCATTTCAATCTGAGCCAAAAAGATCGCGGGTATAAACCTTATCGGCCACATCCGTCAGTTCACGAGCCATTCGGTTACAGAGAATCACATCGCTGATGGATTTAAATTCTTCAGGGTCGCGAATAACCCGGGAATTAAAGAACGTGTTTTCTTTGATGGTTGGCTCAAAGACGACGACCTCGATCCCTTTGGCTTTTATCCGCTTCATAATGCCCTGAATGGCAGAGGAGCGGAAGTTATCGGAACCCGCTTTCATAACCAGACGGTGGATCCCAACAACCTTAGGCTTACGGGCGATCACGTTGTCGGCAATAAAATCCTTACGGGTCGTATTAGCATCGACAATTGCGCGAATCAGGTTGTTCGGCACTTCCTGATAGTTCGCCAGCAGCTGTTTGGTATCTTTCGGCAGGCAGTATCCGCCATAGCCAAACGAAGGGTTGTTGTAGTGCGTACCAATACGCGGATCCAGACCGATACCTTCGATAATCTGACGGCTGTCCAACCCATGAGACTGAGCGTAGGTGTCCAACTCGTTGAAATACGCAACACGCATAGCGAGATAAGTATTAGCAAACAGCTTTATGGCTTCGGCTTCGGTACTGCCGGTTAACAGCACCTGTACATCCTGTTTAATGGCACCTTCTTTCAGCAGATCGGCAAAACGCTGCGCCCGCTCGCTGCACTCACCCACTACGATACGTGACGGATGAAGATTGTCATACAGCGCACGGCCTTCACGCAGGAACTCGGGAGAGAAAATCAGATTATCCGTACCAAATTCCTGACGCATGCGCTCGGTAAAGCCCACCGGAATGGTGGACTTGATGACCATAACTGCCTGCGGGTTAATACTCATCACATCGCGAATAACGGCTTCGACGGTGCTGGTATTAAAGTAGTTAGTCTTTGGATCGTAATCGGTCGGCGTGGCGATAATGACAAACTCGGCATCCTGGTAGGCTTCGACTTTATCCAGCGTAGCCCGAAGATTAAGAGGCTTGTTGGCTAAGTAGTCTTCAAGCTCTTGATCTGCGATGGGGGATTGGCGTTGGTTAATTTGTTCGATTTTTTCAGGAACCACATCAAGAGCAATCACTTGATGATGTTGAGATAGTAATACGGCATTTGAAAGGCCGACATAACCCGTTCCAGTTATAGTTATTTGCATAGAATTACTCATTCAGATATCGCTGTCAATATAGTTACTATGATGGGAATATTTAGATTGTTAGTAGTTTATCCAGCAAAGTAGCGATTCATTTATAAGGGTGTATTTATGAAAGTTTTTAAAGAATAATTAGGGTGTAAAATATTGGCTGATGCCAAATATGCTTATCCATACAACATAAAAGCCTAAGGCATTTAATTGGAAAATAATGCCATCAAAATTTCATGTATTTAAAAACCACTCACATTTGTTAATTGATTAAGAGTTTTGCAATCAATAATAGTAATAAAAGTTATAAGCCAAGCATCCAATTAATATATTTAAATAGAGGTAGATATGTCAAAAGTTATAATGTGAATAATGAGGGTTATAGAAAATAAATTATCGGTATTAATATTTCCTGAAACGACATTGATTAATATAACCTATAACCCAGCATAAAAAGCATCTTGTAAATATTAAAAAGCTAAATCCCGGACAATGTCACAAATCATTTCCACATCAACTTGCATTGAACCATTTCTATCCTGATCAGGGCTCTGGGTTTCACAACGAAATTCATTATAGGAGTGGTTTTTATGTACCGAAAGAAAGTGGAAAAATGTGTCTGGCATAGATGCTGGCGCAATATTAAGAATATTAGCACAATTATTAGCATAGACTATGTTTGTCATTTCTGCGCCCATCACCCCAATTACCGAATCAGCGTCTTTGATTACTGAAATCTGTTCACTAAAGGTAAGCTTTCCTGGGTTAACAGCTGTAAAGCCGAACTCTCTCAGAGTTGAGGTCAAATGCTCAATATTGCTGATACGTCTATTATTGGAATCTCTTAATAAAAGGACTTTTTTTAAGCCAGCGCCATTAACACTATCTCGTAATTTATTATTAAACTCAACTGCTTGCGGAGCCATATAGGTTCCGTGATGAGTTAAACCGTCAATAATTACGAGGGACTCGAAACGTTTTATCTCATTTTTCCCCATTTTCAATATCATTAGGTCCTGAGAGGCACCAGATGATCTTAAAGAGGTATCAATCACGAGATTCATTTGGCTACTGACATTTGGGACAAGTACCCCAAAACCATCTTCAAGCTTTTTAAGATAATTAATTTTTGGAAGGCACTCAATAAGCCAGTGGCCGTAGTTTTGTTCTCCTCTCTTTCTCAAATTTAAGAACTTACCTCTAACATACTCAATATCAGATGCTTCTTTTGCTCTTTTTACAAATCCCTCAATTTCAGTAGGTGAGTGTTGCGTTATAGTCTCTTTGATTACTCTGAAATTTGAATCTATAACAAGACCTTGTTCTCCTACAATAACATTGTGAAGCTCAATAATCCTAATGTCTCTGCCTAATATCTCAGTAGAGTCCCATGCAGTTGACATCGCCCTTCGTATTCTTTCAGGAATAAGATGCTCATTGTATATTGTTGGCTTTTTATTTGTAAAACTATTATTGTGCAAAGTGATCAGATTGCACTCTATCTCTTCAGCAAGAACCATTTCAATGCCGGCTTGGGAGTCGATGCTTTTAATCATTAAACAACCTTTTAAAATGGTAATAAATAACGTAGAAATACATGTGAAATTAAATAGGAAAATGTACGACTCAATGAATACTATGTTTATAGATACATTAATAAAGTAAAATGTACTTCAACGTTGCAAATCCTGTCAGAGGTTCTTATGGAGTCCTATCAGTATCAATTTATGGAAATAAGTTTAAGGTCTCATAAATCTTTTTATAATGATTATACACTTAAATCGTTCTCAATGAGTGGAAGTTTGATAAAAAACTACTCTGCCCCACTTTGCATTCATTCTGAATGGTTGTAAAGAAAAAATTATATATTTAGGTTAGGTCTTGTTTAAGTCAAATTTCTTCACCTCTTAGAGTCTGCAGATTATGCTCTAATAAACAGAGGTGAAGTGAATTTTTAATCTATAATACCAGACATCTATAATACTATTGTATGATCTTGTTTATACATGAAGTCCAACAAGTAATATCATTATCGACCTTAAATAACTTAGAGTCATCAATAGATTCCACATCTGAGTAAGGAGTAATGTTACTACATACAACAGGTATGCCTAATGCTGTTAATTCCAAAACTTTTAATGGGCTTTTCTTTTCTGCAAACTCTTGGTCAATCAAAGGTGCAACGCCAAGATCAAAGTTATGTTTAAGTTTAAGCATCCAGTTTACAAAAATATCATATCGAGAACTTGGCGGTGTGAGTCGTGTTATATTTTCGTTTTCTGAAAATTCTCCACAACCGACAACATATAAATGCACCAATTTTTCTTTAATATTTACCATGTTAACTACTGACACAATAAAGTCCAAATCCACCTGATGTGTTCTTGAACCAAAATAAATAATTTTCTTGTGTTTGTTATTATTTAGATCAATTCTTTCATCAGTTGGTACTTGAATATTCCATCTGTGGGGGAATATTTTGTTTGGTCTTATAATAACATTAGTATTGTATTTGGATACAACTTCGGCTAAATATTTATTAGTTACATGCACACATTTAGCATTTTGTAAAAGCTTTTTAAAATAAGGCTTGTATTTTTTATAAGTTTCATCGATGTCAATAGATTCTGGTACGTTTAATAAATCATCATCTATTTCATAATCATAGTTGATGTTATTATTTTTTAAAGACTCAAGACACCAGTTTACAGCTTCACTTGGTATTGCATCTCTTTGTATTATTACATGATTTAAGTGATTAACTGTATCTGTTAATAAATCCTGCCAAGAGATAAACTCTACATTCAAGTTTGTTTGAGCTGCAAAATCATGTTTCCAATCTATCAGACGTACGTACGCTGTTGGAGGAACATTAGGGAAGTATCCCTTCATAACAATACCAAGCGTTCGTTTCTTGGGTAAATTTACCTTCAATGCATTTTGGTAGATTAAAATATATTTTTCCGTCATTCTGCTAACGGTATTATTTGAGCCGTAACCAGATTGCCATTTCGTTACCAGGTCATTTTTTTCTTTGATTTCTTTAGGGTTGTTACATAATGATATCAGTCTCTTGTAGCACTTTTCAGCATCATTTTGCACTAACCAACCAGCACCATGTTGTTTAATCCGTTTTTCAACGGCACCGTAAGAAAGTCCAATTACAGGTAAACCTGATGCCCAACTTTCGGTTAGTGTATGGCAATAGGTTTCAGGCCATATTGAAAAAACAGCAGAAATATCGGGATTAATTAATTTAACTTTATCCCCAAAGTCATTTCTATTATATTTACCATGATAAGTAACAATGTCCATTAAATCCTTATCACATGTCCCCAGCACATGAAAATTAATTTGATCGTTTTTATCAAGTTCTTTTATTTTTTGGATTAAATGTTTTCCTTTCGTGAGTGTTATATTTCCAGGAATGAGGACGTTAATACTATTTTGAGGATACTTATCTTTAGGGGCAAGAAACGTACTAAAGTCACGACCATGAGGTATAACTGTAAAAGAAGAGTTTTTTATATTTGGCAAATTTTTGAGAATGATTTCTTTTGCACTATCACACGTAGTAATAAAATGGTCACAATGCAATAATGCATCTGACATTCTCTCTTTCCAAGCCTGCAGCATAGATGGTGTCATAGGACTTACAGTTTCATCTTTCCACAAGGGATTGTTGATTCCATGATCTAAACCATCAATAAAGAGTTCCCCATGTTCATTCACGAGGTTTACAGATGGGCAAATGGCATAAAAATCGTGAAATGAATTTATTACTGGTACGTTCATCTCTTTTGCTATCTGTGGCAGTTTAAGACTGTGCCATGCAATATGCCTAATATGTAAAAGATCGATGCTGTATTTATAAATAATACTTCGGACAATTTGTTCATATTCAAAAGAGCGGTGGGTCGAAAAAGTAACTGGTTCGCTAAGGTGGTATTTTTCAATTACTTTATAATCTTTTTCATCTGCTCGCATAATCTCAATTAATTTTGAATTAGATGCAAGCACATAGCAATCATAAATGTCTCTCAATGAGCGCATTAAATCATAGTTTGTTTTAGGTGTACCACCAGTTCGGGTTGATATCACAAATAAAATCTTTGGCTTAACAATATCTTCATTTTGAGATGTTCTATTTAATCTATTTTCAATGATATTGCGTGCTTTTGTGAATGCCGAAGATTTACCTATAGCTTTTATTGCCCCAGAGTAATAAGGATGATCATTTTTTACTTGCGAGATACCTTGTTCAATAAGATTTTGTTTTTCTCCTTTAAATGAGGCTGAGCGTTTGTGGTAAATATAGGTCTTGAGATCAACAATATTTACCCATCCATTAGATACTGCTCTCATGCAGAAATCATTTTCCTCACCATAACCACGAGGGAATTTTTGTTTATCAAATACTCCTATATCATCAATCAAAGCTCGCTTAATAAAAATACAGAAACCATTTCCTGTTGGTGTTGTTACAAATGTTGAATCTACAGACGATGATACTATGCGAGCAATTTGTTTAATTGAAAGATGCTCTGGCAAATCATTCCAACCAGATTTTGGAACGGAAAATGCACCTGCTCCGTTAGATACGGCCGTTACAGTTCCTATATCATCATTCTGATATGCAGCAATTGATAATTGTCTTAACCAATTTCTGGATACAACCGTATCGCTATTAAGGAGCACAATATCATCGTTTCCGCATAATGAAATTCCATAATTAACATTGTTGGTATATCCAATATTATTCTTGTTATGTATTATTTTTACACCGTGTATGCTTTTGTATATATCAAGCGTTTTCTGTACGGTTTTATCCGGACTAGCATCATTAATTACTAAAAGCTTGATGTTTTTACCTAGTTGGGTATTTTGAATAACACTATCTAGACAATCCATCACTTCATTTATTGCATTATAAACCGGTACTATAATAGTGATGTTTAACTTTGATAGTTTTGAAGGAATATTAATTAAAGAATTTTTTGTGGTTTCTTTAACTTTTTTTTCTATAGCTCTTTTTTCATTCTTACCATATTTTAAATAATGATATAAAGGATTAATGCCTGCCTTCCTTACATCATCATGTAAAAAATAATAATACGAGCCATCAAAGGTCTCTGAGGTACGGTTTAGTATTGCTTGAGGTGTTTGAATATAATGGATTAGTGGAATTATACCATCTTCGATATTATAGACTTTTTTATAAAAAATCGGGTCAAAAAATTCATTTGGCCAACGGCCTTCCTTATACCCATGGCGAATATAATGACGAATTGGATCTAATTTCCTCTGAGAGACATCTTTATATTTCCTTTCGTAAAACTCAGTGTCAAATAACCCTGATTGTTTAATGAGGGCATACAGTTGTTCATAAGAAAGATTTACTAAATGATTTTCTTTTACTGTTGTCAGATTTATTATTTCGGTGGGGCTTAATACTGATTTGTTTTTTTTGTTCTTTTTATATTTCAATTTTTTAAAGAAATCAACGGTTATCATATTTTGCCTCAATGCTAAAAATAGTAATGCCGTTAGATGAATCATTAGACATTATTGTGTGTAGAATAAACTTTTAAGAGATGATAAATAAACAAACAAAACACATAATTCGCTGTGTTTATTTAAGAGGTGAGCTTTAGGATGTCATTCCATTTTTCCTTAAACTAAATTGCAAATGCTGATGAGAAACGAGATTTGGTTGATTTCATTAAATGCAATAGAAAATAAATTTCATCGGATTGATTCTATAATTCAATTTATTTATTATCATTGCACGTAAGAAATTAAATATTGAAATATACCTAATCTAAAATTTTTGACTAACTGTCTTGTTAATCCTGATGTTCTCTTAAAGTAGCTAAGCCCATTACGATTAACCCGTATATAAGACATAGTAAAACGCCCACGGTAGCAAGATTATATAAACGTCGTGGATACTCAGCATCTTCTGCAAGTGTCGGCTGACTAATAATTAGCAGATGCTTAAGTTTGCGATACGCCTCAATTCTGGCTTGTTCCAGGCTGATCAGGCCAGTTTTGTAAAGGTCTGCCGCGAGTGTGGCCTGAGTTTGTACATCCATATAGCTGGCGGTCACTTCGTTCATCGAATTTTTATCCGCGCCGGTAAGTCTGGATTGTTCCTGCGCCAGTTGCTCGGTCAAAGCATCAACTCGGGCTTGAACAGAAACAACAGCAGGTGCGGTAGCTTTCATGTAGCTTTGCAGTTGTTTTAATTGTGCCTGTTGCTGGGCCAGCTGCCCTTCAATCTGGCTTACGACACCCATACGAGCCGTGCTGGTCGATTCTGGACTAATAAGGTGATGGGTATTTTGAAACTCCAGCACTTTGGCTTTTTCGGCCTGTAATCGCTGGTAGGCGTGATCAACTTCTTTTTCGACAAAGGCCAGTTGTTCGAGCGCGACCTGGTGTCCCAGTTTATTAATAAAGCCTTCAGACTCTTTCAACATCACTCCTACCACTTTCTGACCATAGGCAGGATCAAACGCCTGCAATTCAATCGTCAGCACACCGGAGATGTCATCCATGCGTAATGTGAGGTGTTCCCGATAATACTTTAGAAATTCCTCGCGACTGACACTGTCAGGCAGGCGAGAGAAGTAATCTACTTTATGGCTCTGGTAATGGGCTTTCAGCCCCAGTTCTTTATCCAGCTTGTTAAGCAAATCAGCAGACTTGAGATAGTCTTGAATGAGCAGCACATCCTGATGATTATTTCCACCTAGTCCCAGCATGGAAAGAGCATCGGGCAGCATTTTAATCTGGTCTGCTTGCTTGACCACTAACTCTGCCCGACTCACATAGCGATCGGAGGCAATGAATCCGAAATAGATAACAGCGATAGCAAAGCAAGCCACTACCCACTGAAAACTGCCGAGTTTGAGACTTTTTTTCCATGAGCGGTGGGCAAGTTTGTAACCGCTGGAATCTATAATAAAATGTTTTGGTTTGGTTTTTAATTTGTGCAGCTTGCGCATCAAACCAGAAGATTTGTTAAGGCGGATTGGCTGAGTCATGATTTTTTGGCTTGTTATAAGTTCTGATAAATACGGATGGCGTCATCGATATTGTCAAATATCTCAAGCGTGCTGTTACGCAGCAAAATTCCCATATCGCACTGTTGACGTAAGTTCTTCATGTCGTGCGAAACCATAATCAGGCTAGCGGTCTCGCGCTTAAGATTAAAAGTATCAATACATTTCTGTTTAAAGCGGGCATCACCTACTGACATAATTTCATCGGTCAGATAGATATCAAAATCAAATGCCATACTGACAGCAAAAGAGAATTTTGATTTCATCCCGCTGGAGTAGGCTTTAATAGGTAATTCGAAATGCTGGCCGATTTCTGAGAATTCTTTCACCCATTCCTCAGTCGCTCGGGTATCGCGAACCCCATGAATTCGACAGACAAAACGTGTATTTTCCCGTCCTGTCATGCTTCCCTGAAATCCACCACCAAGAGCAAGGGGCCATGAAACGCGACAGTGGCGAGTAACTTTCCCTTTACTGGGAGTATCCATTCCACCTAACAGGCGTAACAGAGTCGATTTACCCGCGCCGTTGGCACCCAAGATACCAATATTGCGATCACGCGGAAGAGTAATGTTCACATCTCTTAGCACATAATTACGACCGAACTTGGTGGGGTAATACTTAGAAACGTTGTCTAAAAGGATCATTTTTATTCGCTTTAGCTGGCAATAAGACGACGATGGCTCAGACGATAACAACTCATCGCGAATGTCAGCAGCACCAATGTGACACTAGACAAATACACCCAACTGACATTCGGGCTGGTATAGCCCGCAATCCATCCTGAGCGAATCAACTCAATAGCATGTACCAGTGGGTTCCATAAGAACCAATGTTGAAACTGCGATGGTACCGTTGCCAGGGGATACATGACGCAAGAGATAAACATCAATGGCATCATCATTAGGCTAAGGAATTTATCTGCTTCTTTGAATAAACTTCCCAGCACACAAAAAACGATGCCTAACGAGAATGAAAAGATCATTAATAAAGAGTAGATAAGCACAACTTCTAACGGATCGTTAGGTATAGCATCAAAACCAAACCACATTAACCCCAATACTAATATGACACCGACCACCAGTCCTATGATGGATTCGAGAATAAAACGGGCGACGAAGGTTGCAAAAGGTGTAACTTGCCGATAGCAGAACAATCCCATATTGGCGTTAACTGCTGATTTTAACTGGCTAACCACTTTATTAAAAAACATGAATGGCAAATAGCCTGCAGTTATGAATACCTGTACAGGCACGCCACCGAAACCGCTCTGGCTACGCATCCCAAAAATGGCGCTAAACAGGCTAATCATCAACAACGGATCCAGCAGCGCCCAGGCATACCCCAGTCGGTAACTCCCAAATCGTGTTTTCAGTTCACGGATAAGCAGGCCAAACGTTACATCGCGCAGCACCTGGAACGAGCTGCGGGGCGTTTGATTGAGAACAGGTTTAAGCATGAGAAGGCCGATATAACAGAACGGGCCAGCTTTTCAGCAAGCCCGTTTTGAGGGTTAATTCAGGACCACGTTGGCCGCCACGGCAACCTGATAGATGACCTGGGTAATGTCTTTGATGGACTGCATCATTTTGCTGTCCACTTTCGGCATGACCAAAATCTGATCGCCCGGCATCACATCACCACCGTCTTTAAACTCCATCAGCCCGTTGGCATGGACCACCGCAATACGCTTGTCGTTCGCACGGTCGGTAAAGCCACCAGCCCAGGCCACATAGTCTTCCAGACTGGCGCTTTTGTTGAAGACCACCGCCTGCGGCATCATCACTTCGCCACCCACCTGAATCAGGTCGGTCTTGTTCGGGATCACAATCTGGTCGCCCTGTTCCAGCAGGATGTTGGCAATCACGCCTTTATCTGACACCACCACTTTACCCAGCGGCTGGACCTTGCGGGCTTTTTCCACGAAGCGCATCACCAGTTCGGCCTCTTTGGTGCGAATAGAGGCCTCACCGTCGGAACTGGCTGGCGCGGTGAACACGCTGCGCTCCAGGCGGTTGAGGGAGTCTTCCAGCATCTCTTTCTGCCGCGCGGCCACGCTCTTACGCATGATGTAGATCGAGCCGTAATCTGCCATGTTCGGGTCAATCGGAATATGGTTCAGCAGATCGTGCAGACGGGTCTCTTTACGCACGGTGAAGTAAGACGGGCCACGGTAGCTGCCCATCACCTGCACGTCGTAAACCTGAGCATGCATATCGTCGTTAAACAGCACTTTGTCGCCGTCGCTCAGCTGAATGCGGTCAAAATCCTTATACGGCATATAGACCGAGAATGGGCCGCTGGAACGATCCCCAATCACGCCCACGTGGCTCACCTTGGCGAGCGGCAGGGCGTAATCGATCAGCTCAGAGCCGAGCGCGGTGCTGTTTTTCAACTCGAAGCGGAACGGGTTACGCACTTTACCGGCCACGTTGATCATCGGCCCCTGCGGTTCCACCAGGATCACATCCTGATCCTTCAGCGACAGCTTCGGCATTTTGCCCTGCTGCATAAACTCGTACAGGTCGATCTGCTGAATAACCCGGTTCTGACGTAAAACTTTAATATGACGGTAGCTGCCGCGATCGGAGTCGATGCCGCCTGCGCGTTTCAGAAAATATAAAACGCTATCGGAAGATTGTCCGGCATATTGCCCTGGACGGATCACCGGGCCAGTGACAAATACGCTGACCGGAGTCGCGGTAAGTAAATTTACGTAAACATTAACGTTGTTGGTAAATACTTCGCTGATGTGGCTGGTCACTAAGTTATTGACTTTACTTGCCGCCACATTTATTACGTTAATTGGTCCGACATCAGGGATAAAAATATTTCCCTGGTTGTCAACCGTGACCACGTTGGAAAAATTGACAGCGCCCCAGATCCAAATATTCAGCTTGTCGCCGGGAGCGATCAGATAATTATCATTTAAGCCGTCGCTGCGCTCGGTTTCATAGCCACCGGCAAACAGGTTAGCGCCGTAAGGTGGGGGCAGGCCGGACTCGGACTGTGGCAGTAATTTACGTACATCGGACTCGCCCGGCAGGAGCATGCCCTGGCGGTTTTGCTGTGCAAAGGTCCCTGTGGTGGAGGAGGTGTTCGCCTGGCCGCTCATCGCTTGTTCACCGCCGAGCTGCAGTCGGCCATCACCGGTATCTGCGGGAGCGTTCATCCCAAATGCCTGGGCATCTTCTTTAGAAGGTGCAGCAAAGGCAGCGCAAGAAGCACAGGCCAGCAACAGAATGGCACTCAATTGCCGAAGTTTCGTTATCTTCACAACTTTTCTCTTCTAAATTATTGCACGGCAAGCAGATTGCTGGCGGATGCCTGTTCCAGTTGCGGCACCAGGTACCAGGTGTCACCGCTCTTGCAGGTCACGCCATGCTGCGATTGGTTGTAGTTACGGTTACGCAGCAGTTCAATGCATTCCAGACCCAGGGCAGAGACATAACGTTGGCCCAGGATATAGGTATTGCCATTGGCGCTAAGTGCAGCGCCCTGCGGCAGGGTGTTCAGTGGTTGTTGCAGGTTGGCTGACATGGTCTGGAGTGTGGTAGAAGCAGCCGGATTGACAAGCGGTCGGGAGGCTTCAACCTGCTTCGGAGAATATGCACAGCCACTCAGCATGAGGGCGAGCGAAATCACCAGAAAGCGAGTTGCGTTCTTCATAGATCAATATTTTCCAACAATTTAGTAACTGGAATGCGATGTAAGATGTCGACGGTGATCAGCTGTTTTTAATAAGAAAAACAGTTGAGATGTCATGCAAGTGCAGGAAAAGCAAAAAACGCAGAAGTAGAGCAAGGGCTACCAAAAAAAGGGTAGGCTACCGCACGGAAAATGACCATTCCGGTTAAAAAGCGCTCAATTTGCTTTAAGGGTAGCCATAAAAAAACAATTCAGTAAACAAATAAGTTTATTTTTATTATTCATAGAAGTGTTTTTTTGTGTGCCGCAGATTACCTAACTTTGAAGTTTGTGTCATTTCAAATTTAAGAAAAGTGCCCGAAAAAAGGGGAAAATTCCGAAAGGCTATTAATTTTGGTGGGTTGACCAAATACTTATATTGAAGAGTAGTTTCTGATGGTAATTGTTTCGTATTTAAATGAGGGGGAGGAATAATAAGCGCCAGCCGATATTCCGGCTGGCGAAGGGCATTAAACGGTTGTTTCTTGTTCAATTAACACCGGATGAAATCTGCGCTTAAAGTAAATCAGCCCGTGCCCCTCCTGGCTCAGGTGAATATATTTGATCGCCACCAGGTAGACCAGATGGGTGCCGATGGTCTGCACCTGGCTTATCTCACCTTCCAGGCTGGCCAGCGCCTCTTTTAACACCGGCTGAGCCAACAGGCCTTTTTGCCAGCAAGAAAGGGTAAACCGCTCTTCCATGGCCATGCCGGTCATTCCGGCAAAATGGCGCGCCATTAACTCCTGCTCGTGATTGAGCACGTTGATACACAGCTTGCCGTTGCCCTGAAAAACCGGGTTCATAGCGCTGTTGGCGTTCAGGCATACCATCACCGACGGTGGGGTATCGGTTACCGAGCAGACCGCGGTGGCGGTAATACCGCAGCGTCCGGCGTCGCCGTCGGTAGTGATCACATTGACCGCCGCAGAGAGGCTGGCCATCGCGTCGCGAAAACGCAGGCGTTGTTCATCAGGTTGCATTTTGACCTCCCGCTGCGTTATTTCAGCAGCTTGTCCAGCAGGTTGATATCGGTGTTGTTATGCAGGTGTGGAACCGTCCAGCCGTTCTGGTCGTACTCAGACAGGCAGCGGTCAACCATCGCCATCATCTTGTCCATGTTGCCGGAGGTCTGCGCCTGGCGCAGGCACTGCAGGCGGATTTCGTCCTGGCTACCGGAGTAGTTAATCTCATACAGCTCGTGGCGGCCGCCGAACTCGCTGCCGATGGCATCCCACATCAGTTTCAGGATCTTGATGCGTTCCACATGATCCATGCCGTTGGAGCCGCGCACGTATTTCGCCAGGTATTTGTCGATCTGCGGGTTGTTCAGATCCCGGGCGCTGGACGGCAGGTAGATCAGGCCGCTGGTGACGTTGCGCTCGATGATGTTTTTGATCTTCGCGTAGACCATCGGGGCCATCACACGGTAGGTCTGTAGCGCCGCGTGGTCCGGCAGGTACGCGCCATTTACCCATGGCGTCGCTTCCGAACACATCGAATCGCTCAGCGCCCAGAACATATTGCGCCAGGCCACCACTTCCCCGAGGTCGGCTTGCACCCCGCGGAACTCAGCGGTGCCGGTACATTCCAGCGATTTCTTGAGCAGGGCAGTGATGAAGTCGAGCTTCACCGCCAGACGCACGCACGCCTGTAGCGGATACATGCGGGCGAAACCGCCTTCCATGGTCCAGCGACGGCAGCGGTCGAAATCGCGGTAAATAAGGACGTTCTCCCACGGGATGAGCACATTATCCATCACCAGGATGGCATCGTTCTCGTCGAAGCGGCTGGTGAGCGGGTAGTCGTAAGGTGAGCCGGTCGCGCCTGCCACCAGTTCATAGGAGGCGCGGGAGATCAGCTTCACCCCTTCGGCATCCATCGGGGCGACAAACATCAGGGCGAAGTCCGGGTTATCGCCCATCACCTGCGCCGAACCAAAGCCGATCATGTTGTAGTGGGTCAGCTCCGAGTTGGTGGCGACCACTTTTGCGCCGCTGACGATGATCCCGGCGTCGGTCTCTTTTTCCAGCTTGATGTAGACGTCTTTCACCTCATCGGCCGGTTTATGGCGGTCGATCGGCGGGTTGACAATGGCGTGGTTGAAGTAGAGGCCGCTCTCCTGAATGCGGGTGTACCAGTTGCGGGCGTTCTGCTCGAACTGACCATAAAAAGTCGGGTTGGCACCCAGTGCACAGCCAAAGGCTGCTTTGTAATCCGGGGTGCGCCCCATCCAGCCATAGCTCAGACGTGACCACTCGGCGATGGCATCGCGCTGCTGACGCAGGTCATTGGCACTTTTCGCCACGCGGAAGAACTTATGGGTGTAGCCGCCGTTGCTGGTATCGGTGTTCCAGCACAGGGCATCCTGCATGTCCGGCTTGTGCAGCGCGTCGTACAGTTGCGCGACCGAGGCCGCCGCATTGCGAAACGCCGGATGGGTGGTCACATCTTTCACGCGCTCGCCGTAGATGTAGATCTCCCGGCCATCCTGCAGGCTCTTCAGATACTCTTCTCCGGTTAACGGGCGGGTGGTGCTAGCGCGGAAATCTTCAGGTTTCATAGGGACCTCGTATCGGAATGGGGTTGTTAAATTTATGTTTTATTTTTGTTGTTTAATTGAAGCGTGAGAGAGGCGGATTGTGAAGGTACGAATGGGTCAACGGCGGGTACTTTTCAGGCGGGTGCGGGTTTTGTGAACGAGGTGGGTTATGCCGGAGACACTGGTCTGAATTTTTATCATTTATTCCTTTGAGAGATGGTTAGCACGAAGAGACATTCGCGGCCAGGAGGCTAAGGGAAGGATTATGTCGCTGCGGTGGTAGTTCCGTTTTAGTTAAACACTACAAAAAAGCTCCCAGAAGTGGCAGGCGCGATAGGCAAGGAAGAAAAAGAGAGAAAGACGCTGAGGTAAAAGTCAGAGAAGGGGCTTGAAATATTTAACTAGTTATTAATCCACTCGCTCGCGTGGCACTGAGGACATCGGCGAGCGCCATTAACAGAGCTTGTTCCTGCCTGGTGAATCCATTGAAATCATTGCCAACCTGTTCTTAGCGTTCAGTCATGCAATACACCGCATCAGTAAGAATCATTTCTGCCTCAATAGTCTGAAGGCTGAGGATAAATAGCGATATAAACGTAGCCGTAACTGGCTTGAGTATCCGCTATGCAGGTCAGCCCGGGCAAATGAATCGCCACCTGATGCTGTTGGCGTGGATTTAACTCACCGGAAAACAGCACGCTTCCAGCTTTTCTATGAACAGCGGAAAAGTCTGGTCAAGTTTTTGAAGTTGCTCCGGGTTACAACTTCCCATTAAACCAGCCCTGTCAGCCAGGTAATGCAGCCGGTTTCCTGCCTGAGCCAGCCTTACCCCAAAGTGCGGGATGGGAGCACTTTGCAGCCCCCATTCCTCAAAGATAGAAAACGACATAATCACCCCCACCATTTATACATTGGTATGCTTATAACCAGCCTTGTTCGGCAAAAGACACAACGTCACTCCCCACGACGATGTGATCCAGTACCCGTACATCCACCAGAGCAAGCGCCTTCACTAACCGCTGAGTGATATGCCGGTCAGCCGGGCTGATGTCGGTCGTTCCCGAAGGATGATTGTGCGCCAGAATAACTGCCGCCGCATTATGGCGCAGGGCTGCTTTAACGACTTCTCGGGGATGCACTTCGGTATGGCTGAGTGTGCCCGCAAAAAGCGTTTCCTGCTCCAGCAAGCAATGCCGGTTATCGAGATACATCACGATAAAAACTTCCCGCTCCTGGCTGACCATTTTTAATTGCAGCCAGGCTTTAGTCATGCTGGCGGAAGTAAATGACTGCCCCGGTTGGCGCCGGTATTTCTCCAGCAGACGCAGCGCGCGATGGATAAGGCGTTGTTCATTGATTGGCAGATTCGATACGAAATTCAGTTGAGACATAGCAGCTCCTTTAATTAAAAAAGCCGCTGTTGCGTGCAACAGCGGCCTGTATAAGGGAAGAAAGAATCATGAAATGTGGTCGTAGCGCTTTTCGTCAATAAGGCTCTGAAAAGCTGCATCCCAGCGTGCATATTGGCCAGACAGATCAACGATCTACTTATTTAACAGGCTTTGGTAGGTGCAGACGCGTAAGCCCAGGTTCGCTGCATCACTGCAATGATTAATGAGTCTGTATGGAATATAATCACCGTAATTTCCGGCGTGACCGGCAACAGGTATTAATAATGATCCTGTAACCAGAATAATGCCCGATAATACGTGCAATGAAGCGGTTTAATTTTTCATATCCTTAATTTCAGGATTAAATGTGTTAAGTAGCAGGATGGCGATAAATTGCCGTGTTGAAGTCACAACAACGCTAATGATGTGCAGAAGGTAGCTAGGGCGTTGCCGTTGACCGGTTTTCAGTTATTGATTGGCGCAGTCAATCACTATTTGCACTTCAGGAAGCCAGTTGCAACATATTCTCGGCCATCACCCACAGGGCGCGATTGAGCTTCACGTCTCCCTCAATGCCTTTAACTGCCCGGGTATGAGTGCGGCCACCTGTATCTGTACGCCCCGGTAATCCACCCTTAATCAGGTTTTCCTGAATGCGCTGGTAAGTCGTCCACAAATCGTTGCTTTCATCCTGCCAGCGTCGCGGGGAAAGGATTTGTGATTCAGTCACCGGCTGATGCTATTCCCCAAAACGCCAGGTTAATGCCGCTTGTGCTAACGCCTGCATGGCGGGTGGAGGTAACAGCAGGGATTCCATGGCATCGCGTTTCTCTTCCACACGGTCAAAGATGCCCAGCACTTCGTACGCCCCCTCAATGACTTTCTCCACCACGTTGCCTTTGTGAGGCACGCGCACCTCGCCAAAACTCTCTCCGCAAATCAAACCATTCTGACAAACTGATCTGAATAAACCCGGCAGCATCTGATAGAAGCTGGAGCCATCATGGCTGTTCAGCAAAATGATCTCCGGAACTTGTTTACCGGTGATATGTCCTTCACGACGCAGGCGAAGCATATGTTTGGTATGCTCACGTTTATCCGGATTCCGGACACGGGTCTGGCAGGCAAAGAAGGGCTGGAAGCCTTCATTCTTCAGGTTATCCAGCAGTGTGATCGTGGGAATGTACGTGTAACGTGCGCTGCGGGATTCATGTTTTTCTTCGCTGAACACACTCGGTACATAATGAATAAGTTCCTCATGGGTTAACGGACGGTCACGGCGAACGAGATTCACCGCACCAAAGCGGGATGCTAATCGGGTCATAATGGGCTCACGGCTTCTGCCAACAGGCAGAAGCCGTAAGGGAGTCAAAAGAAGAAATTCCAGATGCTGCGGGCTGTGCTGACTACGGTATCAATGACTTTGCGGACAACATGGGTGACCGCGCGGGGAAGCGAAAACTCGTCAACGCAGGCGCTCAGCGTTTCATCGAGCACATCACCGAAATCCTGACGGGCTTTTTTTAATACGGTTTCGTTACGGTAAAGCGGGTTAACCAGGGAACTGACCGCACTGCTGGAGCGGGCGGGAAGAGAGTTAAACATTGTTTCTACCAGCGCCTGCATTTGCCAGCCAGTGTCCGCAGAGACTGCCACGACAGGGAGTGACGGGGCACGGAATAAGCGGCGAATAACGTCAGTTTTATCCTGCATGTGAACTAATTGAGCAGCTGAAGGCGTATTCAACGTACCATCCCATTCACGACAGGGTTCTGTTTTGTCTCCCTGCGAAACGATAACCAGAACCTTATCGCTATGTTGTGTGCCGGGTCGTAAGACATTATGCCAGAACTCCCCATCAACCGACAGCGCCCGGTCATCTGCCTTAATCAGCCAGAGTATCAAATCCAGCTCAGGCAATACTGACTGATACAGTGCACGATATTCTTCATCATATTCCTGACTTTCTCCCACACCAGGCAGATCAATAAGCGTCACAATGCGGTTACCCGCCTTTAAGTGAAAACGCTGGGGTTCACGAGTACAGGCCCGGGAATGACCAACTGCTGATACCGGCTTCTGAAACAGGGCATTACACAGGCTGGATTTTCCCGCCCCCGTTTTGCCCATAATACCAATCACTGGCTGGTAATTAATGACACTGTCCAGACGCTGGATAATCCCCCGGGCTACAGTTGAGGGCAGGATTTCAAGGGGGGAGTGTAACAGCTTAAGTGCAGACTTTTCGTCCATAGATATCACCTTTGTGAATAGCTAAAAGAAGAGGAATACTTACGTATCCCTCACGGATTCACTGGAGTAATATATAACTGAAAATTATTTAAGATTGTCCGCTTGTATTTTTACGCCTTTCATATTCCTCAGCAATCAGGCGATTCATAAAATCATCACGTTTGATACCAGCGAGCATAATCATCTCATTCATTTTTTCATTGTTGTTCAGGGATAGTAAAAAATTCTTATTAATATTGCCCTTGCCCGCCTTTTTCCGGTGTTTATGCGAGGACAGTGCGCTTTTTATCTTTCGCAGAAACAACTCTTTTTTCTCTGGTGTATCCAGAATGCAATCATAAAAACCGGTGAGGCATATCTTCCTGTCTTCATCACTAATCGGGGAGAAGTGTCTGGTGATATTATCATGCAGTTTTATTGAGTAACGCCACAGATAATTTATTACATCTGCACTTTCACTAATAAATGGGTCGGATGTATTTCCCTTTCTTTGCCAGTCACCTCTGAAGTTGTTGATTAATTCTCTTTTTCGGTTGCCTGATTCATTCAGGGAATCAAAATATTCTACCAGAGCTTCGAATCTCCCCCTGTGTTCTGGAAATGCATCACCACGTCTGTAACTATAACGAATAGTTTGATGCCATAACCATAAACAAATCCTTTTGTTATTTTTAATCCAGTCAAATTCTGTTAGTGGTAAAATTTCATCTTTGCAGAAGGACTCCATTCTTTTCACGAACTCGTTTATATCTCTTTCATCCCCCCTAAAGGAAGAATTAAGAACGTTATTAATCCAGTAGCATGTTTCATCAGCATTCCCGGATTTATCATTCCAGTTAAAGTTAGTTTTAATCTTTATTTTTGCATTATTAACCTGTTCAATGTAGCGAACATAAAACTGGCATTTTCTGACATCTTTTTCTGAAACATAATCACGATCCATTAGTACTCACCCATTCAAACAAATTCACACCGTGATTTTATCATAAATTCGAGTGACTTTATGGTTGTTTTATCACAAAATTATAGCGATTTTACCAAGGATTCAGCGTGACTTACTTGAACACCTGAGCAGTATCATCACTGCTATGAACCAGTCTCAATGAGGGTAAAAATTACGATTTAACCACACAGTTTTACGAGTCTGCGGTGGGAGCTTTTCTGCCGTTGGAGCTTGATAAACAGAGGCGTAAAAAGATGTATTGGATACCGTAACCCAAAGTGTGAGGCGGTTAGGATTAAATAAGGTTATTACTGTTATTCTGAATAATATCTGTCCCGCTATGAATATCAATCCACACAAACAAACCCATTAAAACCGTCACCAACAGTAATCAGATTAAAAATTACGCCATCCTCACATGTTCATGAAACGATATAATGGGGAATGCACCATGAGTACACACCGCATCACAAACCCTAATCACCCGACTTATCCTGAGCTGGAATCTCAGTTACACCGTCATGTTGATAATCTCTTCCGAAGATATTCAAAGCTTATTCTTCTGAGAGTTGATTTTGCTTATCTGCGTCACTTGCCTGAATTCACTCATCAGGATGTTTATGGCCTGTGCGCCGATATGGTTCAGTTGGAAACCCGGCTAGACGATATCAACGGTATTGCCGGTTATAATTGGGTGGCTGAATATGGAACCGGCCACCGTTATCATGCTCACTGTGCAATATTTATCAATGGACAGCAACGTGCCAAAGCATGGCCGATATTCCGTGAAATAGAGAAACATTGGAGGAGCATTACTGAAGATGAAGGGTATGCCCATCGATGTATCCCCCAGCGCCATTATAAAGTCAGGAGTGAAGAGATGACTGAATATGATGACGAATCGGGTGTGAATGCCATGAAATATATTCTCAGCTATATGGCAAAGACAGAGCAAAAGCCTGATGGAGTTCTTAGCAGATTCAGCACAACACCCGATAAATCTCGCAGAGGGAGGCCAAGACAGCACGATCGAAAGTCTTTAGTTTCGGTGGGCTGATATCTGTTAAAGGATACTAGTGAGCATAATAGCATTCAATATACTGTTATCAATGAGTATAACTGAAAAGAACGTGTTAATATATGTGATTTTACCTTCCTGATTAGCGTTCAACTGCCGATTTTTGAGCTAGCTTCAATAGCAAATAACTTAATTATAAGGATACTTACAAATCACTAAGACAGACTGTATATATGTTTTCACGCTGATAAGTCGCAGCCAATGCTGAATAAAATGATGTGAGAGAAGCTTCTACTTATCTAATCCCTACCACATTGATGCAAAGTGAACTTCTGTTAAGAGGTAAAGCATCATGAACGAGGCGAAAGTTATCTATTTCTTTTTGGAGAAAGCTGTTTTCAAATATTAGTCTGCATGAGCGAAAGACTCTTTATAACTAACCGCAAGGTTTCCTACGGCAAGCAGCTGAATTTTATTTGTTAGAATCCTGTAGACTCACTAATTACGATTAATACCCAGGGTACATCTCGTTACCAAGAGCACCCTTTCAGTAAGCGGGATTACTATCGACCTTATCCCTGCCCAGCATGCAAAATCACGTCAGATCCCTCTGCAGAGCAGTATCTGAAAGAGTGCGCGTAAATCAATATTTCCATAGCTTCGGTAAGCATAGCGCCATCTTGAAAAGAGCGAATCTGGCTATTTCAGGGGAGTAAAAATTAAGACACCGGCACCTTCTGCGCCCGATACCTGCTCGGCGAGCATCCCACCAGCCGGTTAAAAAATCGGGCGAAATAGGCCGGATCTTTAAACCCCAGTTGCCAGGCAATTTCACTGACCGTGTTGTCGGAGAAGAGCAGCAGCCGCCTGGCCTCGCGAAGCTGGCGGTCGAAGATCAGCCGTTTTGGCGGGCGGTTGGCGAAGCGGCGACAGATGTCGGTCAGGCGCGATTCGGTGAGGTGCAGTTCGCGGGCGTAATCGGGCACCGTCCAGTGCTGGTGGAAGTGGCCGTCGACCATCTGGTTGAAACGCTGAAACAGTTTCAGCTCGCCGCGCATGCCGTTCGCGGCGTGATCGTCAAGCCTGGCGTTACGCAGCAGCAGGGTGAATACGGCCTGCGCCAGCAGCACCAGAGTATGTTCCCGCCCGGCAAGCTGGGCGGTGGACTCACGTTCAATCAGCCGCCAGTAATAAGAGAGCGCCGCCAGCTCGTCCGGTTTGTCAGCGAGCGACAGGCAGATCTCCGGCAGCCCGAAGGTCTCCCGGGTGCCGGGGTAAAGTACCTCAAGCAGCGGCCAGATCAGATCCTCATGCACCGTCAGCACATGACCGTCGCTGTCCGATTCGGTAAAGAATGCGTGCGGCACCGAAGGCGGGGTGAGAACAAACAGCGGTGCCTGCACCGAGTAGCGGTGATCGTCCAACTGCAGTTCGATCTGCCCGGTATCGAGAAAGTGCATCTGAAAATAGTGGTCGTGGCGATGGGCCTGCATATCGCGGCCAAAAAAGGCCGCCATCCGGCCAAAGGACTGATAATGCACATCGTCCGTCCCCAGACTCTCGTCGTACTCTTTACTGACATCGATATTGGCAATCGGGCTCTGGCACATAACTGCTCCTCAGTGGATCTTCTGCGCCGCCATCCCCGGCGCACTTTCACGGCTCTCCTGCCGCGTCATCGGGATCCGCGTCAGCACCAGCGCACCCAATACCAGCAGCCCGGCCACAAACCACAGCCCGGAGCTGAAGCTGCCGGTTGCGTCGCGCAGAATACCGATCAATAGCGGGCTGACGGCGGATCCAACGTTACCGATGGCGTTGATCACCGCCAGCGCCACCGCCCGGGATTGCAGGCTAATAACCTGATCCGGGGTGGTCCAGAAGATCGCCATGGCGGTAAACGATCCGGTTGAGGCCATGATGATGCCAAGCAGTTGGATCAGGCTGTGATCGCTCGCGGACGCCAGCAGCCATCCCGCCGCCGCAAACAGGTACGGCAGGATGGTGTGCTTTTTTCGTTCTTTCAGCCTGTCCGAGCGGCGGCTCCACCACAGCATCCCGAGAATGGTGCAAAACTGCGGGATCGCCGCCAGCAGGCCAATCACGATATTGCTGCTGCCGGTGTTGAAGCTTTGCAGGATCTGCGGCGTCCAGATGTTAATGGCGCTCAGGGTGTTGGTCAGGCAGAAATACGCCAGGGTATAGAGCAGCACCGCCGGGGTCAGCACTTCGCGTAGCGTCGAGCGCGGCGTAGCGGCGTGCGCCACGGCGTTCTCCTGCTCACGGGCGATCATCGTTTTCAGGGTCTGCTTCTCTTCGTCGTCCAGCCAGGTGGCCTGATCCGGCGTGTCGTTCAGGAAGAACCAGGTCACCACGCCCAGCACCACCGACGGCAGTCCCTCCAGCAGGAACAGCCATTGCCAGCCCTTCAGGTTCCACAGCCCGTCCAGCGCCAGGATATAACCCGAGAGGATCGAGCCGAGCATCATGGTCACCGGCATGGCGATCATAAAGAGCGCGTTGGCGCGGGCGCGATGATAAGAGGGGAACCACCAGGTGAGATAGACCAGGATCCCCGGCAGGAAACCGGCCTCGGCAATACCCACCAACATGCGCAGGATGTAGAGCGTCTGCGGGCTGGCGGCAAACATGGTGCAGGTTGAGGCGATGACCCATACCACCATGATCCCGGCGATCCAGCGCCGCGCGCCGATCTTCGCCAGCATGATGTTGCTGGGGATCCCGCACAGCACATAGGTGACGTAAAACAGCGTGGCGGCCAGGCCAAACATCGTCGAGGTGAGGCCCAGATCTTTGCCCATCGTCAGCCCGGCAAAGCCGATATTGATGCGGTCAAGGAACGAGAAGACAAACAGAATAAAGAGAAACACGATCAAACGACGAAACAGCTTATTAATAACGCGATGTTCAACGGCTTTATTATCTTGCAGGGTAGAAATCGTCATAGTGCGCTCCACATCATACGTTAGAGCCTGGCTCATCAGGCGAGTTAACTTGCCAGTTTGTACCTGGGCAGTGCTCGCAATCCTTTCGTACTGTGTGTACGTTCCGGTTGCTGCGCGCTGTTCGGGTTCAAACTGGCTGCGAAAATTTCGTCTGATAAGACAGTCTTTTAGTAGACGGATTTATTGTTGTCAGAGCTAACGGGTTTATCGATAAAACGTGCTGCCAGCGCTTCGGCGCCGCGGGCGAGCAGGGTGGTATCCACGCCGACGGCGACAAACAGCGCGCCGCGTTCGAGATAGCGTCGGGCCAGCTGTTCGTTCGCCATCAGGATGCCGGGGGCTTTCCCCGCGCTCAGGATCTGCGCGATGGCCTGTTCGATAGCGGCCTGCACCTCCGGGTGCTGAGGATTACCGGCCAAGCCCATGTCGGCGCTGAGATCCGCCGGACCGATAAACACGCCGTCCACCCCGTCTACATCCAGGATCTGCGGCAGGTTTTTCAGTGCCTCGCGGGTCTCAATCTGCACCAGCACGCACATGGCGTCGTTGGCCTGATGCAGGTAATCAGGAATACGGTTCCAGCGTGATGCCCGCGCCAGCGCGCTGCCGACGCCGCGAATACCCGCAGGCGGATAACGGGTCGAGCGTACTGCCAGCCGCGCTTCGTCGGCGTTTTGCACCATCGGGATCAGCAGGGTCTGCGCCCCCACGTCCAGCAGCTGTTTGATCTACACCGGATCGTTCCACGACGGACGAACCACTGGCTGGCTGGGGTAGGGGGCGATAGCCTGAAGCTGGGTCAGGACGGTTTGCACGTTGTTGGGGGCGTGCTCGCCATCGATCAGCAGCCAGTCGAAGCCTGCCCCGGCCAGCAGTTCGGCGCTGTAGCTACTGGTCAGCCCCAGCCATAAGCCGATTTGCGGTGTGCCGGCTTTCAGCGCCGCTTTGAATGCATTTTGCATGGTGGTCTCCTACACAAAGCGGCAGCTGATGCAGCCCATATTGCCGTAATCGACGTGGAAGGTGTCGCCCTTGCTGGCGGTTACCGGGCGGGTGAAGGAACCGCCGAGGATGATCTGTCCCGGCTCCAGCTGTACGTCATAGGGTGCCAGCTTGTTCGCCAGCCACGCCACGCCGTTGGCCGGGTGGTTAAGCACGCCCGCGGCGACGCCGGTCTCTTCGATCACGCCGTTGCGGTAGAGCAGGGCGGAGATCCAGCGCAGATCAAGCTCGTCCGGGCGGATCGGGCGGCCACCGAGGATCACCCCGGCGTTGGCGGCGTTATCGGAGATGGTGTCGAACACTTTGCGCGGACGCTGGGTTTCGGGATCGATGTTGTGGCAGCGGGCGTCGATCAGCTCCAGGGCCGGGATCACGTAGTCCGTGGCGTTATAGACGTCGAACATCGTGCAGTTCGGGCCACGCAGCGGCTTCGCCAGCACAAAGGCCAGCTCCACTTCGATGCGCGGAACGATAAAGCGGTCGGTCGGGATGTCGCTGCCGTCGTGGAAAAACATGTCGTCCAGCAGCGCGCCGTAGTCCGGTTCGCTGATCTGCGAGCTGGCCTGCATTGCTTTGGAGGTCAGGCCGATTTTGTGGCCTTTCAATGTGCGGCCTTCGGCGATTTTCAGGCTCACCCATTCTCGCTGCACGGCGTAGGCATCGTCGAGGGTGATCGTCGGGTAATCGAGGGAGATCTGACGGATCTGCTCCCGGGTCTGTTCCGCCTGATGCAGGCGATGGGCAATCAGGGTATGGGTATGTTTATCGAGCATGGCGGTTTCCTGTTTTTGCCGGGTGAGGCGTCGTGTTTGTTTTCTCACTCTCCTGGTGGGAGAGGGCCGGGGTGAGGGCATCCGGCCGCAGCGATTTCCCCTCACCCTAACCCTCTCCCCAAAGGGGAGAGGGGACAGACTGTGCGCGGTGCGGTTTTCTCCTTCTTCCCAATAAAGGAGAAGGGGACAGACCGTGCCGGTACTACTTAAACAAGGCGTGCACGTTGTTCTGTTTGTAATTGAGCGTCGGATGCAGCTCTTCAATTTCAAACGACAACGCCAGATAGCGCGCCGCCATCAGCCCGGCGAAATGGCTTTTGATCAACGTAAACAACATCTCACCCACCTGCTGGCGGCTCTCCAGGCTGCGCCCGGTGCCGATCTTCAGCGTCATATGCACAAAGGCGTAATCGTGCTTACCGTCGGCCATCTGCCAGGTGTCCACCCAGTGCGCGCGGCTGCGAATGCCGCCGAGGGGGAAAATGCCGGTGGCGGCCAGCGCCTCGTTGACGGTGGCGAACAGACCCGGGAGATCGGCCTGCTCACGGATGTTTTCGGTACATTCGACAATAAAGTGCGGCATGGGGCGTCCTTATGCGGGCAGAGGGAAGACGGCGTTAACCTGGCCGGTGCCGGAGCTGGGGAACAGCTCGGTGAGAAACTCCACCTTACCGTCGTATTTGTCCCAGCCGAGCACGCCCAGCAGCATCACCGTGTCGTGCATATTACCTTCGCCGTAGCAGTAGTCGGCGTACTCCGGCAGCATGTTGCAAAACTCTTTGAACTGGCCTTCGCGCCACAGCTTCACTACCCGCTCGTCCATCTGGCGGTCGAACTCGCGGGTGTAGCTGTTCATCCCTTCTTCTGCCCGCTGGTCGTCAATGAAACGGTGCGACAGCGAACCGCTGGCCAGCACCGCCACGGTGCCGTCATATTTTTCGATGGCGCTGACAATGGCCTCTCCCAGCCTGCGGCTGTCGGCAAAGTCATGCACGGTGCAGAACGCCGAGATAGAGACCACTTTGAAATGCTTATCCGCATTCATGTAACGCATCGGCACCAGGGTGCCGTACTCCAGCTTCAGACTCGGGATGTTGTGCGCTTTGGCGCGCACGCCCTTAGCCACGGCTTCGTCGGCGATCAACTGGCCCAGCTCGGGGTTGCCGTTGTAGTCATAGGTCATGTCGCGGATAAAGTGCGGCAGCTCGTTGCTGGTGTAGACCCCGGCAAAATGATCCGCACAGTTGATGTGGTAGGCGCTGTTCACCAGCCAGTGGGTGTCGAAGACAATAATGGTATCGACCCCCAGCTCACGGCAGCGTCTGCTGATCTCTTTATGCCCGTCGATGGCTCCCTGACGGCAGCCAAAGTTTTTGCCCGGTATCTCAGAGAGGTACATCGACGGCACATGGGTAATTTTTGCGGCTAACGCTAGCTTGCCCATATCACACTCCCCACTTCGGAATCGGGTGGTCGCCCATGGAGATACAGACGTTCTTCATCTCCGCGAACACCTCAAAACTGTACTCGCCACCCTCACGCCCGGTGCCAGAGGCCTTCACGCCGCCGAACGGCTGGCGCAGGTCGCGCACGTTCTGGGTGTTGACGAACACCATGCCCGCCTCGATGTTGCGCGCCAGGCGCAGCACCTTGCCGACGTCCTGGGTCCAGATATAGGACGCCAGGCCGTACTCCACATCGTTTGCCAGACGCAGCCCTTCCGCTTCGTCCTTGAACGGCAGCAGGCAGGCCACCGGCCCGAAGATCTCCTCCTGCGCCACGCGCATGCGGTTATCGACGTCCGCCAGCACGGTCGGGCGCAGGAAGTTGCCGCCGCGAAGGTGTGCAGGCAGATCGGTCGGTTTGTCCGGCCCGCCCGCCAGCAGGGTGGTACCCTCTTCAATGCCGAGGCGGATATAGCCGGAGACTTTCTCCCAGTGCTGCTGGCTGATCAGCGCCCCGATCTGGGTGTTTGGATCGGTTGGGTCGCCTACACGCAGGCGGTTGGCGCGTTCGGCAAAACGTTTTACGAATTCCGGGTAGATGCTCTGCTGGATAAAGATGCGTGAGCCGGCGGTGCAGCGTTCGCCGTTGATCGAGAAAATGGTGAACAGGGCGGCATCCAGGGCGCGTTCGATGTCGGCGTCCTCAAACACCAGTACCGGCGATTTACCGCCAAGCTCCATGGAGTATTTTTTCAGGCCAGCGGTCTGCATAATCCGGCGTCCGGTGGCGGTGCCGCCGGTAAAGGAGACGGCGCGCACGTCCTGATGGCGCACCAGCGCGTCACCTGCCGTGGCACCATAGCCCTGCACCACGTTCAGCACGCCTGCCGGAATACCCGCTTCCAGCGCCAGTTCGCCAAGACGATCGGCGGTCAGCGGCGACAGCTCAGACATCTTTAAGACCGCGGTGTTGCCCAGCGCCAGGCAGGGCGCGACCTTCCAGGTGGCGGTCATAAAGGGTACGTTCCACGGCGAGACCAGGGCACATACCCCTACCGGCTGCACCAGGGTGTAGTTGAGCATCTTGTCGTCGACCGGGTAGGTCTTGCCGTTCATCTGCTGGCACACTTCGGCAAAGAACTCGAAGTTGTGCGACGCACGCGGGATCAGCACGTTTTTGGTCTGGTGGATCGGCAGGCCGGTGTCGGCGGTCTCCATCGCGGCGATCTCCGGCACGTTCTGGTCGATCAGATCGCCCAGACGACGCATCAGGCGCGCGCGCTCTTTCATCGGCAGGTTGGCCCATTTCGGGAACGCCGCTTTCGCGGCCTCAACTGCCTGGCCGATCTCGGCTTCACCGCCCGAGGCTACTTCAGCCAGCACCTCACCAGTGGCGGGGTTAGTGGTGTGGAAGTACTCATTACCCGCCACGTTTTTGCCGTTGATCCAGTGGTTAATCTTTTTCATTTTGCCGTCTCCTCACTCACAATCCGGTTGACCAGACGGCCAACGCCTTCCACTTCCACGACTACTTCATCGCCCGGACGCACGTCAGCCAGCCCTTTTGGCGTGCCGGTGGCGATCATGTCGCCCGGCTGCAGCGTCATAAATTCACTCAAATATGCGATCAGGAACGGGATGCTGAAGATCAGATCGGCGGTGCTGCCCTGCTGGCGTAGCTCGCCATTTATCCAGGTGCGCAGAGTCAGATTGTGCGGATCGGCAATCGCCGATTTATCCACGATCCACGGGCCAATCGGGGTCAGGCCATCACGGCTCTTCACCCGCAGGTTAGGGCGGTAGTAGTTTTCCAGGTAGTCGCGGATCGCGTAGTCGTTACACACCGTGTAGCCCGCCACATATTCCATGGCGTCGGCTTCGGCGACGTTGCGCGCGGTTTTGCCGATCACCACCACCAGCTCGGCTTCGTAGTGCATGTATTCAACGTTGTCCGGGCGCACCGAGGACTGGTTATGTGCGTTAAAAGTGTTCGGCGCTTTGATAAACACCAGCGGCTCGGTGGGCGGTTTAAAGTCCAGCTCGCTGGCGTGATCGGCGTAGTTCAGCCCCAGGGCAAACAGCGTGCCACTGGTGGAGAGCGGCCAGGCGAAGGTGTGGTTCGTGGGCAGCTCGCGAGCGTTGATCACGCTGTTTTCCAGCGTCGGTAACCCTTCAGCCAGTACACGCACCTGGTCGCCCGGATGCAGGGCCACGCGGGACTGCGGGGTGCCCAGCAGAATGGCGTCGCCCGGGTTGAGGGTGGCGAAGGCGCTCAGTTCGCTCAGCAGGGTGGCGGCGTTGCGTTGCAGGTCGGCGGTGTTCCAGCGATCCACTTCCTGACCGTTGATCTCGGTGATGATGGTCAGGTTATCAATATTCGCGATCGACGCGCGCTCACCCACAGGGCAAAAACCGTCCCGGCATTTGGCTTTGATCGCCGGGCGGTAGAAGCTCTCTTCCGGCAGGCTTACCTCGTTCGCCAGCGCGTAACCGGCAATGTAGTCGGTGGCCTCTTCCGGGCTGACGTGAGTGGCGGTCTTGCCAACAATCAGCGCCACCGTCGCGCCGCTCATCACCTGTTCGCCTTCGGGATGCGGGATGGCATCGCCGGAGCGGATCAGGGTATTGCGCGGTTTAATAAACCAGACGGCGGTTTTTGGCGGCGTGTTGTAAGGGGGCTGATGAAATGCGTCGCGCCAGGCGTCGAGCTGGCTGCGGTGATTGAGTGCCACCGCAAAAACAGTACCTTTCATTCCTTTCTCCTCGGACCCGGCTGGCGGGTTTTGAGTTCATTAATATGTTAATGAATAGGTTTTAGACCCTCGCTGTGCGTTTGGCAAACAGAAGTAAATAATTTGTGATATCAATAACAATAAATTTACATGTATTTGTTTGTTTTTATATAAATCAATAAGCTAAAATTTTAATGTGATATCTGTTAGACTTTTTACCCGCGCCGCTGGCACTGTAAAGCCGCGTGAGGCATTGATTGTTTCGTTATTAATGATATTGAGGTGGGAGCGCCATGCACGATTCGTTAACTATTGCACTACTCCAGGCGCGGGAAACCGCGATGACCTTTTTTCGCCCGATTATCAAGCAGCACAATCTGACGGAGCAGCAGTGGCGGATCGTACGTGTGCTGGCAGAACATCCGTCGATGGATTTTCACGATCTGGCTTTTCGCACCTGCATTTTGCGCCCGAGCCTGACCGGGATCCTCACGCGCATGGAGCGCGACGGGCTGGTGCTGCGCTTAAAGCCGCTCAACGACCAGCGCAAGCTGTATGTGTCCCTCACCAAAGAGGGCAACGCGCTGTATGAGCTGGCTCAGGCGCAGGTGGAAGAGGCCTATCAGCGCATTGAAATGGAATATTCGCCCGAGAAGATGAAGCAGCTGACCGCGCTGCTGCAGGAGTTTATCGAACTTGGAAACCGGCACGTCATAACGCAGGAAGAAGAGGAGTAGCCACAAATTCCAGGATGATTTCCGTAAAGTTTTTGCTTCCCAGGCCGAAAATTCTGTACCTGTCTGGTGGAATGAGAAATCATGTTAAATCGTATCAAGATTGTTACCAGCTTATTGCTGGTTTTGGTTATTTTTGGCCTTTTACAACTCACATCCGGTGGTCTTTTCTTTAATGCCCTGAAGCATGACAAAGAAAACTTCACCGTCCTGCAAACCATTCGTCAGCAACAATCCACGCTTAACAGCAGCTGGGTAGCGTTGCTGCAAACCCGTAACACCCTGAACCGCGCGGGCATCCGCTACATGATGGATCAGAACAACATCGGTAGCGGCGCGACCGTGAACGATCTGATGCAGATTGCTTCTGCTTCCCTGAAGCAGGCGGAAAAAAGCTGGGCGGAATACGAAGCCCTGCCGCGTGACCCGCGTCAGAGCGAAGGTGCCGCGCTAGAAATCAAACGTAACTACGATATCTATCACGGCGCGCTGGCCGAGCTGATCCAACTGCTGGGTGCAGGCAAGATCAATGAATTCTTCGATCAGCCGACCCAGGGCTATCAGGACGGCTTTGAGAAGCAGTACGTTAACTATCTGCAGCAGAACGATCATCTGTATCAGACCGCCGTCGATGACAGCAACAGCTCCTACAGCCAGGCGATCTGGATCCTGTTAAGCGTGCTGATCCTGGTGCTGGTGGTGATTGTCGGCGTTTGGGTCGGTATCCGTCACGCCCTGATCTCCCCGCTGAATCGCCTGACTGACAGTATTCGCCATATCGCCAGCGGCGACCTGGTGAAGCGCATCGAGGTGGACGGTTCTAACGAGATGGGCCAGCTGGCCGATACGCTGCGCCATATGCAGGCTGAACTGATGCGTACCGTGGGTGACGTGCGTAATGGCGCCAACGCCATTTACAGCGGCGCGAGCGAAATCTCCATGGGCAACAACGATCTCTCCTCCCGTACCGAGCAGCAGGCGGCCTCGCTGGAAGAGACCGCAGCCAGCATGGAAGAGCTGACCGCGACCGTGAAGCAGAACGCCGAGAACGCCCGTCAGGCAAGCCATCTGGCGCTGAGCGCGTCCGAGACGGCGCAGAAGGGCGGCAAAGTGGTGGATAACGTGGTGCAAACCATGCGTGACATCGCCGGTAGCTCGCAGAAAATTGCTGACATCATCAGCGTGATCGACGGCATTGCCTTCCAGACCAACATCCTGGCACTGAACGCCGCGGTTGAAGCAGCGCGTGCCGGTGAGCAGGGTCGTGGCTTTGCGGTTGTTGCCGGTGAAGTGCGTAACCTGGCACAGCGCAGCGCCCAGGCTGCACGCGAAATTAAGAGCCTGATTGAAGACTCCGTAGGTCGCGTTGAGCTGGGTTCTACTCTGGTAGAGAGCGCCGGTGAAACCATGGGCGAGATCGTCAGCGCGGTTACCCGCGTGACTGACATCATGGGCGAAATCGCTTCTGCTTCCGATGAGCAGAGCCGCGGTATCGACCAGGTGGGTCTGGCGGTCGCCGAGATGGATCGCGTAACCCAGCAGAACGCCTCCCTGGTGCAGGAATCTGCAGCTGCGGCGGCGGCACTGGAAGAGCAGGCGAGCCGCCTGACTCAGGCCGTGGCGGTGTTCCGTATTCAGCAGGATCAGCAGAAAGCCCGCGCAAACGCGGCGGTGAAAACCGCTGCAACGCCTGTGACGACGCGTAAAGCGGTCGTTGCTGACAGCGGTGATAACTGGGAAACCTTCTGATGTAGCACAGCGCCCTGTTCAGGCAGGGCGCTGGAGATGGCCGGGTAGCGCTACGCTTACCCGGCCTTCAAAACCTTTCTCCACATGCCCGCATAAGCGCATCGCCGCTGGACAATTCTTGAGAACCTTACGAGTAGACCCGCGCGAACGTCGCGCCACCTGGCAATTCCTCAGAGCCTTACCAACAGTTCTCCGCAAGTGCAGCGTTGCCGGCCAATTCCCGAGAACCTTACCAACATGCCCACGCGTATGCAGTGCCGCCGAATGATTCCGGGGAACCTGACCAACATGCTTCGTACGAACGCAGCGCCCGGGGTGAGTCCGGGCGCTGTTTTTGAGTCAATCAGCCTTCAGCATTAACCACTTTAAGCTCCACCATGCCGATCCCCAACTGGCGCGGGGAGTGGCCGAGGATATTCCCCTCGTTAGTGGATTCCGGCGCAGGCGGGACAATCACCAGGGTGCTGCTGCGCGACGGATTGTCGAAGTGCAGCGTGGTGGTGGTGACATCCTTACCGAGCGTTAACGTCTGCTCTTTATCCCCAATCCGCACCGGAATCGGTTTATTGGCATTTTCCCCCCAGGCTTTAGCGGTGATCACCAGATCAAACTTCGCTGGCAGGGGCTGGTTGTATTCGATCTTCACCTCATCCCCCAGCTGCGCGTTCGACCAGCGTCCCCAGGTTTCCGGGCGCGAAATGCCGCTGAACTGCTTGACCTCTTCCGGGGCACCGGCCACGTTGAAGATGAAGCTATCCGCCTTGTAGCGAATATCGTTATCGGACACTCTCAACGTATCAACGTTGTGCTGATACCGGTCGGTGTTGATAACGGTCTCTTTAAAGACCGTTTTGCCCTTCCACTGCGCTTTATCGACACGCTGCACGGTCTGTTCGCCGCCCAGCTGACCCTGGGAAACACACCAGTCGGTGGAGAGAGCCAGCGGCTGCGACCACAGTTGGCCCATTTTGTAGCAGCGGTCGACCCAGACGAAGTTATCCCGCGGGGCGAAGTCGGCCAGCTGGTAGCGCAGCGGGGTCGAGTATTCGCTTTCCGGCATCGGTTCGACACGCTTATCAGAAACGCGCAACAGCAGCGGCAGACGGAAGTGGCTCCCGGAGAAGGCCATCATATTTTTCTGGCTGTCGATGGTGAAATCTTTCAGCTCTTTCGGGAAATTCCACAGGCGGATAACGTCCGGTTTCCACGCCAGCATTTTGTCCTTCATGTTGAGGAACACCTCTGACAGCGACTGCCCGGAGAGGCTGCTGCGGCCAAGGCCGATAAAGTTATCCCCGCCGAGAATATCCAGCACCGTTGCGCCGTTATCCATGGTGTTGCGCTTCACGGCCATCACTTCCTGCTGGGGTTTGTCGCCTCGCAGGATAAAGAACAGGTTGCTGCGATCCTGCTTGTTCAGCTCATCCCAGGCGCTATTTTTCATCGCCAGATGGTCGGAAGAGACCACGATCACCGTGTTTTTGAAGTACGGCGAGGTTTTGATTTTTTCGATCAGCGCCGCGATATGCTCCTGGCTACAGCCCACCGCGCTGAACGACTGATTCGGTTTGCCGTTAATCGCGTAGCTCTTGCGCTGGCAGGTGCGGGAGATAAAGCCGTCCGGGTGGTGGGTATCTACCGTCAGGGCAAACAGCGAGAAGCGCTTGCCAGACTGCGACAGCTCCTCGAATTTTTTCCAGGTTTCATCCAGCACCGTGTCGTCGTAAAAACCCCAGTCGTTGCGGTAAGAGGGGTCAGCAACGGTGGTTTTTAACTCTTCTGCGCCGTACAGATGGTCAAAGCCGTGGGATTGCAGGAAGACGTCTTTTCCGGCAAAACGCAGGTTGGCACCCTGCACGAAATAGTTCTGATAACCGGAGTTTTTCAGGATATCGCCAAGGCAGATATTTTTCGGGAAGAAGCTGGAGACCGAGGCCGAAGCGTTGCCTTCAAAGGGCGCGAACAGCGGGATACCGCACTGAGAGGCGACCATCCCGGCGATGGTGTAGTCCGTGCCCGGCAGCTGCGCGGTGTGGCTGAAATCGATCCCTTCGTTCTTGATGGCCCCCAGTTCAGGGGCGAGATCAGGGAAGGCGTTGTTATCAAAATAGGTGCGCTCAAGACTTTCGCCGTAGATGTAGACGAGGTTCAGCTTCGGATTCGGAATCGTTTTACCCGGCTCTTTGTAATAGGCCGCAAAGTCGGGATCGCCGTCGCGCGACTGGGATTTCACCAGCTCGGTGATCTGATGAAACGCCGGGCTGGCATCCACCGAGGCGAGCGCGAGTACCAGCGCCAGCAGGCTGTAGCCGAGATGGTGCGGATGGTGACGGCGGCGGCGCAGGATCCAGCCCAGCAGAGCAAACACGCCGACCAGCGCAACCACCACGCCCACGCCAGGAAGTATGTACTTACTAACCCCGGCGCCGGTCAGGCTGTTGGTCAGAGTATAAAGAACGGCATCGTTAATCCCGTCCCCGGTAAAATAGTCGCTGGCATAGAGGGTAATGTTTAAAACGACAAAAAGCCCCAGCACCAGAAGCGTGACGGCAAACCACCAGGTATTACGTCCCGCTTTACGAGCGTAAATCACCACCGAGGCAATAAACAGGGCAATAGAAATAAACTCTGACAACAGCTTATCCTCAACAAAGACAGCCGCTGATTAGCGGACTAACTGTATAATTTTTGGGTTATACAATGTAATGGCGATGCCATTTAGCTGCAATTGTAGTGTCACGGAATTGTGCTGTTGTTAGGATTTGGTTTAGAAAATGCAATGTTTGACGGGCGTCGCTTTATGCAGGGGAATACACGCCGCAACGCTTGTCGCGGCGCGAGAGGATCAGGAGATAAAGCTGAGTCCCTGTTTCAGGACAAAATCACAGGCCTGGGCTTTAACCTTTTTCGCCAGCGGCGTGTTGCCGATGGTTTCCAGATTCAGTTGCTGGCCGTTATTGGCGTTCAGCAGACCCTGAATTCCTTCCAGATAGTTAGTGTCCTGCTGCTGCTCTTCCGGGGTTTCCAGCCCTAATTTCCCCAGCACCTGATTTTTAATATTGGTGGCATCGGTCATCGAGGCCAGCTTCTCTTTGGCGCAGTATTCGAGGATCCCGGCCGCGTTATTCATGTTGCTGGCGCTGAGCGACTGGCTGCCGTTGTTGAGCAGGCCAGTCAGGGAGGAGAGGGAGAGACCGCCGTTCTGGGTGGTGGTAGTGCTGTTGCCCGCACCGAGCTGGCTGGCGGCGCTGTTAAGCGAATCCTGCCAGGAAGGTGCCGCCGCCTGTGCCGCACCGGTGACCAGCAGTGCGCTTACTGCGGCGCTGAGAAGAAAATGTGTTTTCATAAAAGGCTACTCTGTCGGTTGCCCGCCGGGGCGGAGTGGCAGGCAGTATAAACCCCCGCGGCACCGGAGTTCCCGGGAAAATATCCTAATACTCTTTACCGGTAACGCGGCTGCGATAGCTTTCCCAGTCAAAAATGACATACAGGCTGTTGCCGAGCTTCATGCGGTCCATCACTCGCTCGCCGAGCAGGCGGGTCATCTCATCCACGTTGTGGTTGGTGAGCATGCCGGTGGGGCGCTTCGAGGAGGAGCGACGATCGACGATCTGGTTGATGATCACCTTTTCATAGCGTGATTCGGTCTGCACGCCGATCTCATCGATAACCAGCAGATCGACATTGCTCAGATCGTTCAGCAACTGCTCTTCGCTGGTTTCCCGGTTGCTGAAGGTGTCTTTCATCGCCGACATAATGTCGGCTACGGTGATAATCAGCACCGATTTGCCCCGCAGCAGCAGCTCGTTGCAGATGGCCGCCGCAAGGTGGTTTTTGCCGGTGCCCGGCTTGCCGCTGAAGATAAAGCTGGCGATGTTGCCGTCAAACTCTTCGACGTACTGGCGCGCCTGTTGCAGGGCTTTTAGCTGCCCCTGGCTCTCCACGTTGTAGTTGTCGAAGGAGCAGTTCTGGTGCAAGGGACGAATACCGGAGCGGTTAAAGGTGCGCTGCATCTTCATGGCGCGGTTCTCACGGGCCAGCGCCGCGGCGCGGATCTCACCTTGCTCTTTCTGCCACGCCAGCAGCTCTTCACCGGTGGTAAAAGCCGGTTTGACGTTGGCCGGCATGATCTTTTGCAGACGCTTCATCAGTTCGCCGAACTCTTTCATTTGGCACCTCGGAATCCGTGGGGGATCTGTTTATCCGGTTCTGAAAAGGCATTCACGTCGCGTTTTGACTGTGCGCCGTTGCTGGCCCGGTTGATCTGTACGCTGCGGGCCAGCTTTTGCTGCCACTGAATATGATGGAAGACTTTCCCTTCCGCCTGCCAGTAAGCAGTGAAGGCGGCCAGCTCTTCCGGGGCGACGGGCTGGGTGAGGGCAATGCCCCACAGCGCCGCCTGGCGTTGAAAGTCGGGGTCAGGCTGCCAGCCGTTATACATGGCGAATTTGCCCATCGGCACCGCAATCGGGGCGCTGGTGGGTTCGTCGAAAAATTGATTATCCAGAGTGACATCGCTGGTCGGGCGCGACAGGCGCGCTTCCAGCTCCAGCAGTTGAGCCAGACGCTGTGGCGTTATCGCATAAAAAGCCGGGGCGTTATCGGCAAAAATGGCGACGGTACCGCCTTCAGCATTGGCCAGCACGCCGCGGGGATCGTGCATAAAGGCATCAATGCCAGTGACGCTGGTGGTCAGGATTCTGGAAGACATAATACTTCTCTACTGGATTACTGCGGACGTGATATGGGCTTATGGTAGCACAGAGAGGAGGGGGGCAGGCAGGGGTCTGATAGCCACTTCCTGCCCCCCTGAAAAATCAGGAAATAATGTTCAGCGTCACATCAATGTTGTTGCGGGTGGCGTTGGAGTACGGGCAGACAATGTGCGCCGCATCGACCAGTTTTTTCGCCTCGGCGGCGTCCATCCCTGGCAGGTGAATATTCAGTTTCGCTTCAATACCAAACCCGGTTGGCAGTGGGCCGATACCCACTTCCCCTTCGATAAAAGCGTCCTTCGGCATGGTGATTTTGTCGCGGTTAGCCACAAACTTCATCGCACCGAGGAAACAGGCCGAATAGCCCGCGGCAAACAGCTGTTCCGGGTTGGTCACTTCACCGCCCGCGCCGCCCATCTCTTTGGGAACGCCCAGTTTGACATCCAGCACTCCGTCAGACGAAGTGGCGCGGCCATCACGGCCTCCGGTGGCTTTGGCTCTGGCGGTATAGACAACTTTCTCTAAAGACATGTTGGGATCCTTATCTCTGGGTTGTGTGCAAGCTATGGACAGGTATAACGCAAGGCAACCTGAACCGCCATCTTTCGGTAGTGCTGACGTTGGGCCTGCTCGTCAGCCCCGTCTTCAAACAGCAGGGTAAAGGTGTAGCTATTAGCCACATAATGAAAGCTGAAGCTGCTGATCAGGCGGTGCAGATCGCGGGCGTTTACCGTCAGGTTAAACAGCTGCTTCGCTTTGCCACGCTCAAGGATGGTTTCCAGCAGATCCAGCGCACTGCGGTTCACCTGGCGCAGCAGCGCCGACTGCTGCATATACCGTCCGCGCTGCATGTTCTCCATGCAGATAATGCGGATGTAGTCCGGGTGGTCAGCATGATAATCAAAGGTGGTTTCGACCAGCTGCACCAGCGCCTCGACCGGCGGCAGGGCATCCAGACTGAGCTGCTTTTCACTGGCGCGGATCTGGGTGTAGACATACTCCAGCACCAGCAGATACAGGTTTTCTTTGGTTTTGAAGTGATACACCACCATGCGTTTAGTGGTGCCTGCTTTCTCGGCAATTTGCTCCATGCGCGCGCCGTTCAGTCCGTACTCGGCAAACAGCGAGAGGGCGCTCAGAAAAATTTTGTCTTTCAGGCGGGATCCGTCGCTGTTTTCTGCGTGTTCGCTGTCAGGGTGAGACACATCCGTTCCTTACTTAGCCACATGAGAACACAGGATTATCGCCACGGCAGCGGGAGAACACAACTCTCAGACCCGGGGGCGCTTGCGATAGAGCCACAGCCCGGGGATCGACAGCCCGATCGAAAGCGCGCCGACAATCGACGAGGCTTTCAGGAAGTTGGTCAGCAGCAGGATCATCTGCGCTTCGCTGTAGCCAAAATGGCTAATTTTCACCGCTGAAATCATGGCGGTATAGGCCGAAATGCCCGGAAACATCGGGATGACCGCCGCGACGGTAAAGACTTTCGGGTGGGCCAGATACCAGCGCGACCACTGGATCCCAATGCTGCCAACCAGCATCGAGGCCATAAAGGTTGACCATTCGATATTCAGCCCGGCGGTCATCATCGCCATCCGCGAGCCATGCCCTATCGCCCCCAGCAGCGCACACCACGGCAGGGCGCGGCGGGGAACGTTAAACACCATGGCAAAACCCACCGCCGGAATAGCCGACAGCAGCATGTCCTGGGCCAGTGCCCCTATAAATTCGATTACGCCCATCCGCGAAGATCCCACAACGTCATGGCCATCACCACCCCGATACAGGTGGCCAGGGTCAGCAAACTGGCGATCGCCCAGCGCGCCAGGCCGGTATTAATATGCCCTTTAAACATGTCGGCCACGGCATTAATCAGTGGAAATCCCGGCACCAACAACAACACGCTGGCGGCCATGGCGATAGTGGGCGTGGTGGCGAATGCCGGGATCCGCAGCAGTAAACCAGACACCGTGGTGGCGACAAAGGCGGTAATGCAGAAGTTAATTTGCGGGTGCAGATGCCGGTGGGTCAGCACCTGACGCACGTACATGGCGAGGGTGCTGGCAATTAACGTGATAAAGGCACCGTCCCAGCCGCCATTATTGAGCTTGCAGAAGCAGGCGCAGGAGAGGCCGACCATCATCACCACCAGCCAGCGCGGATAGCGCAGCGGCTTGATTTGGCTGAAGCGTTTTTCGATCCCCTGCGCATCCAGCAGCTTATGTTCCGCCATGATGACGATGTGCTGCACCTCGGTGACAACGTGCATGTTGATCCCGCGATCCTGGTTTTTGCGCGTGGAGGTCAGGCATTGGCCTGCTTTAAGGGTGGTCAGCACAATGGCATTCGACGAGATGGAACTCTCCACGCTGTCCATCCCCAGCGCCAGCCCCAGGCGTGTGGACAGCTCCTCGACCAGGGCGCTCTCTGCGCCATGCTGCAATAAAAAAAGGCCGCACTGAATACACAGTCGCGTGGCGGTGCGTTGTGATGACTGATCTGCCTGCATCTGTTGCCCTGAGGAGAGAGTGACGGTTGGATGGTCAGAAGGGTTACTTGTAGCACACAACCCGGTGAGGCTTACTCTGGGTTAGATCAAGGTTTAAGCCGATTAGCGACCTAAGGTTTTCGGAAATGCAGGGTAACTAATTATTATTTTCTATGGGTTTAATATATCTATATTTATAATTTTTATATTTAGAATAACTAATATCCTATTTAGGATAATATTATGACCAGAGACTTAACATTTCGTGCGGATTCCGCGACATTAATGCCGATTTTGGCGGTGTATAAATTTGTGATGCGGATTCTTTTCGCATTCTCATTTCGCTCAGCTAATGAAAAAGGAAAAACATTACATTTTTACGTCGCCCTGTAAAAGAAGCGGGTATTTCAACTGGATGAAAGACGTGAAATGACTTTATGAATGGATTCGGAGCGCCAATGTCATCTATAAATTGTAAAAGCGCAATAATCATCAGTAAATCACCCATAATGCAAACCGGTCTCGGCAGCATTATGTCTCGTTATTTTCCAGACTGCGAACACGCGTTTAGCCGGTCTCAGGAGGAGCTGACGCTTCTTCAGTTACGCCGTGCCTTTGTTGTCATTGCGGATCTGTCTGGCGACCCGCGCAATGCGCGCAGCCTCTGTGAACAGTTTTACAAGCTACAAAACCAGTATCGGGATATTCACTGGATTTATCTGGTTCCGCGCGCCATTTATCCCTTCGCTGTCGAGCTCTTAATGCGGCCAGAAAGTACCTTACTTTCCGATATGGAGTCCATTGACGTTGTGGTTAATGCGATTCGTTCCGGGAGTGAACGCGCTGAACGAATTAGTCAGACGTTGTTAAAACCCGCGGCGGAAGAGTTTCATGATGCTCAGGGTGACGTCATGTTGACCTTTTCAGAGCGCAAAGTACTGCGCCTGCTCGGCAAAGGATGGGGAATTAATCAGATCGCTACATTACTGAAGAAAAGTAATAAAACGGTAAGCGCGCAAAAGAATAGCGCCATGAGGCGACTCTCTTTAACCAGTAATGCCGAAATGTACGCGTGGATTAACAGCACCAAGGGAATGAAAGAGCTGAATTTATTCTCAGCCTATGGAGAGCAAGACGAATGGAAAAGAGTGCCGCGAAAAGACATATCGCTATCGTCGAAAAGTGCATGATGAGTGCTATGGGGCTGAAACACCTTTTTGCCAGCCCATCACTGAATGCTTACGAAGTACACCTTTTTAATAACATCGCCAGTTTTCAATCCACCCTTAATTCTGTTCCGTATTCAACGTTGATTTATTCCCTCTCCGATGAGCGTGAAGAGCGACGAAATTGTCTGCTGTGCATCAAGGAGTTGACTGCTACCCACGGCATGATTCAGCGCATTGTCCTGGCGTCAGACGAAAAAGAAGCAAGCCTGATAAACCAGCTTTCGCCGTCACGTTTGCACGGAATTCTTCTGAAATCTCATTCGCTGGCCACGCTGCAGGAGCAGCTCAGCAAAATGTTGAGCGAGACCCGGCGGGCGAACGACAGCAAGCTGCATCACTGGAATATTCATCGTGGACGGTTGCTAAGCCCATCCGAGCGCGCCATTTTGCAGTATATGTCGTGTGGCTATTCCCTCGCGCAAATTGCCACCCAGCTGGAGCGCAATATCAAAACCATTCGGGCGCATAAATTTAATGCCATGATGAAGCTCGGCGTGCACTCCGATGTGGGGTTACTGGATGCGGCAGATATTCTGACGCTGTTTCCCATACCCGACCACCGCGCGCTGCACTTCCTCTCTCCGCTCCATTCCTGACGCGTAATAACCTGTCTGCGCCAGAGTCACATCTGGCGCAGGGGTTACAGGCAAACGTCCACCCAGGTGGCTTTGGTTAGCTCGGCCATGCGTTCCGGTGAAATGCGCACCGCGCTGTGAATGGCACCAGCAGCAGGCAGGACTTCGGCATACTGCCTGAGCGAAATATCGCAGTAGACCGCCAGCGGGTTTTCCAGCCCGAAAGGGCATACGCCGCCGACGGGGTGCCCGGTTACCGTCACCACCTCATCGCTGCTCAGCATCCGGGCTTTTGCGCCAAAGGTCTGCTTCAGCTTTTTATTATCCAGGCGCGCATCACCTTTGGCGACGACCAGGATCACCTCATCTTTAATTTTCAGGGACAGCGTTTTCGCTATTTGCCCTGGCGCGACATTGTGCGCCTCGGCAGCCAGCGCAACGGTAGCGGTACTTTGACCCAGCTCGATAACTTCTACGTCGGGAGCATGGTCAGCAAAAAACTGACGCACAGACTGCAAACTCATTGTTTCCTCCAGAAAAATACGCTGTGTAATCTGTCATAAGAAATTATGCTCTGTAAATATTCCCTAAGTAACAAAACTCCAACATCAGCGATTTCTGGATCCTCTTCACAATCACGGAAACCGGTTACAGTAACCGGTTGCAGACCGGGAAGCGGAGATTAATACTGATTACGTCATTTCCCCTGTATCCAATAAATAATAAGAGTCGATTATGAAACCTATCCGTTTGAGCAGTACCGCTGGTAAGCGAACCAGCAAGGTGGTGAAAGTGGTATATGGAACACCGAGCGGCGTAACTGCGCCCGAAACGATCGTCTGACAGGAGAGCCGTTATGTCTGCCAACCATGCTGCGTTTAACCTGATATTCCGCTTTGTTGAAAACTATGTCAGCCCCATTGCCGGACGCATCTCTTCCCAGCGTCACGTAATGGCGATCCGCGACGGCTTTATCTCCGCCATGCCGTTTATGATTGTCGGCTCGTTCTTATTAGTGTTTGCCTATCCGCCGTTTTCACCGGATACCACCTGGGGCTTTGCCCGCGCCTGGCTGGATATGGCGAAACAGTTTGAAGGCCAGATTCTGACCCCGTTCGATATGACGATGGGGGTGATGTCTCTTTATATTTGCGCGGCTATCGCCTACAACCTCGGCAAGCACTACGTGAAGTCGCACCAGCTCGATCCTTTCATGTGCGCGATGCTGTCGCTGATGGCCTTCCTGCTGATTGCGGCGCCAAAAACCAAAGGTGCGCTGCCGGTGGATAGCCTCGGTGGGACGGGGATTTTTACCGCCATTCTGGTGGCGATCTACTGCGTGGAGATGATGCGTTTCCTGAAAGCGCACAACATCGGTATCCGCCTGCCCGATCAGGTGCCGCCGATGATCAAAAACTCCTTCGATCTGCTGATCCCGGTGCTGGTGGTGGTGTTAACCCTCTATCCGCTGAGCCTGTTTATCCAGTCGGAATTTGGCATGCTGATCCCGCAGGCAATTATGGCCATCTTTAAACCGCTGGTGTCTGCTGCGGATTCGCTGCCTGCGATCCTGCTGGCGGTGCTGATCGGCCATCTGCTGTGGTTTGCGGGGATCCACGGGGCGGCGATTGTCTCCGGGATGCTGCAGATGTTCTGGCTGACCAACCTGGGGATGAACCAGACCGCGCTGGCGCAGAGCGCGCCGCTGCCGCACATCTTTATGGAGGCGTTCTGGACCTTCTTCATTGTGATTGGGGGTTCCGGGGCGACGATGGGGCTGGTGTTCTGCTACCTGCGCAGCCGCTCGGCGCACCTGCGGTCGATTGGCCGTTTGAGCGTGGTGCCAAGTATTTTCAACATCAACGAGCCGGTGATCTTTGGTACGCCGATCGTCATGAACCCGGTGTTCTTCATTCCATTCCTGTTGGCACCGATGGTGAATGCGGTACTGGCGTGGGCGGCGATGAAGCTGGATCTGATTGGCCGGGTGATTTCCGTAGTGCCGTGGACGGCGCCTGCGCCTGTGGGTGCCGCATGGGCGCTGGGCTGGGACTTCCGTGCGGCGGTACTGGTGCTGCTGTTAGCCCTCGTCTCTGCCATCATCTACTACCCGTTCTTTAAAGTGTACGAGAAGCAGTTGCTGGCGCAGGAAGCCGAAGAGGCCCAACGTGCCGACGAAGAAAGTCAGCAGGTGGCATAGGTAAAAGCAAAACGGCGACCAGAGGTCGCCGTTTTTAGTATTTGTTGGGAGAGGGTGAGGGCATCAGGCCGCACTCGTTTATTTAAGCGTGCAGTCCCCACATTGCTGAACATCCGGCAGGCGATAACGCTGGCAGCAGGTACGACGCACCAGCAGCCCGTCGCGCGGCACCACGGTGCGGTAAAGCGGGTTATCACGCCCATCCGACAGCTGGCGGGCAAAGAAAATGGCCTGACGCAATGTGTCCACCTTCTCATCACCCAGCAGGGTTTTCATTTCGGTCAGATACCAGTGAATTAAGTATCCGGTATTGCTCCAGATAAGTTTGCCGTTGATCTCACCTGTCTCTTCCAGCGCCTCAACCACCGGGATCAGCGCCCGGGTAATCAGCACTTCCATTCGTTGCTGTGCAGAAAGCGAGGTGGTCTGGCTGTCTTCCTGAACGTCGATCCAGAAGCAGGCGGCACGCCCGGTTTCATGAAACTCAACGTGGAAGTGTTCAGGGGAGAGATCCAGCGCCACCTCCTGGGTAAGCAGAGCCAGCATCATCGGCGGTACCATTAGCCCGATATACCATTGCGCCCAAAGCGACAGCAGCGGCTTGTTTTCGCGCGCCAGAGTAGGTTGGTTGCGGTAGATATGATCGGAGTAGGTGGCCAGCAATGACTGCAACTCGGCAGGGCGTTGCCACTGTGCCAGCGTCAGGGCATGGTGCGGAGGCGTTTCATCCAGCTTGATGACATCCAGCATATGCGCACGCGTCTCGGCAATGGCGTCACGCACCGTATCCGCAAGCCCTGAAGGCCCGGCCGGAAGGCGGGTTTGCCAGATGACATTCTCAATGACGTGTGCAGAGCGTATGGCCATAATTGGGCTGGATAAAAATCTAAATGATAATGATTGCCAATCCTAACTATAGATAAAACCGGGCGCAAGATGTTTTATATAATTAAGTCTCACATAAGCCCACGCTGACAAATGAGAAATTATGTCATATGATATTGGTTATCATTATCGGGTTGGGGGACAGATCATGTTGAGCAGAGCGTTAGGGAGTGGATGGGGAGTGATATTGCCGGGGGCGATGATTGCCGGGCTGGCATTTACCGATCTGTCGCTGGCGGTCTGGAAAGTGATTATCGTGTCGGGATTACTCATGTCATCCGCCATGATCTGGCATAAACAACTGCGGCACTTTGTGCTGCTGCCATCATGTGTTGCGCTTATTGCGGGAATGTGGGTTCTGGTGATGAATCTGAACTGAAAGGGTAACAAGAGAGAAAATCAGGAGAGATAAGATAATTGGTGCGAGGGGGGGGACTCGAACCCCCACATCCTAAGGACACTAACACCTGAAGCTAGCGCGTCTACCAATTCCGCCACCTTCGCACAGTCATCTTATTGTATTGATATCGCCTCGTTGGTGCGAGGGGGGGGACTCGAACCCCCACATCCTAAGGACACTAACACCTGAAGCTAGCGCGTCTACCAATTCCGCCACCTTCGCCCAGTGCGAGCAATATCAATCATGGTTATTGGTGCGAGGGGGGGGACTCGAACCCCCACATCCTAAGGACACTAACACCTGAAGCTAGCGCGTCTACCAATTCCGCCACCTTCGCATACCATCGATACAAAAAAAGTATCGTAACCACGGAGGCGCATTCTAGATGTTTTCAGCTATTCGTCAATAGATAATTGTGCCGGATGTTTTGATCGTTGCAAAAATGGCCTGATCGCGCAGATCAGGCCGGAGGGAGACGTTACTTCTTCGCCTGACGGGTCATGATCGCACGGTAGATCTTAAAGCGGCCCGTTTGCGCCAGCACTTCGTGGAAGCCGAAGACTTCGTCCAGCACTTTTGGATACGGCAGGAAGGCGTTAGCCACGATACGCAGCTCACCACCGCTATTCAGATGGCGTACCGCAGTGCGGATCAGCGTCTGCGCGGCCTCGAGGGTGGTTTCTACCCCATCATGGAACGGCGGGTTGGAGATAATCATATCGAAACGACCGGTCACGTCGGAGAGCACGTTGGAGGCAAATACCTCGCCCTCAATGCCGTTAGCGGCCAGGGTCGCACGGCTGGCTTCAATGGCGGATGCGCCGACATCGGTGAGGGTCAAACGCACCTTCGGTGAGTGGCTGGCGAGTACGGCGGAGAGCACGCCTGCGCCACAGCCGACATCCAGCACTTTGCCTTTGGTGTGCGGCGTAAAGGTGGAGAGCAGCAACTGGCTGCCAACGTCCAGACCATCACGGCTGAATACGCCCGGCAGCGTTTTGATGGTCAGGCCATCCAGCTGATATTCGCCCCAGTATTTTTCCGCGTCGAAGGTTGGTTTTTTGTCCAAACGGCCATGGTACAGGCCGCAGCGGCGAGCGCTGTCAACTTTGTTCAGGGTAGTGTAATCGGCCAGCATCTGCTCGGCGCTACGCACGCCGCTGCGGTTTTCACCGACCACGAAAATATCGCAGCCCACCGGCAGCAGGGAGAGCAGGTTCATCAGCTGGAACTGGGCTTCAGGTTTGTTCTTCGGCCAGTAGTAGATCAGCGTATCGCAATCCGCGATGTCGCTCTGCTCAGCCACCAGGCTAAAGCGAACGCGCTCGCCCATCTGGCGGCTCAGTACCTGCCAGTGGTGATACTGCTGGGTGTGCGCGCGGCTCGCAGCGCACTCGAAACGGGCAGGCAGGTCATCCTGCATATCTCCGGCAAACAGAATACGGCTTTGTTCGAAATCATCACTGTGGCGCAGCAAGACTTCACTTGCCGGGGTAAATGCAGACATGAATTGTTCCTCAATAAACTCAGGCGGGGATTATAGTAGGTAGATGGCGCAGATTCGACACATTTGGTATATTTGCGCGCCTGACAGACAGGAGTTTTCGCAATGGCATCCCGACGAGACAGGCAATTACAGCAACTGGGTATCACCCAGTGGGCGCTGCGCCGCCCGGCGGCCTTGCAGGGCGAAATCGCCATCTCGCTTCCGGCGCACATTCGTCTGGTGATGGTGGCGCAGAGCCTGCCCGCGCTGAACGAGCCGCTGATTGCCGACGTGCTGCGCGCCCTGAAGCTGGGTGCCGACCAGGTGCTCCAGCTCACGCCCGATCGCGTGGCCATGCTACCGCCAGACGGTCGCTGTAACAGCTGGCAGCTTGGCGTGATGGAAGAAATAGCGCTGGAGGGCGGCAACCTGGCCACCCCGGCATTGGACGAACTTAACGCGAACCCGGCGGCACGTCGCGCGCTGTGGCAACAAATCTGCGAACATGAACACAATTTCTTCCCTCACGACGACTGATTTAGCGCAGGCTTTTGAGATCGAAAAACGCGCCCACGCCTTTCCGTGGAGTGAAAAAACGTTTGCCAGCAACCAGGGCGAGCGTTACCTCAACTATCGACTGGATGTCGATAATACCCTGGCGGCTTTCGCCATTACGCAGGTCGTTCTGGATGAGGCGACGCTGTTTAACATCGCCGTAGATCCTGCTTTCCAGCGCCGTGGGCTGGGCAGAGAACTGCTGGAACATTTAATTCGCGAGCTGGAAGCACGAGACGTGTTCACGCTGTGGCTGGAAGTACGGGCCTCGAACGCCGCCGCCATCGCACTCTATGAAAGCCTGGGCTTCAACGAGGCGACGATCCGCCGTAACTATTACCCCACCGCAGAAGGACGTGAAGACGCCATCATCATGGCTCTGCCGCTTGGATAACTAAAAAGGTTGTAACGATGAACTGGGACTGGATTTTCTTTGATGCTGACGAAACGCTGTTTACCTTCGATGCGTTTGGTGGCTTACAGCGGATGTTTCTCTACTACAGCGTGACCTTTACCGCTGAAGATTTCCAGGATTACCAGACGGTGAATAAACCGCTGTGGGTCGATTACCAGAACGGGGCGATCACCGCGTTACAGCTGCAGCATCAACGTTTTCAGGGATGGTCTGAGCGCCTGAACGTCCCGGCGGGCGATCTGAATTATGCGTTCCTGAACGCGATGGCAGAGATCTGCGCCCCCCTGCCGGGCGCCGCGTCGCTGCTCGCCTCCCTGAAAGGAAAGGCGAAGCTTGGGATCATCACCAACGGCTTTACCGCGTTACAGCAGGTCCGCCTTGAGCGCACCGGTTTTCGTGACTACTTTGATTTATTAGTGATCTCCGAACAGGTGGGTGTGGCCAAACCGGCAGCCAAAATTTTCGATTATGCGCTGGACCAGGCCGGAAACCCTGATCGGTCAAAGGTGCTGATGGTGGGGGATACGGCCGAGTCCGATATCCTCGGCGGGATGAACGCCGGGCTGTCCACCTGCTGGCTGAATGCGCACAATCGCCCCCTGCCGGAAGGAATCAACCCGACCTGGACCGTGGCCTCCCTGAGCGTACTGGAGCAACTCCTGTGTAAACATTGATTGCCTGCCCCCCATTGATGGGTAAAATAGCCGCATTTTCGTATTCATGATGCGTGGCCTGCTGCCGCGCTTTTTATAGAAGATTCTATTATGACGTTGTCTCCTTATCTGCAAGAGGTGGCGAAGCGCCGTACTTTTGCCATTATCTCTCACCCGGATGCCGGTAAAACCACCATCACCGAAAAGGTGTTGCTGTTCGGACAGGCGATCCAGACCGCCGGTACGGTAAAAGGCCGTGGCTCCAGCCAGCATGCAAAATCTGACTGGATGGAGATGGAAAAGCAGCGTGGTATCTCGATCACCACCTCCGTGATGCAGTTCCCGTATCACGACTGCCTGGTGAACCTGCTTGATACCCCGGGGCACGAAGACTTCTCCGAAGATACCTACCGTACCCTGACGGCGGTGGACTGCTGTCTGATGGTGATCGATGCCGCAAAAGGTGTAGAAGACCGTACCCGTAAGCTGATGGAAGTTACCCGTCTGCGCGATACGCCGATCCTCACCTTTATGAACAAACTCGACCGTGACATCCGCGATCCGATGGAAGTGATGGACGAAGTGGAACGCGAGCTGAAGATCGCCTGTGCGCCAATCACCTGGCCTATTGGCTGCGGCAAGCTGTTTAAAGGGGTTTACCACCTCTATAAAGACGAAACTTACCTGTATCAGACCGGTAAAGGTCACACCATCCAGGAAGTGCGCGTCGTTAAAGGGCTGGATAACCCTGAGCTGAACGCGGCAGTGGGCGATGAGCTGGCAGAGCAGCTGCGTGACGAGCTGGAGCTGGTCAAAGGTGCTTCCCACGAGTTCGACCAGGAGCTGTTCCTGAGCGGTGAAATCACCCCGGTCTTCTTCGGTACCGCGTTGGGTAACTTCGGCGTTGACCATATGCTGGACGGCCTGGTGGAGTGGGCGCCGCAGCCAATGCCGCGCAACACCGACACCCGTGAAGTGGTTGCCAGCGAAGAGAAGTTCACCGGTTTCGTGTTTAAAATTCAGGCCAACATGGACCCGAAACACCGCGACCGCGTGGCCTTTATGCGTGTGGTGTCCGGTAAATATGAAAAGGGCATGAAGCTGCGTCAGGTGCGTACCGGTAAAGACGTGGTGATCTCCGATGCACTGACCTTTATGGCCGGCGACCGTTCCCACGTGGAAGAGGCGTATCCGGGCGACATCATCGGTCTGCATAACCACGGCACCATCCAGATCGGTGACACCTTTACCCAGGGCGAGATGATGAAGTTCACCGGTATTCCGAACTTCGCGCCGGAACTGTTCCGTCGTATCCGCCTGCGGGATCCGCTGAAACAGAAACAGCTGCTGAAAGGGCTGGTTCAGCTATCGGAAGAGGGTGCGGTGCAGGTGTTCCGTCCTATTTCCAATAACGATCTGATTGTCGGCGCCGTCGGTGTGCTGCAGTTCGACGTGGTTGTTGCCCGCCTGAAGAGCGAATACAACGTTGAAGCGATTTACGAATCGGTCAACGTGGCGACGGCGCGCTGGGTTGAGTGTTCTGACGTGAAGAAATTCGAAGAATTTAAGCGTAAGAACGAAGTCCAGCTGGCGCTGGATGGCGGTGATAACCTCACGTATATCGCCCCAACCATGGTTAACCTGAACCTGGCGCACGATCGTTACCCGGATATTCAGTTCCGTAAAACCCGCGAGCACTAATCCCTTCTCAGAGCACGGCAGCCGCCGTGCTCTGCTTAAATCCCTGCCTTATTAATCCCTTGCGGAATGTTCTTAATTCATCATCTTTTGTTACTTATTGCTCATTTATTAGTCAATTCTGAAAGCAGCGCTGCGAGAGTGATCTATATTTAACTCAGTGTTTAACACCGGGCGCAGATGAAAGCTCCACTCAATGCGTGTTGATAAGGTTCTCATCTCGCCCGAGTGTTGATTAGTAGGATGAAAGACTACTTACACATGATGATTTACGCTCGAATTCGGAGCAAACCACAGGAATACATCGATGAATACTAAAAAACTGAAGATTTCGAAAACTCTGTTGGCGGTAATGATGGGTAGCGCTCTGGTATGCGGTTCTGCAATGGCAGAAACCACCGCCACTGATAAAGCGCAATCCACAGCAAACACCGCTGGGGAAAAAATCGATAACTCTATGAATAAAGTCGGTAACTTCATGGATGACAGCTCTATCACAGCGAAAGTAAAAGCGGCGCTGGTGGATGCTGATGATATTAAGAGCACCGACATCTCCGTAGAAACCGAGAAAAATGTGGTCACGCTGAGTGGCTTTGTCGAGAGTCAGGCGCAGGCTGAAAAAGCGGTTGCCGTGGCGAAGAAGGTAGAGGGTGTGACCTCTGTCAGCGACAAACTGCATGTGCGTGACGGTAAAGAGCAGTCTGCCAAAGGCTATGCCGGCGATACTGCAACTACCAGCGAAATCAAAGCTAAACTGTTAGCTGATGACATCGTGCCATCACGTAAAGTGAAAGTTGAAACCACCGACGGTGTTGTTCAACTGAGCGGTACTGTGGATTCAAAAGCACAGAGCGATCGTGCCGAGAGCATCGCAAAAGCCATTGATGGCGTGAAAAGCGTTAAAAACGACCTGAAGGTTAAATAAAACACCACAATCGTCCTTCTGGCTGAGGCCAGAAGGCGAGATAAGAATTAAACCTTAGTATCGCCGTGAGCAACCTGAGCGCTCACCATGCGGTCGACATTAACTATGGTAAAGGAGAGTCTTATGTTTCGTTGGGGTATCATTTTTCTGGTTATCGCGTTAATTGCCGCCGCTCTGGGTTTTGGTGGTCTGGCGGGTACCGCGGCGGGTGCGGCGAAAATTGTCTTCGTCGTCGGTATTATCCTGTTCCTGGTTAGCCTGTTCACCGGACGCCGTCGTCCATAGCTCAGGTTATGGGTTAGTTGACGAAAAAGGCTCATGCTCTGCATGAGCCTTTTTTATGGCTGGCGTTTGTCGGCATCCGATTTGAGTAATACGCCGGGTGTACGCTACTGTGTAATAACAAAACAAATAAAAAACAGGACAGCAGAGGTGGGACAGCGAATTCCGGTTACGCTCGGCAACATTGCGCCGCTGGCGCTGAAACCCTTTCGACCAGGCCAGATGGCCCTGGTGTGTGAGGGCGGCGGACAGCGAGGGATCTTCACGGCTGGCGTGCTGGACGAATTTATGCGCGCGCAGTTTAACCCGTTTGATCTCTACCTTGGCACCTCCGCCGGGGCGCAAAATCTCTCGGCCTACGTCTGTCATCAGCCGGGCTATGCCCGGAAAGTGATCATGCGTTACACCACCTCCCGCGAATTTTTCGATCCACTGCGCTTTGTACGCGGCGGGAATCTTATCGACCTCGACTGGCTTCTGGAGGCCACTGCCAGCCAAATGCCGCTGGCAATGGATACCGCTTCGCGCCTGTTCGATACCGGAAAAGCTTTCTGGATGTGCGCCTGTCGCGGCGATGACTACTCGGCCAGCTACTTCTCCCCGCAAAAAGAGAACTGGCTGGATATTCTTCGCGCCTCCAGTGCCATCCCTGGTTTCTACCGCACCGGCGCAGCGCTGGACGGCATTGCCTATCTGGACGGTGGCGTCAGCGACGCGATCCCGGTGCAGGAGGCGGCCCGACGCGGTGCCCAGACCATCGTGGTGATCCGCACCGTGCCGTCGCAGATGTACTACACGCCGCAGTGGTTTAAGCGGATGGAACGTTGGCTGGGCACCAGCAGCCTGCAACCGATGCTGAATCTGGTTTCACATCATGAGGCCAGCTATCACACCATCCAGCGTTTTATCGAGAAGCCGCCGGGTAAGCTGCGCATCTTTGAAATCTATCCCCCGCGTCCGCTTAACAGCATGGCGCTGGGCAGCCGCGTGCCCGCCCTGCGGGACGACTACAAAACCGGGCGCCTGTGCGGGCGTTATTTCCTGGCCACGGTGGGCAAGCTGTTAGCTGAACGTCCACCGCTGCGCCGCCATCAGCATATTATTGCCCCTGCTCCGGTGGTGGTTTCCCCGGCAAGCGTGGCCAACGATGCTGTCACCACGCCGCTGGTGATGGCCCCTGAGGCCAATGACACCCTGTTTGATAACGAGGATCTGGCGTGACTTACCGCTTTATCGATACCCATTGCCACTTTGATTTCCCGCCTTTTACTGACGATGAGCCAGCCAGCCTCCAGCGTGCCGCCGATGCGGGAGTGATGGCGATTGTGGTGCCATCGATTGATGTGGCGAGCATCGATCGCGTCCTGCGCCTCGGGGCGCGCTATCCGACGCTGTATATGGCGCTGGGCCTGCATCCGATTGTGATCGAATCCCACCAGGATGCACATCTGGATCAACTGGAAGCGGCGCTGGCGGCGCGCCCGGAAAGACTGGTGGCGGTAGGGGAGATCGGCCTCGATCTTTATCGGGAGGATCCGCACTTTGATCGTCAGGAGGCGATCCTCGACGCACAGCTGAAGCTGGCGAAACGCTACGATTTACCGGTGATCCTCCACTCCCGGCGTACCCACGACAAACTGGCGATGCACCTTAAACGGCAGGATCTGCCGCGTACCGGCATGGTCCATGGTTTTGCTGGCAGCCTGCAGCAGGCGCAGCGCTTTGTCGAGATGGGCTATAAAATTGGCGTCGGCGGCACGATCACCTATCCACGGGCCAGTAAAACGCGCGATGTAATGGCGCAATTACCGCTCTCCGCTCTGCTGCTGGAAACCGATGCCCCCGACATGCCGCTCAACGGTTTTCAGGGCCAGCCGAACCGCCCGGAGCAGGCGGCGCGGGTGTTTTCGACTCTGTGTGAACTGCGTGACGAGCCTGCGGATGAGATCGCCGCGGCATTGCTGAACAACACCCGCACGCTGTTCGACCTGCCGCTATAAATAGAGCGCCGGGCGGATCACCCTGATCCGCTCATGCTCCAGCATCCCGGCCAGTGGTTCGACATCCTCTGCCGTGGCGCTACGCCAGTGTCGGGCTTCGCCATAGACGCCGTGCGCATGGAAGGCGTTGATCCTGACGGGCACATCCCCTAACTGGCGAATAAACTCGACCAGCTCCCGGCGGTGCGTCAGGTAATCGCAGCGATCCGGGATCACCAGCAGACGCAGCTCGCTCAGCCGGTGGTGCGCGGCCAGCCAGTGGATGCTGCGCTTGATAAGCACGTTGTCGCGCCCGGTCAGATAGCAATGGTGCGCCGCGTTCCAGGCTTTAAGATCCAGCATCGCACCGTCAAACACCGGGAGCAGTTTTTGCCAGCCGGTTTCACTTAACAGACCGTTACTGTCCACCAGACAGGTCAAATGTTGCAGCTGCGGATCGGCCTTCAGGGCTGAAAACAGCGCCACCAGAAACGGCAGCTGTGTAGTGGCTTCTCCGCCGCTGACGGTGATGCCGGAGATAAAGGGTGACACGTTGCGGATCTGCGCCACCACCTCCTCCACGCTTAAACGCAGCGCCATGGGCGTCGCCTGCTGCGGGCACATCTGCAGACAGGTGTCGCACTGCTGGCAGCGGGCATCATCCCACCAGACCCGTCCAGCCTGAATGTTCAGCGCGTCATGCGGGCAGTGCGGCACGCACGACGCGCAGTCGTTGCAGCGGCCTATCGTCCACGGGTTGTGGCAGGTTTTGCAGCGCAGGTTGCACCCTTGCAGAAACAGGGCCAGGCGGCTGCCGGGCCCGTCAACGCAGGAGAACGGGATAATCTTACTGACTAAAGCGCATCTGTTGTTCATGGCTTATCACGCGCGGCTGGCGCTCCAGAATACGGGTGTTACGGGCGGCCTCTTCACCCAGCCAGGTGGTGTTGGTACGCGAGCCTTCGGCGCGGTATTTCTCCAGATCGGAAAGCCGCACCATATAGCCAGTGACGCGCACCAGATCGTTACCCGAAATATTGGCGCTGAACTCGCGCATCCCGGCGCGGAAGGCACCCAAACAGAGTTCCACCACCGCCTGCGGATTGCTCTTGATGGTTTCATCCAGAGTCAGGATATCGCTGATCCCGGCGTGATAGTGCTGATGATGCGGCGCAACCGCCAGCAGATGGCTGATCGGATCGGGCTCTTCACCATAAGGCAGACGCGCGCCCGGCGTGGTGCCAACGTCAGAGCTGATCCCCGACTGGGCATGCAGCAGGGCGCGTTGCTTCCAGCCGTACCTGACCGGGGTATTTTCCACAAAGGTCGCTAATTGTTCGCTGATGCGATACCCCAGAGCGTTGGCCTGCTGATCTTTACCGTAGCGCCCCGTAATCCCGGCTTTCTCGCACAGCACATTCACCGCTTCGGCCAGGCCATACATGCCGAACATCGGCACAAAACGGTCGGGATCGATCAGCCCTTCTTTTACCAGGAAGCTATTCTCAAAGAAGCCGGATTGTTGATACAGGAAGTCGCAGCGCGCATTGATGATGGCGATCTGCTGCTGACAATAGTAAGGCAGCGTGCGGGTAAAGAACGCCTCAGGCGTTTCGCTCTGTTCCGCGATGGCTTTCAGGTTGAGACGTACCAGGGTACTGCCGCCGCCCGCCAGCGGCAGGGAGTTGTAACAGCTGACGACGCCAAAGCCTTTTTTTGTGAAAATTTTATCATTTACCGGCCCGTTGGCGATGTGCGGTTTGCTGCATTCGCAGATGTTGCTGGCCACCTCCAGCAGCAGATCATCCGGGGTGATCTCAGGATCATAAATAAAGGTCAGATTCGGTGAAACCTGCTTAAGCTCTGCATCTGCGCGTAAAATGGCGCGTGTCACAGGGCCGTCTGCCGGGCCGATATTGACGTGGGTGAAGGCATCCGGCAGGGTACGGTCGAGATAGCGCCAGAAACGTTTTATTCGAATATCGATTTCTTGTTGTGTTAGAATTCTAACATACGGCTGCAGCAGCGTATCGAGATGGCCGAGGTACACCGGCATGCCGGTAACGGACGGAACATGGTGGTAAAGGATGGTTAACAGCGACAGAGCATCGTCCAGATCCTTTGCACCTTCCAGCTCCAGCCATTCCGAGCCCTGTTTCAGGAACATCGCATAGGCGGGTAACACATAGCGTGGCTTGTACGGCGCATGGCCCTCAAACATATCGCAGATAAACCCCGCCTCCAGCGCCTGGCGCGCTTCAGGGGCTAACGTCGGGTAGGGGAGGTTGTTTTCTGCCTCCAGCGCCAGAAAATGGCGTTTTTGTTCGGGGCTTAACACCGGGCTTGTCACAATTTGCTGGCAACGTTGTTGCAGGGCATCGGGGGGCATGTTCGCTTCCTTTTTCTTCTGCATGATGGGGAAGGATTGTAAAAAGAGTCCCGACCACTGCCTTTGATCCCGGGCGTGTACCTGACGCTTTAATCAGCAGTTGTAGCTAAATTATTTGAAGTTGATCTCATTACTGTTATGCAAATTTGTACGCATATTTCATTAACTGTGATGAATGTCGAAGTGAGAATGCGGGTGGATGTTAGAATACTCACAGACCCGCAAGGTAAAATTTTACGGCTATACGCCGGGAGAATGTTATGACCGATTTAACCGCAAGCAGCCTGCGCGCCCTGAAACTAATGGATCTGACAACCCTGAATGACGACGACACCAACGAGAAAGTGATCGCTCTGTGTCATCAGGCAAAAACGGCCGTGGGCAATACCGCTGCTGTCTGTATCTACCCGCGTTTCATTCCGATCGCCCGCAAGACCCTGAAAGAGCAGGGTACGCCGGACGTGCGCATCGCTACCGTCACCAACTTCCCGCACGGTAACGACGATATCGAGATCGCGCTGGCTGAGACCCGCGCCGCTATCGCTTACGGTGCTGACGAAGTTGACGTGGTCTTCCCGTACCGTGCGCTAATCGCCGGTAACGAGCAGGTTGGTTTCGATCTGGTTAAAGCCTGTAAAGAAGCTTGCGCTGCGGCAAACGTGCTGCTGAAAGTGATCATCGAAACCGGCGAACTGAAAGAAGAAGCGCTGATTCGTAAAGCGTCTGAAATCTCCATCAAAGCGGGTGCCGATTTCATCAAAACCTCTACCGGTAAAGTCCCTGTGAATGCCACCCCGGAAAGCGCACGCATCATGATGGAAGTGATCCGCGACATGGGCGTGGAAAAAAGCGTGGGCTTTAAACCGGCAGGCGGCGTGCGTACCGCGGAAGACGCGCAGCAGTTCCTGGCGATTGCCGACGAGCTGTTCGGTGCCGACTGGGCCGACGCCCGTCACTACCGCTTCGGTGCCTCCAGCCTGCTGGCCAGCCTGCTGAAAGCGCTGGGTCATGGCGACGGTAAGAGCGCAAGCAGCTATTAAGATTTGATTTGCCGGGTGGCGCTACGCTTACCCGGCCTACTTTCGGGAGGTTACCGTGTTTCTCGCACAAGAAATTATTCGTAAAAAACGTGATGGTCATGCTTTAAGCGACGAAGAGATCCGTTTCTTTATCAACGGCATTCGCGACAATACCATTTCTGAAGGGCAGATTGCCGCCCTGGCGATGACCATTTTCTTCCACGATATGGCGATGCCGGAGCGCGTGTCGCTGACCATGGCGATGCGGGATTCAGGAACCGTTCTGGACTGGAAGAGCCTTAACCTTAATGGCCCGATCGTGGATAAACACTCCACCGGCGGCGTGGGTGATGTGACCTCGCTGATGCTGGGGCCAATGGTCGCTGCCTGCGGCGGCTATATCCCAATGATCTCCGGGCGCGGCCTCGGCCATACTGGCGGCACGCTCGATAAACTGGAAGCCATCCCGGGCTTCGATATCTTCCCGGATGACAGTCGCTTCCGTGACATTATTAAAGACGTTGGTGTGGCGATTATCGGCCAGACCAGCTCTCTTGCCCCGGCGGATAAGCGTTTTTACGCCACGCGTGACATTACCGCGACCGTTGACTCCATCCCGCTGATCACCGCCTCTATCCTCGCCAAAAAACTGGCTGAAGGGCTGGATGCGCTGGTGATGGACGTGAAAGTGGGCAGCGGCGCCTTTATGCCGACCTATGAACTCTCCGCTGCGCTGGCCGAAGCGATCGTTGGCGTCTCCAACGGCGCAGGCGTGCGCACCACCGCGCTGCTCACTGACATGAACCAGGTGCTGGCTTCCAGCGCCGGTAATGCGGTCGAAGTGCGTGAAGCAGTCCAGTTCCTGACTGGCGAATACCGCAACCCGCGCCTGTTCGACGTGACCATGGCGCTGTGCGTCGAGATGCTGATCTCCGGTAACCTCGCCAAAGACGACGCCGAGGCCCGTGCCAAACTGCAGGCGGTGCTGGATAACGGCAAAGCGGCCGAAATCTTTGGCCGGATGGTTGCTGCGCAGAAAGGCCCGACCGACTTCGTGGAAAACTATGCCAAATACCTGCCAACGGCGATGCTGAGCAAAGCGGTTTACGCAGATACGGAAGGTTTTGTCTCTGCCATGGACACTCGCGCGCTGGGCATGGCGGTAGTATCGATGGGTGGCGGTCGTCGTCAGGCATCGGACAGCATTGATTACAGCGTCGGCTTTACCGATATGGCCCGTCTGGGCGACAGCGTTGACGGCCAACGTCCGCTGGCTGTGATCCACGCGAAAGATGAAAACAGCTGGCAGGATGCGGCGAAAGCAGTGAAGGCCGCCATCACCCTGGCAGATAAAGCTCCAGAAAGCACACTAACCGTCTATCGTCGCATTACCGAATAGCGGTATACTGATCTGATCGCTTTTTTATAAGCACTGAGTACGGAGAACATATGAAACGTGCATTTATTATGGTGCTGGACTCTTTCGGCATCGGCGCTACAGAAGATGCAGATCGCTTTGGTGACACCGGTGCAGATACCATGGGTCACATCGCTGAAGCCTGTGCTAAAGGCGAAGCAAACAACGGGCGTCAAGGCCCGCTGAATCTGCCAAACCTGACCCGCCTGGGTCTGGTAAAAGCCCACGAAGGCTCTACCGGCCACGTTGCCGCGGGTATGGATGGCAACGCGGAAGTGGTGGGCGCATACGCCTGGGCGCACGAGCTTTCTTCCGGGAAAGACACCCCGTCAGGTCACTGGGAAATCGCTGGTGTACCGGTTCTGTTCGACTGGGGCTATTTCTCCGATCATGAAAACAGCTTCCCGCAGGAGTTGCTGGATAAGCTGGTTGAGCGCGCTAACCTGCCGGGCTATCTCGGCAACTGCCACTCTTCCGGGACCGTAATTCTGGACCAGCTTGGCGAAGAGCACATGAAAACCGGCAAACCGATTTTCTATACCTCCGCTGACTCCGTGTTCCAGATTGCCTGCCATGAAGAGACCTTTGGCCTGGATCGCCTGTACGAGCTGTGCGAAATCGCCCGTGAAGAGCTGACCGAAGGTGGCTACAACATTGGCCGCGTGATCGCGCGTCCGTTTGTTGGCGACAAGCCGGGTAACTTCCAGCGTACCGGCAACCGTCACGACCTGGCTGTGGAGCCGCCAGCACCTACCGTGCTGCAAAAACTGGTTGATGAGAAAGATGGCCAGGTGGTCTCCGTCGGTAAAATCGCGGATATCTATGCCAACTGCGGTATCACCAAAAAAGTGAAAGCCACCGGTCTGGACGCGCTGTTCGACGCGACCGTGAAAGAGATGAAAGAAGCGGGCGACAAGACGATCGTCTTTACCAACTTCGTTGATTTCGACTCCTCCTGGGGCCACCGTCGTGACGTCGCAGGCTATGCTGCGGGTCTGGAACTGTTCGACCGCCGTCTGCCGGAGCTGATGGAGCTGGTGGGGGAAGATGACATTCTGATCCTGACCGCCGACCACGGCTGCGACCCGACCTGGACCGGTACCGACCACACCCGCGAGCACATTCCAGTGCTGGTGTACGGCCCGAAAGTCAAACCAGGCTCGCTGGGACACCGTGAAACCTTTGCGGACATCGGCCAGACCATTGCGAAATACTTTGGTACGTCCGACATGGAATATGGCAAGGCTATGTTCTGATGTCACGGTGGGGGCGGCCTGATGCCCTCACCCCAGCCCTCTGCCACAGGGAGAGGGAGAACAGCATGTAGGCCCGGTAAGGCGCAGTCGCCACCCGGCAAAAACAACAATGTAAAAGGAACTGAAGATGGCAACTCCTCACATTAATGCAGAGATGGGTGATTTCGCTGACGTCGTTTTGATGCCGGGCGACCCGCTGCGCGCGAAGCATATCGCTGAAACTTTCCTCGAAGACGTGCGTGAAGTGAACAACGTTCGCGGCATGCTGGGCTTCACCGGTACGTACAAAGGCCGCAAAATTTCCGTAATGGGTCACGGCATGGGTATCCCATCCTGCTCCATCTACACCAAAGAGCTGATCACCGATTTTGGCGTGAAGAAAATCATCCGTGTCGGCTCCTGTGGCGCAGTGCGCATGGACGTTAAGCTGCGCGATATCGTTATCGGCATGGGTGCTTGCACCGATTCCAAAGTGAACCGTATTCGCTTTAAGGATCACGACTTTGCCGCCATCGCAGACTTCGACATGGTGCGTAACGCGGTAGACGCGGCGAAAAACCTGGGCGTTGACGCACGCGTGGGCAACATCTTCTCTGCTGACCTGTTCTACTCCCCGGACGGCGAAATGTTCGACGTGATGGAGAAGTACGGCATCCTGGGCGTGGAAATGGAAGCGGCAGGTATCTACGGCGTGGCAGCAGAGTTCGGCGCGAAAGCCCTGACCATCTGCACAGTGTCTGACCATATCCGTACTCACGAGCAGACCACTGCCGCTGAACGTCAGACCACCTTCAACGACATGATCAAAATCGCGCTGGAATCCGTTCTGCTGGGCGATAAAGAGTAATTATCTCCTCCTCCCTCTCCCTTTGGGGGAGGGAGGAAGCAAGACCGTTCGTTAACGTACCGCCCGCGCAATCCACGCCGACAGCTCCTGCAACTCTCTCTCCTGCTCCGGGAAATCGCCAATCAGGGCGTCACACGCCTGCTGCAGCATATCTGCCCGATACAAACAGCCCTGCAAACGCGCTGCGAGAGCCTCTAACGGCGCCGGGTTCAGGCTATCGGTAAAGACCTGCGTGCGCGAGATGTGGCCCTTCTCGACGTCGAAGTGCAGCTCCACGCCGCCCCAGGTAAACCGCTCATCCAGCAGGTGCGAGAAGGCAGGGGCCTGGCCGAAGTTCCACTCCCAACTGCTCTGGCGGGCAAAGGTCTCGGCAAAGTTTGGCAAATCCGGCGTCTTATCCGGGGAGATCACTTCAGCGTCTACGCGCTCGCCATAATGGGCGAAAAAGGCCTCACGGATCGCGTCGCAGATCTGTTCGTGAGTCACGCCGGGCAGCAGATCCACCAGATTCGCAACCCGGCCACGCACGGAGGTGATACCTTTGGCCTGCAGCTTCTTCTGGTCGGGATTGAGGTAGTTTGCCAGGCGGCTGAGATCGGCATTCAGCAGCAGGGTGCCGTGGTGAAAACCGCGGTCCATCGTTTCACGATAGGCCGATCCCGAGACCTTACGATCGCCCTCGGCGGTCTTGACCACCAGATCGTTGCGCCCGGACGCTTCCGCGGTCGCACCCAGCGCCTGTAATGCGCTCAGCACGATGTTGGTGGAGATGGTTTTGTCGTACTCCGGCTTGCCGGCCATAAAGGTAAAGCAGGTATTCCCGAGATCGTGGAACACCGCGCCGCCGCCGCTGCTACGACGCGCCAGACGCACGTTGTCCTCTTCCATGCGTCGCGTGTTGCACTCTTTCCACGGGTTTTGCGCCCGGCCAATGACCACCGTATCGGCGTTGCGCCACAGGAACAGCACCCGCTGCGTGGCGGGCATCTGGCGGAAGATGCACTCTTCTACGGCGAGATTAAACCAGGGATCGTAAGAGTCAGAGATAAGCAGGCGTAACGTCGTCATGGCAAAGTTCCTTTTCTGAATCGTTTGGTTACTTTAACACTATTCCTTCTTCTCGCTCTCTTCCTCTTCGGGTACCGACTTGCTGGCGGTGAGCAGGAATGGCGACTGCTGCCAGCGGGTGCGTTTGCCCTGTAACAATGTGCGGGTCAGCACCACGCCAATCGCCAGCGACAGCAGCAGCATCAGGCGCAGGATATTGGTGGTGTTATCCACCTGCTTGGCCTCTGTGGCTAAGGTATGGGTGTCGAGAGTAAGACGCAGGTAGCCGAGCGGGCCATTTTTGCCCTGAATCGGCTCCACCAGCTGCTGGTTAAAGTAGCCGCCGGCTTTTTTACCATCCAGCGCCAGCCTGTCGCGCACCTCGACATGTTCCCCCGCCCGGGCAATTAGCGCGCCTTCGTTGTCATACACGCTGGCATCCAGAATGCGGCTCTCGTAAGTCAGCAGACGCAGCACCTGCCCAATGCGCTTTTCATCTGGCGTTTCGGTACGCATCAGCGGGGCGACGTTAAGCGACACCTGACGCGCCAGCGTGTGCGCCAGCTCTTCAAGCTGTGGGTTACGCTGTCGTTGATGATTCTGGCTGAACCAGGATGCGCCCTGCATCAGCGCCACTAACAGGGCCAGACAGGAGAGGACAATCACGGCTCGATGAAGCCGGAATTTTAGTTTTGCACGAGCCATATTCCACCTGCTGAAAATTTTCGGGGTTAATGTTGCCAGAAGTGATGGTTACAAGGTAGCCTCATGCGTTATTTTCACCCCCTGGATGATTCCCGGCGCGAACGATTTTACAGGAGCTTTAATGCCAAACATTACCTGGTGCGACCTGCCCAATGATGTCTCTTTATGGCCAGGATTGCCGCTCTCATTAAGTGGCGATGAGGTAATGCCGCTGGACTACCATGCTGGCCGTAGCGGCTGGCTGCTGTATGGCCGCGGCCTGGATAAACAGCAGCTGACCCAGTATCAGAGCAAGCTGGGTGCCGCAATGGTGATCGTCGCCGCCTGGTGCGTGGAAGATTACCAGGTCATTCGTCTGGCCGGTTCCCTGACCCAGCGCGCTACTCGTCTGGCGCACGACGCCGGGCTGGATGTGGCTCCGCTCGGTAAAATCCCGCATCTGAAAACCCCGGGGCTGCTGGTAATGGACATGGACTCTACCGCCATTCAGATCGAGTGCATCGACGAGATCGCCAAACTGGCCGGTACCGGCGAGATGGTGGCCGAAGTGACCGAGCGCGCGATGCGCGGCGAACTGGACTTCACCGCCAGCCTGAAACAGCGCGTGGCGACCCTGAAGGATGCCGATGCCAATATTCTGCTCCAGGTCCGCGAAAAGCTGCCGCTGATGCCTGGGCTGGTGCAGCTGGTACTGAAGCTGGAGACGCTGGGCTGGAAAGTGGCGATCGCCTCCGGCGGGTTTACCTTCTTTGCCGAGTATCTGCGCGACAAGCTGCGTCTGGATGCCGTGGTCGCCAACGAACTGGAGATCCTTGACGGTAAGCTGACCGGAAACGTGGTGGGCCAGATTGTCGATGCCCAGTTTAAAGCCAGCACCCTGACCCGTCTGGCGGAAAAGTATGATATCCCGGTCGCCCAGACGGTGGCGATTGGCGACGGCGCGAACGACCTGCCGATGATTAAAGTGGCCGGGCTTGGCATTGCTTACCATGCTAAACCGACCGTGAACGAAAAGACGGAAGTGATTATCCGTCATGCTGACCTGATGGGGGTGTTCTGCATTCTCTCCGGCAGCGTGAACCAGAAATAAAGAGGTAAAACGTGGCGAAAGCTCCAAAACGCGCATTTGTCTGTAATGAATGTGGTGCGGATTATCCGCGCTGGCAGGGGCAGTGCAGTGCCTGCCATGCCTGGAATACCATCACCGAAGTGCGCGGGGTTGCCGCTTCGCCAACCGTTGCCCGTAACGAGCGTCTCAGCGGTTATGCGGGCAACGCGGGTGTATCGAAGGTTCAGAAGCTCTCCGACATCAGCCTGGAAGCCCTGCCGCGCTTCTCCACCGGGTTTAAAGAGTTTGACCGGGTGCTGGGCGGCGGCGTCGTACCGGGGAGCGCCATTCTGATTGGGGGTAGCCCGGGCGCGGGGAAATCGACCCTGCTGCTGCAAACCCTGTGTAAGCTCGCGTCGCAGATGAAAACCCTGTACGTCACCGGTGAAGAGTCATTACAGCAGGTGGCGATGCGCGCGCACCGGCTCTCTTTGCCCACCAACGATCTGAATATGCTCTCCGAGACCAGCATCGAGCAGATCTGCATGATTGCTGAGGAAGAGCAGCCGAAGCTGATGGTGATCGACTCCATCCAGGTGATGCACATGGCCGATGTGCAGTCCTCGCCGGGCAGCGTCGCCCAGGTGCGTGAGACCGCGGCCTACCTGACGCGCTTCGCCAAAACCCGCGGCGTGGCGATCATTATGGTCGGCCATGTCACCAAAGATGGCGCTCTGGCCGGTCCGAAGGTGCTTGAACACTGTATCGACTGCTCGGTGATGCTGGATGGCGATGTCGATACCCGTTTCCGTACTCTGCGCAGCCATAAAAACCGCTTCGGTGCGGTGAATGAGCTGGGCGTGTTTGCCATGACCGAGCAGGGGCTGCGTGAAGTCAGTAACCCGTCGGCCATCTTCTTAAGCCGTGGTGATGAAGTCACCTCCGGTAGCTCGGTGATGGTGGTCTGGGAAGGGACGCGCCCGCTGCTGGTGGAGATTCAGGCGCTGGTCGATCATTCGATGATGGGCAACCCGCGTCGCGTTGCGGTGGGCCTGGAACAAAACCGTCTGGCGATTTTGCTGGCGGTGCTGCACCGCCATGGCGGCCTGCAGATGGCCGATCAGGATGTGTTTGTGAACGTGGTCGGTGGGGTAAAAGTCACCGAAACCAGTGCCGACCTGGCCCTGCTGCTGGCGATGGTCTCCAGCCTACGCGACCGTCCACTACCGCAGGATCTGGTGGTCTTTGGCGAAGTCGGGCTGGCAGGGGAGATCCGTCCGGTGCCGAGCGGCCAGGAGCGTATCTCCGAGGCGGCAAAACACGGCTTCCGCCGGGCGATTGTGCCTGCCGCGAACGTGCCCAAAAAATTACCGGAAGGGATGCAGGTCTTCGGGGTGAAAAAACTCGCAGATGCGTTAAACGTCTTTGACGACTTATAATTACCTCTTCGATGTTGCAGGAGGCACCGTAATTTATGTCGTCATTTGACTATATCAAGACCGCTATCCGCCAGAAGGGCTGCACCTTGCAGCAGGTGGCGGAAGCCAGCGGTATGACCAAGGGCTATTTAAGCCAACTGCTGAATGCCAAAATCAAAAGCCCCAGCGCGCAGAAGCTGGAAGCGCTGCATCGCTTTTTGGGGCTTGAATTTCCGCGCATGCAAAAGAACATCGGCGTGGTGTTCGGCAAGTTTTATCCGCTGCATACCGGGCATGTCTACCTCATCCAGCGCGCCTGTAGCCAGGTGGACGAACTGCATATCATCATGGGCTACGATGATAAGCGCGACCGGGAGCTGTTCGAAGCCAGCGCCATGTCCCAGCAACCTACCGTATCCGATCGCCTGCGCTGGTTGCTGCAAACCTTTAAATACCAGAAAAACATTCGTATTCATGCCTTTAACGAAGAGGGCATGGAGCCGTATCCCCACGGCTGGGACGTGTGGAGCAATGGCATAAAAGCCTTTATGGAAGAGAAAGGGATCCAGCCTAACTGGATCTACACCTCTGAAGAGTCCGATGCCTCGCAATACCCGGAACACCTGGGAACGGAGACGGTGCTGATTGACCCCAAACGTACCTTTATGAACATCAGCGGAGCGCAGATCCGCGAAAACCCGTTCCGCTATTGGGAGTACATTCCCACCGAAGTGAAGCCGTTCTTTGTGCGCACCGTGGCGATCCTCGGCGGGGAGTCCAGCGGTAAATCCACGCTGGTCAACAAGCTGGCGAACATCTTTAACACCACCAGCGCCTGGGAGTATGGCCGGGATTATGTCTTCTCACACCTTGGCGGGGATGAGATGGCGTTGCAGTATTCCGACTACGATAAAATCGCGCTGGGCCATGCGCAATACATTGATTTTGCGGTTAAATACGCCAATAAAGTGGCGTTCATTGACACCGATTTCGTCACTACTCAGGCGTTCTGTAAGAAGTACGAAGGGCGCGAGCACCCGTTTGTGCAGGCCCTGATCGACGAATACCGCTTTGACCTGGTGATCCTGCTGGAGAACAACACGCCGTGGGTAGCGGATGGGATGCGCAGCCTGGGCAGCTCGGTGGACCGGAAAGAGTTCCAGACCATGCTGGTGGAGATGCTGGAAGCGAACAATATCGACTTTGTGCATGTGGAAGAGGCAGATTATGACGGCCGTTTCCTGCGTTGCGTGGAGCTGGTGAAAGAGATGATGGGGGAGAAGGGGTAACCCCCTTACGCCAACCCTTTTCCACAAGGGGAGGGCGCAGGCATAAAAAAACGGCAACCTGTAGGTTGCCGTTTTGCTTTTATTTCGAGATACGCTTGTACTTGATACGCTTCGGCTCCAGCGCGTCGGCGCCCAGCGTGCGTTTCTTGTACTCTTCGTATTCGGTGAAGTTACCTTCGAAGAACTCCACTTTACCTTCATCCTGGTAGTCCAGAATGTGGGTCGCGATACGGTCAAGGAACCAACGGTCGTGCGAGATAACCATCGCGCAGCCCGGGAACTCCAGCATGGCGTTTTCCAGCGCACGCAGGGTTTCGATGTCCAGGTCGTTGGTTGGTTCATCGAGCAGCAAGACGTTACCGCCAACCTGCAGCAGTTTGGCCAGGTGTAGACGGCCACGCTCACCACCGGACAGCTCGCCCACACGTTTACCCTGATCAACACCTTTGAAGTTAAAGCGGCCTACATAAGCGCGGCTTGGCATCTCGGTGTTGCCGATACGCATGATATCCTGCCCGCCGGACACTTCTTCCCAGACGGTTTTGCTGTTATCCATGGCGTCACGGAACTGGTCAACGGAGGCCAGCTTCACGGTCTCACCCAGGGTGATGGTGCCACTGTCAGGGGCTTCCTGACCGGACATCATACGGAACAGGGTTGATTTACCCGCGCCGTTCGGGCCGATGATACCCACGATCGCGCCTTTCGGTACCGAGAAGCTCAGATCGTCGATCAGCACGCGGTCGCCATAAGACTTACGCAGGTTGCTGACTTCCACCACTTTGTCACCCAGACGTGCTCCAGGCGGAATGAACAGTTCGTTGGTTTCGTTACGTTTCTGGTATTCGGCGTTGTTCAGCTCTTCGAAGCGTGCCAGACGGGCTTTACCCTTAGACTGACGGCCTTTCGCGCCCTGACGAACCCACTCCAGCTCTTTCTCAATCGACTTACGACGCGCCGCTTCCTGAGAAGCTTCCTGCGCCAGACGTTGATCTTTCTGCTCCAGCCAGGAGGAGTAGTTACCTTCCCACGGAATACCTTCACCGCGGTCCAGCTCCAGGATCCAACCGGCAACGTTATCGAGGAAGTAACGGTCGTGGGTGATCGCCACAACGGTACCTTCGAAGTCGTGCAGGAAGCGTTCCAGCCAGGCTACGGATTCCGCATCCAGGTGGTTCGTTGGTTCGTCGAGCAGCAGCATGTCTGGTTTTTCCAGCAGCAGACGGCACAGCGCGACGCGGCGGCGTTCACCACCGGACAGTTTTTCAATTTTTGCATCCCAGTCTGGCAGACGCAGGGCATCGGCCGCGCGCTCCAGCTGCACGTTCAGGTTGTGACCGTCATGTGCCTGGATAATCTCTTCAAATTTGCCTTGCTGGGCGGCGAGCTTGTCGAAGTCGGCATCCGGTTCGGCGTACTTCGCGTAGACCTCGTCCAGGCCTTTCAGCGCGTTAACCACTTCAGAAACGGCTTCTTCGACGGATTCGCGAACAGTGTGTTCCGGGTTCAGCTTCGGTTCCTGCGGCAGGTAACCGATTTTCAGGCCAGGCTGCGGACGGGCTTCACCTTCGATGTCTGTATCGATGCCCGCCATGATGCGCAGCAAGGTGGACTTACCGGCACCGTTGAGACCCAGCACACCAATTTTTGCGCCCGGGAAAAAGCTCAGCGAGATATTTTTAAGAATATGACGTTTCGGCGGGACCACTTTGCCGACACGATGCATGGTATAAACGAATTGAGCCACGTTGGACTTCGCCTCTTTTATCGTGATGAGAATAGTGGCGAAGTGTAGCCTTTTTCCCTCTCTAATCCCAGCCATCGACGCCGGGAGTGTTAAAGCGCGCAAGAAAGGTAAAAATGTGTCCATGACGTGGCGCGTTAAGCGATGCCTGGTTAGCATAAGTTAAAGACGCTTTTGCGCGGCAAGACGCTGCATTTAACGACGATTAACAGAGGACGAGCGTGTGGTAAAAGCCAAACAGGTGGCCTGGCGAGTACTGGCTGCCAGCGTATGTGTGCTGACCATCAGCAGCGCAGCGCGAGCCGATTCACTGGATGAACAACGTAACCGTTATGCCCAGATCAAACAGGCGTGGGATCAGCGACAGATGGAGACGGTGCAGGCCCTGATGCCGACGCTTAAAAACTATCCGCTGTATCCTTATCTGGAATACCGTCAGCTGACTGACGATCTGATGAACCAACCGACGATCACCGTCAAAAACTTTATTCAGGCCAACCCGACGTTGCCGCCTGCGCGCACGTTGCAGTCGCGTTTTGTGAACGAACTGGCGCGTCGCGAAGACTGGCGCGGCCTGCTGGCCTTTAGCCCGGAGAAGCCTGGCACCACCGAAGCGCAGTGTAACTACTACTACGCGAAGTGGGCGACCGGTCAGCAAGAGGAAGCCTGGGACGGTGCCAAAGCCTTGTGGCTCACCGGGAAAAGCCAGCCGAACGCCTGCGACTCGCTGTTTGGCGCCTGGCGCGCGTCCGGCAAGCAGGATCCGCTGGCCTATCTTGAGCGCATCCGTCTGGCGATGAAAGCGGGTAACACCCGTCTGGTGACCACCCTCGCCGGGCAGATGCCGCCGGAGTACCAGACCATCTCCAGCGCCCTGATCCAGCTGGCAAACGATCCGAAGACGGTGATGGACTTTGCCCGCAATACCGGCGCTACCGATTTTACGCGTCAAATGGCGGCGGTGGCCTTTACCAGCGTGGCACGGGATGACGTGGAAAACGCGCGGTTGATGATCCCCTCTCTTGCCCAGGCACAGCAGTTGAATGACGATCAGACTCAGGAGTTGCGCGATATCGTGGCGTGGCGACTGATGGGCAATGACCTCACCGACGAACAGGCCCGCTGGCGCGACGACGCGATTATGCGCTCGCAGTCTACCTCGCTGGTAGAGCGCCGCGTGCGTATGGCGCTGGGCAACGGCGATCGCCGCGGCCTGAACACCTGGCTGGCGCGTCTGCCGATGGAGGCCAAAGAGAAGGATGAATGGCGCTACTGGCAGGCCGATCTCCTGCTGGAGCGAGGCCGCGATGACGAAGCGAAAACCATTCTGCATACCCTGATGCAGCAGCGCGGATTCTATCCGATGGCCGCGGCCCAGCGGCTGGGCGAAGAGTACAATCTCAAGATTGATAAAGCGCCGACTGGCGTCAACGCGGCGCTGGTGAATGGGCCGGAGATGGCCCGGGTGCGTGAGTTGATGTACTGGAATCTGGATAACACCGCCCGCAGTGAATGGGCGAATCTGGTGACCAGCCGTACCGTGGAAGAGAAAGCGCAGCTGGCGCGCTACGCCTTCGATAACCGCTGGTGGGATCTGAGCGTGCAGGCGACGATCGCCGGCAAGCTGTGGGATCATCTTGAAGAGCGTTTCCCGCTGGCCTATAAGGATCTGTTTGAACGCTACACCAGCGGGAAAGACATTCCGCAGAGCTACGCGATGGCGATTGCCCGTCAGGAGAGCGCCTGGAACCCGAAAGTGCGCTCGCCGGTGGGGGCCAGCGGTCTGATGCAGGTGATGCCTGCCACGGCCGCTCATACGGTGAAGAAGTTTAATATTCCAGGCTACAGCAGTCCGTCGCAGCTTCTGGATCCCGAGACCAACATCAACATCGGCACCACCTATCTGCAGAGTGTCTACAACCAGTTCGGGGACAACCGTATCTTCGCTTCGGCGGCCTACAACGCTGGCCCGGGTCGCGTGCGTACCTGGCTTGGCAACAGCGCCGGACGCATTGATGCCGTGGCCTTTGTTGAGAGCATTCCGTTCTCGGAAACACGCGGCTATGTGAAGAACGTGCTGGCGTATGATGCTTACTATCGCTATTTCATGGGAGAGAAAGATGCCCTGATGAGCGACAGTGAGTGGCAGCGACGTTACTGATCGGTGTGGGTTATGTTATGCTTGTACTCGTTTAAGAGTACGACAGGCGGCATAACATGACCCAGCATTCCCCTTATTCATCGGCTATGGCCGAACAACGTCATCAGGAGTGGCTTCGTTTTGTGGAGCTGCTTCGCCAGTCTTATGAACAGGATCTGCATTTGCCGCTGCTGCAGCTGATGCTCACGCCCGACGAGCGCGAGGCGCTGGGCACGCGGGTGCGGATTATCGAGGAGTTGCTGCGCGGCGAGATGAGCCAGCGCGAGCTGAAAAGCGAGCTGGGGGCGGGGATCGCCACCATCACTCGCGGATCGAACAGCCTGAAATCAGCGCCGGTTGAACTGCGCCAGTGGCTTGAAAATATCCTGTTGAAAAACGCCTGATGGCGCTGCGCTTATCAGGCCTGCAACTGACAGTGTTTACCCCAGGCCGGATAAGGTGAAGCCGCCATCCGGCAATTAGCGGTAAATGGCGTTATGAAACGGACTTAACGCCAGAATCACCGCCTGGTGGTAAACGCTTGAACGCGTCAGCGCCCCGGCGGTAAAGACCCCAATCGCCCCCTCTTTACGGCCAATCTCATCAATGCCCGTGTAGTGTGACATCACCGGGCCGAGGGCTTCGCCTTCGCGCACTTTATCCAGAATGACCTCCGGCAGTGGCAGGGTGGCAGAACGCGCTTCGCCGCGCTGTTCGCGGCTCTCGATAACCACCCAGCTAAAGGTCGCGCCTTCGTCAATTCCCGCTTCAATCGCCACCCAAAAATCCGCGTCAGGACGGGCTGCACGGGCGTTAGCCACGCGGTTTCGGGCGCCAGCCCGTGTTTCTTCGCTGCCGAATGGCTGTTCCGGGACGCCGCTCTCGACGTTGACGGACTCAATGTGGCAGGATCCTTCGCCGTAAATCTCGTCAAATGCCCTTAGAATTGCCTGAATTTTGGCAGGATTAGTGGTAGCAGAGATAACCTGGTGCATAATTAAGCCTAACTCTAAAAATATCATCGCAGTATAACGGAAAAAAAGTATGTTACAGGTATACCTTGTTCGCCACGGTGAAACGCAGTGGAACGCCGAGCGACGTATTCAAGGCCAGTCAGACAGTCCACTTACTGCCAAGGGCGAGGAACAGGCCCGTCAGGTTGGCGAACGCGCCAGAACGCTGGGCATCACCCATATCATCGCCAGCGATTTAGGTCGTACGCGACGCACAGCAGAGATTATCGCCCAGGCCTGCGGCTGCGATGTCACTGTGGACGCCCGCCTGCGCGAGCTGGATATGGGAGTGCTGGAAAAGCGTCTTATCGATACCCTGACCGAAGAAGAAGAAGCATGGCGTCGCACGCTGGTTAATGGCACCGAAGCGGGCCGTATCCCGGAAGGCGAATCCATGCTGGAGTTGAGCGAGCGTATGCACGCGGCGCTGGCGGCCTGTCTGGATCTGCCTGAGGGGAGTCGACCGCTGCTGGTGAGTCACGGTATGGCGTTAGGTTGCCTGGTCAGTACCATCCTCGGTCTGCCAGCATGGGCTGAGCGTCGCCTGCGTCTGCGCAACTGCTCGCTTTCCCGCATTGATTATCAGCAGAGTCCGTGGCTGGCATCAGGCTGGATTGTGGAGATGGCAGGGGACATTTCGCATCTCGATGCCCCTGCATTAGATGAGCTACAGCGTTAACGGCGTACGGGAATCAGGTATTCGCAGCGCAAATCAATTGGGCGTTCGTCCGGTTTAACATCCGTTGACGGATAGTAACGCTCAATATCCTGCCCCTTTCTGCGGTTCAGGTTCAGCATCGGCATGCAGGTACCGTATACCGTCATGATAAAATCCTGTACCCCGGTGCCCAGCCCTTCATAGGTGAACATCACGTATTCGCCGCCTTCGACCACCACCGGCTTCGAACCCTGGATATAGCCGTTGGCCATCTCAGGCGTTAATGCCGTGGTGTAGAAGACCTCCTGCTCGTCATCTTTTTCCAGACTTGGACGCGTCTCGTTCAGGCCATACAGCAACGGCGGAATAGCCGGTGCGTGGCTGAGGAAATCACGCCAGAACTGGACACGCATCTGGTGACGGAATTCGGAGATCTGCTCCAGCGAGCAGGAGTAACTTTGGGTGGTGCCGACCAGATGTGTCTCCGGCAGGGTAACCATCTCGTGCTTCGGCATCTCGAATTCGCCCAGACGCAGGGGCGGGCGCATCCCGAACGAACTCCAGTCTGGCGAGCGGCGATAGAGCGCAGGGGTCAATGAGAACTGTTTTTTAAACGCACGGGTAAAGGTCTGCTGCGAATCAAAGCGATACTGTAATGCGATATCCAGAATCGGACGCGCAGTCAGGCGAAGCGCCACAGCGGATTTGGAAAGACGACGCGCGCGGATATAGGCGCCGATGGCATGACCGGTGACATCCTTGAACATCCGTTGTAAATGCCACTTAGAATATCCCGCTTTTGCCGCCACGTTGTCGAGTGACAAAGGCTGGTCCAGATGGCCTTCCAGCCAGGTAAGAAGATCGCGAATAATTCCAGCCTGATCCATATACTATCCTCATCCTTAATACAGCAGAGACCCTGCTAAACAGGTTAGCGGATAATAGCATTTTTTGATGTTTTAGCATTCAGTGTTTTTGTTGCGCTTAAATGCGCTTTGCCCGGCATTGCGCCGGAATATATTCTAATCCTGTGATCTTGCTACGCTTTTCACATGATTGTTGAATAATGACTCAGTGTAATATTTAAATATGGTAACAATATGAAATACAAGACATTGATCCTCACAACGCTGCTGTTTTTAGCCGGTAATGCGGCGCAGGCAGAAGAAATTGGTTCCGTTGATACCGTATTTAAGGTTTTCGGGCCAGACCATAAAATCGTTGTTGAAGCTTTTGACGATCCCGATGTGAAAAACGTGACCTGCTATATCAGCCGGGCGAAAACCGGCGGGATTAAAGGCGGGCTGGGGCTGGCGGAAGACACCTCCGATGCGGCCATTTCCTGCCAGCAGGTGGGGCCGGTTGAATTGAGCGATAAGATCAAAAACGGCAAGTCGCAGGGCGAAGTCGTGTTCCAGAAGCGCACCTCGCTGGTGTTCAAAAAACTTCAGGTCGTGCGTTTCTATGATGCGAAGCGTAACGCGCTGGCATACCTGGCCTACTCGGATAAGGTGGTGGAAGGGTCGCCAAAGAATGCGCTCAGCGCCGTACCGATTATGCCGTGGCATTAAAAAGGCATAAAAAAAACGGCGCAAATGCGCCGTTTTTAATTGCTGACGTGAGGATTACTCCTGCAGGTCGCCGCAGAAACGATAGCCTTCACCGTGGATGGTGGCGATGATTTCTGGGGTGTCCGGTGTGGATTCGAAGTGTTTACGAATACGACGGATGGTTACGTCAACGGTACGGTCGTGCGGCTTCAGCTCACGGCCGGTCATTTTTTTCAGCAGTTCTGCACGGGACTGGATCTTGCCCGGGTTTTCGCAGAAGTGCAGCATGGCGCGGAATTCACTGCGCGGCAGTTTGTACTGGTCGCCCTGGGGGCTTACCAGTGAACGGCTATTAATATCAAGTTCCCAGCCGTTGAATTTGTAGCTATCTACGCTACGACGCTCTTCGCTGACGGTGCCCAGGTTCATGGTACGGGACAGCAGATTGCGTGCACGAATGGTTAACTCGCGTGGGTTAAACGGTTTGGTGATATAGTCATCCGCACCGATTTCCAGGCCAAGAATTTTATCAACTTCATTGTCGCGGCCAGTCAGGAACATTAACGCAACGTTCGCCTGCTCACGCAGCTCGCGCGCCAGCAGAAGGCCGTTTTTACCCGGCAGGTTAATGTCCATGATGACCAGGTTGATATCATTTTCAGAAAGGATCTGATGCATCTCTGCGCCATCGGTCGCTTCAAAGACATCGTAGCCTTCTGCTTCGAAAATGCTCTTTAACGTGTTGCGTGTTACCAACTCGTCTTCAACGATAAGAATGTGCGGGGTCTGCATGTTTGCTACCTAAATTGCCAACTAAATCGAAACAGGAAGTACAAAAGTCCCTGACCTGCCTGATACATGCCATAAATTAACATGACCGGCGTAACGTGACTAAAGTACGTAATTGCGTTCTTGATGCACTTTCCATCAACGTCAACAACATCATTAGCTTGGTCGTGGGTACTTTCCCTCTGGACCCGACAGTGTCAAAAACGGCTGTCATCCTAACCATTTTAACAGCAACATAACAGGTTAAGAGGCACCGGACACCCAATAAAACTACGCTTCGTTGACATATATCAAATTCAATTGTAGCACGTTAACAGTTTGATGAAATCATCGTAGCGGATTGCTAGCTTTTGTCACATTTTTTCAATAAACCAACCAGTTGCGTTCATTGATTAATAAACAGGGTGAATCCAATGTCAATAACCAACACAAGAAAGCATTATCATTATTAAACATAGGGATAAGTGCTATTCTTTAACATTATCGCGTAAAGTTCATGCATGAAATAGTTTAGTAATTTTAATTTGTACTGAAACACGATTTCGGTGATTTGTGTTGCAATTTTGTAAATTCGCGCCGCGTAATATGATGATGTCCATCACATTATTTGCGGCTAACTGCCTAAAAAGAGAGCATAAATGCATTTGTCAATTGTACTGGTATCCCCCGCAAGAGCAGAAAACATCGGTGCCGCCGCACGTGCCATGAAGACCATGGGGTTTACTGATTTACGTATCGTTGCCAGTGACGCACATAACGATCCGGCGGCGCGGCGTGTGGCCCATGGATCGGGAGATATTCTCGATAATTTAACCACTTACGAAACGCTCGCGGACGCGCTGCACGACATTTCTTTTACGGTCGCGACCACTGCACGCGGTCGTTCGAAATTCCATTACTACGCCACGCCAGCGGAACTGGTGCCGCTAATGGCTGAGAAAAGTCAGTGGTTGCCGAAGATGGCGCTGGTATTTGGCCGCGAAGATTCCGGCCTGACTAACGATGAACTCGCCCTGGCAGATGTGTTGACCGGCGTGCCGATGGTGGCGGATTACCCGTCGCTGAATTTAGGCCAGGCAGTCATGGTGTATTGCTATCAATTAGCCTCTCTGATGCAAATGCCGGCTGCCCCGGTGGCGGAAGTTGATGAAAACCAGCTTGCCGCTTTACGTGCGCGCACCGATCGTCTGCTGACCGCGTTGAATGTTGCTGACGATCAAAAAATGGCGGAGTGGCTACAGCAGCGGCTGGGTCTGTTAGCTCAGCGAGACACGGCGATGTTGCACCGATTACTGCACGATATCGAAAAAAAGCTGGCAGAGTAAACGTCTGTCATAAATTTTTATTATGGTTAAATATTCCAGAATAGAGGTTGCATACGGCCCGATCCGAGAAGAAATAAAATCTCAGGCAGCAAGACGTCACAGGGCCGGGAAAGCCGCTTAAATGAGAAATTCGTTGACTTAGCGGCACGTATGCTTTAACCAATAGAGGTAGACAGCACAGACAGATAATAATGACAGAGTACACAACATCCATGAAACGCATCAGCATCACCACCATTACCACAACCATCATCATTACCACAGGTAACGGTGCGGGCTGACGCGTACAGGAAAGAAAGAAAAAAGCCCGCACCTGAACAGTGCGGGCTTTTTTTTCGGCTAAAGATCACGAGGTAACAACCATGCGAGTGTTGAAGTTCGGCGGTACATCAGTGGCAAATGCAGAACGATTTCTGCGTGTTGCCGACATCCTGGAGAGCAATGCCAGGCAGGGGCAGGTGGCGACGGTACTCTCTGCCCCGGCTAAAATTACCAACCATCTGGTGGCAATGATTGAAAAAACCATCGGGGGGCAGGATGCACTGGTGAACATCAGCGACGCAGAGCAGATCTTCTCTAACCTGCTGCAGGGCCTGGCGGACGCCCAACCCGGCTTTCCGCATGCTCAGTTGAAGGCTTTTGTTGAGCAAGAATTTGCCCAGATTAAACACGTTTTGCATGGTATCAGTCTGTTGGGGCAGTGCCCGGACAGCATTAACGCGGCACTGATCTGCCGCGGTGAAAAACTCTCTATCGCCATTATGGCGGGTCTGCTGGAAGCTCGTGGCCATAACGTCACGGTGATCGATCCTGTCGAAAAACTGCTCGCTGTTGGTCATTACCTCGAATCCACCGTAGATATTGCCGAATCTACCCGCCGCATTGCCGCAAGCAAAATCCCTGCTGATCATATGATCCTGATGGCGGGTTTCACCGCCGGGAATGAAAAAGGGGAGCTGGTGGTGCTGGGCCGTAACGGCTCTGACTACTCTGCCGCCGTACTGGCCGCCTGTTTGCGTGCCGACTGTTGCGAGATCTGGACTGACGTGGACGGTGTGTATACCTGTGACCCGCGTCAGGTGCCGGATGCCCGCCTGCTGAAGTCGATGTCGTATCAGGAGGCGATGGAGCTTTCCTACTTCGGCGCCAAAGTGCTTCACCCGCGTACCATTGCCCCTATCGCCCAGTTCCAGATCCCATGCCTGATTAAAAACACCGGCAATCCACAGGCGCCAGGCACGCTGATTGGGGCCAGCAACGACGACGATGGCCTGCCGGTTAAAGGTATCTCTAACCTCAACAACATGGCGATGTTCAACGTCTCTGGTCCGGGGATGAAAGGCATGGTGGGCATGGCGGCACGCGTGTTCGCGGCCATGTCGCGCAACGGCATTTCCGTGGTGCTGATCACCCAGTCCTCTTCCGAATACAGCATCAGCTTCTGCGTACCGCAGGTGGACTGCCTGCGCGCCCGCCGGGCGCTGGAGGAGGAGTTCTACCTCGAGCTGAAAGAAGAGTTGCTGGAGCCGATGGCCATCCAGGAGCATCTGGCGATTATCTCTGTCGTCGGTGATGGCATGCGCACCCTGCGCGGTATCTCCGCGAAATTCTTTGCCGCGCTGGCGCGGGCAAACATCAATATTGTTGCCATTGCCCAGGGGTCTTCCGAGCGTTCCATCTCCGTGGTGGTGAATAACGACGATGCCACTACTGGCGTGCGCGTGACCCATCAGATGCTGTTCAATACCGATCAGGTGATTGAAGTGTTCCTGATTGGCGTGGGCGGTGTGGGTGGTGCATTACTGGAGCAGCTTAAGCGTCAACAGGAGTGGCTCAAGAAAAAGCATATCGATCTGCGTGTCTGCGGCATCGCAAACTCCAAAGCGCTGCTGACCAACGTCCACGGGCTGAACCTGGAGAACTGGCAGTCAGAGCTGGCAGAAGCAAAAGAGCCGTTTAATCTGGGCCGCCTGATCCGTCTGGTGAAAGAGTACCATCTGTTGAACCCGGTGATTGTTGACTGTACTTCGCACCAGGCGGTGGCCGATCAGTACGCAGACTTCCTGCGCGAAGGCTTCCACGTGGTGACGCCGAATAAAAAGGCCAACACATCGTCGATGGATTACTACCATCAGATGCGCCACGCAGCGGCGAAATCTCGCCGTAAGTTCCTCTACGACACCAACGTTGGCGCAGGGCTGCCGGTTATCGAAAACCTGCAAAACCTGCTCAATGCCGGTGATGAACTACAGCGTTTCTCCGGGATCCTGTCCGGCTCGCTCTCCTTTATCTTCGGCAAACTCGACGAAGGCATGAGCCTGTCGGAAGCGACCAAAGTGGCGCGCGAACTGGGCTACACCGAGCCAGATCCGCGTGATGACCTTTCGGGCACCGACGTAGCGCGCAAGCTGCTGATCCTTGCCCGTGAAACGGGACGTGAGCTGGAGTTGTCGGATATCGTGATCGAACCGGTTCTGCCGGAAAGTTTTGATGACTCCGGCGATGTGGCGACCTTTATGTCCAGGCTGCCGCAGCTGGACGATGCCTTCGCCGCGCGCGTTGCAAAAGCCCGTGATGAAGGGAAAGTATTGCGCTATGTTGGCAACATCGAAGAAGACGGCGTTTGCCGGGTGAAGATGGCGGCAGTAGACGGTAACGATCCGCTGTACAAAGTGAAAAATGGCGAAAACGCCCTCGCGTTTTACAGCCACTATTATCAGCCACTGCCGTTGGTCCTTCGCGGCTATGGCGCAGGAAACGATGTGACGGCGGCGGGCGTCTTTGCTGATCTGCTGCGTACCCTGTCATGGAAGTTAGGAGTTTAACATGGTCAAAGTTTATGCCCCGGCTTCCAGCGCCAATATGAGCGTCGGGTTTGATGTGCTGGGTGCGGCGGTGACGCCGGTGGATGGTTCATCGCTGGGGGATACGGTCACGGTAGAGGCCGCAGACAGTTTTAGCCTGAGCAACGTCGGGCGTTTCGCCAGCAAGCTGCCGACCGATCCGCGTGAGAATATCGTTTATCAGTGCTGGGAGCGTTTCTGTCAGGAGATCGGTAAAAACGTGCCGGTCGCAATGACCCTGGAAAAGAGTATGCCGATCGGCTCCGGGCTGGGATCGAGCGCCTGTTCGGTCGTGGCCGCGCTGGTAGCGATGAACGAACACTGCGGCAAGCCGCTGAATAATACCCGCCTGCTGGCCCTGATGGGTGAGCTGGAAGGGCGCATCTCCGGCAGTATTCATTACGATAACGTCGCCCCCTGTTTCCTGGGCGGCATGCAGCTGATGATCGAAGAGAACGGCATCATTAGCCAGCAGGTGCCAGGCTTTGACGAGTGGTTGTGGGTGCTGGCCTATCCGGGCATCAAAGTGTCCACCGCGGAAGCGCGCGCCATTCTGCCAGCGCAGTACCGTCGTCAGGACTGCATTGCACACGGTCGTCATCTGGCGGGCTTTATTCACGCCTGTTACACCCGCCAGCCAGCTCTGGCTGCAAAACTGATGAAAGATGTTATTGCCGAACCATACCGCACCAAACTGCTGCCGGGCTTCAACGAAGCGCGCAGTGCGGCGCTGGATATCGGCGCCCTGGCCTGCGGCATTTCCGGTTCGGGTCCGACGCTGTTTGCCCTGTGCGACAAGCCGGATACGGCACAGCGGGTCGCTGAGTGGCTGGGAAAAAATTACCTGCAAAATCAGGAAGGCTTTGTTCATATTTGCCGTCTGGATACGGCCGGCGCACGAGTACTGGGATAAACGATGAAACTCTACAATCTTAAAGATCATAACGAGCAGGTGAGCTTTGCACAGGCCGTCACACAGGGCCTCGGCAAAAACCAGGGGCTGTTCTTCCCGCACGACCTGCCAGAATTTGGTCTGACCGAAATCGACGAGATGCTGAAACAGGATTTCGTCACCCGTAGCACCAAAATTCTCTCTGCCTTTATCGGGGATGAGATCCCGCAGGAACTGCTGGAAGAGCGCGTCCGCGCTGCCTTTGCTTTCCCGGCACCGGTAAGCCAGGTGGAGCCTGACGTCGGTTGCCTGGAGCTATTCCATGGCCCGACGCTGGCATTTAAAGACTTCGGCGGCCGCTTTATGGCGCAGATGCTGACTCACATCAGCGGCGATAAGCCGGTCACCATTCTGACCGCGACGTCCGGCGATACCGGCGCGGCGGTTGCGCATGCCTTCTATGGCCTGAAAAACGTGCGCGTGGTGATCCTCTATCCGCAGGGCAAAATCAGCCCGCTGCAGGAAAAACTGTTCTGTACCCTCGGGGGCAACATTGAGACTGTCGCCATCGACGGCGATTTCGATGCCTGTCAGGCGCTGGTTAAGCAGGCCTTCGACGACGAAGAGCTGAAGGTCGCGCTGGGTCTGAACTCCGCGAACTCCATCAACATCAGCCGCCTGCTGGCGCAGATTTGTTACTACTTCGAAGCGGTCGCTCAGCTGCCGCAGGAAGCGCGTAACCAGCTGGTGATCTCAGTGCCGAGCGGCAACTTTGGCGACCTGACTGCGGGCCTGCTGGCGAAGTCTCTCGGCCTGCCTGTGAAACGCTTTATCGCCGCCACCAACGCCAACGACACGGTGCCGCGTTTCCTGAAAGAGGGCAAGTGGACGCCAAACACCACGCAGGCCACTCTGTCCAACGCGATGGATGTGTCCCAGCCTAACAACTGGCCGCGTGTGGAAGAGCTGTTCCGCCGTAAAATCTGGCGTCTCAATGAGCTGGGTTATGCTGCGGTGACTGACGACACCACCAAAGAGACCATGCGCGAGCTGAAGCAGGTGGGCTACACCTCCGAGCCGCACGCGGCGGTGGCGTATCGCGCCCTGCGCGATCAACTGAACCCGGGCGAGTACGGCCTGTTCCTCGGCACGGCCCATCCGGCGAAGTTTAAAGAAAGCGTGGACGCGATCCTCGGTGAGTCGCTGCCGCTGCCGAAAGAGCTGGCCGAGCGTGCCGATCTGCCGCTGCTATCGCACAACCTCCCGGCTGATTTTGCGGCGCTGCGTAAGTTGATGATGACGCGCGGGTAAGCCTGTTTGTTGCCGGGTAGCGCTGCGCATACCCGGCTAACCCAAGTACCGTGTTTGAGGCCGGGTAAGGCGAAGCCGCCACCCGGCTTTTTTTATGGAGAAATTAAGGAGAAAAATAGCAGGGAAAAAGCAGAAATTCCCAATAAATGCGGTAACTTACAGAATAGGATTGCAGAGAATAACATCCTTCCCGCCCCTCACGTAATCTCCTCACATCGGCCCATAACGGGCAAGATCAATAAGGAGTAACCTATGTCTACACTGAAACCTGTGCTTATCGCACTTTCGCTGATGCTGGTGGCTCCGATGGCGGCTCAGGCCTCTGAAATCACGCTGTTACCGGCGGTTAAACTGCACATCGGCGATCAGGACAGGCAGGGACACTACTGGGATGGCGGCCGCTGGCGCGACCATGACTGGTGGAAGTCTCATTACGAGTGGCGTGACAATCGCTGGCATCCGCATGGCGAGCATCATGATAATCGCCATCACGATCGTCATGACGATCACCGTCCGGGACCGGACTGGAAACACCATTAAACTCACCCCGCCAGCTGGCGGGGTTTTGCATTACTGCTCGTGGCGCTTAAACACCAGTTCACCTTTCCCTGACGCTTCTTCGTCAAAGAAATAGTCGTCGCTGTTGAATGCGGTCAGCTGCTCTGGCTGCGTCAGGCGGTTTTCAATGATGTAACGGCTCATCAGCCCGCGCGCTTTTTTGGCGTAGAAGCTGATGACTTTAAACTTGCCGTTCTTCTCATCGAGGAACACCGGCTTGACGATCTCCGCGTTCAGCTTTTTCGGTTTGACCGATTTGTAGTACTCGTCCGACGCCAGGTTAATCAGGATATTGTCGCCCTGCGCCTTCAGCGCATCGTTCAGGGTGTCAGTGATGGTCTCGCCCCAGAACTGATACAGATCTTTGCCTTTTGCGTTCTCCAGACGGATCCCCATCTCCAGACGGTAAGGTTGCATCAGATCCAGCGGACGCAGCACACCGTACAGACCGGAGAGCATGCGTAAATGCTGCTGGGCAAAATCAAAGTCGGCTTCGCTAAAGGTTTCTGCCTGCAGGCCGGTATAGACGTCACCTTTGAAGGCCAGAATTGCCTGGCGGGCGTTGGCCGGGGTGAAGTCCGGGTGCCAGTCGTGGAAACGAGTGGCATTAAGATCCGCCAGCTTATCGCTGATCCCCATCAGGCTGGCAATTTGCGGTGCCGAAAGTTTGCGTGCCTCGCGGATCAGCTGTTGCGAGTGATCCAGCAGTTCAGGCTGGGTATAACGCTCGGTGGCGAGGGCGCTCTGGTAGTCGAGCGTTTTAGCGGGTGAAATCAGAATCAGCATATCCAGTCCTTGCAGGAGATTTAGGGCGACTTTAACAAAAAAACCGCCTGTATTGATCGATGGCTGTTATTGACGCGGCAAATCATCCCAGGCGCCTGGCGCAAGTTGCGCTTCAATCTCGGGGTAACGCGCGACATCAAACACAGGCCGAACCCCCAGTTTTCGCTGACGCAGATAATCCCGCGCAATCAGGGTAACCACGGGGGAGAGGAGCAGGATTGCCGTCAGGTTGGTGATCGCCATCAGCGCCATAATAATATCTGCCAGTTGCCAGACCATCGGCAGGCTTAACAGGGAGCCGAGCAGCACCATCAGCACCGCGCCACCCCTTAACAGCCAGCGGGATTTGTGGGCATCAGCGTGCAAAAAGATCAGGTTGTTTTCAGCGTAGATGTAGTTCATCACGATGGAGCTAAAGGCGAACAACACGATAATAAAAGCCGCGAAATCGGCACCCCAGTCCCCGGTAAGATTGACCAGCGCCTGCTGCATCAGCTGCACGCCTGTGGTATTGGCCGGGAGGTCCACTGGGCCTGCCAGCAGCACAATCATCGCGCTGGCAGTACAGATAATAATGGTATCCACGAAGACGCCAATCATCTGCACGATCCCCTGGGAGGCCGGGTGAGGGGGCCAGGAGGCAGCAGCCGCTGCGGCATTCGGCGTTGACCCCAGGCCCGCTTCGTTGGAAAACATACCGCGCTGAAAACCGGCCGTCAGGGCCTGGCTCAGGGTATAGCCCAGCGCACCCGCGGCGGCTTCGTGCCAGCCAAAAGCACTTTTAACGATCAGCGTAAAGACGGCGGGCAGCTGGTCGGCATGCCAGACGCAGACCAGCAGACTGGCGCTCACCCACAGCAGGGCCATCACCGGTACCATCCACTGCATCAGCCGGGCAACGCCTTTTATACCGGTGATGATCACTCCCAGGGTGAACAGCGCCATCACGCTGCCGGTAACAATTTCCGGGCAGTCGAAGGCGAAACGCAGCGCGTGGGAGACTGAGTGGGCCTGAACGGTATTGAAAATCAGGCCGTAGGCGACGAGTAAAAAGAGCGAAAACAGCACACCCATCCAGCGCATGCCCAGGCCGCGGGCCATATACCAGGCCGGGCCGCCGCGAAATTGTCCCTGTTTATCCGCTTCTTTATACAACTGGGCCAGCGAGCACTCGGCAAACGAGGTCGCCATGCCGATGAGGGCGGTCATCCACATCCAGAAGATGGCCCCCGGGCCGCCCGCCGAGATCGCCAGCGCGACCCCGGCTAAGTTACCGCTGCCCACCCGGGCCGCCAGGCTGGTACAGAGCGCCTGGAACGACGTTAGGCCTCCCGGCAGAGGGCTTAGGCTATTTTTCAGATTATTGTGCAGCTGGCGAAAGGCGCGAAACTGAATAAAACCGCAGCGAAAAGTGAACCAGATACCTGCCGCAAACAGCAGGTAAATCATCACCGAACCCCACAGAATTTCATTAATAAATGACAGAAAATCAGGCATTAACGTCCCTCTTGTTGATGCCAAAGTGCATAGGTAATCGCTTCCAGTGAGTGAGCAAACAGATTATGAGCAGGGTGGAGTTTTGCCAAGTTTATCACAGTATCTTTCAGCGCATTGTCTGCGGTTGCGCTGACCTTCCGTCGTGTTATCATCAGGGCAGACCGGTTACATCCCCCTAACAAGTAAACCTGTCATTTTTCCGTTTCTGGCCTTCAGCTGGTAACGCGAATTATCCAGGGCAAGTTAAAGAGAAACACTATCATGACGGATAAATTAACCTCCCTTCGTCAGTTCACGACTGTTGTCGCTGACACCGGAGATATCGCGGCAATGAAGTTGTACCAGCCGCAGGATGCCACAACGAACCCTTCTCTGATCCTTAACGCTGCACAGATCCCTGAATACCGCAAACTGATCGACGACGCCGTTGCCTGGGCGAAAACCCAGAGCAGCTCACGCGAGCAGCAGATTGTTGATGCCTCGGATAAACTGGCTGTTAACATTGGTCTGGAAATTCTGAAGCTGGTTCCGGGCCGTATCTCGACTGAAGTCGATGCGCGTCTGTCTTACGACACCGAAGCGTCTATCGCGAAAGCCAAACGCCTGATCAAACTGTACAACGATGCTGGCATCAGCAACGACCGTATCCTGATCAAACTGGCCTCTACCTGGCAGGGCATCCGTGCTGCAGAGCAGCTGGAAAAAGAAGGCATCAACTGTAACCTGACCCTGCTGTTCTCCTTTGCCCAGGCGCGTGCTTGTGCAGAAGCGGGCGTGTTCCTGATCTCTCCGTTCGTGGGCCGTATTCTGGATTGGTACAAAGCCAATACCGACAAGAAAGAGTACGCAGCGTCTGAAGATCCGGGCGTGGTTTCCGTTACCGAAATCTACGAGTACTACAAACAGCACGGCTATGAAACCGTGGTGATGGGCGCAAGCTTCCGTAACGTTGGCGAAATCCTGGAACTGGCTGGCTGTGACCGTCTGACCATCGCACCTGCGCTGCTGAAAGAGCTGGCAGAAAGCGAAGGCGCGATCGAGCGTAAGCTGAGCTTCAGCGGCGAGGTGAAAGCCCGTCCTGAGCGTATCACTGAATCCGAATTCCTGTGGCAGCACAACCAGGATCCAATGGCCGTAGACAAACTGGCGGACGGTATCCGTAAGTTTGCTATCGACCAGGAAAAACTGGAAAAAATGATCGGCGAACTGCTGTAATCATTCCCGCGTGACCGGGCTTCCGGTCACGCGACTTCGCTTGCTCCCTGTCTGAATCCCCCGCCTGCGTGTATCATTCCCTCAATCTGTATTGTTTGAATGGAATGAATATGAATACCTTACGCATTGGCTTAGTTTCCGTCTCCGATCGCGCCTCCAGCGGTGTTTATGAAGATAAAGGCATCCCCGCACTGGAAGCCTGGCTGGCGTCTGCCCTGACCACCCCCTTTGAAGTGCTAACCCGCCTGATCCCGGATGAACAGGCCATCATCGAGCAAACCTTATGTGAACTGGTTGATGAAATGAGCTGCCACCTGGTGCTGACCACAGGCGGCACAGGGCCAGCGCGTCGCGACGTGACGCCGGATGCGACCCTCGCCATTGCCGATCGTGAAATGCCGGGCTTTGGCGAACAGATGCGCCAGATCAGCCTACACTTTGTGCCAACGGCGATCCTCTCCCGCCAGGTAGGGGTGATCCGCAAGCAGGCGCTGATCCTCAATTTACCGGGCCAACCTAAGTCGATTAAAGAGACGCTGGAAGGGGTGAAAGAGGCTGACGGTAAGGTGGTCGTGGCGGGTATCTTTGCAAGTGTACCTTATTGTGTACAGCTCCTTGAGGGGCCTTACGTTGAAACGGACCCGCAGGTGGTAGCAGCTTTTCGCCCGAAAAGCGCGAGGCGTGAAATAATCTCCTGAAATTAACAATAATGTGACATAAGCTGTAACGGCAGTGGCGTGCTAATTGATTTACGGTATAGTAATTTTTTCTTTACGATCGCTGTAAATATAACTCAACAACTTAGCCCAAAATGGTTCGCTATGTCACATTACAACCGGCCTCTCAATCGTCAGGATTATAAAACCCTCACGCTTGCCGCTCTCGGCGGCGCGCTGGAGTTTTATGACTTCATCATTTTCGTCTTTTTTGCGGCGGTCGTCGGGGCGTTGTTCTTCCCGGCTGACATCCCCGAATGGCTGCGTCAGGTTCAGACTTTTGGCATTTTTGCCGCCGGGTATCTGGCTCGTCCGCTGGGGGGCATCATCATGGCGCACTTCGGCGATCTGGTGGGACGCAAAAAGATGTTCACCCTCAGCATCCTGCTGATGGCCGTACCGACGCTGGCTATCGGCCTGCTGCCTACCTATGCCTCGATGGGGATTATCGCCCCGGTATTGCTGTTGTTGATGCGCATTTTGCAGGGCGCGGCAATCGGCGGGGAAGTGCCCGGTGCCTGGGTGTTTGTGGCGGAGCATGTTCCGGCCCGGCGGATCGGTATTGCCTGCGGGACGCTTACCGCAGGGCTGACGGTTGGTATTCTGCTCGGTTCGGTGGTGGCGACGTTGGTGAACACCAGCATGACCCAACAGGCGGTGCTCGACTGGGGCTGGCGTATTCCGTTCCTGCTGGGCGGCGCTTTCGGGCTGGTGGCGATGTATCTGCGTCGCTGGTTGCAGGAGACGCCAATCTTCCTCGAGATGCAGCAGCGCAAGGCGCTGGCGCAGGAGCTGCCGGTCAAGGCGGTGGTAGTGCGGCACAAAAAAGCGGTGGTGGTGTCGATGCTGCTCACCTGGCTGCTGTCGGCGGGCATCGTGGTGGTGATTTTGATGTCGCCGGTCTGGCTGCAAAAACAATACGGCTTTGCCCCGGCGGTAACCTTGCAGGCCAACAGTATCGCGACCATCATGCTCTGCTTTGGTTGCCTGATTGCCGGGCTGGTGGTGGATCGTATCGGTTCCAGCCTGACCTTTATCATCGGTAGCCTGCTGCTGGCCGGGGCGAGCTGGGCGTTCTATCACCTGGTGGGCAGCCACCCGGAACAGCTGTTCCTGCTGTACGGCATGGTCGGGCTGTGTGTTGGCGTAGTAGGGGCCGTGCCGTACGTCATGGTGCGCGCCTTCCCGCCGGAAGTGCGCTTCACTGGTATCTCCTTCTCGTATAACGTTTCTTACGCCATCTTTGGTGGGCTGACGCCGATTGCCGTCACCTTGCTGATGGGCGTATCGCCAATGGCTCCTGCCTGGTACGTGCTGGCGCTCTCGCTGATGGGGCTGGCATTAGGTCTCTGGCTGCGCCAGAAGCCCGTAGAAGTGCCTGTCCTGGCCGGTTAACGCTTTGGCCGGGGAGGCGAAGCCCCCCGGCCTTGTCGTTAGTGCGATGGGGTATAGCTCAGGATGATGTTGTCATCCGGGATCTGAGTAAAGTCTTTGATAATGCGATGGTAATCCGCGACCGGATCTACATCGTTAAACAGCGTCGGGTAGAAAATTTTGCTCAGTGTCTCAATGGCGACGATGTTGTACGGATTGTTATAGAAGTGGTGATAGAGCGCGCCGGTGTGGCCTTGTGCGACGGCCGGAATACTGCTGACACCCTGACGCGACAGCAGGGCGTTGAACGCGGCGGTGACATCCTCCGCCGGAACGTTGTAGCCAAACGGGATAATCGCCGTACCTTTACCTGGTCGTCTGGAGCCGGTCATCAGGTAATAATCCGGGTTCAGCGAGATAATTTTCTCTACCGCGATATTCCCGGTTGCCCCCGGCAGCAGCTGCGAGCCGATGTTGGTGCCGCCTGCCGCTTCGACCAGTCCACCCCAGCCGTTACGCGCGTGGGTAAAGCAGCAGCCATTATCCAGCCCGCCGACGCCAGCAATAGGTTCGATAAAGACCAGCGGTTTTTTACTGGTCGTTGCCAGACGCTGGTGGATCCTATCCAGCCGCTGCTGATAGAAATCAATGTAGGCCTGCGCACGCGCGGTTTGTCCCATCACCTTACCTAACAGGGCAATACTCGGCAGGGTGTTCTCCACCGGGTGCAGTTCGTAATCCACGAAGATAACCGGAATATGCAGGGCGTCGAGCTTCGCCAGTACGCCGGTCTGCACCAGGGACGGCTTAGCGCGTAGCTGGGCAATCATCAGGTCGGGCTGACGGGAGATTACCGTTTCAAGATCGACATTGCCCTGGTCGGAAAACTTCATGTCGAGGATCTTCTCCGCTTCCGGCCATTTACGCTTCAGCACGTTCCAGGTTTCGGTGTCCTGTTTTTTCGGCAGATTGTTCCACGCCACCACTTTAGCGAACGGGTTATCGCGCTCCAGCAGCGCCAGGGCGAAGATGTCGCGTCCGTCCTGCAGGATGATACGCTGCGGTTCGTGTTCAACGGTGACCGTGCGGTTATCCAGATCCTTAACCGTTACCGGCCAGCTCTGCGCCTGGGCGAGCAAAGGTGAAAGTAGCAATGCCAGGCCGCCTGCGGCGGCAATGAGTTTTTTCAGCGTCATGTTTTCCCCGTCTTTTTCTTATGGTGTTAACCCATCGACCACCACATGCGGCAGCCCACGGGAACAGTATTCAACCCGGCCATCCACGCCGTACACCGTTGCCAGGTTGGCTGGAGTAACAACCTCACCCGGCAGGCCGCTGGCAATCAGTTCTCCACCTTTCAGCATCAGTGCAAAATCCGCATGGCGCAGGGCAATGTTGATGTCGTGGATCACCACGACGGTGACGATATTGCGCAGACGCGTTTCGCGGGCAACGATATCCATCACATGGAACTGGTAGTTAAGATCGAGTGCGCTTAGGGGTTCATCCAGCAACAGCAGATCCGGTTCGCGGATAAGGGACTGGGCAAGGCCAATAAGCTGTTTTTGCCCGCCGGAGAGCTGATCGAGAAAGCTCATCGCCAGATGGGAAACACCCAGTTTGTCCAGAATGGACCAGGCTTCGTGTTCGACATCCAGACCCGAAGTGCCGCCACTCGCCCGGCGGGCGACGATAATCGATTCCAGCGTGTGCAGATGCACGCCCTGCGGCAGGGATTGCGGCAGATAAACCACTTTTTGCGCCCGCGTAGCAGAGGGAAGGGTCATCAGATCTTCGCCGTTAAGCAGCAATGCCCCTTGAGCGGGGTTCAGGTCAGCCAGAGCGCGCAGCAGGGTGGATTTGCCCGAGCCATTTGGCCCCAGCAGGGCGGTGATCTGCCCGCGAGGGAGAAGCGGGGTGTTCAGCCCACTGATAATCTTTTTCTTGCGATAGCCGGTGTGCAGATCGCAGACGCGCAGGCCTTCGGTCATACGTTCCCCCGGTTGCGAATAATGATGCTGAGGAAGAACGGCACGCCCACCAGCGAGGTGACAATGCCCACAGGAATAATGACGCCGGGAACGATGTTCTTGGAAAATACCGAGGCCAGCGACAGCACCAGCGCGCCAATCAGCATACTGCCCGGCAGATAAAACCGGTGATCTTCGCCAAACATCATGCGGGCGATATGCGGGGCCACCAGGCCGATAAAGCCAACGGGGCCGACAAAGGCGACCGTCAGGGCCGAGATAATACTGATGCGTAACAGCGTCGCCAGACGCAGCTTTTTCACGTTAATGCCAAAACTGACGGCACGATCTTCACCCAGACGCAGCGCCGTAAGCTTCCAGGCATTTTTCAACGACAGCGGCACGATAATCAGCAGCGCCACGGCCAGGATCGCCAGCTTATCCCACGAGGCTCTCGCCAGGCTGCCCATCGTCCAGAAGACCAGCCCCTGTAGCGTGTCTTCGCTGGCCACAAATTGCAGGATGGAAATCAGCGCGTTAAAGGTAAAGACCAGCGCGATACCAAACAGCACCACGCCGGAGGTGGCCACACGGGTCCAGCGGCTGATGCCATCCAGAATAAAGCAGGCCAGCAGCGCAAAAACAAAGGCGTTTGCCGGAATGAACCACTTGTCGGCAATGCCGGGAATGCCTAAACCGAGCACAATCGCCAGCGCGGCGCCGAAAGAGGCCGCAGACGACACGCCCAACGTAAACGGGCTGGCGAGCGGATTATTGAGGATGGTTTGCATCTCCGCCCCGGCCAGCCCGAGTGCCATGCCGACGGCAACGGCCATCAGCGCGAACGGTAACCGCAGTTCCCAGACGATCACCCGGGTCCCGGCGTCGGCCGCGGCGGCGTTGATTAAGGTATGCCAGAGGGTGGAAACGGAAATGCCTGACGGGCCGAGCGTGAAGTCGAGTAACAGGGAGCAAATAATAAAGAAGAATAGCGCCCCTGCCAGGGCAAAGCGCCTGACAAGAACCTTACGGTATTGTGACGCGATAATGGATTCGCCAGTGTGATCGCTGGCAGCAAGGCTGGAATTCATCAGTTAACCTTATGCAACACAACAGAATCATTTCATCCCCTTGGGTTCCATTTCGGGTGCTACCTGATATCCATTCTCCGGGATGCGCCGGGTCACACTAATCGCAATGATAATGCTTATCAATTGTATGAGGTGATTATTGCCATCCCGTTTAATCATCGTTTCTGTTGTGACTGAAAATTGAGCGGAGTGAAACAAGAGAGGGTATGCACGGAGGAGGCGATATCGTGCCCGCAGGGCGGGCACGAAGGGGGATCAGTGTTTTTCACCAATCGGCAGAACGGCGCGACCGAACTGTTCGTTCAGGACTTCACCCATTGCCAGGTAGATGGCGCTGGCGCCGCAGACCAGGCCAATCCAGCCCGCTACGTGAATAATAGATTCGCCGTTTTCCACCAGATGACCTACAGCCAGCAGTGCAAACAGTACGGTCAGGCTCAGGAACACAAACTGCAGCGCACGGTTACCTTGCAGCGTACCGAAGAACATGAACAGGGTGAAGACACCCCACAGGCCCAGATAGACGCCCAGGAATTGTGCATTCGCCGCATCGGCCAGACCCATTTTCGGCATCAGCAGAATGGCGACCAGGGTCAGCCAGAAAGAGCCGTAAGAGGTGAATGCGGTTAAACCGAAGGTATTGCCTTTCTTATATTCCAGCAGGCCCGCAAAGATCTGTGCGATACCGCCGTAAAAAATGCCCATCGCCAGGATAATGCCGTCCATCGGGAACATCCCGATATTGTGCAGGTTCAGCAGAATGGTGGTCATGCCAAAACCCATCAGGCCCAGCGGAGCCGGATTAGCCAACTTAGTGTTGCCCATAAGTCCTCAAAAAAATCATCATTAATATGGTGAAATGGTGAATCCCACGCCAATTCTCCCTGGCGGGGCGCGGCATCATAATGGGCGGCATCAGCGCCGTCTATGATCTAATCAGGGTGAAATTAAAAATTTTTTTATCCTCCCCCCTTGATGGATGCCGTTGCGACCCCATCTTGTAGTCAACCGCAGTGTGTGGACCTGAAAAAATTCAAATCTGGACAGTTGAAAAAGCACCTTCTGCCCTTATTACAGGTACACAACCACATGTTGACTGAATTTTTAGTGGAGACGTTTAGATGGGTAAAATTATTGGTATCGACCTGGGTACTACCAACTCTTGTGTAGCGATTATGGATGGCACCACTGCACGTGTGCTGGAGAACGCCGAGGGCGATCGCACCACGCCTTCTATCATTGCTTATACCCAGGATGGTGAAACTCTGGTTGGTCAGCCGGCTAAACGTCAGGCAGTGACAAACCCGCAAAATACCCTGTTTGCGATTAAACGCCTGATTGGCCGTCGCTTCCAGGACGAAGAAGTTCAGCGTGATGAAGCCATCATGCCGTACAAAATCATCGGCGCTGAGAACGGCGACGCATGGATTGACGTTAAAGGTCAGAAAATGGCACCGCCGCAGATCTCTGCTGAAGTGCTGAAGAAAATGAAGAAAACGGCTGAAGATTACCTGGGCGAAGCGGTAACTGAAGCAGTTATCACCGTACCTGCTTACTTCAACGATGCTCAGCGTCAGGCAACCAAAGACGCCGGTCGTATCGCAGGTCTGGAAGTCAAACGTATCATCAACGAACCAACCGCAGCGGCACTGGCCTACGGTCTGGATAAAGAAGTTGGCAACCGTACTATCGCGGTTTACGACCTCGGTGGTGGTACTTTCGATATCTCTATTATCGAAATCGACGAAGTTGACGGCGAAAAAACCTTTGAAGTTCTGGCAACCAACGGTGATACCCACCTGGGTGGTGAAGACTTCGACAGCCGTATGATCAACTACCTTGTTGACGAGTTTAAGAAAGACCAGGGCATTGACCTGCGTAATGACCCGCTGGCGATGCAGCGTCTGAAAGAAGCCGCAGAAAAAGCGAAGATCGAGCTTTCTTCTGCACAGCAGACCGACGTGAACCTGCCGTACATTACTGCAGACGCGACCGGTCCAAAACACATGAACATCAAAGTGACTCGCGCGAAACTGGAAAGCCTGGTTGAAGACCTGGTTAACCGTTCCATCGAGCCGCTGAAAGTTGCTCTGCAGGACGCGGGTCTGTCCGTATCCGAAATCCAGGACGTTATTCTGGTGGGTGGTCAGACACGTATGCCAATGGTTCAGAAGAAAGTGGCTGAATTCTTTGGTAAAGAGCCACGTAAAGACGTTAACCCGGATGAAGCTGTTGCCATCGGTGCAGCGGTTCAGGGCGGCGTTCTGACCGGTGAAGTTAAAGACGTACTGCTGCTGGACGTTACCCCGCTGTCTCTGGGTATCGAAACCATGGGCGGTGTGATGACGGCGCTGATTGCCAAAAACACCACCATCCCAACCAAGCACAGCCAGGTGTTCTCTACCGCTGAAGACAACCAGTCTGCGGTAACCATCCATGTGCTGCAGGGTGAGCGTAAACGCGCCGCAGATAACAAAGATCTGGGTCAGTTTAACCTCGATGGTATCAGCCCGGCACCGCGCGGTATGCCGCAGATCGAAGTGACCTTCGACATCGATGCCGACGGTATCCTGCACGTTTCCGCGAAGGACAAAAACAGCGGTAAAGAGCAGAAGATCACCATTAAGGCCTCTTCCGGTCTGAACGAAGAAGAGATCCAGAAAATGGTTCGCGAAGCGGAAGCTAACGCCGAGTCTGACCGTAAGTTCGAAGAACTGGTTCAGACCCGCAACCAGGGTGACCATCTGCTGCACAGCACCCGTAAGCAGGTTGAAGAAGCCGGCGATAAACTGCCAGCTGACGACAAAACTGCTATCGAGTCTGCACTGAGCGCGCTGGAAGCGTCCCTGAAAGGCGAAGACAAAGCTGATATCGAAGCGAAAATGCAGGCGCTGGCCCAGGCTTCTGAGAAGCTGATGGAGATCGCGCAGCAGCAACACGCACAGCAGCAGGCTGGTGCAGGTGCTGACGCTTCTGCAAACAACGCGAAAGATGACGATGTTGTCGACGCAGAGTTTGAAGAAGTGAAAGACAAAAAATAATCGCCCTTTGAACGGGTAATACACTGGCACGGGCGAAGAGGTTTCCTCTCCGCCCGTGCACGCATGTTAGGGGCAGATAAAACAAGATGGCTAAGCAAGACTATTACGAGATTTTAGGCGTTTCCAAAACAGCGGAAGAGCGTGAAATCAAAAAGGCGTATAAGCGCCTGGCCATGAAATTTCACCCGGACCGCAACCAGGGTGACAAAGAGGCCGAAGCCAAGTTTAAAGAGATCAAAGAAGCCTACGAAGTCCTGACCGATGCCCAGAAACGTGCGGCATACGATCAGTACGGTCATGCTGCGTTTGAACAGGGCGGCATGGGCGGCGGCGGCGGATTTGGTGGCGGCGGCGCAGATTTCAGCGATATTTTTGGTGACGTCTTTGGTGACATCTTCGGCGGCGGTCGCGGTCGTCAGCGTGCGGCCCGTGGCGCAGACCTGCGCTACAACATGGAACTGTCGCTGGAAGAAGCGGTACGCGGCGTAACGAAAGAGATCCGCATTCCGACCCTGGAAGAGTGTGACATCTGCCACGGCAGCGGCGCGAAAGTGGGTACCAAGCCGCAGACCTGTCCAACCTGTCACGGTTCCGGCCAGGTACAGATGCGCCAGGGCTTCTTTGCCGTTCAGCAGAGCTGTCCACACTGTCAGGGGCGCGGTACGCTGATCAAGGATCCGTGCAACAAGTGTCACGGTCATGGTCGCGTTGAGAAGACCAAAACCCTGTCCGTTAAAATCCCGGCAGGCGTGGATACCGGCGATCGTATTCGTCTGTCTGGCGAAGGCGAAGCGGGTGAACATGGTGCACCAGCGGGCGATCTGTACGTTCAGGTGCAGGTGAAGCAGCACGCGATTTTCGAACGTGAAGGCAACAACCTCTACTGCGAAGTGCCGATCAACTTTGCGATGGCGGCGATGGGCGGCGAAATTGAAGTGCCAACCCTCGACGGTCGCGTAAACCTGAAAGTGCCTGGCGAAACGCAGACCGGCAAGCTGTTCCGCATGCGCGGGAAAGGCGTGAAATCGGTGCGTGGCGGCGCACAGGGCGACCTGCTGTGTCGTGTGGTGGTTGAGACACCGGTTGGCCTGAACGAGAAACAGAAGCAGCTGCTGAGAGAGTTGCAGGAGAGCTTTGGCGGCCCGACGGGTGAGAATAACAGCCCGCGCTCCAAAAGCTTCTTTGATGGCGTGAAAAAATTCTTTGACGATTTGACTCGCTAATCGGTGAGCTGACGTTTTTCTCAAAGCCCGGAAGCGATTCCGGGCTTTTTTTATGGCTGAAAAACATAGCTCGGAAAAACTGAGTGCATACTCAATATTAACCTGCTTTTACCGATGAATATCCACGAGTATGATGGTTTTAACGAAGAATTTCCGTAAAAAGAGAGAGTAAAAGTGAAACTTCTGCACCGTTTTTTCAGTAATGAGGCCGCCGGCGGCATCATACTTATTCTGGCGGCCGCGCTGGCAATGCTGCTGGCTAATATGGGCGGTACCCGCGACCTCTATCATTCTTTTCTGGAAACGCCTGTCGAACTACGGGTCGGCGTGCTCGAAATCAATAAGAACATGCTGCTGTGGATCAACGATGCACTGATGGCGGTCTTTTTCCTGCTGGTAGGCCTTGAGGTGAAGCGTGAGCTGGTACAAGGCTCACTCGCCAGTCGCCAGCGCGCTGCGTTCCCGGTGATTGCCGCTATCGGCGGGATGGTGGTACCCGCGCTGATCTACCTGGCGTTTAACTACCAGGACCCTCTTGCCCGCCAGGGCTGGGCAATCCCCGCAGCAACGGACATCGCCTTTGCGCTGGGCGTTCTGGCTCTGCTGGGCAACCGCGTGCCAATGGCGCTAAAAATCTTTCTGATGGCGCTGGCTATCATTGACGATTTGGGCGCAATTATCATCATTGCCCTGTTCTATACCAGCGAACTGTCGATGTTGTCGCTGGGTGTCGCAGCGGCGGCCATTGCGGCACTGGCGCTGCTGAATATCTTCAACGTTCGTCGGATTGGCATCTATGTGCTGGTGGGGATGGTTCTGTGGACGGCGGTACTGAAATCGGGCGTGCATGCCACCCTGGCCGGGGTGATTATCGGCTTCTTCGTCCCGCTGAAGTCGCAGGAGGGCAAATCGCCGGCGAAACAGCTGGAGCATGTACTGCATCCATGGGTCGCTTTTCTGATCCTGCCGCTGTTTGCCTTTGCGAATGCGGGAGTCTCCCTTCAAGGGGTGACCTTCGCTGGACTGACATCAATGTTGCCGCTGGGGATCATTGCCGGACTGTTTATCGGCAAGCCGCTGGGGATTAGCCTCTTCTGCTGGCTGGCGCTGAAACTGAAACTGGCCTCGTTGCCACACGGCACCACCTGTCGGCAGATCATGGCCGTTGGCGTGCTGTGCGGGATTGGCTTTACGATGTCGATCTTTATCTCGACGCTGGCATTTGGCGCACATGCCCCGGAGCTTATCGTCTGGGCTAAACTGGGTATTCTGACCGGGTCACTGCTGGCGGCGTTTGTTGGTTATGCCTTACTGAAAATGAAATTGTCGGGGCAGGTGCATCCGGCATAACGGGACATCGGGAGGGCAGGCCGCCCTCCCGTAAACACTATCAGGGAGCGAGGAACGTATGTCTCATCTTAATTACAACCACCTGTACTACTTCTGGCATGTCTATAAAGAAGGGTCGGTTGTCGGCGCTGCAGAAGCGCTCTACCTGACGCCACAGACCATTACCGGGCAGATCAAAGCCCTGGAAGAGCGCCTGCAGGGGAAGCTCTTCAAGCGCAAGGGACGTGGCATCGAACCCAGCGAGCTTGGTGAGCTGGTGTTTCGCTACGCCGACAAAATGTTCACCCTGAGCCAGGAGATGCTCGATATCGTCAATTATCGCAAGGAGTCGAACCTGCTCTTTGACGTGGGCGTGGCGGATGCGCTGTCAAAAAGGCTGGTCAGCGGCGTGCTGGATGCGGCGGTGGTTGAAGATGAACAAATCCACCTGCGCTGTTTTGAATCCACCCACGAGATGCTCCTTGAGCAGCTAAGCCAGCATAAGCTAGATATGATTATCTCGGATTGCCCGATCGATTCTACCCAGCAGGAAGGGCTGTTTTCGGTGAAAATTGGCGAATGTGGCGTGAGCTTCTGGTGTATCAATCCCCCGCCGAAAAAAACCTTCCCTGCCTGTCTGGAAGAGCGACGTTTACTGGTGCCAGGGCGGCGTTCAATGCTCGGCCGCAAGCTGCTGAACTGGTTTAACTCGCAGGGGCTGAACGTGGAGATTCTGGGTGAGTTTGATGATGCGGCGCTAATGAAAGCCTTTGGCGAAGCGCACAACGCGATCTTCGTTGCCCCGACGCTTTACGCGCAGGACCTCTATACGGACATCAGGATTACGGAGATTGGCAGGGTGGATAACGTGATGGAGGAGTATCACGCGATATTCGCCGAAAGAATGATTCAGCATCCGGCGGTGCAGCGTATTTGTAACCGTGACTACTCGGCGCTGTTTACGCCACCGGCAATCTGAAGGCATAAAAAAACCCGCGTTAAGCGGGTTCTTTAAACAAGCAACAACAAGTGACGATTAAGCCAGTTTGTTGATCTGCGCGATCAGGTTTGCTTTATGACGCGCTGCTTTGTTTTTGTGGATCAGACCTTTAGCAGCCTGACGATCCACGATTGGTTGCATTTCGTTAAATGCGTTCTGCGCTGCAGCTTTGTCGCCAGCTTCGATTGCTGCGTATACTTTCTTGATGAAAGTACGCATCATAGAGCGACGGCTTGCGTTGTGCTTACGAGCCTTTTCAGACTGAACGGCACGTTTCTTAGCTGATTTGATATTAGCCAAGTCCAACTCCCAAATATGATCTATGTGGACAATTCAAAGGCCGAGGAATATGCCCTCTCTGCCTTCTTTTGTCAATGGATTTGTGCAAATAAGCGCCGTTAATTAGCGACGCTACGTTACGTAGTGATGGCGCAGGATTCTACCAGCTTGTCGCTCCTGAATACAGCTTTTCGACATAAAAATCCTCATCCGCAGACAGATTTTTTCGCTGTGAAAGGCAACCCTGATGAAATCATTACGGCTTTCTGTTTTGCGTGAACAATCGCCGGTTAACCTTAACCGCTGTACAAGGTATACTTTGGCGATTTTCACTGTTTTGAGCCAGTCATGAAGCTGATACGCGGCATACATAATCTCAGTCAGGCCCCGCACGGGTGTGTGCTGACTATTGGTAATTTCGACGGCGTGCATCGTGGACATCAGGTGCTGTTGCAGGGGTTACGTGAAGAGGGGCGGGCACGAGGTCTGCCGGTAGTAGTCATGATTTTTGAGCCGCAGCCGCTGGAGCTTTTTGCCAGCGAGAAGGCGCCTGCGCGCCTGACCCGCCTGCGTGAAAAATTACGTTACCTGGCCCAGTGCGGCGTGGACTACGTCCTGTGCGTCCGTTTTGATCGGCGCTTCGCCGCGCTGACGGCACAAAATTTTGTCAGCGACCTGTTGGTTGATCGCCTCGGGGTGCGCTTTCTGGCCGTGGGTGATGATTTCCGCTTTGGCGCTGGTCGTCAGGGGGATTTCTTGCTATTACAGAAGGCTGGCCTGGAGTATGGCTTTGACGTCACCAGCACCCAGACCTTTTGCGAAGGCGGCGTTCGCATCAGCAGCACGGCAGTACGCCAGGCGCTGGCTGATGACGACCTGGATGCCGCCGCAACGCTGCTCGGCCGCCCGTTCTCCATCTCCGGGCGCGTGGTGCATGGCGATGAACTGGGTCGCACCATTGGTTTCCCTACGGCGAACTTACCGCTGCGCCGTCAGGTTTCCCCGGTAAAAGGGGTCTTTGCGGTAGAGGTAACGGGGCTGGGCGATAAGCCTCTGCCCGGCGTTGCCAATATTGGTACCCGTCCGACAGTGGCTGGTGTACGTCAGCAACTCGAAGTGCATTTGCTGGACGTTGTAATGGACCTTTATGGTCGCCATATAGATGTAATCCTGCGTAAAAAAATACGCAATGAGCAGCGATTCGCCTCGCTCGATGAGCTGAAAGCGCAAATAGCGAGAGATGAATTAACAGCCCGCGAAATTTTTGGGCTTTCAAACCCGGCTTAATGCCTGAGATATAAATACGGAACCGAGAATCTGATGAGTGACTATAAATCAACCCTGAATTTGCCGGAAACAGGGTTCCCGATGCGCGGCGACCTCGCCAAGCGTGAACCGGGAATGCTGGCGCGTTGGACCGATGATGACCTGTACGGCATCATCCGTGCAGCCAAAAAAGGCAAAAAAACCTTCATTCTGCATGATGGCCCTCCTTATGCGAATGGCAGCATTCATATTGGTCACTCTGTAAACAAGATTCTGAAAGACATTATTGTGAAGTCCAAAGGCCTCATGGGCTTTGACTCGCCTTACGTTCCAGGCTGGGACTGTCACGGTCTGCCAATTGAGCTGAAAGTAGAGCAAGAGTTCGGTAAGCCAGGCGAGAAGTTCACCGCAGCTGAATTCCGCGCGAAATGCCGCGAATACGCTGCCACCCAGGTTGACGGTCAGCGTGAAGACTTTATCCGTCTGGGCGTGCTGGGCGACTGGTCGCATCCGTACCTGACCATGGACTTCAAAACCGAAGCCAACATCATTCGTGCGCTGGGTAAAATCATCGGTAACGGCCATCTGCACAAAGGCGCCAAGCCGGTGCACTGGTGCGTGGACTGCCGTTCTGCGCTGGCTGAGGCGGAAGTTGAGTATTACGACAAAACCTCTCCATCCATCGATGTGGCCTTCGAAGGCGTCGATCAGGAAGCGCTGCAGGGCAAATTTGGTCTGCCAGGCGTCGAAGGCCCAATCTCGCTGGTGATCTGGACCACCACGCCATGGACCCTGCCTGCCAACCGTGCGATCTCCCTCTCTGCGGAGTTCGACTACGCGCTGGTACAGGTTGAAGGCCGTGCGCTGATCCTGGCGAAAGACCTGGTGGAGAGCGTGCTGAAGCGCGCGAACATCACCGAGTACAGCATTCTGGGTACGGTTAAAGGTGCCGAGCTGGAGCATCTGCGCTTCAAGCATCCGTTCCTCGATTTCGATGTGCCAGCGATTCTGGGTGAACACGTCACCCTCGAAGCGGGTACCGGTGCGGTGCATACCGCCGGTGGCCACGGCCCGGACGACTACAGCATCAGTTTGAAATACGGTCTGGAAATCGCCAACCCGGTTGGCCCGGACGGCGCTTACCTGCCAGGCACCTATCCGGCCCTGGACGGCGTGAACGTCTTTAAAGCTAACGACATCATCGTCAACATGCTGCGCGACAACGGCTCGCTGCTGCATGTTGAGAAAATGCAGCACAGCTATCCGTGCTGCTGGCGTCATAAGACACCAATCATCTTCCGCGCGACCCCACAGTGGTTTGTCAGCATGGATCAGAAAGGCCTGCGCGCGCAGTCTCTGAAAGAGATCAAAGGCGTGCAGTGGATCCCGGACTGGGGCCAGGCGCGCATCGAATCTATGGTTGCGAACCGCCCTGACTGGTGTATCTCCCGTCAGCGTACCTGGGGCGTACCGATGTCTCTGTTCGTCCATAAAGAGACCCAGGAATTGCACCCGAATACCCTGGAACTGATGGAAGAAGTGGCGAAGCGCGTTGAAGTGGACGGCATTCAGGCGTGGTGGGATCTCGACGCCCGCGACATCCTGGGCGCGGACGCGGATAACTACGAGAAAGTGCCAGATACCCTGGACGTGTGGTTCGACTCCGGTTCAACGCACGCCTCTGTTGTTGACGTGCGTCCAGAGTTTGCCGGCCACGCTGCCGACATGTATCTGGAGGGTTCTGACCAACACCGTGGCTGGTTCATGTCATCCCTGATGATTTCCACCGCCATGAAGGGTAAAGCACCTTACCGTCAGGTACTGACTCACGGTTTCACCGTGGATGGTCAGGGTCGTAAGATGTCCAAATCTATCGGTAACACCGTTTCTCCGCAGGACGTGATGAACAAACTGGGCGCCGACATTCTGCGTCTGTGGGTGGCATCAACTGACTACACCGGCGAAATGGCGGTGTCTGACGAGATCCTGAAACGTGCTGCCGACAGCTATCGTCGTATCCGTAACACCGCGCGCTTCCTGCTGGCGAACCTGAACGGGTTCGATCCGGCAAAAGACATGGTGAAACCGGAAGAGATGGTCGTTCTGGATCGCTGGGCCGTGGGCTGCGCGAAAGCGGCACAGGAAGATATCCTGAAAGCTTACGAGTCTTACGACTTCCACGAAGTGGTGCAGCGCCTGATGCGCTTCTGCTCCATCGAAATGGGTTCGTTCTACCTCGACATCATCAAAGACCGTCAGTACACCGCGAAAGCCGACAGCGTGGCGCGTCGCAGCTGCCAGACCGCACTGTTCCATATCGCAGAAGCGCTGGTGCGCTGGATGGCACCGATCATGTCCTTCACCGCGGATGAGATTTGGGGCTACCTGCCAGGGGATCGTGAGAAGTATGTCTTCACTGGCGAGTGGTACGAAGGTCTGTTTGGCCTGTCCGGGACCGAAGCCATGAACGACAGCTTCTGGGACGAGCTGCTGAAAGTGCGCGGCGAAGTGAACAAAGTGATCGAGCAGGCGCGTGCCGACAAGAAAGTGGGCGGCTCCCTGGAAGCGGCAGTGACCCTGTACGCGGAACCTGAGCTGGCTGCGAAGCTGACGGCGCTGGGCGATGAATTACGATTTGTCCTGTTGACCTCCGGTGCGAATGTTGCGGATTATGCCGACGCGAGCGCTGATGCCCAGCAGAGCGAACTGCTCAAAGGGTTGAAAGTGGCGCTGGTGAAAGCCGAAGGTGAGAAGTGCTCGCGCTGCTGGCATTACACGACCGATGTCGGCAAGGTGGCGGAACACGCAGAGATCTGCGGACGCTGTGTCAGCAACATCGCCGGTGATGGCGAAAAACGTAAGTTTGCCTGATGAGTAAATCACTCTCTTCAACAGGGCTGCGCTGGCTGTGGCTGGTGGTAGTCGTGCTGATTATTGATTTGGGCAGCAAATACCTGATCCTCCAGAACTTTGCTCTGGGGGATACGGTTTCGCTGTTCCCGTCGCTTAATCTGCACTATGCGCGCAACTACGGCGCGGCGTTTAGCTTCCTGGCTGACAGCGGCGGCTGGCAGCGCTGGTTCTTCGCAGGTATCGCTCTCGGTATCTGCGTTGTGCTGGCAGTGCTGATGTACCGCGGGAAAGCCACGCAAAAGCTGAACAACATCGCCTACGCACTGATCATTGGCGGTGCGCTGGGTAACCTGTTTGACCGTCTGTGGCACGGCTTTGTGGTCGATATGATCGACTTCTATGTCGGCAACTGGCACTTCGCCACCTTTAACCTGGCCGATACTGCAATTTGTATTGGTGCGGCGTTAATCGTGCTGGAAGGCTTCCTGCCGAACGCAGCCGCGAAGAAACAGGCTTAAGCATCAACGCCGGGTGACGCGCAGCGATCCCGGCCTACCGAATATGCCAACGCCAGTTTGCCGGGTAAGCGAAGCGCCACCTGGCAAACTGCGAGGCAATATTAAAGAGCAATGTTTATGTCTAAATCCGTACAGAGCAACAGCGCGATCCTCGTTCACTTCACGCTGAAACTGGATGATGGCTCTACCGCAGAATCCACCCGCAATAACGGCAAACCGGCGCTGTTTCGCTTGGGCGATACCTCCCTGTCCGAAGGTCTTGAGCAGCAACTGCTGGGGCTGAAAGAGGGAGAGAAAAAAGCCTTCTCTCTGGAGCCGGATGCTGCGTTTGGCGTGCCCAGCCCGGACCTGATCCAGTACTTCTCGCGTCGTGAATTTATGGACGCGGGTGAGCCTGAAATCGGGGCGATTATGCTCTTTACCGCTATGGACGGCAGCGAAATGCCTGGCGTGATTCGGGAAATCAACGGGGACTCCATCACCGTCGACTTCAACCATCCGCTTGCCGGGCGTACCGTCCATTTTGATGTTGAAGTGCTGGAAATTGACCCAGCGCTGGAGGCCTGAAATGCAGATCCTGTTGGCTAACCCGCGCGGTTTCTGCGCCGGTGTAGACCGCGCTATCAGCATTGTTGAAAACGCGCTGGAAATTTACGGCGCGCCAATTTACGTGCGCCACGAAGTGGTGCACAACCGTTACGTGGTCGATAGCCTGCGCGAGCGTGGGGCGATCTTTATCGAGCAGATCAGTGAAGTGCCTGATGGCGCGATCCTGATTTTCTCTGCCCACGGCGTCTCTCAGGCCGTACGTAACGAAGCGAAAAGCCGCGATCTCACCGTTTTCGATGCTACCTGTCCGCTGGTCACCAAAGTGCATATGGAAGTGGCGAGAGCCAGCCGCCGTGGTGAAGAGTCGATCCTGATTGGCCACGCCGGTCACCCGGAAGTGGAAGGCACCATGGGGCAGTACAGCAACCCGGAAGGGGGGATGTACCTGGTCGAGTCGCCGGAAGATGTGCTTACGCTGAACGTGAAAAACGAAGCGCGTCTGTCCTTTATGACCCAGACAACGCTCTCCGTAGACGATACGTCAGACGTTATTGATGCGTTGCGCCAGCGCTTCCCGAAAATTGTCGGGCCGCGTAAGGACGATATCTGCTACGCCACGACAAACCGCCAGGAAGCTGTGCGTGCGCTTGCTGAGCAAGCAGATGTGGTGCTGGTTGTCGGCTCCAAAAACTCCTCGAACTCCAACCGTCTGGCCGAGCTGGCGCAGCGGATGGGGAAAGCGGCGTTTTTGATTGACGATGCGACGGACATTCAGGAAGCGTGGGTTAAGAATGCCGCCTGTGTTGGCGTAACTGCGGGCGCTTCCGCCCCCGATATTCTGGTGCAGAACGTCATTGTCCGCCTGCAGGAGCTGGGTGGCGGTGAAGCGGTGCCGCTGGAAGGACGCGAAGAGAACATCGTCTTTGAAGTCCCGAAAGAGCTACGCATTGATGCCCGCGAAGTCGAGTAAGGTTTAAAAAATGCCAGTCACTGAATGACTGGCATTTTTTCATTCAGGTAGTCGATCATGGCCCGCATTCTGGCCGGCATATGTTTATTGCGCGTCCACAGCAGCCAGAGATCGCCCGTATAGCTACTGATAAACTCCCACTCCGGTAAGACCTGCACAATCTCCCCACTTTCCAGCGTCTCACGCGCCGTGAACAGCGGTAAACTCCCGATACCCAGGCCGCGCTTTACCGCATCCAGCCTCACACCCGTGTGGTTAGCGGCATAACGTCCATGAGTTTGTACCGTTTCCGTTTTTCCATTCAATGCAAACTTCCAGCGTGAATCGGCCGGCGTTTCACCGAGCGAAATACAGCTATGTTGCCGGAGATCGTGCGGATGCTGCGGTATGCCCGTGCGACGAAGGTACTCTGGGGTGGCGCAGATGACATGGGTGACCGGCATCAGCGGTTTACCGTACAGGCCAGGAGAGGGGGTATTAGTGATCCGTAGCGCCAGATCGACACCGTCGTCGATCAAATCCATGTAACGATCTTCCAGGCGCAGGCAGACATCAATCTGCGGATAGCGCTCAAGGAATGCCGGGATTAAAGGATGGATCACAAAGCGTCCCACGGCTTTCGGCACGCTCATGGTGAGTTTTCCCTGCGCAACGGTCTGCAGACTACTGCCTGAATCCATCGCCTGCTGTGCCGCGTCCAGCATATCCAGCGCATGCTCATAAACCGCTTTTCCGGTCACGGTAAGCGCCAGCTTACGTGTAGTGCGGTGCAGCAATTTACATCCCATCTCTTTTTCCAGACGTGAAACACAGCGGCTGATCGCAGAGGGCGTGGCGCCAGTGAGGCGGGCTGCGGTTGAAAAATTGCCATGTTCTACGATGGTGACGAAAGTGGCGAGATCGGGAAGCAAAGAAGGTTTCATTTGTGCATACCAGGCAAGAGTGCAATGTCTGAGCGGCCGATTATCGACACTTAAGTGATGAATATACTGTCAGGGTACAGAGGAGAACAACCATGACAGAACGACTTTATTACACCAGTGACGCGACAGAAGGGCGTGCACAGGTGATCCGTTGCACTGAGGAGCCTGACGGCCGCTACGCCATTGAACTTAATCAGACCCTTTTCCATCCGCAGGGCGGTGGACAGCCAGCGGATCGAGGATGGATCGCCGGGATAGCGGTAGAAGCGGTATCCCCGCGTGGGGAGCATGTCGTCCACATTCTGCCCGCAGCGCTTACGCCAGGCGAGGTGGAGATGCAAGTCGATAAAGATGTGAGAGAACGTCACTCCCGCTGGCACAGCGCAGGTCACTTGATCGGCTATGCTGGGGAGCAGTTTGGCTGGAAGCCGGTAAAAGCCCACCACTGGCCTGGTGAAGGGCGGATTACCTTTACGCCTGGCGAGGGTCAGGATCCCCTGCCAGATGCCAGCGCCCTGATGGCCATTATTGACGGCTGGAAAGCCGATAACCTGCTTCGCCATACTGAAATTGAAACGGGCAGACGCAAGGTTCGCTTTGGCGATCTCCCGCCCTACCTTTGCGGTGGAACGCACGTTAAACAGCTGGCGGATGTGGGGGCAATGCAAATCCTCGGGCTGAAAATCAAAAAAGGACAGTTGATCGTCACCTATAGCCTCGATTAACAGGGGTGTGATTAACCCGACATCGCGGGTGGCCTGGTATTTCTTTTGAAAACAATGCCAGGCTCAGCGGCGATCCTCAACACTGCATGTTGAACGTTACATTGATGAACCATAACCTGGGCTGCTGTGTGCGGCTCGCGAAACGCCACGTACTTTTTTCTATGACCGGAAGCGGGCCATATCCTGGCGATCATGTCTTTAACTGATATCTCTCCCTGTTTATCATTAAATTCTAATTATCGGCGTTTTCTGTGGCAGCCTTCGTCAGGGCTGGTTAATCTGAAAGCGGTTTACATCATTTTAACGTAAGAGAATAACTATGCATGATGCAGAGATCCGTGTCGCCATTGCGGGCGCGGGCGGACGTATGGGCCGTCAGCTTATTCAGGCGGCACTACAGATGGACGGCGTGGCCCTTGGCGCGGCGCTGGAGCGTGAAGGTTCATCTCTTCTGGGAGCCGACGCAGGTGAATTAGCAGGCGTGGCGAAAACGGGCGTGACCGTGCAGAGCAGCCTGGATGCCGTTAAAGATGACTTTGACGTTTTCATCGATTTCACCCGTCCTGAAGGCACGCTCGACCACCTGGCTTTTTGCCGTCAGCATGGGAAAGGAATGGTTATTGGCACCACGGGTTTTGATGATGCCGGTAAACAAGCCATTCAGGCTGCATCAAACGAGATTGCGATTGTTTTCGCCGCGAACTTCAGTGTAGGCGTTAACGTCATGCTGAAGCTGCTGGAGAAGGCGGCGAAAGTGATGGGGGATTACACTGACATCGAAATTATCGAAGCGCACCACCGTTATAAAGTCGATGCCCCGTCTGGCACCGCGCTGGCGATGGGCGAGGCGATCGCTCAGGCGATGGATAAAGATCTGAAAGAGTGTGCGGTCTATACCCGGGAGGGTTATACCGGTGAACGTGTGCCTGGCACCATTGGGTTTGCAACCGTCCGTGCTGGCGACATCGTCGGTGAACATACCGCGATGTTTGCTGATATCGGTGAGCGTGTTGAGATTACCCATAAAGCCTCCAGTCGTATGACTTTTGCAAATGGGGCAGTTCGTTCCGCAATGTGGTTGAAAGGCAAGAAAGATGGTCTCTTTGACATGCGAGATGTGCTTGATCTTAATAATTTGTAATCATGATTACCCTTCGTGATGTGGTTATTGCAGTCATAATCAATTGATTGCACAGGGCAATATTTTATTGCCCTTTAATTTTGAATGTTTTGATATAATTTCTTTATTAAACTCTCATAAACCAACTTTATCCTCACTATTTTTGTTTCAAAAATGTGAATTTTGACCAAATGGTCCACTTTTTTGGACTTGAGATGAGCACTTGCTATTAAAACTGAGTCGCAAGCGTTTTCTTACGTGATTTAGTTGATCTTTTTGCCCGTTAATTACTTTCCAGCTCATCAGTGGCGCAAAAACAACAAACAAAACCCACTTTTTAAGTTGACTTTCCCCTGCCAAATCTCCAGAATGCCGCCGTTTGCCGAAAATCCACTGGCAGCAGATTTGCATTGATTCATACTATGGGTATGCATTAATATGCAAATAAAGTGAGTGAATATTCTCTGGAGGGTGTTTTGATTAAGTCAGCGCTATTGGTTCTGGAAGACGGAACCCAGTTTATCGGTCGGGCCATTGGGGCAACAGGTTCGGCGGTTGGGGAAGTCGTTTTCAATACTTCAATGACCGGTTATCAAGAAATCCTCACTGATCCTTCCTATTCCCGCCAAATCGTCACTCTAACTTATCCCCATATCGGCAATGTCGGCACTAACGCCGCTGATGAAGAGTCTTCCCAGGTACATGCACAAGGTCTGATTATTCGCGACCTGCCGCTGATTGCCAGCAACTACCGCAATACCGAAGACCTCTCTTCCTACCTCAAGCGCCATAACATCGTGGCGATTGCCGATATCGATACCCGTAAGTTGACGCGTCTGCTGCGTGAAAAAGGTGCCCAGAACGGCTGCATCATCGCTGGCGATAACCTGGATGTAGCTCTGGCGCAGGAAAAAGCCAAAGCCTTCCCGGGGCTGAACGGCATGGATCTGGCAAAAGAAGTAACCACCGCTGAGGCCTACAGCTGGACTCAGGGGAGCTGGACGCTGGCAGGCGAACTGCCAGAAGCCAAAAAAGAAGAGGAACTGCCGTTCCACGTCGTGGCCTACGACTACGGTGCCAAGCGCAACATCCTGCGTATGCTGGTGGATCGCGGCTGCCGTCTGACCGTTGTGCCGGCGAAAACCCCGGCAGAGGACGTGCTGAAGATGAACCCGGACGGGATCTTCCTCTCCAACGGCCCGGGTGACCCGGCGCCATGCGACTACGCAATCGACGCGATTAAGAGCTTCCTTGAAACCGATATTCCGGTATTCGGTATCTGCCTCGGCCATCAGCTGCTGGCGCTGGCGAGCGGTGCAAAAACCGTGAAAATGAAGTTCGGCCACCACGGTGGTAACCACCCGGTGAAAGATATTGATAACAACACGGTGATGATTACCGCGCAGAACCACGGTTTTGCGGTGGACGAAGCCTCCATGCCTGCCACGCTGCGCGTAACGCACAAGTCGCTGTTCGACGGCACCCTGCAGGGGATTCATCGTACCGACAAACCGGCGTTCAGCTTCCAGGGCCACCCGGAAGCCAGCCCAGGCCCGCACGATGCCGCGCCGCTGTTCGATCACTTCATCGAACTCATTGAGCAGTACCGTAAGACCGCTAAATAATCAGAATCTGTTTATGCCTTGCTGCGCTCAGGCAGACGGCGTCAAAAATTTGTCTGCCAGTCGCTCGCGACGCGCATAAACAGGTTCTCCGGAGAAAGAAGCTATGCCAAAACGTACAGACATAAAAAGCATCCTGATTCTTGGCGCTGGCCCGATTGTGATCGGCCAGGCCTGCGAATTCGACTACTCCGGCGCACAGGCGTGTAAAGCCCTGCGCGAAGAGGGTTACCGCGTTATCCTGGTGAACTCTAACCCGGCGACCATCATGACCGACCCTGAAATGGCCGATGCGACCTACATCGAGCCAATTCACTGGGAAGTGGTACGTAAAATCATCGAAAAAGAGCGTCCGGATGCGGTGCTGCCGACCATGGGCGGCCAGACAGCGCTGAACTGCGCGCTGGAGCTGGAACGTCAGGGCGTACTGGCTGAGTTCGGCGTGACCATGATTGGCGCGACTGCCGACGCGATTGATAAAGCAGAAGACCGTCGTCGTTTCGACGTGGCGATGAAGAAAATCGGCCTCGACACTGCACGCTCCGGTATCGCTCACAACATGGAAGAAGCGCTGGCGGTTGCCGCTGACGTGGGTTATCCGTGCATCATCCGTCCGTCCTTCACCATGGGCGGCACCGGCGGCGGTATTGCGTATAACCGTGAAGAGTTCGAAGAGATTTGCGAACGCGGTCTGGATCTCTCCCCAACCAAAGAGCTACTGATTGACGAGTCGCTGATTGGCTGGAAAGAGTACGAAATGGAAGTGGTGCGTGATAAAAACGACAATTGCATCATCGTCTGCTCTATCGAGAACTTCGATGCCATGGGCATCCACACCGGTGACTCCATTACCGTGGCACCCGCCCAGACGCTGACCGATAAAGAGTACCAAATCATGCGTAACGCCTCGATGGCGGTACTGCGTGAGATTGGCGTCGAAACCGGCGGTTCTAACGTTCAGTTCTCGGTAAACCCAAAGAACGGTCGCCTGATTGTTATCGAGATGAACCCGCGTGTATCCCGCTCTTCTGCGCTGGCATCGAAAGCCACCGGCTTCCCGATTGCTAAAGTGGCAGCGAAACTGGCCGTGGGTTATACCCTTGACGAGCTGATGAACGACATCACCGGTGGCCGTACCCCGGCATCGTTTGAGCCGTCTATCGACTACGTTGTGACCAAAATTCCTCGCTTCAACTTCGAGAAATTTGCCGGTGCGAACGACCGTCTGACCACGCAGATGAAGTCCGTTGGTGAAGTGATGGCGATTGGCCGCACCCAGCAGGAATCCCTGCAGAAAGCGCTGCGCGGCCTGGAAGTGGGCGCGACCGGTTTCGACCCGAAAGTAAGCCTGGATGATCCGGAAGCCCTGACGAAAATCCGCCGTGAGCTGAAAGATGCAGGTGCCGAGCGTATCTGGTACATCGCCGATGCCTTCCGTGCTGGCCTGTCCGTTGATGGTGTCTTCAACCTGACCAATATCGACCGCTGGTTCCTGGTGCAGATTGAAGAGCTGGTGCGTCTGGAAGAGAAAGTTGCGGATCTGGGCATCAACGGCCTCGACGCTGACTTCCTGCGTATGCTGAAGCGTAAAGGCTTTGCCGATGCGCGTCTGGCAAAACTGGCGGGCGTACGCGAAGCAGAAATCCGCAAGCTGCGTGACCAGTACAACCTGCACCCGGTTTACAAGCGCGTGGACACCTGTGCGGCAGAATTTGCGACCGACACTGCCTATATGTACTCCACCTATGAAGAGGAGTGCGAAGCGAACCCATCGGTTGACCGTGACAAAATCATGGTTCTGGGCGGCGGTCCAAACCGTATCGGCCAGGGCATCGAGTTCGACTACTGCTGTGTACACGCCTCACTGGCGCTGCGCGAAGACGGTTACGAGACCATCATGGTTAACTGTAACCCGGAAACTGTCTCTACCGACTACGACACCTCCGACCGTCTCTACTTCGAGCCGGTTACGCTGGAAGACGTACTGGAAATCGTGCGTATCGAGAAGCCAAAAGGCGTTATCGTGCAGTACGGCGGCCAGACTCCGCTGAAGCTGGCGCGTGACCTGGAAGCCGCAGGTGTACCGGTTATCGGCACCAGCCCGGACGCGATTGACCGTGCCGAAGACCGTGAGCGTTTCCAGAAGGCGGTTGATCGCCTGAAGCTGAAACAACCGGCTAACGCCACTGTGACCGCGATTGAGCAGGCGGTTGAGAAGGCCAAAGAGATCACCTATCCACTGGTGGTGCGTCCATCCTACGTGCTGGGCGGCCGCGCAATGGAAATCGTCTACGACGAAGCCGACCTGCGTCGTTACTTCCAGACCGCGGTCAGCGTCTCTAACGATGCGCCAGTACTGCTGGACCGCTTCCTGGATGACGCAGTTGAAGTGGACGTTGATGCTATCTGCGATGGCGAAATGGTGCTGATTGGCGGCATCATGGAGCATATCGAGCAGGCGGGCGTTCACTCCGGTGACTCAGCCTGTTCTCTGCCGGCTTATACGCTGAGCAAAGAGATTCAGGACGTGATGCGTGACCAGGTGCAGAAGCTGGCCTTCGAGTTGCAGGTGCGCGGTCTGATGAACGTGCAGTTCGCGGTGAAAGACAACGAAGTTTACCTGATTGAAGTTAACCCGCGTGCGGCGCGTACCGTACCGTTCGTCTCCAAAGCAACCGGCATTCCGCTGGCGAAAGTGGCGGCGCGCGTGATGGCTGGCCAGACTTTGGCACAGCAGGGCGTGACCAAAGAGATCATCCCGCCGTACTACTCGGTGAAAGAGGTCGTGCTGCCGTTCAACAAATTCCCGGGCGTTGACCCGCTGTTAGGGCCAGAAATGCGCTCTACCGGGGAAGTGATGGGCGTGGGCCGCACTTTCGCTGAAGCATTCGCGAAAGCGCAGCTCGGCAGTAACTCCACCATGAAGAAACAGGGCCGTGCGTTGCTGTCCGTGCGTGAAGGGGATAAAGAGCGCGTAGTGGACCTGGCGGCGAAGCTGCTGAAACAGGGCTTCGAACTGGATGCCACTCACGGTACTGCGATTGTACTGGGCGAAGCGGGTATCAACCCGCGTCTGGTGAACAAGGTGCATGAAGGTCGTCCGCACATTCAGGACCGTATCAAGAATGGCGAGTACACCTACATCATCAACACCACTGAAGGGCGTCAGGCGATTGAAGACTCCAAGCTGATTCGCCGCAGCGCGCTGCAGTACAAAGTGCACTACGACACCACCCTGAACGGCGGTTTTGCAACAGCCATGGCGCTGAACGCGGATGCCACCGAGAAGGTCATTTCGGTGCAAGAGATGCACGCGCAGATCACGAAGTAATCGCTTCAGATTGCTCTCAAAACCCGCTTCGGCGGGTTTTTTTTATGTCTTTCCGACCATTTTTGGCGGTTGTGCCTCCTCCCTTTTCAACGCACTGTAGGGCAATACCTGAAAAAAGGAGTTTATTGTGAAACAGGCCCTTACGTTGATACCCCTGGTAATACTGCTTGCTGGCTGTGCAGATTTTGCCTCGTCGGTGACCAATACCATTGATGGAATGGGAATGACTCCCGACTATGCAAAAGGCTTAAAGGACGATCTGGAGCCGCAGAAAAAGTTAACCACACCGGTGGTGAAGGTGGCGGATAGCGTGCCTGAGGGCAAGCTCGTCGAGAAGTATGACAATGGCAATAAGAAGTTTGAGACTGTCATCAAGAACCGCTGCTTTAACGACTATATCGACGTCTATTACCCGAACGGCGTCCTGCGGAGCCATACGCCGCTGGTTAACTGTCAGGCGGAAGGGCTGTCTCAGGGTTATACCCAGGACGGGAAGCTGCGCTCGACCATCACCTTCAAAGCGAGCGTGGCGAACGGCGAAGCGAAAACCTATGACGCTGGCGGAAAAGTGGTACAGACAGTGATCTACAAAGATGGCTTCCCGCAGAAAAGCTAACCTTCAGAGTGTTCTGCATTTTTCCCTGACCGTAGCGTATTACGCTACAGTTTAGCCTGATGATAACAATGACGACCAACAGGGAGAATACTATGCAAAGCAAACTACTGATGGCCTCTGTCTTTGCGGCTGCAACGCTGTTTACCGTGACGGGATGTTCGTCTAATCAGGCGGTGAAAACGACGGACGGCAAAACCATCGTTACCGACGGTAAACCGCAGGTAGATGATGATACCGGGCTGGTGTCCTATGAGAATGCAGAAACCGGGCAAACCGAGCAGATTAACCGCGATCAGGTTAAATCCATGGGTGAACTGGATAACTGATAAAAAAATGCAGTGGCCTGAACCACTGCATTATTCGATCTGATTATGTGATTACCAGCGGTGGTTCAGCAGGATATGACCGCCATACGCGTCATAACCGTTTTCACCCCACTCGCCGCTGGCGCGTAACGAGATCAGCGTGGTTTCATTCAGTTTGCCGGTAATGCCCAGCTCCAGTTGACCGCGGTCGTCCGGGGTATCGTTACTGAACGCTTCGCCGTTGAAGGCGATATCATTCTGTCCGGCACCTTTCAGCCAGTTGACTGCTACGTAAGGCTGCCATGCCTGCACATCTTTCTGATCGAAGTAGCTGGTTTTCACACCTACGCGTCCCAGAATGCCGTCATTATCAGGGGTAGAGATACGTACGCCGTCGGCGTCTGTATGGTTTTCCTGATCAAGATAGCTATAGATGGCCTGGATCTGCGGTTCGATTTTCAAGGTTCTTTCGTTTTCTGAGTCAACGATCCAGGCGTGACCTGCTTCCAGTGATACAGCAAAGCCGTGGCTGTCGTAAGACTCGTCGCTGCGACCGTCACTGGTGAGCGAGTTGTGATACCAGCCGAAAGAGGCCCAGCTGTCGATATAGCTGCCTTTACGCAACTGTTGGTCTTCCTGCCAGGCGGCGTATACGCCGACATTCACCCCATCGACTTTACCCTGCGCTGAACGTTTACTGCCTGTGGACGTGGAGTCAGTTTTTGCCTGACCGGCACCGAACATCACCCCGCTATGCAGTACACCCGTGTCCATCTTCTTGCTGATGAAATCACTGCCGACCTGCATCACGTACTGGGTGGTGTCATAGTTTACTTTACCGCCCGCCACATCGTTTTCGTGGTAGCGGCCTTTGACATACATCCAGGTGTTGAGATCTTCTTCATTGCGCAGCGTCAGCTGATCGCGATCGTCGCGTTTGTGCAGGAACATGTCCTGGGCAGCCAGGTAGTTACCTAAATAGGCACCGACCTCAGGAGCAAGATTGCTCATCTCTGGTGGGGTATAGCCGCCGCTGTTGCCGCCGTCGTTGTTACCACTGTTATCACCGTCGGTGTTGCCGCCGTTACCGCCGTCGGTGTTACCGCCGTTACCGCCGTCGGTGTTGCCGCCGTTACCGCCGTCGGTGTTGCCGCCGTTACCGCCGTCGGTGTTACCGCCGTTACCGCCGTCGGTGTTACCGCCGTTGCCGTCGTCGGTGTTGCCGTCGGTGTTATCGTCTTTGTCAGGAACCGGGGTAGTGTCTGCAGACTCCAGGTACCAGTTGCCATCGCTGTGCTGGTTCAGACTGTATTCCCACGCGCCAACGACGACCGGTCTGGAGAGGCTAAACGCAGCCCTGGAATCGCCACCCACGCTCACGATCTGCATACCGTTGACGGTCTTCGCGCCCGCCCCACCGATATTGCTGATACGGATATCCGATACACCTGCACTGTTACCGGTGATGGTAAGATGGTCGGTCAACGCATTGTCATCCCCCAGCACGCTGTTCATGGCGATCAAACTGCCGCTCATGCCGGTGTAATCACCGTTGATGGTGAAATCATTCCCCACACTGTCGTTCAGACCGCTGATTTGCAGCGTACCGCTGTTGGTGACGTTGCCGTTGATGGTATCGGCGGTAGAAGCACTGGACAGCGTATTTCCCTGAACCGCATTCCATGAGGCCAGAACGCCGCCGCCGAGAATATTGACGTTATTGTTTACCGTACCTGCACTGGCGAAGGTAGCCCCGTCCTGAATCGTGACGGTGGCGGAATTGCCTGCACTTCCCAGCGTTGCGCCTTCGGCTACCAGCATCGTGCCGCTGTTCAACTGCGTGTCGCCTGTATAGCTGTTGTTGCCGGTCAGCGTCAGGGTATGGGCATCTGTTTTGATAACAGTACCGCTGCCCGTGATGCCAGTGGCAAAGTTGAAATCAGCAGCCTGATTAAATTCCAGCGTGCCGTTGTTGGTCAGCTTCCCACTTAAGGTGCCGGTTTTTTCGCCAGTACCCAGTTGCAGGGTAGCGCCTTCTGCGATGAGGGTATTACCAGCGTTGCTGACGTTGCCTGCGAAGGTGAGCTTGCCGGTATCAACCTTGATTGAATCATCCGTGCCGATGATATCCACATTACCGGTCAGCTCCCAATCGGTGCCTAACATGGTGAGAGAGGCGAAACCGTCGCCTTCATTCAGGCCAATGAAATTGCTGTCTTCAGTTCCTGTGCCTGTTAGTCGTAAAGTATTGGTAGTTGAATTGGTTGAAATAACATCCCCTTCCAACCGGGAGCCGGTCGTCAGAGTAAGAACGTTGTTTTTTTCGCTGGTAAATGAAATAGCACTTTCGCCGCCTTTGATGATTCCAGCATTAGTCACTTCAACTCTTGTGATACCAGAGGTGTGAATACCATGCTCAATCCCTTCAATCGTGCCGTTATTAGTAATTTTACTATTGCTGGTGACGCCGGAGAGTTCGACACCATTATTTAAATTACCTTTTATTTCACCATTGTTAATTAGAATTATTCCGATCTTACTGGCAATCCCTGTTTTGCCTTCGATATGGCCAGTTGAAGCATTCTCAATCCTGAGCATCGACGAATCTTCTTCAATTTGGATGCCGCTTTCTGCACCCGTCACGTTACCCGCGTTTTTAATGGTGCCTGTCATTGAGTGAACAGTAATGGCATTTCCAGTGCTCGATGAAATCACACCAGATTGTGTGTTGTTAATGACAGGTTCCTGCGTACCGGTATTAATATAGACAGCATCTCCGGTATTGGTAATTTTTCCCTCGTTATCAACAGTAAGTAACTGATCGCCTGCTATCGTAACAGCCGCAGTGTTTGAACCCGTAGATATGAGTACATTTTCATTAATTGTGTATGACGGGTCGATGGAAAAAGTCTGAGCCTCCGTCGTAGAATCCTCAATGATGGCCGCTGGTGCCATTAATGGAGCAAACATAAGTAAAGCAGGGAATATTCTGCTCATTGATTTTGTTATTTTATTTAATTGCGGGGTTTTTCTTTTCATTGCCACGTCCATTTGTGATTAAAAATGAATGGATATTTTAATGGCGATAAAAATTATTGTAAATATATGTTTTTACAGGGTAATTTGAGGGGTTGAAATTTAAATTATTAATTTCAAAATCAATTCTGTATATCAATTTATTTTAAATTTTTAATTAACCATGAGTTAAATGCTTCATATTTCTTATTGTTAACAATTAATCGATCTGTGATTATAATATTATATCTTCTGGTGATTTATTATTTGCGATATATATCTTTTGCCGCGACGGGATTTGCCAATCCTTGCGGTTAAGCCAGGCACAGGCGCAGACCCCTTCAAACGCCCGCCGTTCCTGTCTACACTGACTGCTACAACAAGAAAGCAGTTCAACCAGGTTAATCATGATACTCATTATTTACGCCCATCCTTATCCGCATCATTCCCATGCGAACAAACGGATGCTTGATCAAGTCAAGACGCTGGAGGGCGTAGAGATCCGTTCGCTCTACCAGCTCTACCCCGATTTCAATATAGATATCGCTGCCGAACAGGAAGCGATCGCCAGGGCCGATTTGATTGTCTGGCAACACCCGATGCAGTGGTACAGTACGCCCCCGTTGCTGAAACTGTGGATCGACAAAGTGTTCTCGCATGGCTGGGCATATGGTCATAACGGCAATGCGCTCAGGGGGAAAAGTCTGCTGTGGGCAGTGACCACCGGCGGCGGTGAAAGCCATTTTGACATCGGCTCCTTCCCCGGCTTTGAGGTACTGGCGCAACCGCTACAGGCAACGGCGCTGTATTGCGGCCTGAACTGGCTCCCGCCGTTTGCCATGCACTGCACCTTCGTCTGCGACGACGAAACGCTCCAGGCGCAGGCGCGCCACTATAAACAACGTTTACTCGACTGGCAGGAGACGCACCATGGATAGCCATACGCTGATTCAGGCGCTGATCTATTTAGGCGCTGCGGCTTTGATTGTGCCGGTTGCGGTACGCCTCGGGTTAGGATCAGTACTGGGGTATCTGATTGCCGGCTGCGTGATTGGGCCGTGGGGATTCCGGCTGGTTACTGACGCCGAGTCGATTCTGCACTTTGCCGAAATCGGTGTGGTGCTGATGCTGTTTGTCATCGGCCTTGAGCTGGATCCGCGTCGTCTGTGGAAGCTGCGCGCGTCGGTGTTTGGCGGCGGGGCATTGCAGATGCTGGCCTGCGGTCTACTGCTGGGCGGGTTCTGTATCCTGCTGGGCATGGACTGGAAGGTGGCAGGGCTGATCGGCATGACGCTGGCGCTCTCCTCAACGGCCATCGCCATGCAGGCCATGAACGAACGTAACCTGACGGTTTCCCGTATGGGGCGCAGCGCCTTCTCGGTGCTGCTATTCCAGGATATCGCGGCTATTCCGCTGGTGGCGATGATCCCGCTGCTGGCTGTATCCGGAGCGTCGACCACGCTTGGCGCTTTTGCGCTGTCGGCATTAAAGGTCGTCGGAGCGCTGACCCTGGTCGTCCTGCTCGGGCGGTACGTCAGCCGACCGCTGCTGCGCTTTGTCGCCCGTTCCGGCCTGCGGGAAGTGTTCAGTGCCGTGGCCTTATTCCTGGTCTTCGGCTTTGGCCTGATGCTGGAAGAGGCGGGGCTGTCCATGGCGATGGGGGCGTTTCTGGCGGGTGTTCTGCTGGCGAGTTCGGAATATCGTCACGCGCTGGAAAGCGATATCGAGCCGTTTAAAGGGCTGCTGCTGGGGCTGTTTTTCATCGGCGTGGGGATGTCGGTCGACTTCGGAACGTTAGTGACGCATCCGCTGCGCATCGCCATCCTGCTGGTAGGTTTCCTGGTCATTAAAATGACGATGCTCTGGCTGGTGGCTCGTCCGCTAAAGGTGCCCGGAAAACAGCGCCGCTGGTTTGCCGTGCTGCTGGGGCAGGGAAGTGAATTCGCATTTGTGGTCTTCGGCGCGGCCAATATGGCAAACGTGCTCGATCCAGAATGGGCCAAGGCGCTGACGCTGGCGGTCGCGCTCTCAATGGCGGTCACGCCACTGCTGCTGGTCGTGTTGACCCGTCTGGAAGCGGCCGACAGCGGTCAGGAGCGTGAGGCAGATGAAATTGACGAGGAACAGCCGCGGGTGATCATTGCCGGGTTTGGTCGCTTCGGCCAGATCACCGGCCGTTTGTTGCTCTCCAGCGGCGTTAAGATGGTTATCCTCGATCACGATCCCGATCATATTGAAACCCTGCGTAAGTTCGACATGAAGGTTTTTTACGGTGATGCCACGCGCGTGGATCTGCTGGAGTCTGCCGGAGCGCACAAAGCCGAAGTGTTGATCAACGCGATAGACGATCCGAAAAATAGCCTGCAGCTGGTCGAGCTGGCGAAGACCCATTTCCCGCACCTGAAAATTATCTCCCGGGCGCGTGATATCGAGCATTACATCAAACTGCGTCAGGCAGGTGTCGATGCGCCGGAGCGTGAAACCTTTGAAGGGGCGCTGAAATCGGGTCGGCTGGCGCTGGAGAGTCTCGGACTCGGGGCATATGAAGCCCGGGAGCGAGCCGATCTGTTCCGCCGGTTTAATACTGAGATGGTCGAAGAGATGGCTGAAATGGCCGAGAATGATGCGAAGTCACGCGCGGCGGTGGTTAAACGTACCAGCGCTATGCTGATGGATATCATCAATGAAGATCGCAATCATCTCTCGCTGACGCAGCGTCACGGCTGGCAAGGAACGGAAGAGGGTAAGCATACCGGCGATCCGGGAGACGAGCCGGAAAGTAAACCACTGGCGTGAAGAGGGGTTGCCAGCAAATATAAAAAATTTCCTGTTCTTTACTCTGCCGCCAGTCGACGAAAGATTAAGCTTTCCGTATAGTGGCGGCAATTTTTTGCATCCGGGAAATAATCAATGATCAGTCTGATTGCGGCGCTTGCGGTAGATCGCGTGATCGGTATGGAAAATGCCATGCCGTGGAATCTGCCTGCCGATCTCGCGTGGTTTAAACGCACTACGTTGAACAAGCCGGTAGTAATGGGTCGCCTGACCTGGGAGTCAATCGGGCGTCCATTGCCGGGCCGTAAAAACATCGTTATAAGCAGCCAGCCCGGCACGGATGATCGTGTTGAGTGGGTCAAATCCGTTGACGAAGCCATTGCTGCCTGCGGTGATGCCGAAGAGGTAATGGTGATTGGTGGAGGCCGTGTGTATGAGCAATTCCTGCCGAAAGCGCAGAAATTATATCTGACACACATTGATGCTGAAGTGGAAGGGGATACCCATTTCCCGGACTACGATCCTGACGAGTGGGAATCGGTATTCAGCGAATTCCACGACGCGGATGCGCAAAATTCGCACAGCTATTGCTTCGAGATCCTTGAACGCCGCTAATGTTTTACTGCACCTTTCCCCACGGGAGAGGTGCAGCTCTCTGCTACGACGCTACCGCTTCATTCTCGCCTAAATCCAGATGCCGGTTCGACGGCTGAACAAAGTACGCTTTATCTTCCCAGCGCAGGCAGGTGAGTTCTCCACCCCAGCAGCAGCCGGTATCCAGCCCGTAAATACCCTCAGGCGTGCCTTTGCCCTCCAGCGACGCCCAGTGACCAAAGATCACGTTGTAATGGTCCGTCACCGGGCCGGGGATCGCAAACCAGGGTTTGAGCGGGGTCGGTGCGTTTTCCGGCACATCCTTGCAGTACATGTCCAACTGACCGTTCGGGAAGCAGTAGCGCATGCGGGTGAAGGCGTTGGTGATAAAACGCAGGCGTGCTACGCCGCTAAGCTCCATACTCCAGTTGTTGGGCATGTCGCCATACATGGCATCAAGGAAGAAGGGGTAAGAGTCGCTGGAGAGCACGGCTTCGACGTCGCGTGCGCACTCTTTCGCGGTTTGCAGATCCCACTGCGGGGTAATACCCGCGTGCGCCATCACCAGCTGCTTCTCTTCATCGACCTGTAGCAGTGGCTGGCGACGCAGCCAGTTAATTAAGTCATCGGCGTCAGGTGCATCCAACAGCGGGTTGAGCCGGTCTTTCGGTTTATTACGGCTGATCCCGGCGTAAACCGCCAGCAGATGCAGATCGTGATTGCCAAGGACGAGCCGCACGCTGTCACCCAGCGATTTCACATAACGCAGCACTTCCAGCGAGCCAGGCCCGCGCGCAACGAGATCGCCGGTGAGCCATAGCGTGTCCGTACCGGGGGTAAACTCCACCTGCTTTAATAATGCGATCAGTTCATCGTAGCAACCATGAACGTCACCAATGAGATATGTAGACATGTTTAGTGAATGAGTGTTGGAACAGCCAGACGGAAAACAGGAATGGCAACGCGGAATGCGTTGCCGTCGGCATCGACCATTTCATAATGGCCCTGCATGGTACCCAGCGGTGTTTCGATTACCGCACCGCTGGTGTACTGATACTCTTCGCCGGGATCAATGTGCGGTTGTTCACCCACCACGCCTTCGCCCTGCACTTCAATTTCACGACCGTTGCCGTTGGTGATAAGCCAGTAACGCCCAAGCAGTTGCACAGGCGTCCGCCCCAGGTTGCGAATGGTGACCGTATAAGCAAAGACAAAGCGCTCTTCATCCGGGGTGGACTGTGACTCAATATAGATGCTTTGTACGTGAACACATACGCGGGGCGAATCAATCATAGCTTAGCTCTCCTTCGGCGGCGCATTTTCGCTGATGTAATTAGCCAGCTTGCAGTACTGTTCTACAGAGATGTTCTCTGCACGCATTGCCGGATCAATACCCAGCTCAGCCAACACTTCAACGGTAAACGTATTGCCAAGGCTGTTACGAATCGTTTTACGACGCTGGTTAAAGGCTTCAGTAGTAATACGGCTCAGGACACGCAGCTCTTTGACCGGGTACGGCTTGGTTTTATGCGGCACAAGGCGTACAACCGCAGAATCCACTTTTGGCGGCGGCGTGAACGCGGATGGCGGCACTTCGAGTACCGGGATCACGTTGCAGAAATATTGCGCCATCACGCTTAAACGACCATACGCTTTACTGTTTGGCCCTGCAACCAGTCGGTTAACGACCTCTTTTTGCAACATGAAGTGCATGTCGGCAATGGCATCAGTATAGCTAAACAGGTGGAACATCAGCGGCGTGGAGATGTTATACGGCAGGTTGCCGAACACGCGCAGCGGCTGACCAAGCTTCTCCGACAGTTCACCGAAGTTCATGGTCATGGCATCTTGCTGATAAATAGTCAGTTTCGGCCCAAGGAACGGGTGCGTCTGCAGACGGGCTGCCAGATCGCGGTCCAGTTCGATGACGGTCAGTTCATCCAGACGCTCGCCAACCGGCTCGGTCAGTGCGGCCAGACCCGGGCCGATCTCGACCATCGCCTGGCCTTTTTGTGGATTGATAGCCGAAACAATACTTTCGATCACGAACTGATCGTTGAGGAAGTTTTGCCCGAAACGTTTACGGGCTAAATGGCCCTGGTGGACGCGATTATTCATTGAGTATTAACAATCATTTTGATGGCGAGATTAAGCGCCGTAATAAAACTGCCGACATCTGCTTTTCCCTGGCCCGCTAAGTCAAGCGCAGTGCCATGGTCAACAGAAGTGCGAATAAAGGGTAAACCGAGGGTGATATTCACGCCGCGGCCAAATCCCTGGTATTTTAGCACGGGAAGGCCCTGATCGTGGTACATCGCCAGCACGGCATCTGCATGATCGAGATATTTTGGTTGAAACAGGGTATCCGCAGGCAGCGGCCCGCTGAGATTCATCCCCTGGGCACGCATCTCGTCCAGCACCGGAATAATGGTGTCGATCTCTTCCGTGCCCATATGGCCGCCTTCACCCGCGTGCGGGTTCAGGCCACACACCAGTACGTGCGGATCGGCGATACCGAATTTGGTGCGTAAATCATGGTGCAGAATGGCAATCACCTCGCGCAGCAGTTCCGGCGTAATGGCATCGGAAACCGCTTTGATCGGCAGATGCGTAGTCGCCAGCGCAACGCGCAGCTCCTCGGTGGCCAGCATCATCACCACTTTTGCGCTGTGCGAGCGCGCTTCAAAAAACTCGGTATGGCCGGTAAAAGCCACCCCCGCATCATTAATCACCCCTTTATGCACCGGCCCGGTGATCAGCGCGGTAAATTCGCCGCTCAGGCAGCCATCACAGGCGCGTGCCAGCGTTTCCACCACATAATGACCGTTTTCGGTACTGAGTTGTCCGGGAACAACGGGGGTACGCAGCGGGACAGGCAACAGCGTCAGGGTGCCTGCTTGCTGGGGGAGAGGCGCATTTTCTGCCTGATACGGCAGGAGCGTCAGCGGCAGATTAAGGGTTTTTGCTCGCGCCTCAAGCACGCTGGCATCGGCGCAGATCACCAGCTCGACCGGCCAGCTGCGCTGGGCAAGCTGGACGACCAAATCGGGACCAATCCCGGCAGGTTCGCCGGGAGTGATAACAACACGATGGTGTTTCATTAGTTGCTCAGAACTTTGACGTAAGCGCTGGCGCGTTGTTCCTGCATCCAGGTTGCCGCTTCTTCAGAGAACTTACGGTTGAACAGCATGCGGTACGCACGGTCTTTCTGGGCTGCGTCGGTTTTATCCACGTTACGGGTGTCCAGCAGCTCAATCAAGTGCCAGCCGAAGGTGGAGTGAACCGGTTCGCTCAGCTGACCTTTGGTCATTCGCATCAGCGCATCGCGGAAAGCGGGATCGTAAATATCCGCTGCCGCCCAGCCCAGATCGCCGCCCTGATTTGCAGAGCCTGGATCCTGAGAGAACTCTTTCGCGGCGTTAGCGAAGGAGGTTTTACCGCTGCGGATATCGGCGGCAATCTGCTGCAGCTTAGCCCGCGCCTGATCGTCATTCATCAGTGGGGATGGCTTGAGCAGAATGTGACGGGCATGCACTTCGGTGACGGAGATGCTCTTGCTTTGGCCGCGCAGGTCGTTCACTTTCAGAATGTGGAAGCCAACGCCGGAACGAATTGGACCGATGATATCGCCTTTCTTCGCCGTGCTCAGCGCCTGAGCGAAGATAGACGGCAGTTCCTGAATACGACCCCAGCCCATCTGGCCGCCTTTCAGTGCCTGCTGGTCAGCCGAGTAGGTGATCGCCAGTTTACCGAAATCACCACCATTACGCGCCTGATCGACGATCGAGCGTGCCTGGCTTTCCGCCTCAGCAACCTGGTCGGAAGACGGGTTTTCTGGCAGCGGGATCAGGATGTGGCTCAGGTTCAGTTCGGTGCTGGCATCATTCTGGTTACCCACCTGTTTTGCCAGCGCGTCCACTTCCTGCGGCAGAATAGTCACACGACGACGCACTTCGTTGTTGCGCACTTCTGAAATCAGCATCTCTTTACGGATCTGATTACGGTAGGTCGAATAGCTGATGCCGTCATAGGCCAGACGGCTGCGCATCTGGTCGGCTGACATGTTGTTTTGCTTCGCAATGTTAGCGATAGCCTGATCGAGCTGCTCATCAGAGATCTTCACACCCATCTTCTGGCCCATCTGCAGAACGATCTGATCCATGATCAGACGTTCAAGGATCTGATGACGCAGTGTGGAATCATCCGGAAGTTGCTGACCTGCCTGACCCGCGTTGAGCTTCACAGACTGCATTAAACCATCAACGTCGCTCTCAAGTACCACACCGTTGTTCACAACGGCAGCGACTTTGTCGACAACCTGTGGGGCCGCGAAGCTGGTATTCGCGACCATAGCGATACCGAGCAGCAGCGTTTTCCAGTTCTTCATACTTTTTCCATATCAATTAACCGCAATGCGGATTACGTTGTAAATCAAGCACATTATAAGGAACTACGGTACGGCAGAATCGGTGAGCGCAGCATCTGCTGAGTGCCCAGGCCATAGTTGGAACTCAGGCCACGCAATTCGATGTTAAAGCCGATGACGTTATCGTACTCGCTCTGACCTTTGTCAGGATCCCAGCCATTCAGCTTACGTTCGTACCCGACGCGGATCGCGTAGCAGCAGGAGCTGTACTGCACACCCAGCATCTGATCGGCCGACTTACTCTGATTGGTATCAAAGTAATACGCCCCGACGATTGACCAGCGATCGGCAATCGGCCAACTGGCGGTACCCCCCACTTGCGAAATGCCCTCTTTGTACTGATCCGCCGTCGAGAAGTTAGGCAGCGTTGCCTGGATATATTCCGGGCTGGCGTAACGGTAGCTAAGCTGAACCATGCGGTCTTCATCACGGCGATACTCAATGGCGGCATTGCTGGTAGCAACGTTATCCAGACGCGTATCGTACTGCAGACCGCCACGCAGTCCCCAGCGATCGGTCATGCGCCAGTAGGTATCGCCCGCCCAGACCAGTGAACCCGTTTTGTTGTTTTTCTCCCAGTTGATGTTGTCATCGCCGGTACGCGATTCTGTGAAGTAGTAGATTTGACCCACAGAAGCATTAAAACGTTCAACGGAAGCATCATCATAAACGCGGGTTGTGACGCCGGTCGTCACCTGGTTGGCCGAGGCAATACGGTCCAGACCACCGTAGGTACGGTCGCGGAACAGACCGCTATAGTCGGATTGCAGCAGTGAAGAGTCGTAGTTATTGATTTTGCTCTGATCGCGATACGGCACGTACAGGTACTGCGCGCGCGGCTCCAGGGTCTGGGTATACCCCTCGCTCCAGTTCATGTCACGCTCGAAGACCAGCTTGCCGTCCATTTTAAACTGCGGCAGCGTACGGTTAACGGTCTCTTCCAGATGAGTACCGTTAGTGGCGTTGTACGTTTCCAGATTATCCTGCTGATAGTGGGTTGCCATCAGCTTCACTTCGGTATCCAGGCTTGCCCAGTCGTTAGATACCGGCAGGTTGATCGTCGGCTCAAGGTGAATACGGGTGGCTTCTGGCATGTCCGAATTGGTATTCACGAAATGCACGGCCTGGCCGTAGATACGAGTATCAAACGGGCCGACATCATTCTGGTACCAGTTGACGTCAAGCTGCGGTTCAGCCCCGTAGGTGCTGGCGTTCTGGCTGCTGAACACCTGGAACTGACGGGTGGACACGGTGGCGTCAAAGTTTTTCACCGCGTAGCCTGCGCTAAAGATCTGCGTGGCGTAACCGTCGGTACTGGAACCGTATTTTGTTGTAAAGTCGTTGAAATAGTACGGATCGCTGACTTTGGTATAGTTGACGTTAAAGCGCCATACCTGATCCATTACCCCACCATGTTGCCAGTAGTACAACCAGCGGTGGCGATCACCCTCGGTGGGGTGCTCGTCTTCAAAGACTTTATCCGATGGCAGATAGTCCAGCTCCATCAGACCTTCACCCGCGTGCGTCAGATAACGGAACTCGTTTTCCCACATGATGTTGCCGCGCTTATGGATATAGTGCGGCGTGATCGTGGCGTCCATGTTGGGCGCGATGTTCCAGTAGTACGGCAGGTAGAATTCGAAATAGTTGTTGGTGCTGTACTGAGCGTTCGGGATCAGGAAGCCTGAACGACGTTTGTCGCCCACGGGCAGCTGCAGATACGGGCTATAGAAGACCGGTACCGGACCGAGCTTAAAGCGGGCATTCCAGATCTCCGCAACCTGCTCTTCGCGGTCGTGGATCACTTCGCTACCGACTACGCTCCAGGTATCAGAGCCCGGCAGACAGGAGGTAAAGGTCCCGTTTTCAAGAATGGTATAGCGGTTTTCACCGCGCTGTTTCATCAGGTCGGCTTTACCGCGCCCCTGACGGCCCACCATCTGATAGTCACCTTCCCAGACGTTGGTATCTTTGGTATTCAGGTTCGACCAAGCTTTCGGACCTTTCAGGATGACCTGATTATCGTCATAGTGCACATTACCCAGCGCATCCACGGTTCGTACTGGTTCTGCCGCGCCTTCTGGCTGTTTCTGGTGCAACTGAACTTCATCGGCCTGCAAACGGCTGTTGCCCTGGTTAATATCCACATTGCCGCTAAACACGGCGTCGTCAGGATAATTCCCTTTTGCATTGTCAGCCGTGATGGTGACCGGTAGCGTGTTCGTATCACCCTGTACCAGCGGGCGATCATAGCTGGGCACACCCAGCTTACATTGCGAGGCGAGATCGGCTGCGAGACCCTGTTGACTGTACAAAGCACTCGCTATCATCGTGGCCAGAAGGGTGGGGATACGTTTTTTCATACGTTTTATTTATTGTTCCGTCATCAGTGGCTTATCGCTGGCAAACGGTCAGAGACTATCTTACTCATCATCACAGTGCCAGCGTTAATCCTGCCCGTAAACAAGCCGTGGTGATAGGCTCGTTATTGAATGACGAGTATGATAATGCAAATTATAGGCGATGTCCTTCAATTGACCGTGGCCCGGCCACCGGAATGATGGCGTTCGCGGGATCAAATACATCACCATTTGGGGAGTATATGCAGTATTGGGGAAAAATTATCGGCGTAGCGTTCGCTTTACTAATGGGCGCGGGCTTCTGGGGTATCGTTCTGGGCCTGATTATCGGCCATATGTTTGATAAAGCTCGAAGTCGTAAGATGGCCTGGTTTGCCAACCAGCGTGAACGTCAGGCACTTTTTTTTGCGACGACGTTTGAGGTCATGGGGCATCTGACCAAATCGAAAGGGCGGGTGACCGAGGCCGACATCCATATTGCCAGCCTGTTTATGGACCGTATGAACCTGCACGGCGACTCCCGCGCGGCGGCACAACACGCATTTCGTATCGGCAAGGCGGATAACTATCCCCTGCGTGAAAAAATGCGTCAGTTTCGCAGTATTTGCTTTGGGCGCTTCGATTTAATTCGGATGTTTCTGGAGATCCAGATCCAGGCGGCGTTCGCCGATGGCTCGCTTCACCCGAACGAACGTGCGGTGCTGTATGTGATTGCTGAAGAGCTGGGGATCTCCCGCACGCAGTTTGATCAGTTCCTGCGCATGATGCAGGGCGGCGCGCAGTTTGGCGACGGCTATCAACAGCAGCAGGCGGGCGGTGGTGGCTGGCAGCAGGCACAGCGCGGGCCTACCCTGGAAGATGCCTGTAACGTGCTGGGCGTGAAGCCCACCGATGAGCCAACGACCATTAAGCGCGCCTATCGCAAGCTGATGAGTGAGCACCATCCAGACAAGCTGGTGGCAAAAGGTTTACCGCCGGAAATGATGGAGATGGCGAAGCAAAAAGCGCAGGAAATTCAAAAAGCGTACGAACTCATCAAAGAGCAGAAGGGCTTTAAGTAAGGCTATAGGCCCGGCAAGCGTAGCGCCGCCGGGCAAGACATCAGAAATCCGCCGGGGCCTTAAAGGTCATCGGCGTACCGTATTCCGGGTGGGTGATGGTCAGCATCTCTGCATGCAGCTGTAGCCGCGGCGCCATGGCCCGGGCTTCTGGCGTGGCATAGAAGCGGTCACCCAGAATAGGATGACCCAGTGCCAGCATATGCACACGCAGCTGATGCGAGCGGCCGGTAATCGGTTTTAACAGCACGCGAGCGCTGTTATCCGCCGCGTACTCCAGAACTTCATACTCGGTTTGCGCCGCTTTGCCGGTCTCGTAGCAGACCTTCTGCATCGGACGATTCGGCCAGTCGCAGATCAGCGGCAGGTCAATCAGCCCTTCCGCCGGTTTTGGATGTCCCCAGACGCGCGCAAGGTACTGCTTCTTCGGCTCGCGCTCACGAAACTGCCGCTTCAGTTCACGCTCTGCCGCCTTGGTCAGCGCGACCACAATCACACCGCTGGTGGCCATGTCCAGACGATGCACAGACTCTGCCTGCGGATAGTCGCGTTGAACGCGCGTCATCACGCTGTCTTTGTGATCGTCCAGCCTGCCCGGTACGGACAACAAGCCGCTCGGCTTGTTGACCACCATAATGTGCTCATCCTGATACAGAATGACCAGCCACGGATCCTGCGGCGGATTGTAGGGTTCCATCAACATTTTGCGCTCCGCTTACTGATGCGTCACAACGATGAGACGCAGCGCATCCAGGCGCCATCCCGCCTGATTCAGGCTTTCAAGTACCTGCTGACGATTGCTCTCAATCGCCGCCAGTTCATCGTCACGAATGTTCGGATTGACCGCGCGCAGGGCTTCCAGACGCGACAGCTCCGCCGACAGTTTTTCATCCGCTTCGCTGCGTGCCGCGTCAATCAATGCTCGCGCCGCTTTCTCGATCTGCGGCTCACCCTGCTGCAGGATGGTATAGACGTCCTGCTGCACCGCGTTCACCAGCTTGCTGCCGGTGTGGCGGTTCACCGCACTCAGCTGACGGTTAAAGCTCTCAAACTCCACCTGCGCCGCCAGGTTGGTGCCATTCTTATCCAGCAGCAGACGCACCGGCGTGGCAGGCAGGAAGCGGCTGAGCTGCAGCTGTTTCGGTGCCTGGGCTTCAACCACGTAGATCAGCTCCAGCAGCAGTGTCCCCACCGGCAGCGCCTTGTTCTTCAGCAGCGAAATGGTACTGCTGCCGGTATCGCCGGAGAGGATCAGATCCAGGCCGTTACGGATCAGCGGATGCTCCCAGGTAATGAACTGGGCATCCTCGCGGGAGAGCGCCACATCACGTTCAAAGGTGATAGTGCAGCCATCTTCCGGCAGACCCGGGAAATCAGGGACCAGCATATGATCGGACGGCGTCAGCACAATCATGTTCTCGCCGCGATCGTCCTGGTTGATACCGACGATATCAAACAGGTTCATGGCGAAGCTGATCAGGCTGGTATCGTCATCCTGCTCTTCGATGCTCTCGGCCAGCGCCTGGGCCTTTTCGCCGCCGTTGGAGTGGATCTCCAGCAGACGGTCACGGCCCTGTTCCAGCTGCGCTTTCAGGGCTTCATGCTGCTCGCGGCAGGTTTTGATCAGATCGTCGAAACCGTCCGTGTTTTCCGGCGCTGCCAGATACCCGGTCAGCTCGCTGTGCACGTTGTCATAAATGGTACGGCCGGTCGGGCAGGTATGTTCAAACGCATCCAGCCCTTCGTGGAACCAGCGCACCAGTACTGACTGGGCAGTTTTTTCCAGATACGGGACGTGGATCTGAATGTCGTGTGCCTGGCCAATACGATCCAGACGACCGATACGCTGCTCCAGCAGATCCGGGTTGAAGGGAAGATCGAACATCACCAGACGGCTGGCGAACTGGAAGTTGCGCCCTTCGGAGCCGATTTCGGAGCAGAGCAGCACCTGTGCGCCGCTGTCCTCTTCGGAGAACCACGCCGCCGCACGGTCACGTTCAATAATCGACATGCCTTCATGGAACACAGCCGCGCGGATACCCTCCCGCTCGCGCAGAACCTGCTCAAGCTGGAGCGCAGTGGTCGCTTTGGCGCAGATCACCAGCACCTTTTGCGAGCGGTTGGCGGTCAGATAGCCCATCAGCCACTCAACGCGGGGATCGAAGTTCCACCAGGTGCCACTGTCGCCTTCAAATTCCTGATAAATCTGTTCCGGGTAGAGCATGTCCCGGGCACGCTCTTCTGCCGTTTTGCGCGCACCCATGATGCCTGACACCTTAATCGCCGTCTGGTACTGGGTCGGCAGCGGCAGGCGAATAGTATGCAGCTCGCGTTTAGGGAAGCCTTTCACCCCGTTACGGGTGTTACGGAACAGGACGCGGCTGGTGCCGTGGCGATCCATCAGCATGGAGACCAGCTCCTGACGCGCGGCTTCAGCACCCTCACGATCGCTGTTGGCAGCCTGCAACAACGGCTCGATATCCTGTTCGCCAATCAGCTCGCCCAGGGTGTTCAGCTCCTCGTTGGAGAGGTGCTTGCCCGCCAGCAGCAGGGCAACGGCGTCGGCTACCGGGCGGTAATTGTTCTGCTCTTCGACAAAGAGCGCGAAATCATGGAAGCGGTTTGGATCCAGCAGACGCAGACGCGCAAAGTGGCTCTCCAGACCCAGCTGTTCCGGGGTAGCGGTCAGCAGCAACACACCCGGTACGCGCTCGGCCAGCTGTTCAATCGCCATGTACTCACGGCTCGGCGCATCTTCGCTCCAGACCAGGTGATGGGCTTCGTCGACCACCATGATGTCCCACTCGGCGTCGCACAGATGCTCCAGGCGCTGCTTGCTACGGCGAACAAAATCCAGGGAGCAGATCACCAGCTGTTCGGTTTCGAACGGGTTATCGGCATCGTGCTGGGCTTCGGCGTAGCGCTCATCGTCAAACAGGGAGAAACGCAGGTTAAAGCGGCGCAGCATCTCCACCAGCCATTGGTGTTGCAGGGTTTCCGGCACCACAATCAGCACGCGCTCGGCTGCGCCGGAGAGCAGCTGCTGATGCAAAATCATGCCCGCTTCGATGGTTTTACCTAACCCCACCTCATCGGCCAGCAGGACGCGCGGCGCATAGCGGCGGCCGACATCATGGGCAATGTTTAACTGATGGGGGATCAGGCTGGTACGCTGGCCGCGCAGGCCGCTCCACGGCATACGGTACTGTTCGCTCTGGAACTTACGCGCGCGGTAGCGCAGCGAGAAGCGATCCATACGGTCAATCTGACCGGCGAACAGGCGATCCTGTGGCTTGCTAAATACCAGTTTGCTGTCGAGCAGCACTTCGCGCAGCATGACATCGGCCTCTTCGGTATCGAGGCGAGTGCCGATATAGGCGAGCAGTCCATTCTCTTCTTTTACGTCTTCAATCTTCAGCTGCCAGCCCTCATGGCTGGTAACGGTGTCGCCCGGGTTGAACATCACGCGGGTAACAGGGGAATCATTGCGAGCATACAGACGGTTTTCACCGGTGGCGGGGAAAAGGAGAGTCACCATACGCGCATCCAGCGCAACCACAGTTCCTAACCCAAGTTCGCTTTCTGTGTCGCTGATCCAGCGTTGACCAAGTGTAAAAGGCATATTTGTTCGGCTCTAATCTTTAATTGCAGGCAATAGTTCAACCACCGATCATAAATGACGGCAATTGAATAATGGGTCCGGGAATGGAAAGGGCGCTATGGTACTGGATGGCAGCGATTTCGTCACCTGTCAAAATAGCCCCAACTGACCTGTCATCAGTGTAGCAAAGTCGTCGTCCATGAAAGGTAAAATTCCGTCTGCCACGGGCTGCAGTTGCCGTGTCAGGTAGTGCTCATAGTCAAGCGGAGCGCGCTGATAATCCACTGGCTCCGGGCCGCTGGTGGTCCAGACATATTTGATTGTGCCGCGGTTCTGGTACTGCGGCGCCCGCCCAAGACGGACGTTCTCTTCATCGGCAAGCCGGGCGGCACGGACGTGCGGCGGCACGTTGCGCTGATACTCCGCCAGCGGGCGGCGCAGGCGTTTGCGGTACACCAGCTGGTCATCCAGTTCACCCGCCATCAGGCTGGCAATGGTCTCGCGTACAAACTCCTGATAAGGCTCGCGACGGAAGATTTTCAGATAAAGTGCCTGCTGGAAGTGCTGCGCCAGCGGGGTCCAGTCGGTACGTACTGTTTCCAGCCCTTTGAACACCATCCGCTGCGTTTCCCCCTCCTGGATAAGCCCGGCATAGCGCTTTTTACTGCCCTGATCGGTGCCCCGAATGGTGGGCATTAAAAAGCGGCAGAAGTGGGTCTCATACTCCAGTTCAAGGGCGCTGGTTAAGCCAGCCTGCTGCAGATGGGCCTGCCACCACTCATTAACGTACGCCACCAGCGACTGGCCGATGGCGGCCGCCTCGTGTTCGCTGTGCGCGCCCTTAAGCCAGACAAAGGTTGAATCGGTATCGCCATAAATCACGTCATAGCCCCGCGACTCTACCAACACTTTGGTCTGGCGCATGATTTCGTGGCCGCGCATGGTGATCGATGACGCCAGACGCGGGTCGAAGAAGCGGCACGCGCTGGTGCCCAGCACGCCGTAAAAGGCATTCATGATGATCTTTAGCGCCTGGGAGAGAGGCTTGTTGCCGTGGCGTTTGGCCTCTTCGCGACCGTGCCAGATCTGGCTGACAATCTCCGGCAGGCAGTGTTTTTCCCGGGAAAAGCGCGCCCCGAGGAAGCCTTCAGTGCTGTGCTCATCATCCGGCTGCGCCAGGCCTTCCACCAGCCCGACCGGATCGATAAGAAAGGTACGGATGATCGACGGATAGAGGCTTTTGTAATCCAGCACCAGCACCGAATCGTAGAGGCCGGGGCGGGAGTCCATCACATAGCCGCCGGGGCTGGCCTGGGGCGGCACGTCACCCAGGTTCGGGGCGACATAGCCCGCCCGGTGCATGCGCGGAAAATAGAGGTGGCTGAAAGCGGCTACCGAGCCGCCGTGCCGGTCAACGGCAAGGCCATTGACCGTGGCGCGCTCCAGCAGGAACGGCATGATGTCGGTTTTGTGAAAAATGCGCGTGACCAGCTCGCAATCTTTCAGGTTATAGGTGGCCAGCGCCGGTTTATTTTCGGCGAAGCGGCGGTCGATCTCGTCCATCCTGTCCCACGGATTGTCGATGGATTTGCCCTCGCCGAGCAGCTCCTGTGATACCGACTCCAGCGAAAACGACGGAAAACTCCAGAACGCCGATTTCAACGCCTCAATACCGTCGATAATCAGGCGTCCGTTCGCCTGGGCGAAGAAAACGCCGTTTTTAAAGCCGTGCTCGCGCCACTCCAGCTCGCTGTTCCCGCGCCCGAGCAACAGCGGAATGCGGTAGCGCTCGGCGTGTTTTTGCAGCACCCGCAGGTCAAACTGCACGACGTTCCAGCCGATGATCACGTCCGGGTCGTGCTGTGCAAACCACGCATTGAGCTTCTCGAGCAGTTGGGGACGGCTGTTCACGTAGATAAGATCAAAATCGAGCGTGGCGGCATCGCCATTTGCCGGGCCGAGCATATAGACAACACGCTGGCCGCAGCCCTCAATGCCGATGCAGTACAGCTCGCCGTGGCGGGTGGTTTCAATATCCACCGACGCCCATTTCAGCGGCGGGCGATAGTGCGGGTTAGGCTTGAGGCGGGCATTGATCAGCCGATCGCCCACAGGTGTACCGTCCACCCAGACCGGGGCGGTAATAAAGCGCTCCATCAGAAAGCGTTCCGGGGGGCGGACATCGGCTTCATACAGGGTGACGCCTGCGTCGCGCAGCAGTTTTTCATAGCGCATCAGCTGGCGATGGGCGCGGCAGTAAAGACCGTAGACAGGACGACGCTGAAAATCTTTCAGTTCAAGGGGCGTCAGGCGCCAGCCGCTTTCATCGCGCAGCAGCTGCCGGGTTTTTTCGACGTCTGGCTCAGGGATAAAGGCAACGGACTCCTGCGGCGGCAGGGTGATGTGCAGCGGGCCATTGTCAGTCGCCAGCCAGAATTCCACTTCGGTACCCTGTGGGGTATCCCGCCAGTGTCGGGTCAGTAAAAAGCCTTGTTGCGCCTGCGCCACGCCGTTTTCTCATAAAACAAAACCAGGCGTGAGTATAGCCTGGTTGCGGGTGTTTTGCTGGGGTTTTATACAGGCGTTCCTTCACCGTCTCCCAAAGGGGAGAGGGCGAAGGGGGATCTTTTACTGCCCGTAATACGCTTTCGCGCCGTGCTTACGCAGGTAGTGTTTATCCAGCAGGGTTTGCTGCATATCAGGCAGTTGCGGTGCCAGCTGGCGGCAGAAGATGCCCATATAGGCCACCTCTTCCAGCACGATGGCATTATGCACGGCATCTTCGGCATTTTTGCCCCACGCAAACGGGCCGTGAGAGTGAACCAGCACCCCTGGCATTTGCGCCGCGTCGATACCCTGTTTCTCAAAGGTTTCGACAATCACATTGCCGGTTTCCCACTCATATTCACCGTTGATTTCGGCATCGGTCATCTTGCGGGTGCAAGGGATGGTGCCATAGAAATAGTCGGCGTGAGTGGTGCCGGTTGCCGGGATGGGCTGTCCAGCCTGCGCCCAGATGGTCGCGTGACGGGAGTGGGTATGAACGATGCCGCCAATCGACGGGAAAGCCTGATACAGCAGACGGTGGGTCGGCGTATCGGAGGAGGGCTTTTTCTTCCCTTCCACCACTTCGCCGGTGGCGATGCTCACCACCACCATATCGTCAGCGGTCATGACCCGGTAATCGACGCCGGACGGTTTAATGACAAACACGCCAGCTTCACGGTCAACCGCGCTGACGTTACCCCAGGTCAGGGTGACAAGATTATGTTCCGGCAGGGCCAGGTTGGCTTCAAGCACCTGACGTTTGAGATCTTCCAGCATGTATCCTCCAGGAAAAAAGGCCCGCCCTGCGGCAGGCCAAAGGTTCCCCTGTTAACGTTTTGAACCGTAATAGACTTCGTTCCAGCGCAGGGTGTCTTTGAACGCCGGCATGCGGGTGTCGTTATCAATGACGGCCAGCTCGATATCATGCAGTTCCGCGAACTGACGCATATCGTTCAGATCCAGCGCATGGCTGAAGACGGTATGGTGCGCGCCACCCGCCACAATCCAGGCTTCGGATGCTGTCGCCAGATCCGGCTGGGCTTTCCACAGGGCGTTAGCCACCGGCAGTTTTGGCAGGGAGTGCGGCGTTTCCACAGCGTCAACGCAGTTGACCAGCAGGCGGAAACGATCCCCCAGATCGATCAGGCTGGCGTTAATCGCCGGGCCGGTACGTGTGTTGAAGATCAGACGCGCCGGATCGGCTTTGCCACCGATGCCGAGGTGCTGAACGTCGAGGATCGGTTTTTCATCCACCGCGATCGACGGGCAGACTTCCAGCATGTGGGAACCCAGCACCAGATCGTTTCCGTTTTCGAAGTGGTAGGTGTAATCCTCCATAAAGGAGGTGCCGCCCTGCAGACCGGTCGACATCACTTTCATGATGCGTAGCAGAGCGGCAGTTTTCCAGTCGCCTTCGCCGGCAAAGCCGTAGCCCTGCTGCATCAGACGTTGTACCGCCAGGCCCGGCAACTGCTTCAGGCCGTGAAGGTCTTCAAAGGTGGTGGTAAAGGCATGGAAGCCGCCCTGTTCCAGGAAGCGCTTCATACCCAGCTCAATACGGGCCGCATCCAGCACGTTCTGGCGTTTATCACCATTCACCTGCGCCGCCGCCGTCAGGCGGTAGCTGCTTTCATATTCATCCACCAGCGCATTGACGTCGCCCTCGCTGACGTCGTTGACAACTTGCACCAGGTCGCCCACGGCCCAGGTATTGACGGAGAAACCAAATTTAATCTGCGCGGCCACTTTGTCGCCGTCGGTGACGGCCACTTCGCGCATGTTGTCACCGAAGCGTGCCACTTTCAGCTGGCGGGTATCCTGCTTCGATACCGCCTGGCGCATCCACGAGCCAATGCGCTGGTGGGCTTGTTTGTCCTGCCAGTGGCCGGTTACGACGGCATGTTGCTGGCGCATACGTGCACCGATAAAGCCGAACTCGCGGCCGCCGTGCGCGGTCTGGTTCAGGTTCATAAAGTCCATGTCGATGCTGTCCCATGGCAGCGCCGCGTTGAACTGGGTATGGAACTGCAGCAGCGGTTTGTTGAGGATCGCGAGGCCGTTGATCCACATCTTGGCCGGGGAGAAGGTATGCAGCCACACCACCAGCCCGGCGCATTTGTCGTCGTAGTTGGCGTCGCGGCAGATATGGGTAATTTCATCCGGCGAGGTACCCAGCGGCTTCAGCACCAGTTTGCACGGCAGTTTTGCTTCCGCATTCAGGGCGTTAACGACATGTTCTGCATGCTGAGTCACCTGGCGCAGGGCTTCCGGCCCGTAAAGATGCTGACTACCAATCACAAACCACACTTCATAATTATTAAAAATCGTCATTATCGTGTCCTTAATGTGTCAGGGTTGCCGTAGATTCCGGGATGTTCTTAACCGGGGCGGCGACAGGGAGATAGTGCTGTTCAGCGCTCTTCGCCCACTGCTGATAGCGCTGATAAAGTTGTTCAAAACGTTGCGCCTGCTGTGGGCGCGGCTGCAGGGTGCTTTCTACCTGGCTCGCCATGTACTGCTGCGCCGTCGGGATATCCGCATGTACCCCCGCGGCTACCGCTGCGAAGATTGCCGCGCCCAGCGCGCAGCACTGATCGGAGGCGACAATCTGCAGCGGACGATTCAATACGTCACAACAGGCCTGCATGATCACCGGGTTCTTACGGGCGATACCGCCCAGCGCCATCACCTCGTTGACGGCAATCCCCTGTTCGGTGAAGCACTCCATAATGGCGCGTGCGCCAAAAGCGGTGGCCGCCACCAGCCCGCCAAACAGCGCCGGGGCGTCGGTGGCGAGGTTCAGATCGGTAATGACTCCTTTCAGACGCTGGTTGGCATTCGGCGTACGGCGACCGTTAAACCAGTCGAGCACCACCGGAAGATGGTCGAGCGACGGGTTTTTGGCCCAGGCGTCAGTCAACTGTGGCAGGAGTTGTTTCTTGCTGGCGTCGATCTGGGTTTTCAGCTCGGGATGCGCAGCCGCCAGCTGATCCAGCGGCCAGCCCAGCACGCGGCCAAACCAGGCGTAAATATCCCCGAAGGCAGACTGACCTGCTTCGAGGCCGATAAAGTCAGGCACTACGCTACCGTCCACCTGTCCGCAGATACCTTTCACGGCGCGGTCGCCGACGCTGGCTTTATCTGCCGTCAGAATGTCGCAGGTGGAGGTGCCGATCACTTTCACCAGCGTATTCGGCTGGGCACCAGCACCGACCGCACCCATATGGCAGTCAAAGGCACCGCCGGAGATGGCTACGCGCTGCGGCAGGCCCAGGCGTTCCGCCCACTCGGCGCAGAGGGTGCCCACCGGGATGTCGGCAGTCCAGGTATCGGTAAACAGCGGGTAGTCGAGATTCTGGTTAATGATTGGATCGAGTTCGTCAAAGAAGGCGGCAGGCGGCAGACCGCCCCAGCTCTCATGCCAGAGGGATTTATGCCCGGCGCTGCAGCGGCCGCGACGGATATCCTGCGGGCGCGTCGTGCCGGAGAGCAGGGCCGGAACCCAGTCGCACAGCTCAATCCACGACACCGCCGCCTCGGCAACGCGCTGATCCTGACGGGTGACGTGCAGGATCTTCGCCCAGAACCATTCGCTGGAATAAATGCCGCCGATATAGCGGGAGTAGTCGCTTTTGCCCGGCTGATGGCACAAACGGGTGATGGCCTCGGCTTCTTCCACCGCGGTATGGTCTTTCCACAGCACGAACATGGCGTTCGGGTTGTCGGCAAACTCCGGGCGCAGCGCCAGCACATGGCCGTCGGCGTCAATGGGGGCCGGGGTAGAACCGGTGCTGTCTACGCCAATGCCAACAATCTGGCTGCGCTGTGCCTCGCTTAATTCAGCCAACACGGTTTTGATCGCCGCTTCCATCGACTCGATATAGTCGCGCGGGTGGTGGCGGAACTGATTGTTCGGCGCATCACAGAAGCGCCCCTCTTGCCAGCGCGGATACCACTCAACGCTGGTCGCTATCTCCTGACCCGTTGTGCACTCCACTGCCAGGGCGCGTACTGAGTCACTGCCAAAATCGAGGCCAATCGCAATTGCCATGGTGTTGCTCCATCAAAAAACAGATATGAATGAACATTAGAGAGTGAGGGGGAAAATCGTCAGGCAGGATCCGCTAATCTTATGGATGATTTTGCTGTGGCATGGGAAAGTGTGACGCCGTGCAAATAATGGATGTGGACATTTCTGCCGTAGTTATAGACACTTTTGTTACTGCCGACCCGCTCGATGTTACGGTTAAATCGCAACGGAAGCGTTATGATGGTGGACATAAAAGCAGCCTGATACCTTTTTGTGCTTTGGATGGCCGGTTTTTATGCCGCTTTTGTTGATATGGACAAATGGTTTCCTTCAGGACCGTCAGGAGTACTGAAAATATGGCTGAGACACAAAGTGATCCCCTGCTGCCGGGCTACTCATTTAACGCCCATCTGGTGGCGGGGCTGACGCCCATTGAGGCGGACGGTTATCTCGATTTTTACGTTGACCGACCGCTGGGGATGAAGGGGTATATCCTCAACCTGACCGTACGCGGGGAAGGGGTGATCAAGAATAACGATCAGACCTTCGTCTGCCGTCCGGGGGATATTTTGCTCTTCCCACCGGGCGAAATTCATCACTATGGCCGCCATCCCGATGCCCGCGAATGGTATCACCAGTGGGTCTATTTCCGCCCCCGCGCCTACTGGCATGAGTGGCTGGCCTGGCCATCCATGTTTGCCCATACCGGTTTTTATCGTCCTGATGAGGTCCATCAGCCACAGTTTCGTGAGCTCTTTGCCCAGATCATCGAGGCTGGGCAGGCCGGAGGACGCTACGCCGAGCTGCTGGCAATCAACCTGCTGGAGCAGCTTCTGCTGCGCCGGATGGAGGCGATCAACGAATCGCTTAACCCGCCGCTGGATCACCGGGTGCGCGAAGCCTGCCAGTACATCAGCGATCATCTGGCAGATAGCCAGTTTGATATCGCAAGCGTAGCCCAGCATGTCTGCCTGTCGCCTTCGCGTCTCTCGCACCTGTTTCGCCAGCAGTTAGGGGTGAGCGTGCTGAGCTGGAGAGAAGATCAGCGCATCAGCCAGGCCAAGCTGCTGCTCAGTACCACCCGGATGCCCATTGCCACCGTCGGGCGCAATGTGGGCTTTGAGGATCAGCTCTATTTTTCTCGCGTGTTCAAGAAATGCACCGGTGCCAGCCCGAGCGAATTCCGTGCAGGCTGTGAATAGAAGGTAAATAAAACTAAACATATTCGCTGAATGTCGTTCACACCCGGTAAACTATTCAGACAATTGTTGTCTTGACGAAGCAGGCCTCTCTTCGCAGAATCCCTGCTTCGTCACCTGACCGGAACTGTTATGCAGGCATTGCTGGAACATTTCATTACCCAGTCCGTTACTTATTCGCTCATCGCTGTGGCGTTAGTGGCTTTTCTTGAATCTCTGGCGCTGGTCGGACTGATTTTACCCGGCACGGTGATGATGAGTGGGCTGGGTGCCCTGATCGGCAGCGGCGAGGTGAACTTCTGGCAGGCGTGGCTGGCGGGGATCGTCGGCTGTCTGCTCGGGGACTGGATCTCATTCTGGCTGGGCTGGCGCTTTAAAAAACCGCTCCACCGCTGGTCGTTCATGAAGAAGAACAAAGCGCTGCTCGATAAAACCGAGCATGCCCTGCACCAGCACAGCATGTTTACCATTCTGGTCGGGCGCTTTGTCGGGCCGACGCGTCCGCTGGTGCCGATGGTGGCGGGAATGCTGGATCTGCCGGTCGCCAAGTTCATTATCCCGAATCTGCTGGGTTGCCTGTTCTGGCCGCCAATCTATTTTCTGCCGGGTATTCTTGCCGGGGCGGCCATTGATATTCCTGCCGGGATGCAGAGCGGCGGCTTTAAGTGGCTGCTGCTGGCGACCGCGCTGCTGCTGTGGCTGGCCGCATGGCTCTGCTGGCGGCTGTGGCGCAGCAAAAAAGCGTCTGCCGATCGTCTGAGCCATTACCTGCCGCGTGGGCGCTTGTTCTGGCTGGCCCCCGTCACCCTGGGTATCGCTGTGGCGGCGCTTGTGATGCTGATCCGCCACCCGCTGATGCCGGTTTACGGCGAGATCTTATTGAAGGTGGTGAGCCGCTGACCGCCGTCAGTGGATCCCCAGCAGGCGCGACGCGCTGGCTTTTCCGCTCGCTAACTGTTCCGTATCGCCATCCCAGGCGATACGGCCATCGGCAATCACCACAGACCGCGGAGCGATTCTGACCGCATCTTCCACGCTGTGCGACACCATCAGCATCGTCAGGCCCTGGCGTTCACACACCTCTTTGACCAGCAGCAGCATCTCCTGGCGTAACGCCGGGTCGAGCGCGGAAAAGGGCTCATCCAGCAGCAGGATGGGCTGCTCACGTACCAGGCAGCGGGCAAGGGCGACGCGCTGACGTTGGCCTCCCGATAGTTCGCCCGGTAGCCGTGCCAGCAGATCGCCAATCCCCATTTGCGCTGCGATATCACTCAGCTTCTGCTGCTGTCCGGCGTTCAGCCTGAGTCCCGGATGCGTGCCGAGGCCGATGTTCTGGCGCACGGTCAGATGAGTGAAAAGATTGTTTTCCTGAAACAGCATCGACACCGGGCGCGCAGCGGGCGGCGTATGGGTATGGTCCTGACCCTCAATGGTGATACGGCCATTCGCCGGTTGCAGAAAACCGGCCACCAGATTGAGGAGCGTGCTTTTCCCTGCGCCGCTGGGGCCGAGCACGGCAATCAGTTCGCCCTGGCGCACGGACAGGGTGAAACGCATCGGCAGGTGTTGATAAAGCCAGGTGACATCAGTGAGTGTTAGCATCACGCCCCGGAAGTTTCTCAATAACGGTAAATAACGCAAAGCACAGTAACAGCAGCAGCAGCGCCGTGACGGCACCGTCCTGGCTGCGATACGAGCCGATCTGCTGGTACAGCCAGAATGGCAGGGTGCGGAAATCATCATTGCCAAACAGCGCCACCACGCCAAAATCACCAATCGACAGCACGCAGGCAAAGGCCAGCGCTTGCGCCAGCGGGCGTTTCAGGGCGCGCAACTCAACCACCTTCAGCCGCTGCCAGCCGTGCATTCCCAGCGAGTCGCAGAGCAGGGTATAGCGGGCGGCGAGATCCCGCATCGGGTTTTCCAGCACCTTCAGCGCATACGGAATGGCCATTAATGCGTTGGTAAAAATAACGATACCATCCGCCGACTCGGGCAGGCCGACCGTGCTGTTAAACAGCAGGAAGAAGCCGCTCGCCAGCACGATACCGGGCATCGCCAGGATCAGCATTCCGCTGAGATCCAACGCCTGTCCGGCTACTGTGGCCTGACGGGCATACAGCTCGCGGCTGGTCCACAGCAGCATCATGGTTAATAGCACGCAGAGTAGACCGGCCCCAAGCGCAATACGCAGCGAGGTGCCGAGCGCCTGCCACAGCACCGGCTGTTGCAGCACCGACAGCAGGTTTAGATTCAGGCCGTCCACTACCACCGCCAGCAGCGGCGGGAGCAACAGCAGCAGGGCCAGAGTGATAAGCAAGCCATCGGTCAGGCGGCTGCGCAGGCTGTCCTGCGGATCGCGCCAGCCTGCCAACTGGTTACTGCCCACGGCGATAGCTTTACCCAGCCGCTGACTCAGCATCACCAGCCCCAGGCAGCAGATCATCTGCACCATCGCCAGCAGCGCCGCGCGGCCAGGATCGTAGTCGTAGCTCAACGCCTGATAGATGGCAAGCTCAATGGTGGTGGCCTGCGGCCCGCCGCCCAGCGAAAGCACCGTGGCAAAGCTGGCAAAGCAGAGCATAAAAATCAGCGCGGCCACCGGCGGAATTTGTCGGCGCAGCCACGGCCATTCAACGAAGCGGAAAAAGAACCAGCCGCGCATCCCGAGCTGGGCGGCGAGCTGACGCTGCTCGCCCGGGATATTCTCCAGCGCCTGCAGGAGCAGCCGCGTCGCCATTGGCATGTTGAAAAAGACGTGCGCCAGCAGGATGCCCTGTAGGCCATAAGGCGAGAAGGTCCACTCCAGCCCGAGCGCCTGGCAGAGGGCGGCAAGCCAGCCCTGACGGCCATAGACGCTAAGAATGCCAAATATCGCCACCAGCACCGGCAGGATCAGCGTCATGGCGCACAGGCGCAGCAGCACCTGCCGTCCGGGGAAGCGACGGCGGTAGAGGGCGCGAGCAAGAAATATGGCGGGCACGACGGAGAGCAGGGCAGAAAGAAACGCCTGCCAGAAAGAGAAGCGGATGACGTGCCACAGATAGCTATCGTGCAGCAGCGCCGTCACGTCGGTGGCTGGCGCGTTAAACCACAGCGCCAGAAATGCGCCCAGGGCGACGGCGACCATTAAGATGGCGGCCATCAGCCCCGGGAGTAACCAGCCGGCGATCAGCGGCTGACGGCGCGTTGCCATTCACTGACCCAGGCGGCACGTTTCCCGGCCACTTCCTGCGGGGAGTATTCCAGCGCGGTTTGCGGTTTCACCAGCGTGTTGAAACCGGCCGGTAAGGCGACGTCAGTTACCGGGTACATCCAGTTGCCGGTCGGGATCGCATTCTGGAACGACGGCGAGACCATAAATTTCAGGAACTTGCTTGCCAGTTCCGGCTGTTTGCTGGCGGCGGTGCGGGCGGCAACTTCCACCTGCAGGTAGTGGCCTTCAGCAAAATCGGCAGCAGCGTAGTTCTCTTTTTTCTCCGAAATAATGTGATACGCCGGAGAGGTGGTGTAGCTCAGCACCAGGTCGCTTTCCCCTTTCAGGAACAGGCCATAGGCTTCGCTCCAGCCTTTGGTGACGGTGACGGTTTTGGCGGCCAGCTTTTGCCAGGCTTCCGGAGTCTTATCGCCGTACACTTTTTGCATCCACAGCAGCAGACCCAGCCCCGGCGTGCTGGTGCGTGGATCTTCGTAGATCACACGCCATTTCTGATCGCTTTCCACCAGCTCTTTCAGGCTCTTCGGCGGGTTTTTCAGCTTGTTTTTGTCATACACGAAGGCGAAGTAGCCGTAATCGAAAGGCACAAAGGTGTCGTTCTTCCAGCCGCCAGGGATGTTAACCGCATCGGTCGCCACGCCGCTTTTGGCGAACAACCCGGTTTGCGTTGCCGCTTCCAGCAGGTTGTTATCGAGACCCAGCACCACGTCGGCTTTGCTGTTCTTACCTTCCATACGCAGGCGATTCAGCAGCGAGACGCCATCTTCCAGCGCCACGAATTTCAGCTCGCAATTGCAGTCGGCTTCAAAGGCTTTTTTGACCGCCGGGCCTGGGCCCCAGTCGGCGGCGAAGGAGTCGTAGGTATAGACCGTCAGGACAGGGCTGGCAACGGCAGGCAGCGCCATCAGCGTCAGCAGGGAAAGAACAGTTTTGAACACTTTGCACCTCTGTATTTGAGAGTGGCAAAGGATTTTGAGCGACAGCCTCAAATCCCTTAGCCGGCGTTATCCGGATCAGGTTCGACGGGTATTTTCTCAGCACACGCTTGCACGTAGCACCCCGTTGAGAACGGCGGTATTGTAATGATTTGGTGAATATTACGAAAGTATTATGGTTCCGGTGGGGCAAACCACGCGGATTTAAAGTCAAACCAGCCCAGGGTATTCATGCGTAAGCCGCGCATACTGCGCTGCCCCTGGATCATCAGCCAGTGGTGGATCAGCGGGACAATCGCCTGCTGGGACAGCAACTGCTGGCACCAGGCGGCAAGGTTCATCTCGCCTGCGCGCCACTGGGCGGCGTCCTGCTGCCAGTCGCGGGGAATGCAGTGTTGCAGGAGCGGGACTTCATACAGATGCGAGAACAGCGAGAAGTCGAGCGGCAGGGTGAAATTGACGCTGTTGAGCCAGATGTCGCTCACCGCCTCGCCGCGATGCCACTCTTCATAGCTGACCTCCTGAATATTCAGCGTCACCTGCTCGGCGGCCAGCAGTTCACTCATCATTCTGGCGATCACCCGATGTTCAATATGCTCGCGGTAGAAGGTGAGGGTGAGGCTCTCCAGTCCGGCCGGTTTGTCACCGCGCCCCGGGCGCGCGTGATGCCAGCGTGGCAGCAGGCCATAGGCCGGGAACCAGTAGGACTGATAGACCTCCTCGGCCTTATAGATCAGATTGGCCGGTGAGAGGATCTGGCTTACCCACTGACGCACCTCTGCGCTGGCGCCGCGATGGGAGCGGGCGTCGAACAGCAGATAGTAACAGCCCTCTTCGAGCCGACTTTCTACTGCCTTTTCTCCCTCGGTCGGGCCCTCCAGCGTCAGGCCGACGCTCAGCTCTTCGTTGATATCCGGCAAGACCCAGACGTTCACCTCGTCAATCAGCGCCCGGTAACCAAAGTAGTCATCGAAGGCGCGGATCTTCAACTGGTTATTATTATTACGCGATACGGCATACGGCCCGGTACCCACCGGCAGGCTGGCAAAGTTGTGCATCGATTCCCACTCGCGCGGCAGGATCATCGACGGCACATACCCCAACAGCCAGGGAAGCCAGCGGTCAGGCTGCGAGAGATGGATATCCAGGGTCCAGGCGGTAGGGGATTCGACCCGGGTAATGTGTGAATAGAGGGGTAGCTCGCGGGCGCGCTGCAAAGTGGCAATGACGTCGGCCATCTCCAGCTCACGTCCATGGTGAAAATGGATACCCGGCCGCAAGAAAAAGCGCCAGTGCAACGGGGAAAGTTGCTGCCAGTGGTGGGCAATATCGGCTTCGAGTTCCCCATTTTCCTCATTTATGCGCATCAGCCCGCTGAAGATCTGGCGTGCCATATGGGTTTCGGAGCGTCGTAATGCGCTGCCCGGCAACAAGTTTTTCATCGGACGATAATAGAGTACCCGCAGGATGTGTCTGCCCTGGCGGAAGCTGCGGCCCAGATGGGAGACCAGCATCTGGCGTACCGCAGCCTTATCACCTACCAGCTGCACCAGCTGATCGATACGATCCTGCTCCAGCAAATCTTCTGCCCGCTGCTGCTGCAGTGCGAGGCCAGTGTAGAGAAAGGTGAGTCGGGAACGCTTGCCACGCCCGGCTTCGGCTTCCCAGCTCAGCCAACCCTGTTGCTGCATGGTATTCAGCAGGGTGCGCATATGGCGGCGCGAACAGCTGAGTAACTCGGCCAGCTCGCTGAGCGTGGTGACCTGAGCCTGGCCGTCACAGCACTGCCACAGGCGAATGAATTGTTGTTGCAGACGACCAGAGGGCATAAAAGGGGAACTCCTGACAAAAAATCAGCAATTTATTAATCCCTATATTAAGCCAATAATTCACTTCGATGAAGCGAGGAGGTGAATATGAAGAGGTCTACCACGAGTCAGTTTTACCGACAGTACTTCTCAGCGACAAAGGGAGTGTCCTGGCTGGCCCGCCGGTGTGCAGAACAGCAGCTGAAAATACTGGAAGATCTGATGCAGTGGGAGGTGACACCGTCGACCTCGGAACGCTGAATGGCTTCGATCATGTGTGACTGAGTATTGGTGCGAATCACCACGCCAGCAGGTATTATCTGCTGGCTTTTTTCGTTTTCACTTGCGCTAAAGGGAACAGTTAATGCTCTGGTTAATGACGATGGGACGCCGTCTGAACGGTGTTTATGCCGCCTTTTTAGTGGTGGCTTTTATGATGGGCATCGCCGGTGCGCTACAAGCCCCGACCCTGAGCCTGTTCCTGAGCCGTGAGGTGGGTGCCCAGCCATTCTGGGTAGGGATTTTTTACACCGTCAATGCCGTCGCCGGGATCCTGGTCAGTCTGTGGCTGGCGAAACGATCGGACAGCCAGGGCGATCGCCGCAAGCTGATCCTCTTTTGCTGCGCGATGGCGATTTGTAACGCGCTGCTGTTTGCCTTTAACCGTCACTACCTGACCTTATTGACCTGCGGCGTGCTGCTGGCTTCGCTGGCCAATACCGCCATGCCGCAGCTGTTTGCCCTCGCGCGGGAATATGCCGACAGCTCGGCGCGTGAAGTGGTGATGTTCAGCTCGGTAATGCGTGCCCAGCTGTCGCTGGCGTGGGTTATCGGCCCGCCGCTGGCCTTTATGCTGGCGCTTAACTATGGCTTTACCGTCATGTTCTCTATTGCGGCGGCCATTTTTGCTATCAGCCTGGGGCTAATCGCTTTCGCACTGCCGTCGGTTTCCCGGGTGGAATCAGCAAGTGCCGTACCGGTGACGCAGATCAGCGGCTGGAAAGACAAAAACGTCCGCCGGCTGTTTATCGCCTCTACCCTGATGTGGACCTGCAACACCATGTATATCATCGACATGCCCCTGTGGATCAGCAGCGATCTGGGCTTACCGGATAAGCTGGCCGGGATCTTAATGGGTACCGCCGCCGGGCTGGAGATCCCGGCAATGATCCTTGCTGGCTATTACGTCAAATACTTTGGTAAGCGGCGGATGATGGTGATTGCGGTGGCGGCGGGCGTGCTGTTCTACTTTGGGCTGATCCTCTTTCACAGCCATGAAGCGTTACTTGCCCTGCAGCTGTTTAACGCGGTCTTTATCGGCATCGTCGCCGGGATTGGCATGCTCTGGTTCCAGGATCTAATGCCGGGGCGGGCAGGTTCAGCCACTACGCTGTTTACCAACAGTATTTCAACCGGCGTGATTCTTGCGGGGATTATTCAGGGGGCGCTGGTGCAAAGCTATGGTCATGCCGTGGTGTACTGGGTGATTGCAGCCATCTCGCTGGTGGCGCTGGTGCTGACCTGGCGGGTAAAAGAGAGTGAAATTCTGGAAGGCGGCTTCACGAAATGACGGCCGATTCTGACAGCAGGACGGAATACGAATAGAGTTCACGCGGGTGCTTGAGGCTGTTTGCCTGAAGCATTGCTGGAAGGGTAAACAGAAGAAAGCCCCACTCAACATAACGTTGATGTGCATGCACTGCACCCATTTAGTTGGACTCTCAAACTGGAGAGTCCTATGCCCGGACGTAAATATACCCTCGAAGAACGCCTTGCAGTCGTTATGCACTATCTTGCTGGCGATGAAGGCTATCGGTTAACTTCAGCCCGTTTCAACGTTCCCAGAACCCAGGTAAGAATCTGGGTTGCAGCCTATGATGCTTATGGTGAAGAGGGATTAAAGCCCAGAGATAAGGGCGTATCCATCGATCCTGAAATCAGAATTGAAGCTGTGAAAGCCGTGCTTTCCGGACAGATCTCCCTTACCCAGGCCGCGACTAAATTCAATGTTGCTGGTGCATCATCTGTCGCCAAATGGGTAAAAGTGTTCAATGAGCATGGTGAAGAAGGGCTTCGAGCACTCAAGGTAGGCACAAAAAGGGTATCTTACATGGCTGAACACCCTGAACTTATTGAAGCCGCAGAGGAACGATCAAAAGAGCAACGGATTCATGAGCTGGAAAGGAAGGTCAAACGTCTGGAATTACGGATAGTTTATCTACAAAAGCTGAAAGCCTTAGTTCGGTAAGAGATAAGGTTCTCGTTGTTGACGAACTAAGGCAGCATTATCCGCTTGACCAGCTGCTGAGTATTGCCCGGATACCCAGAAGCACGTTTTACTATCATCTTAAGGCACTTAAGTCTCCTGGAAAATACGATGCAATAAATCGTCGAATCAGTGAGATATATGATGAAAACCAGGGTCGATATGGTTATCGACGGATAACGCTGGCGCTCAGAAGAGAGGGGGGCGTGATCAACCACAAAGCGGTCCAGCGCCTGATGAATGCTCTTGACCTTAAAGCAGCTATCAAAGTAAAGCGTTACACCTCATGGCGTGGCGAACGGGGAAGTGCTGCTGCCAATATCATGCAACGAAACTTCAAAGCCAGCCGGCCTAATGAAAAATGGGTCACAGACGTCATCGAGTTTGCTGTCAATGGCCGGAAACTCTATCTTTCTCCGATCATCGATCTCTTCAATAACGAAGTCATTTCATACAGTATTTCGGAACGCCCAACCATGCCGATGATTGACGACATGTTGATTAAGGCATTTGCCAGAATGGAGGCAAACAGCAAACCAGTACTTCATTCAGATCAGGGCTGGCAATACCGGCATCGATGGTATCAGTATCAGTTGCGTGAGTTTGGGGTTTTGCAAAGCATGTCCCGTAAAGGAAACTGTCTGGATAATGCCTGTGCAGAATGCTTTTTCGGGACCTTAAAATCTGAATGCTTTTACACCCGTAAATTCAACGATGTTGACGAACTGAAGATCGTTCTTGAGGAGTACATTCATTACTACAACACCCGGCGAATCAGCCTTAAATTTAACGGCCTCAGCCCGGTTGAATATCGCCTGAAAACCTATCCGCTACGAATTTGATATGGTGATTTTCATCAAGGAAGCATCATAAATAAAATTATGATAAGGCGTAATCAGCTTGCGCAGGATTTTTACATTTTTGATGATAGTGTTAAGGATATCATCCAGTTATCAAGCCTGCTCAATATCTGAAATGAATAGGGTATAGGTCCGCTATGAGCGACAAGCGGAAATCCGCCTGGTGTTAGAGATATGCTGTGAGCGATGGCCGACTCTGCTCATCAGAAGGTTAAATGTTACTTGCAAACATTACAGGGCATTGATTTTGCAAAACTATGCCTCTTAAAATTCAATTGGTTGTTTTATTTGCTCACTTGCTGAATATGCTTGCCTGGTTATATTTATTCATGTTCCCCGCCGTTAATTCTATTTCTTGAAATTTTTTCAGCCAGCGCACTCGCAGCAGAAGCACCGAAAGAGGCTGCCGCCGCCACACAACAGGCCAATAACGCCCTGTTCAGCCAGCTGCCTTTCTCCGATAACACCGACTTTACCGATGCCCACAAAGGCTTTATCGCCGCACTCCCCGCAGAGGTAATCAAAGGCGAACAGGGCAACGTAGTCTGGGATCCGCAGCAGTACGCTTTTATTAAAGAGGGCGATAAAGCGCCGGATACCGTCAACCCCAGCTTATGGCGGCAGGCGCAGTTGATTAATATCAGCGGCCTGTTTGAGGTGACGGACGGGGTGTATCAGATCCGTAACCTCGACCTGTCGAACATGACCATTATTGAAGGCGCCACCGGCGTGACCGTGGTCGACCCGCTGGTCTCGGCGGAAACGGCAAAAGTCGGGATGGATCTCTACTTTAAAAACCGCGGCCAGAAACCGGTGGTGGCGGTGATCTACACCCACAGCCACGTTGACCACTACGGCGGCGTGCGCGGCGTGGTGAATGAGGCCGACGTCAAGGCCGGTAAGGTGAAAATCTATGCCCCGGCCGGCTTTATGGAAGCAGCGGTGGCAGAAAACATTATGGCCGGGAACGTGATGAGCCGTCGCGCGAGCTATATGTACGGCAACCTTCTGAAACCGGATGCCAAAGGCCTGGTCGGTGCCGGGCTGGGTACCACCACCTCCGCCGGGACCGTTACCCTGCTTGCCCCAACCAATATCATCGAAAAGGATGGTCAAAAAGAGACCATCGACGGTCTGACCTATGACTTTATGTTGGCACCAGGCTCAGAAGCGCCCTCTGAAATGCTCTGGTATATCGAAGAGAAAAAACTGATTGAATCCGCCGAGGACGTGACCCATACCCTGCATAACACCTACTCCCTGCGCGGTGCCAAAATCCGCGAGCCGCTGCCGTGGTCGAAATACATCAACGAAGCCATTGTGCGCTGGGGTGATAAAGCCGAGATCCTGATGGCCCAGCACCACTGGCCGACCTGGGGCAATGAAAACGTCAATAAACTGCTGAAGAGCCAGCGCGACCTGTACCGTTACATCAACGACCAGACCCTGCGCATGGCGAACCAGGGCCTGACCCGGGACGAAATCGCCGCCAACTTTAAACTGCCGGATTCGCTGGCGCACACCTGGGCCAACCGGGGTTACTACGGCTCGGTGAGCCACGACGTGAAAGCCACCTACGTGCTGTATCTCGGCTGGTTTGACGGCAACCCGGCCACCCTGGATGAACTGCCGCCGGAAGAGGCCGCGAAGAAATTCGTTGACTACATGGGCGGCGCGGACGCCATTCTGCAGAAGGCCAAAACCGACTTCGACCAGGGTAACTATCGCTGGGTGGCGCAGGTGGTGAGCAAAGTGGTGTTTGCCGATCCAAACAACCAGGCGGCCCGCAACCTGGAGGCGGACGCGCTGGAGCAACTGGGTTATCAGGCCGAATCGGGCCCGTGGCGTAACTTCTACCTCACCGGCGCACAGGAACTGCGTAACGGCGTGGTGAAAGGCCCGACCCCTAACACCGCCAGCCCGGATACGGTGCGGGCGATGACTCCAGAGATGTTCTTCGACTATCTGGCGGTGCACAGCAACGGCGAGAAGGCCGGGACGGCGAAATCGGTGTTTAACATCGATCTTGGCAGCGACGGCGGTAAGTACAAGCTTGAGCTGGAAAACGGAGTGCTGAACCACACCGCCAACGCCGAAGCGACCGATGCTGACGCCACCATTACCCTGAATCGCGACACCCTGAACAAAATCATCCTCAAGGAAACCACACTGAAACAGGCCGAGGAGAACGGCGCGGTGAAAGTGACCGGTGACGGGACAAAACTTGATGCCATGCTGGGATATATGGATAAATTTGAGTTCTGGTTCAATATCGTGACACCGTAAGTTATATCCCTGCAGGCTTCACTTTAGCCTGCGGGGAATTAATACCAGTAACGTCCGCTACTGGCACCAGGCGGACATATTCACGGTGTTACAGGTCGACTATGAGCGAAAAGCAGAATTCAGATATCAAGATGGAGGCGGGGACTTAAAGCAAAGATAACATGGCTGCGTAACCGGGTTTGCCCGGTAGCGGTTTTTCAGCCGGAATTAGCGAAGACAGGCGCCAGGTTCATACAAAACAGCACGGCCTCTGGCCGCGCTGTTTATACCTTATGCGGATATTATTTCAGGTGGTTCTGCAGCGCTGCGCCCGCCTGCTCCAGCGCGGTTCTGACGGTGGGCTCCTGACTTAACGGGTTCAGCAGCCCGTAGTCGTGGATCATGCCGTTATAGCGTGTCACGGTCACAGGCACGCCGGCGGCATCCAGCTTGCGACCGAACGCTTCACCTTCGTCACGCAGAACATCCAGTTCTGCTGTCTGGATTAAGGTTTGCGGGAAACCTTTCAGCTGTTCAGTGGTGGCACGCAGTGGCGAGGCAAGAATATTATTACGGTCTGACACGTTAGTGGTGTAGTTATCCCAGAACCATTTCATCATGTTTTTCGTCAGGAAATAGCCGTTTTCATACTGGTTATAGGATGTGCTGTCAAAATTCGCATCCGTTACCGGCCACAGCATCACGTTATAACGGATCTTCGGCCCGTTAAACTGTTTAGCCTGCAGCGCCACAGAGGCCACCATATTTCCCCCTACGCTGTTACCGACCAGGCCCAGACGGCTGCCATCGACGCCAATTTCCTGACCGTGTTCAGCCACCCATTTGGTTGCTTCATACGCCTGGTTAATCGCGACAGGGAAGTGGGCCTCCGGTGACGGCGTGTAGTCCACATATACCGCCGCAGCGCCGGATGAACGAACCAGGTCGCGGATCAGACGTTCATGGGTCGGGAAATCTCCCAGCACCCAGCCGCCGCCATGGAAGAACATGAATACAGGAAGGGTGCCGGTCGCGTTGTCCGGTTTCACGATTTTCAGTTTTATGGATTGCCCGTTTACCGTGATGATTTTTTCTGCAACCTGCGCAGATGGCAGCGTAACGCCCTTCTGTGCCCCGATCAGTACCTGACGGGCCTCCTGCGGGGTCATTTGTTCCATGGGCTTCCCGTCACCGGAGTTCAGCACGTTGAGAAATGCCTGCACGCCGGCTGTGGGGGCAGGGAGGTTGACTGGTTTTTCGGACGCCACAGCGGTGGCGGATGCGAAAAGAGCAGAAGTCAGGACAGCTGATACGGTTTTCATGATTAAGCCTCTTTAGATGTGTGTTGATTGTATTATTCAGTTGGGCGCCGGTTGTTCCGGCATTAATCTTGTATGCATAATGCTTGCACGCAATATTCTTTCAGTCAAACTTTATTTGTTCATCTTTTCTGGACATTCTGGCTTTGCATTATTTAAGTCTTTTAAAACAGTTGATTAGAAGAGAATCCATTCTGATCACTGGATTCAGCTACTGATATGCTCTGCCAGCCGTCTCCGGCCACAGCCAGTGTTCTGCTAACTGCCCTGCGGCTGGCCGGACCTGGGGCTGACCACCGTCAATACGGTTCTGCGCAGTTTCGTTGGAATCCCGACGTTCCTTGCTATCTCTCCTCAAAACATGTGGCGTATTAACCGACACAGACCCGGGGCAGGTAATCCCTTGTCTGCCTGGCTGACGTCTGAGCGAGTGGTCTCTCGTTTACGTTGAATATAAAAGTAAACGATCACTTATATAAATACAATGATTTTTTATGTGCTTTTTTCGGGTGTTATGTGAATGACGTCGCTGGCGTTCATGAGAAGGGGTCAGTAAGCATGAGATAATCACGGTATTCAAAGAAATGCCCGGCCCTCGCTGCTGAGCAGAAAACAAACCGGTTGTTCGGAAAATGCCACAGGGAGAATGCAAATAAGGCAAAATTCAGGACACCTGACCCGGCTTTTATGACCGGTCTTGGTAAAATTATGCGCATCGCCTTGTTACCGGCATTTAACTTTTGCGAATTTAACTTGCATGCAATATTCTTTATAGCAAATATTATTTAAACAATTCTGGTGTGTTTGCATGGAGAAAATTAAATGCAAAAAAACAGCATCTTAGAGGAAAAGCTATGCTTTTCTTTGTATTCGGTAACAAACGCGCTAATCCGCCAGTATCGGCCCTTGCTGAAAGAGTTTGACCTGACCTACCCACAGTTTGTCGTGCTTATGGCCCTTTACGAGCAGGACAATATCCCGTTACGGGCGCTTGGCCAGAAGACATTATTTGACTCGGGAACGCTGACGCCGCTTGTACAAAAACTTGAGGCGAAGGGGTTTCTGAAAAGGATGGCTGTCGCCGGAGATGAAAGGATGAAAAATGTCGTTCTTACTGAAAAGGCGAATGAGATGAAAGAGGCTCTGCTGGATCTGCCTGGTAAGATGAGATGTACCATGCAGATGAACGATGAAGAGTTAAATCTGCTTCGGCAACTGTCGGCTAGTCTGCTGAAAGACTTGTAAGGCTTAGTGCCGGTGTGGCATGGACGGGAAGCACAGTCCGGCAATTCAGCGGTACACCAGAAGATTGCGGCAGCCGTCCATTTTTCCCGGAGGGAATTGCTCTGACGCAGAGCAACAGCGATGGCCGGAGCAGTGTCAAAAATGTTATGAGCGGCGGGGTGAAGGATGCATCCTGATTCCCCGTCATGAATGGGACGGAAATTCGGGATCCCCGGCCGGATTTAAGCCTTGTACTCGCAGAATGCATGCTCTTTTTGAGCATGATTTCCTCGTTTGAACCTAGTAAAAATTTCGCTTACTCAAAGATTCACATTTGGGGCAGTTACAGCCCATCTGTACCGGGCGGCAAAAGATTTGAGCTGCCGCCCCAGGGCGATGCGTATTCGTTCCATGACCATCTATCCTCGCCAGGACGAGTCCCGTCCACGCCAGCAGTGTTAATCCCATAATATCTGAGCGCTGTAAAATAACGTTGCATTTATATAAATGATCACTTACTTTTATATTTGTCGCGACGCAAACGGGCAGCTTTTAGCTTCGGCGTCAACTAGGCAGACAAGGGATTACCCGCACCGTGTCTGCATCGTTCAATCCGCGGGATACCCGGAAAGGAAATATCATGGAACACCCGAATATGACTGAAGCTGCAGGAAACTGGATCAACGGTAACTGGAACAACGGAGGCACGATAAGACAGGCGATAAGCCCTTCAACAGGCCAGCCACTGGGAAACTACCTGGACATCGGCACTGACGAAGCACGTCAGGCGATCGAAGCCGCCCGTACTGCCTTTGACACGACAAGCTGGTCCAGAGATCGCTCCCTGCGCTCACGTGCCCTGTTTGAACTGGCCGACGAGGTCGCAAAACGGGTGGACGAGATAGCAATCCAGCTGGCACGCGAAGGGGGCAAGCTGCTGGCGCAGACTCAGTGGGAGCTGGCATTAACGGTGGAGTGGCTGCGTTATGGTGCCGCCACGGCACTGCTGCAGACCGGCGGGCGCGCCCTTGAAGCCGCTCCGGGAATGCATTTCCATTCCGATCCCGAACCTCTTGGCGTTGTGGGCGTTATTTCGCCATGGAACTCACCAATCATACTGTCAGTGCGCGCTGTCGCTCCCGCCCTGGCTGCCGGATGTACTGTGGTGCTGAAACTGCCGCACCAGACCGCGCTTACCAATGCCCTGTTTTCCCGGGCAATCGCTGCAGTCAAATCGCTGCCACCGGGTGTACTGAATGTGATCACCGAAACCGGGAGTACAGGCGCTTCCATGCTGGTCGACTCCCCTCTGGTGAACATGATCAGCTATACCGGCAGCACTAAAGTAGGCCGCCTCATTGCCGCCAACGGCGCCAGAACGCTCAAACGTCTGAATCTGGAACTGGGCGGCAAAGCGCCGCTGATCGTATTTGATGATGCAAACCTTGATGTGGTGGTGCCGCAGATCGTCATGGCACTGGTCGCGATGAATGGTCAGTTCTGCTGTACCGGTTCACGGGTACTGGCCCAGCGTGGCATCGCCGACCGGTTGCGCGCTGCACTGATCGAGGCTTATCAGAATGTCCGGCTCGGCGAAAGCGAAGACCCGCAGGCGCAGCTTGGCCCGTTGATCGACAAGGCCAGTGTTCAGCGCGTTGACGCCGTGGTCGCGGCTGCAGGATCGTATGCAAACATTCTGGTGCGCGGCGGCCCCGTAAATGAAGGCCCTCTGGCCTCAGGCGCGTTCTACCGCCCCACCCTGATCGAAGTACAGGACCTGAGCACCGATGTCATCCAGTCTGAAGTCTTCGGGCCGGTCCAGACTTTCGAGATTTTTGATGACGAAGCTGATGCAATCATGCGCGCAAACGCTACCGAATTCGGTCTCGCCGCGTCGGTGTTCTCAGACGACACGGCGCGTGGCCGGAGAGTTGGCAAGTCTGTTCAAGCCGGTCATATCTGGCTAAACTGCTGGGGCGTTATGTCCGAGCACTTCGAACAGAGCGGCTTCAAGCAAAGTGGTATCGGCGTCCTCTGCGGGCCACGTGCGATTGAGCAGTTTCAGGAAATCAAGGTCTATGCGAGCGTTGAGGCTACGCCGGCGTCACTCTGACGTTTATCGCCTCGTATCGCCAGTTCGTCCACTGCGCGGCTGACCTGACCTGCAAACTGAGGACGACACTACTCCGGTGTCGTCCTTGTGTTACCTGAATGGAATAAAATGTGAAAATGAAAACTGATGCAGACAAGCCCCTGCGCGGGCGTCCCGTGAATGAGCATGCGCGTGAAGAACGCATGACCCAGATCCTCAACGGGGCCCGAACCTGCTTTATACAACGCGGGTTTCACGCCTCATCTATTTCCGAGATTGGTGCGGCTGCAGGGGTCAGCGTTGCGAACATTTACCAGTACTTTCCGAGCAAGGACGTCCTCATCACGGCGCTTATTGAACTCGACCTGCAGCGGCATCACAATCTGATAAGCCGTTTCTGGAGTACTGATTTCAGTCGCAAGGCGATTGAAGAGTTGCTGGCAGAGATTTTCCTCACACCCGAGGGGCACGCGGTGGCGGTTTTACGTGCTGAAATCGCCAGTGAAGGTGCGCGTAACACACATGTTGCGGAACTCCTTCGTGATTCAGAAGCTGGCCTGATTGACAGCGTCCATAGCAGGATACGCGCGGCCCAGAGCAGCGGCCAGATATCTGCCGGACTCGATCCGCATGCAGTGACAGAGCGCCTGTCCCTTGTTTTTGAAGGCCTCATGCGCCTGTACCTGTTCTCCCCGGACAATGGACAGAAACTCATCGAGCTGTATTACCGCCAGTTTGCCGATACGCTTCAACTGAAGTTTTGACTTCCTGTCTACGGGAGAAAATGAAGGTGGCGCCAGGCTAACCAGGGCTGAATTATCGGCCGATACCGGAGCCTGGCATAACGATAATACATGCACGTTGCTGGCACAAAATGACAGCCCCGCCTGTCCGTTAAACCAACTTTCACACCTTTTTAAGATGCCCCTGTATGCCAATTAAATGTAGGTTAACCTCCCGTAATGAACGAAAAACCTCCTTTGACAAGTGAAGCGGAAGTACTGGCCGAAGAACTGCGCGAGATAGTGAGCGCGTTTATTCGAAATGTACGCATATCAACCGGCACAATTCGCACATCCCAGTATGAAACCCTGGATCTGCTCGATACGCACCATGCGCTTTCTATCGCTGAACTTGCCAGCCTGCGGGGTGTAAAACATCAAAGCATGCGTCTGGTAATCAATGAACTTGAGCTTCAGGGTCTGGTGCAGCGGCAAAAAAATCCGCAGGATGCGCGGGCACAACTGATTGTACTAAGTGAAAATGCACGTGCCCTACTGGCCGACGCACGTGCAAAGCGAGTTGAGTGGATTGCGGCACGGTTAGATACCCGGCTCAGTGAAGCCGAACGCGGGGATCTGCAGAAAGGTCTGGCAGCACTGCACAAACTCCTTTAGTTCTGCTTTAGCTGACTCAACACCTGTGCCAGTGTGTTTAGCCCCCAGTGCTCTACGTATTTTCCTTCAGCAATCCGGACCATATCTATCACTGAAATGTTGACAGCTTTACCGGTTGGAGCGACCCCCATCAGTTCACCTGTATGCCTGCCCGTTATCGTTTTACGCGTGGTGACCCAGTCTCGTTCGGCAATCTGATCTTCTATATTGACCTGCAAATCTGTAAGCGCGGGGCGAAGGATCTGGTCAAAGGTACGCCACAGACTTTCACGATCGCCGGCAGTGCCTTCCGGCGCGGATCGATTGATAAAACGGTCAGCCACTAATACGTCAAATGCCTCGCGGCTGCCTTCGGCAATAACGTACTGATTGAAGCGTTGCACGACAATTTTATTTTGCTCAGACATGAAAACCCCCATATATACAGTTTAACTGTATATATTAAAGCAGATCCTGACCCACTTTGAATAGTGAAGTTGTGCGGTCAGATGTTCAGGACGTACCTGAGTTTTTCTCAGTTTGTTTCTGGCACAAAGCGGGCCTGCCTTGAGGATTATGTCCGCGATGAAGAAAAAGCGAAGAATCGGTTGTTCTGGCAGGAATACCCGCTACGCGCCCACAGGTCCCTCCGGTCTGGACTGATGGGGCCGGAACGCAGGTGGCTGGGGCAGTTTCAGTGGATATAATTACTGTGGATTTGATCCCTTACCAGCAGGCAGGTATCGGCAACAGGGTGAAATTGTGGGGTAAAAAGGTCCTGATTAATGATGATGCGTACGCTGCCGGTACCGTTGGTAATGAGCTGACGTGTGCGCTTGCTCCGCGGGTACCGGTCGGGGTTATTTGGTTTTCAGCGCGGTAAGCGTACCGTGCACATTCCTGCTGCATTTCCACGCCAGCGCTGCCAGTACGGCACCCATAATCATCATCGCACTCAGCGCAAGCTTCTCGTTTACCGGCAGAGCCATCGCCAGTAAACCGGCAGAGGAGCCGCCCGCCATCTGAATAAATCCCGCCAGGGCCGAAGCCACGCCAGCCTGCTGTTTATAAGGTTCCAGTGCAAAGCTGGTTGCCGGGCCGACCGTAAAGGCCAGACCGGCTACCGAAATAGCCACCGGGAACATATACAACGCCCAGCTGGTTTGCATCTCTGCCGGGAAGATGGCCATGCCTGCCAGCATCGTCACAGCACCACAGGCCATTGCCAGACTACCAAAAGCCAGACAGATGGACCGGCCCAGTTTGCGGATGATTTTATTTACCAGCACGCTGCCCAGCATAATCCAGAAGCCATTAGCGCCAAAGGCTATGGAAAACTGCAGGGCAGAGAGTTTTCCTTCGGTCATCAGCACCTGCGGAGCCAGCGACACGTAGGTCAGCACCATGCCCATTGCACCCGCATTAGCAAACGTAAAAGCAAGGAAGCGGGGTTCACGTAGGATTCTGGCGTACTGGACAAGCGGAAGTGCCTTGACTGCCAGCGTTCCGGCCGGACGTGTTTCAGGCAGGAAACGCAGGATCATCAGGCCAATGACCAGCACATAACTGGCAAGAAACCAGAAGGGGGCACGCCAGCCAAACGCACCGGCCAGGAAACCACCCAGCATCGGTGCCAGTGCCGGAACAATATTCAGGGCACCGTTAAGAAAACCGTAGGCTCGTGCCGCTTCCTCGCCCTCAAGGCGATCCCTCACGCCGCTGAACGCCACCACGGCGGTACAGCAAACCGCGCAACCCTGAACAATACGCGCGCTAAGGAACTGCGGCCAGCCGGTTGCAGTGGCAGCCAGAATACTGCCCAGCAGATAAAGCAGGATCCCGGTTATGGCTACAGGTTTACGGCCAAAATTATCAACCAACGGACCCGCAACAATCTGACCTAAACCCATTACCAGCAAAAACAGGGGAATGGTTGTCTGGATCGTGGTCACAGGCGTGTTCAGCCCCAGCGCAATGTCTGGCAGGGTAGGCAGGTAGAGATCAATGCCCAGCGGACCCAGAAGCACCAGGCTGAGTAAAAGAAGCGTGAATTTTTGCATCGTGCGTGACAGCATCCATATAAAAGCGAGCCGCACAGGTTAGCGCAACCGCAGAAAAAGAAAAGGGTAAGTCAGCTCGTGGATCATCGCCATTATGGCTATGACAATTTCCCGGAGCACCGCCCAGTCCTTCATGAGCTCACGCCAGTCCGTTACCTTTTTCTTATTCATAAATGCCTGTCAATAGATCCAACAGGCTATCGCGTCCCGTCCTGTGGGCTGAATTTTTCACAAAGTCCGGTGGCGACCTGTAGCTACAGAGGTTTCAGCCGGGACAGATCAATTTTTTGCTCAGCGTAAAACAGGCCGTGACGTATTGCATCCGCATACACCACTCAGCTGAACTTTCTGTTTTCGGTATAAATTTTAAATAGGTATCTACCAGCGCTGATGAACCCATGGGGATATTTTTTGCTGGTAAATCTTTTGCAGGGCGGTCATCACTTCCTCTGAAAGAGCATTGATACTCCCTGCCTGCGCATTAGCCTCTGACTGAGCCTTGTTTTTGGCACCAGGGATCACGACAGAAACATCCTCATTCATGAGAATCCAGCGCAGGGCGAAGGCGGCCATTGTGATATCACCCGGTACAAGGCGTCGTATTTCCTCCACGGCATCGAGCGCAACGTCGAAAGGCACACCGGCAAAGGTTTCCCCCTTATCAAACTGCTCTCCATTACGATTAAAAGATCGATGGTCATCGGCTGAGAATACTGTGTCCGTTTTCATTTTGCCGGTCAGCAGGCCTGAAGCCAGCGGGACGCGAGCAATGATCCCCACCTCCCGACGCCTGGCCTCACGCAGCAGCAACTCAGCAGGACGCTGCCTGAAAATGTTGTAAATCAGTTGAATGGATGAAACGTTCGGGTACTCAAGTGCCTTAAGCCCCTCTTCCACTTTTTCAACAGAAACCCCATAGCTGCGAATTTTTCCTGCCTTCATCATTTCATCCATAACGGCGAAAACTTCAGGCGTGTAATAAATTTCGGTTGGCGGACAGTGCAGCTGAACCAGGTCCAGCGTTTCTGTTTGCAAATTATCGCGGGAGCGATCGACAAACTCGTTGAGATTTTTTTCTGTGTAACCCGAGGCTACATGGGGGGAAAGACGGCGGCCAATTTTAGTCGCAACAAAAGGACGTTCGCCGCCCCGCTCTTTCAATACCTCGGCAATGATTTTTTCAGAACGCCCGTCACCGTAAACGTCAGCGGTATCGATAAAGGTCATACCCGCGTCCAGTGCTGCATGCAAGGCACCTCTGGCATCCTCCAGGCTGACTTCCCCCCAGGTCCCACCAATAGCCCAGGCTCCGAAGCCAATTTCAGATATGCTTTTTCCGGTTTTACCAAGAATTCTTTTTTTCACGAGTATCCCTCACTGGGTGAACTGTACGCTTCGGCTTTAATCACCTGCGTATATGACTGTAATCACAAAGCTTAGCGTTTACGGGCACTGAATTCTTATGCTAAAAGATGTGCCAGATTCACTGAATCGATTAATGAGGTTCATCATATAAATGGAGCGTATTGATTTCGCTGATCTTCAGGCATTCGTGACTGTTTTACGGTGCCGAAGTTTTAAACTCGCCGCCATTGAACTTGGTCTGTCATCTTCAGCCGTAAGCCATGCCATCAGGCGACTTGAAACCCGGCTGGGAGCCAGACTGCTAAACAGAACCAGCCGATCGGTATCGGCAACGGCGCTGGGCCAGGAGATAGCTGAAAAGCTTTCGTGCGGATTTGATACGATTTCTTCTGCGCTGGATACTGTCAACGCGCCTGGCCGTGGACGCTTTGGTGTATTGCGTATTAACGTCTTTGCCGACGCTGCTGCGCAATTGATTTCGCCTTCCCTGAAAGAGTTTGCGACAAGGTGGCCTGATGTCCGGCTGACTGTTGTCGTAGAAGACCGGCCTGTCGATATCACCGCCGAAGGATTTGATGCAGGTATGCGGTATGGGCATCTGGTACCCGAAGACATGGTCGCCGTGGCCCTGACCGGCTCTCAGCGCTGGATAGTGGTAGGCTCACCTGATTATGTAAATCGTTATGGAACACCGAACAGGCCAACTGAATTATCCGCGCATAACTGCATACAGCTGTTACTTGGGAATAATGCCAGTTTCCGCTGGGAGTTTGATGCGCCTGAAGGAAATTTCAGTATGCGTGTACCGGGTTCTATCACTCTGAAAGACACGGCGACAACAATTGCAGCGGCCAAAGCCGGGATTGGTCTGGCTTATGTGCTGGAATCGCGTGTTCAGGCAGAGCTTACAGAGGGGACTCTTATCAATGTCATGCCCACGCATTCTGCATATGGCGATCCTTTTCACATGTATTACAGTTCTCGTCGATACGTCCATCCCGCTCTGCGTGAGCTTATCAATATCATTCGGACTAACAACGGGTTGCAGCCTTTACCGGATTTACCTCATGAAAAGCAGAATAGTCAGCAAAGTAATTTTAGATAACGTGCGTTGCGATAAAAAATGATGTCAGTAATGTCTGTTATTAGTCCCGGATGGTCATCTTCATGGCATTGAAGACCGGATAGCTGACGTCTTCAGAAAACAATATGTCCGCTCTGAGCGAACAGCGGACATAAGTTACACACCGGAAGGGCTGGGATTTATCAGGACACGAGGCTTCATGGCGGTCATGAGATCAGAGAATTCCTTCTCTGACACTTTTACTGAAGCACCGCTTTGTGAGGACTGCAGGCAGGCGAAACCCGAGCGGATAACTGCGTTAACCGTCTGTCTGTTGAATGTTGTGTCGACGTTGCGCTCTGTCAGATATAACTCAGTTGTTTCTTCAAGCAATATTTCAATGATTTCGAGTTGTCGCGCCAGTAAAGCGGGGGTTTTACGAATAAAGGCCTGTATTTCTCCGCCTCCGGGTTCAGCACAGTTCACCGCAAATTCATTAAGCGCGTGTTTGAGCGCTTCCCAAATGTCTTCCGAAGCCAAAAGTTCTCTGAATCGTTCCAGAAAGCGGCTTTTAAAAAGATGAACAGAATCCAGAAGCACGTCCTCTTTAGTAGGGAAGTACCTGAAGTAGGAACGCTTTGACATCCCCACGGTATGAGCAATCATTTCTACCGTGGTTTTTTCATAGCCGTATTGCTGAAAAAGCTCAAATGCAGAAACAGCAATCTGTTCTTTTATGGCCTTTCGGGCCAAAGCGCGTGTATTCATATTTTTAATTTATCTGGATTAGCGTTAGCTCAGTGCGCTACAGGTTAAAGAAAGAGTCCACCTAATCTCTCCGGTGGACTCCATGATATTACAGGGTAAAAAGGCTCAGGCAAATCACAGCCGTTTAACCCAAGTTCTGGCGGACCCATTCATCCATTTTGGTGCCCGCCCGACCCAGTACTTTCTGAACATCATCTTTAACCACAGCCTGATAGGCCAGTCGTCCTTCGGCCGCCAGTTCCATCGTAATGGCAGCACTCTGCATGTAGTAACGGGATCCTGTATCCTCAATTGAAGAAAGATAAGACCGCTGGCCTGCCGGCTCAATTGGCTCGTATTTTATTTCCTTTCCAAGATGTCTGGATAAGATATCTGCCACTTCTGTTCCACGAAGAACTTCAACGCTCAGGTGGTAATCCTGCCCGCCATGCTTCTTCGGACCTTCACGCAAGACCGCCGCGGCTACGGCGGCAATATCGGCGGTACAAACCCAGCCTACGGGAACGTCACCAGGATAGCCCATAAAGGACCCCGTTTCTTTAACTGATGGAGTTCGGGCCAGTATCGTATCTGTGATAATGTTCGGGTGAAGGTGAGTCCAGGCTAAGCCGCTTGCCTGAATGTAGGTTTCGATTAAGTCATGCCATACGAAGTGTGGCTGAATATCCCGGCGGGATGTGAAAACACCCAAGTGGACAATGTGTTTTACGCCCGCATCAACCGCAGCATCCACAAATTTTTTGCTCTGATAGAGCATATCCGCCGTATACCCCGTTAACAGAAATACCCTGTCAACGTTTGCTAAAGCAGGAGCAAATGTCTCAGGATCGTTAAGGTCCAGCGTTACCGCATTTCGCCCCTCGTTCTGCCATTTTCTGGTTGTTTCCGGTCGGCTGGATGACAGAATGACCTCAACGCCATCGCTGTTTTTGTCAAATTCTGTCACTACCTTTGAACCCACGGAGCCGGTCGCTCCTAAAACTAAAACCCTCGTACCCATAATCATGTCTCCATTAACGTAATGTAGTTCGGCACTTACATTACAGCACGGATAGTCACTTAGTGCACATAATGACACTTGGTGACATTTTTGGTGATTTCCTCTATTGCTTGGGTACAGGGGTTCCTGGATCCTCCCCCTTCCTTGAGTAATGTCCGCTTTTGGCACAACCCCGACGTTGCGACTATCCGTTATGGTCGCAACGTCTGCGTAATAAACTGACCATTAAAACGGTGACGCTTTTTATTCCGTTGGATTATTGCTGGCAGAGTGAATCATTAGAAGATCCTCAATCATCCCTGGGCCAACAGGTTTCCATGCCAGACGTTCCTGGGTAAGCGTACCGGAAGCCGACATATCATGGTTAATAAGCAAACTCATCCAGCCAAAATGTTCTTTTGCATCTTTAGCTGCGATACGCTTAACCGGCACCTTCAGAGCATAACCGATAACCTCAGCCAGACTGCGTAGTGGGATCCCTTCTTCGGCTACCGCGTGATAACGACTGTCAGGAATATTTTTCTCTAGTGCGCGTAAATAGACTTCAGCCACATCGCTGATATGCACCGCTGACCATCGGTTTTGACCATCTTCGACATACCCGGATACGCCTTTCTGGCGGGCAATTTTAATCAGTTCTGTAATTAATCCTTGTTTATTTATGTCGTGAACCTGCGGCAGGCGTACTACCGAGACGCTAACACCGCGCTTCGCAACGGCAAGTCCTGCTAATTCCGTGGCCCGGCGAGGGTTGGGATTTTCGGCATTGAAGTTATTTTCTGTTGCCAGGGTAGTATGGCCTGTCGCGCCCATTGCAACGCCCGAGGTAATAATTAAGGGTTTCTGAGTCCCTTCCAGCGCGGCTCCTAGTGCTTCAATCACACGTCGATCATTTTCACAGTTGGCAACAAAGGTAGAGAAATCGTGATTAAAGGCCGTATGGATCACGCCATCCGCCAAAGCGGATCCGCGCTGCAGGCTCTCCAGATCGTCTAAATTACCGAAGTAGGGCTCAGCGCCTGTGGCAGCAAGATGTTTTGCCCCTTCAGCGCTTCTGACTAAACCAAGCACCTGATGTCCCCGAACAATGAGTTCACGAGCAATGTGTGAGCCGATAAATCCGGTCGCACCGGTAAGAAAAATACGCATATGTAATTACCTTATGTCAGGAAAGGCTTGTCGCCGATTGACAATCAATATAGGGATCCACGTTAATACTGGCTATGCTTGAAAGTCGCTATTAATCGTCCAATCGTCCAATCGTCCCGAGGTTGTATGGATCCGCTCTCAGAACTCCTATCGTTACTTAAACCCCAGAGCTACGCTTCGGGCGGACTTGCACTGAAACAAAACATGGCGATTGTCTGGCCTCATCATGAGGGCATAAAGTGCTACTCCGTGGTGTCTGGTCAATGCTGGTTATCCGTTGAAGGAATAGCCGACAATCTGCTGCTCACTACCGGTGATTGCTATCTTTTGCCGCCCGGACCGTCCTTTACCCTCGCAACCAGTCTGTCTGTTGAGCCTGTCGATTTCTGTACTCTTCGCGCGGAAAGGAAATTGGGTAACACGGCTGATGGCGGCGGGCCCGATGGATGTTTCGTGGTGGGGGGGCATTTTGTTCTGAGTGGGCATCACGCCAGTATGTTGTTGGGCGCACTACCACCGATTGTGCATATCAAAAAAGAAGTTGATAAAACGGCGATGAGATGGTCGCTTGAACACATGACAAAAGAAGTGCTTAACCCGCAACCCGGTAGTGCATTGATTATCCAGCAGATGGCTTACACCATGTTGATACAGGCGCTGCGTTTACATCTTTGTGATGAGAGCCGTTCCAGTGTGGGCTGGCTTTTTGCACTGGCCGATAAGCAACTGAGCGCAGCCATTAGCACGATGCACAGCGATCCTGGCCATAACTGGACGCTGCAAACGCTGGCTGAAAATATAGGTATGTCGCGCTCAAGCTTTGCCAGACATTTCAAAGAAAAAGTAGGCACTTCACCGATGGAGTACCTTACCCGCTGGCGCATGTTGTTGGCCTGCGATCGTCTAAAAAACACCAGTAACTCCGTCGCACTGATTGCCAACGCTATGGGTTACGAGTCTGAAAGTGCATTTGGTAAAGCGTTTAAACGTGTGATGGGCTATTCACCCAGGCAACATCGTTAAATGGCGTCTGAAAAGAGAGGATGCCTGCAATTTTTACATTGCTGGAGTAGCCTGACGACGGTGACTTGCCCCCATCATGCCAGACAGCCGTCATTTCGGCTGGTTTATATCTCCCCCCACTAAGTAATATATGCGTCTCTGGCAAGGTCCGCTTCTGGCACAAAGCGGACATTCCGACCTTTAAGACTCTTTCTGCCGTCAGTTAGCCCAGTCTTCCAGGACAAGGCCAGGCACACGCTCAAACTCACGTACATTGTTCGTTACCAGCACTGCGCCGGCGGCGATGGCATGCCCGGCGATCGCCGTATCGTTCGGACCGATTGGCGTCCCGGCCGCAGTCAGTGCGGCCTTAATCTCCGTGGTTGCGTCCACCGCGGCGCGGTCCCAGGCGAGGATTGCATCGAGGCGGGCGCAGAAAGCTTCGACAAGCAGGCCGTGGCGGGGAGATGCCTTCTTTCCGATCGCACCGAAACGCATCTCTGCATAAGTAATGGCCGAAACCACGATGCGGTGATTCCGCAGCACTGCCTGCTCCAGCCGTTTAATGACAGCTTCCGGCTGCTCACGCATGATGAACGAGCAAATGTTGGTGTCCAGCATATAGGTCTTGATCACAAGTCAAACCGTCCTTCATCGCTGACGACGTCCCCACGTTCGGACATAAAGTCTGAGTCGGCTTTTTCGAGCTGAGTAAACGAACCCCATGTTGGACGAACGGGACGAAGGATGATGCTGTCACCTTCCCGGACGATTTCCAGTTCGCTCACTCCCTCAAAATCCAGGTCGCGGGGCAGACGGATAGCGCGATTGTTGCCGTTTTTGAATATCGATACGGTTCTCATAGTATTTCTCCTGATAGGTTAGCCTTAAAGCATATCCTAAGTATATGCAGATGTTTGGCATATGTATAGATATAACTACTTCGGAGTGATAGAGGTGCAAATGCGGTGCATGCAAAAATGCTCTACATACCTCAATTAATCTTTTCTTCACCTAAGATCTGAATAACCAGAATCGGATCTTGCTCAATTAACTGGTGCAGTACAGATGGTTGCAGAAACAAGGAAGTGCATGGAGTAGGAGGCAGTTGAATGGATGATTTTGCTGTGGAAGAGTTTATTTAACTTTTGCAGGAAACAAAAAAGAGCCCATGTATTCCATGGACTCTTTCTGGGATGCCTCGATTATTCTGTCCAACTTTTGGGGGTCAGTACAATGTGAGGCTACCCAACCAACACAACTCAACCCTGTGAGGGTAGCCTCTTCATCGCTGGAAAGCAATAAGGAGGCTGGAATGCCAAAACGTACTCTGCTGTTAGGTTTGTTGATGATCTGTATGACGTTACTGATCTTCACCTGGATGGTTCGCGGCTCGCTGTGTGAGCTGCGATTCAGACAGAAACAGACAGAGCTGGCGGCAGTGTTAGCTTACGAAGTGAAACGTTAAGGCAAGGGCGGGGGAGACAATTCCCCGCCTTTCCAGACTTTGAGGTTGGCTCAGGCACCTTTTTTAATGGCCCGCTTTGCGGGCCATTAAATCACCCCATAAACGCAGGCTGTTTGTTCTCGTAGGCGGCAATTGCATCTTCATGCTGCAGCGTCAGCCCGATGCTGTCCAGGCCGTTGATCATGCAGTGGCGACGGAATGCATCGATAGTAAAGCTATAGATTTTATCCCCGGCCTTCACTTCCTGCGCTTCCAGGTCCACTTCAAACGTTATCCCCGGCTGGCTCTGCACCAGCGCAAACAGCTCGTCGACCTCTTCATCGCTTAATGTTACCGGCAGCAGCTGGTTGTTAAAGCTGTTGCCATAGAAGATGTCGGCGAAGCTCGGCGCAATCACGACTTTGAAACCGTAGTCGGTCAGGGCCCAGGGCGCATGCTCACGGGAAGAGCCACAGCCGAAGTTTTCCCGCGCCAGCAGGATCGATGCGCCTTTAAATGCCGGGAAGTTCAGCACGAACTCCGGGTTCGGCACTTCACCTTTGTCATCCAGGAAACGCCAGTCGTTAAACAGATGGGCGCCAAAACCGGTGCGGGTGACCTTCTGCAAAAACTGCTTCGGGATAATGGCGTCGGTATCGACGTTGGCGGCGTCCAGAGGGACCACCAGGCCAGTATGTTGGGTAAATTTCTCTGCCATGATGGTCTCCTTATTTCAGGCTGCGAATATCGGCAAAATGGCCGGTCACTGCGGCTGCCGCGGCCATCGCCGGGCTGACCAGGTGTGTGCGCCCGCCGCGCCCCTGACGACCTTCAAAGTTACGGTTACTGGTAGAGGCGCAACGCTCACCCGGATTCAGGCGATCGTTGTTCATGGCCAGGCACATGGAGCAGCCCGGCAGACGCCATTCAAAGCCTGCATCAATGAAAATTTTATCCAGGCCTTCGGCTTCCGCCTGCGCTTTTACCGGGCCGGAGCCTGGTACCACCAGCGCCTGCACACCCGGCGCCACTTTACGGCCTTTCGCCACTTCTGCCGCCGCGCGCAAATCTTCGATACGCGAGTTAGTGCAGGAGCCGATAAACACTTTATCAATGGCCACGTCGGTCAACGGGACGCCCGGTTTCAGCCCCATATAGGCCAGAGCTTTTTCTGCGCTGGCGCGCTCAACCGGATCGGCGAACGAGGCCGGATCAGGAATGCTGTCGTTAACGGAGATCACCTGGCCCGGGTTTGTTCCCCAGGTTACCTGCGGCGCGATGGCCTCGGCCTGCAGTGTCACCACGGTGTCAAACTGCGCGCCCTCGTCAGTTTTCAGGGTCTTCCAGTACGCCACGGCGTCGGCATAATCCTGGCCTTTCGGTGCATGCAGACGATCCTTCACATACGCGAAGGTGATCTCATCCGGGGCAACCAGACCAGCTTTTGCGCCCATTTCAATGGCCATGTTGCACAGGGTCATACGGCCTTCCATGCTCAGGGCCTGGATTGCGCTGCCGCAGAACTCCACGACATGACCGGTGCCGCCTGCGCTACCGGTTTTGCCGATGATCGCCAGCACGATGTCTTTGGCGGTAATGCCCGGCGCGGCCTGGCCGGTAACTTCGATCTTCATGGTTTTGGCGCGGCCCTGTTTCAGGGTCTGTGTCGCCAGAACGTGTTCCACTTCCGAAGTACCGATCCCGAACGCCAGCGCACCAAAGGCACCGTGGGTGGCGGTATGGGAATCCCCGCAGACGATGGTCATGCCTGGCAGGGTAATGCCCTGTTCTGGCCCCATCACGTGAACAATGCCCTGATACGGGTGGTTCAGGTCGTACAGTTCCACGCCGAATTCGTTGCAGTTCTTGATCAGCTCCTGCATCTGGATACGCGCCATCTCACCGGAGGCGTTGATGTCTTTCGTCTGCGTCGAGACGTTATGGTCCATCGTGGCAAAGGTTTTGCCAGGCTGACGCACCGGACGATGGTGCGCACGCAGGCCATCAAACGCCTGCGGCGAAGTTACTTCGTGAACCAGGTGGCGGTCAATATAGAGCAGCGGGGTTTCGTTCGGCGCTTCGAAGACCACGTGCGCATCAAACAACTTTTCGTACAACGTCTTCGCCATGATTACACCCCTTCAGCGACATAGCGGGCAATGATGTCGCCCATTTCATCGGTAGTAACTGCAGCAGCGCCACGGGCCAAATCACCGGTGCGAATGCCTTCTTCCAGTGCACGGTTAATGGCGTTTTCAATCGCCGTCGCCGCGTCGTTAGCATCCAGGCTGTAGCGCAGCAGCAGCGCTAAAGACAGGATCTGTGCAATTGGGTTAGCAATATTCTTGCCCGCGATATCCGGTGCTGAGCCGCCTGCCGGTTCGTACAGGCCAAACCCTTCTTCATTCAGGCTGGCAGACGGCAGCATCCCCATTGAGCCGGTGATCATCGCGCACTCGTCAGAGAGAATGTCCCCGAACAGGTTGGAGCACAGCAGTACGTCGAACTGGGAAGGATCTTTAATCAACTGCATGGTGGCGTTGTCGATATACATATGCGACAGCTGCACGTCCGGGTATTCACGAGCGATTTCATTGACGATTTCACGCCACAGGATCGAGGATTGCAGCACGTTGGCTTTATCGATTGACGTCACTTTATGACCGCGTTTGCGGGCAGATTCGAACGCGATACGGGCGATACGTTCGATCTCAAAACGGTGATACACCTCGGTATCAAACGCTTTTTCGTGCTGGCCGCTGCCTTCGCGGCCTTTTGGCTGACCAAAGTAGATGCCACCGGTCAGCTCGCGAACGCAAAGAATATCGAAACCGTTAGCTGCGATATCGGCGCGCAGCGGGCAAAACTCTTCCAGACCCTGGTACAGTTTGGCCGGACGCAGGTTGCTGAACAGCTTGAAGTGTTTACGCAGTGGCAGCAGCGCACCGCGCTCTGGCTGCTCTGCAGGTGGCAGGTGTTCCCATTTCGGGCCACCCACGGAGCCAAATAACACCGCGTCGGCATTCTCACAGCCGGTCACGGTCGCCTGCGGCAACGGAGTGCCGTGATTATCGATGGCGATACCGCCCACATCATAGTGGCTGGTGGTAATTTTCATCGCAAAACGGGTGCGGATCGCTTCCAGAACCTTCAGCGCCTGTGCCATAACTTCGGGGCCAATGCCGTCGCCCGGTAACACAGCAATATGGTAATTCTTCGACATTACACGGTTTCCTTATTGTTCTCTTTATTCTGAGCTTTGCGTTGCAACTCTTTTTCCACTTCGGCGGCACGCCAGATGTTGTTCAGGACGTGAACCATCGCTTTTGCGGAGGACTCCACAATATCGGTTGCCAGGCCCACGCCGTGGAAGCGGCGGCCGTTATAGTTGACCACGATATCGACCTGACCCAGCGCGTTTTTACCCTGGCCTTTGGCCGTCAGGTCATATTTGACCAGCTCAACATCGTACTCGGTGACGCGGTTAATGGCCTGATAGATGGCATCGACAGGCCCGTTGCCGTTGGCGGCTTCGGCTTTGATCTCATCGCCGCAGGCCAGCTTGACGGAGGCGGTGGCAATATCGCTCGAACCTGACTGCACGCTGAAGTAATCCAGACGGAAATGCTCTGGCTCTTCCTGCTGTTTGTTGATAAATGCCAGCGCTTCCAGATCGTAATCGAAGACCTGGCCTTTCTTATCGGCCAGTTTCAGGAAGGCGTCGTACAGGTGATCCATGTTGTAGTCGGTGTCTTTATAACCCATCTCTTCCATGCGGTGTTTTACCGCGGCACGGCCGGAGCGGGAGGTCAGGTTCAGCTGGACCTGGTTCAGACCGATGGATTCCGGGGTCATGATTTCGTAGTTTTCGCGGTTCTTCAGCACGCCGTCCTGGTGGATACCGGAGGAGTGGGCGAAAGCGCCGGTGCCAACAATCGCTTTATTCGCCGGGACCGGCATGTTGCAGATCTGGCTGACGGTCTGGCTGGTGCGCCAGATTTCGTGGTGATTAATGCGGGTCTGCACATTCATGATGTCTTTGCGCACTTTGATCGCCATGATCACTTCTTCCAGCGAACAGTTACCTGCGCGCTCGCCGATACCGTTCATCGCGCCTTCTACCTGACGGGCACCCGCATGAACCGCGGCGATGGCGTTGCCTACTGCCAGACCCAAATCGTCATGGGTGTGAACGGAGATGATTGCTTTATCAATGTTCGGCACACGCTCATACAGGCCGGTGATGATGTTGGAGAATTCGAACGGCATGGTGTAGCCGACGGTGTCCGGGATGTTGATGGTAGTGGCACCGGCACGGATGGCGGCTTCCACTACGCGAGCCAGATCGTCAATCGGCGTACGGCCTGCATCTTCACAGGAGAACTCAACGTCATCGGTGTAGTTACAGGCATGTTTCACCATATAGATGGAGCGCTCAATCACCTCATCCAGCGTGCTGCGCAGCTTGGTGGCGATATGCATTGGTGAAGTCGCAATAAAGGTATGAATTCGGAAGGCTTCAGCCACTTTCAGCGACTCAGCCGCCACATCGATGTCTTTTTCGACGCAACGCGCCAGGGCGCACACGCGGCTGTTTTTAATGGTACGGGCAATGGTCTGAACGGATTCAAAATCACCCGGAGAAGAGACCGGGAAGCCCACTTCCATTACGTCTACACCCATACGTTCCAGGGCCAGCGCAATCTGCAATTTCTCTTTAACGCTCAGGCTTGCCTGTAATGCCTGTTCACCGTCACGTAAGGTCGTATCGAAAATAATGACTTGCTGGCTCATGGGTTAGGTCCTTGTCTGAATTTGGGCGCCTTGCTACGAGCATAAAAAAACCCGCGCAGTGGCGCGGGTTTTTTGTCTTACCAGAGAACGATTCAGTGCTGAATTTCGCCCGCCAGTCTACCGCGCAAAGTGGATGCGTTTAGTAGTAGTAGACCGGTGAAACGAATGCTGTGAATCATGAATCATGCCCCAGATAAATAAGATATGCTTTTAGTGGTACTGGATACGCGGTTTGATGTCAACCCCTGCACGGTGAAAACGCGCTTTCAACCCGCCAGCTTCATCGCAGACAATTAGCTTATTGTGCTGGTTTTTCCCTTTCAAACAATTTTATTCGTCTGGCGGCTCGCGGAGAATACATAGTCAGAATCGTTTGCATATACTTGATTGCAATTGTTCAAACTTTTGATGCAAAGGCGCCGTTTTTTGAATGCGTTAATTTTCATTATGTTAGCTTGATACTCAACCTATAAAGCGTATACAGGTAGGCGTAGTGATAAAAAAATGTTAATCATTTAAAATAAAAGGCTATTAATAATTCATTAATACTTAAATAAGCCTTAACTAAACGCGATATTGTTTATTCGCGTAATTTATGTTTTCATTCGACCTATAAACTTATAAGTATGTTTCCTCCTGTCAGGATAGGTTTTCACGTTTTATTTTTCAACCCTGTCACGGTTGACGGGTATTTATATATTCCTAATTTGTAACATTTTCCTTTTTCTTGTTTTATATGCGTGGTAAATCATATTTTCAAAATTGATTGTTGCTGACGAGTAAAGGGAGTTTAACGTGACAGTGGAGCAGGATATGTCTGTAGAAAAAGTTGAAAAAACAGCAGCATTCGAGGGGGCAAAACCACAGCTCCGTACGGTGGATCTGAATCTGCTAACGGTATTTGATGCGGTAATGCAGGAGCAAAATATCACGCGCGCTGCCCATTCGCTGGGGATGTCACAGCCCGCTGTCAGTAATGCGGTTGCCCGACTCAAAGTCATGTTTAATGACGAGTTGTTTGTGCGCTATGGCCGGGGGATCCAGCCTACTGCGCGTGCATTCCAGCTATTTGCATCGGTACGCCAGGCGTTGCAGCTTGTACAGAATGAGTTGCCTGGGTCAGGGTTCGACTCTTCCAGCAGCGAGCGTATTTTCCATTTGTGCGTTTGCAGCCCTCTCGATACGTATATGACCTCGCTTATTTATAATAAAGTTGAGCAGGTCGCGCCTAATATTCACCTGGTGTTCAAATCTTCGCTTAACCAGAATACCGAACATCAGCTGCGTTATCAGGAAACCGAGTTTGTGATTGGGTATGAAGAGTTCCGCCGCCCGGAATTTTCCTGCGTACCTTTATTCAAAGATGAAATGGTGCTGGTGACCAGCAAAACACATCCACGTCTGCATGGTACGCTGCTGGAGAGCGATATATATAGCGAAGAGCATGCGGTTGTCGCCCTCGATCGCTACGCCTCTTTTAGCCAGCCGTGGTATGACACCCCGGATAAACAGGCCTGCGTAGCGTATCAGGGCATGGCGATGGTCAGCGTATTAAATGTTGTCTCACAAACGCAGCTGGTTGCTATCGCGCCGCGCTGGCTGGCAGAGGAGTTTTCCGGGCCGCTGAATCTGCGGATATTACCGCTGCCGTTGAACCTGAACTCGCGTACATGTTATCTCTCATGGCATGAAGCTGCCGGACGCGATAAAGGCCATCAATGGATGGAAGAGCTGCTGGCGAGCGTCTGCCGCCGCTAAACGACTTCAGGATAAATTGCACTGTTGTTGTTATTTATCCTGACTTTCTTTTTGTTCGTGAAATTTTATTCTGTCGCCATTTTTTTCATTGCCGCTTCCGGTCAGTAAAATTGCATGAATTACTGTACCTTTCCCTTTTTAAATGATGAATGCTCACGGCTGTTCGTTATCGTAGTTGATTTATCCATAACAATTATTAATACCTCATATTTCTTCTTTAGTGCTTATGGCTCCGCGCAGGTTTGCTAATTGCCTGCCTTCCGGCGAGCGGTTATGTTAACTGTCACTCTGCACAATAAAAAAACGCCAGGGGTAACCCTGACAAAAAAGACGGCGCAGTGCATATTTCTCCTGTCCGTCTGAAACGATAAGCCTGGAGGCTAATCATGGAGATGTTGTCTGGCGCCGAAATGGTCGTCCGATCGTTAATCGATCAGGGCGTGAAGCAAGTGTTCGGTTACCCCGGGGGCGCGGTCCTCGATATTTACGATGCGCTACATACCGTGGGCGGTATCGATCATGTTCTGGTACGTCATGAGCAAGCTGCCGTGCATATGGCCGACGGACTGGCGCGTGCAACAGGCGAAGTTGGCGTGGTGCTGGTGACATCCGGCCCTGGCGCGACCAACGCCATTACGGGTATCGCCACAGCCTATATGGACTCCATTCCGATGGTGGTGCTCTCCGGTCAGGTGGCGACCTCGCTGATTGGCTACGATGCCTTTCAGGAGTGCGACATGGTGGGCATCTCCCGACCCGTGGTGAAACACAGTTTCCTGGTCAAACAGACAGAAGATATCCCCGGCGTGTTGAAAAAAGCTTTCTGGCTGGCGGCGTCCGGGCGTCCCGGTCCGGTCGTGGTTGACCTGCCTAAAGATATCCTCAATCCGGCCAACAAACTGCCTTACGTCTGGCCGGAATCCGTCAGCATGCGCTCTTATAACCCCACCACGCAGGGGCACAAGGGCCAGATTAAACGGGCGTTGCAGACCCTTGTCACCGCCAAAAAGCCGGTCGTGTATGTTGGCGGCGGGGCGGTGAACGCCAAGTGTGAATCGCAGTTGCGCGCGCTTATCGAAAAGTTGAATCTGCCGGTGGCCTCTTCATTAATGGGGTTAGGCGCGTTTCCGGCTACCCACCGTCAGGCGCTCGGCATGCTGGGTATGCATGGCACCTACGAAGCCAACATGACGATGCACAATTCCGACGTCATTTTTGCTGTAGGGGTGCGCTTCGACGATCGCACGACCAACAACCTGGCGAAATACTGCCCCAACGCGACCGTGCTGCACATAGATATTGATCCAACCTCGATTTCCAAAACCGTCCCGGCGGATGTGCCCATTGTTGGCGATGCCCGTCTGGTACTGGAACAAATGCTGGAACTGCTTGGGCAGGAAAACGACGTTCAGCCGCTCGATGAGATCCGCGACTGGTGGCTGCAGATTGAACAGTGGCGCGCGCGTCAGTGCCTGAAATACGACACGCAAAGCGAGAGCATTAAGCCCCAGGCGGTGATTGAAACCCTCTGGCGACTGACAAAAGGCGAGGCTTATGTGACCTCGGACGTGGGGCAGCACCAGATGTTTGCCGCTCTTTATTACCCGTTCGATAAACCACGTCGCTGGATCAACTCCGGCGGTCTGGGCACCATGGGCTTTGGCCTGCCTGCCGCGCTGGGCGTGAAGCTGGCGTTACCGAATGAAACGGTGGTCTGCGTGACCGGCGATGGCAGTATTCAGATGAACATTCAGGAGCTGTCCACTGCCCTGCAGTACGACCTGCCGGTGCTGGTCCTTAACCTGAACAACGGCTATCTGGGCATGGTGAAGCAGTGGCAGGATATGATCTATTCCGGCCGCCATTCGCAGTCGTACATGAAGTCACTGCCTGATTTTGTTCGTCTGGCTGAAGCCTACGGCCATATCGGTATACGCATCAGCAGTCCGGCCGAGCTGGAGACGAAACTGAGCGAAGCCCTTGAGCACGTCAACAATAACCGCCTGGTGTTTGTCGATGTCGTGGTTGATGGCACCGAGCATGTCTATCCGATGCATATTCGCGGCGGCGGTATGGATGAGATGTGGTTAAGCAAAACGGAGAGAACCTGATATGCGCCGGATATTATCTGTATTACTGGAAAACGAGTCCGGGGCGCTATCACGCGTGATTGGGCTTTTCGCACAGCGCGGCTATAACATTGAAAGCCTGACGGTTGCCCCAACGGACGATCCGACGCTTTCGCGCATGACCATCCAGACGGTGGGTGATGCAAAGGTACTGGAGCAGATCGAAAAGCAACTGCACAAACTGGTTGATGTGTTACGCGTCAGCGAGCTGGGGCAGGGGGCTTACGTCGAACGTGAGATCATGTTGGTGAAAATTCAGGCCACGGGTTATGGCCGGGAAGAGGTGAAACGTAATGCGGACATTTTCCGCGGGCAGATCATCGACGTTACTCCCTCCATCTATACCGTTCAGCTGGCCGGCACCAGCGATAAACTGGACGCCTTCCTCGCCTCGGTGCGGGATGTCGCCAAAATTGTTGAAGTGGCGCGTTCAGGCGTCGTGGGACTTTCCCGTGGTGACAAAGTGATGCGTTAAGGATAAAAAGGTTCGCCTCTAGCTTGCCCGGTATGAATGACCGGGCTTTTTTTTGTGCACCGATGTCGCTGCACTGACAAAAGCGGTTGCCGGACAGGCTATTCTGCGCTTAGATGTTACAAGATTTAGCCATAACCCTGACGAGGTCATGGACTCTTTTCTTTTTTTTAAGGGGCAATTGTGAAACTGGATGAAATCGCCAGGCTAGCCGGGGTATCGCGAACAACGGCAAGTTATGTGATTAACGGTAAAGCGAAGCAGTATCGTGTCAGCGATAAGACCGTTGAGAAAGTCATGGCAGTGGTTCGTGAACATAACTACCATCCGAATGCCGTCGCGGCAGGTTTACGTGCCGGGCGCACCCGTTCGATCGGTCTGGTGATCCCGGATCTGGAAAACACCAGCTACACCCGGATCGCAAACTACCTTGAGCGCCAGGCCCGTCAGCGTGGTTATCAACTGCTGATCGCCTGTTCGGAAGATCAGCCCGATAACGAGATGCGCTGTATTGAACATCTGTTGCAGCGCCAGGTTGATGCCATTATCGTTTCCACCTCCTTACCCCCTGAGCATCCTTTCTATCAACGCTGGGCCAATGATGCGTTTCCGATTGTCGCCCTCGACCGTGCGTTAGATCGTGAGCATTTCACCAGCGTGGTCGGCGCGGATCAGGACGATGCTGAAATGCTGGCGGCAGAGTTGCGCACCTTTCCGGCGGAAAATGTCCTCTATCTGGGAGCGCTGCCGGAACTCTCCGTGAGCTTCCTGCGTGAGCAGGGTTTCCGCACAGCCTGGAAAGACGATCCCCGTAAAGTTGATTACCTCTATGCCAATAGCTATGAACGCGAGGCCTCGGCCCAGCTGTTCGAAAAGTGGCTGGAGACCCATCCGATGCCGCAGGCTCTGTTCACTACCTCGTTTGCACTGTTACAGGGGGTGATGGACGTAACCTTACGTCGTGAAGGCAAGCTGCCATCCGATCTGGCCATTGCGACCTTTGGCGATCATGAGCTGCTCGATTTCTTGCAGTGCCCGGTGCTGGCTGTAGCGCAGCGTCATCGCGACGTGGCCGAGCGGGTGTTAGAGATTGTACTGGCAAGCCTCGATGAGCCACGTAAGCCGAAACCGGGACTGACCCGTATTCGTCGTAACCTTTATCGTCGCGGTATTCTAAGCCGCGCGTAAAGACATCAGGGCAGCGAAAGCTGCCCTGAAATTCTCATCCTGAATCAACATATTAATTCCCACAGTATTTTTAAGACAATTCCTTTAAAACCTTTGCCTGCTACGCTTTTTAATTCCTTTTATTGTTTAAACCTTCTCTTGATGTTTATTTTATTGTCAGTAGCGCCTTTAATTGTATTATTTTGTTACATAACCGACAGTCAGTGCTGAATTAACAGCCATTTTTTCGCCTGGCGTTACCTGCTTACGCCTGCCCGCTACAGGCTTCGCGCCCGCAGCGCAGCTAGCGCTGTTATCCCCCCGCAATATGGCTTAAAATGCCGCCCGCGTCGCAAACTGACACTATATATTTACCTGCGATGATAGACGTGATTTTAAAGACGGATATGCGTATTCGCGTTTTTTCTCACAGCTATTCATCACGTTAATTTTGCCGCGCCAGTTGGGTAGTTAATAGCCGGACGAACTTCCATTCGTAAATCAGTGACATTTAGACAGATGTCGCGGAAGTCCTGGCTTGACAAGCTTTTCCATCGCTCCGTAAACTCCCTTAAGTGGGAATTTGTGGGTTAAAGTGGTGAGGAGGGGTGAGACTGGCATGTTCCGTGGAGCGACGTTAGTCAATCTCGACAGCAAAGGGCGTTTATCGGTACCAACCCGATATCGCGACCAGCTGAACGAGAGCGCTTCTGGTCAAATGGTCTGCACCATTGACATCAACCACGCCTGCCTGCTGCTTTACCCCTTGCCTGAATGGGAAATCATTGAGCAAAAGCTGTCTCGACTGTCGAGCATGAACCCGCAGGAACGCCGCGTGCAGCGGCTGTTATTGGGTCATGCCAGTGAATGTCAGATGGACAGTGCGGGGCGTTTATTGATTGCGCCCGTGCTGCGGCAGCATGCCGGTCTGACAAAAGAAGTGATGCTGGTCGGACAGTTCAATAAGTTTGAGCTGTGGGATGAAACGACCTGGTATCAACGGGTCAAGGAAGATATCGACGCTGAGCAGTCTGATTCCGCAACATTGTCGGAACGATTGCAGGATTTGTCTCTATAAAAAATGATGGAAAATTATAAACATACGACGGTGCTACTGGATGAAGCCGTCAATGGCCTGAATATTCGTCCTGATGGCATCTATATTGATGGCACTTTTGGCCGGGGTGGCCACTCACGTTTGATCCTCTCCCAACTGGGCGCGGACGGCCGTTTGCTGGCAATCGATCGCGATCCGCAGGCTATCGCCGTGGCGAAAACCATCGATGACCCTCGCTTTTCCATCGTACATGGACCTTTCTCCGCGCTGGCTGATTACGTCAGCGAGCGCGATTTAACCGGCAAAATTGACGGGATCCTCCTCGATCTTGGCGTCTCCTCACCACAACTTGATGATGCTGAACGTGGCTTCTCCTTTATGCGCGATGGCCCGCTGGATATGCGTATGGATCCGACGCGCGGCCAATCTGCCGCCGAGTGGCTGCAAACGGCGGAAGAAGCCGATATCGCCTGGGTGATCAAAACCTTCGGGGAAGAGCGTTTTGGCAAACGTATTGCTCGCGCTATCGTGGAACGTAACCGTATCGAACCCATGACCCGCACCAAAGAGCTGGCGGAAGTGATCGCCGCGGCCACGCCGGTAAAAGACAAGTACAAGCACCCGGCTACCCGTACCTTCCAGGCGGTGCGTATCTGGGTTAACAGCGAGCTTGATGAAATCGAGCAAGCCCTGAAAAGTTCGCTTAGCGTGCTGGCTCCGGGCGGTCGCTTGTCGGTAATCAGCTTCCACTCGCTGGAAGACCGCATTGTGAAGCGCTTTATGCGTGAACAGAGCCGTGGCCCGCAGGTTCCGGCCGGGTTACCGATGACGGAAGAGCAGCTCAAAAAACTGGGCGGCCGCCAGCTACGTGCCTTAGGTAAGTTAATGCCGGGCGAAGCGGAAGTGGAAGAGAACCCGCGCGCCCGCAGTTCAGTGCTGCGCATTGCAGAAAGGACTCATGCATGATCGGCAGAGTGGCAGACACCCTCAGCAAGGTGAAAGAGACGTTAGGCAGCAACGAGCGTCATGCCTTGCCGGGTGTTATCTGGGACGACCTGTTGCGTTTCGGCAAGCTGCCACTGTGTCTGTTCATTTGCATCATTGTGTCGGCGGTCACCGTTGTGACCACCGCTCACCATACCCGTTTGTTAACGGCGCAGCGCGAACAGCTGGTGCTGGAGCGTGATGCGCTGGATATCGAGTGGCGAAATTTGATCCTCGAAGAAAATGCGCTCGGCGATCATAGCCGGGTTGAACGGATCGCAACGGAAAAGCTGCAGATGCAGCATGTTGATCCTTCTCAGGAAAATATCGTAGTACAAAAATAAGGGAAAACGCGACGCATGAAATCCGCGGCGAAGGCGCTAAAACCAAAACGTCAGGAAGAACAGGCCAGCTTCATCAGCTGGCGTTTTGCGTTGCTTTGCGGCTGCATTTTACTGGCGCTGGGTTTCCTGCTGGGACGCGTGGCGTGGCTGCAAATCATTGCCCCTGACATGCTGGTACGTCAGGGCGACATGCGCTCCCTGCGCGTGCAGGAAGTGTCAACCTCGCGTGGTCTGATCACCGACCGTTCCGGCCGTCCGCTGGCGGTCAGCGTGCCGGTGAAAGCGATCTGGGCCGATCCCAAAGAACTGCATGATGCCGGTGGGATCTCGCTCGATAACCGCTGGAAGGCCCTCTCCGACGCGCTGAAAATGCCGCTCGATCAGCTGGCTGCCCGCGTCAATGCGAACCCGAAAGGGCGCTTTATCTATCTGGCGCGTCAGGTTAACCCTGATATGGCCGACTACATCAAAAAACTGAAGCTGCCGGGGATTCACCTTCGTGAAGAGTCGCGTCGTTACTACCCATCCGGGGAAGTGACCGCGCACCTGATTGGCTTTACCAACGTCGACAGCCAGGGTATTGAAGGCGTCGAGAAAAGTTTCGATAAGTGGCTGACCGGCCAGCCGGGCGAGCGTGTGGTCCGTAAAGACCGTTATGGCCGTGTCATTGAAGATATCTCTTCCACCGACAGCCAGGCGGCGCACAACCTGGCGCTGAGCATCGACGAGCGTCTGCAGGCGCTGGTGTATCGTGAACTGAACAACGCCGTCGCTTTTAACAAAGCGGAATCCGGCAGTGCGGTACTGGTGGATGTCAGCACCGGCGAAGTGCTGGCAATGGCCAGCAGCCCATCCTATAACCCGAATAATTTTGCCGGAACCGCCAAAGACGCCATGCGTAACCGTTCGATCACTGACGTCTTCGAGCCAGGTTCAACGGTCAAACCGATGGTGGTGATGACAGCGCTGCAGCGCGGCATCGTCAACGAAAATACCGTGCTGAACACGGTGCCTTACCGAATCAACGGTCACGAAATCAAAGACGTGGCGCGTTACAGCGAATTGACCCTCACCGGGGTTTTACAGAAGTCGAGTAACGTCGGCGTTTCTAAGCTGGCGTTAGCGATGCCGTCCTCAGCGTTGGTAGAAACTTACTCGCGTTTTGGACTCGGAAAGGCGACCAATTTGGGGTTGGTCGGAGAACGCAGTGGCTTATATCCTCAAAAACAACGGTGGTCTGACATAGAGAGGGCCACCTTCTCTTTCGGCTACGGGCTAATGGTAACGCCGTTACAGTTGGCGCGTGTCTATGCAACGATTGGCAGCTATGGCGTCTATCGCCCGCTGTCGATTACCAAAGTTGATCCGCCGGTTCCCGGTGAGCGTATCTTCCCGGAATCGATCGTACGCACCGTCGTGCACATGATGGAAAGCGTGGCCCTGCCCGGCGGCGGTGGCGTGAAAGCGGCGATCAAAGGCTATCGCATCGCGATTAAAACCGGTACGGCGAAAAAAGTCGGGCCGGATGGCCGCTACATCAATAAATACATTGCATATACCGCAGGCGTTGCGCCTGCGAGTAATCCGCGTTTTGCGCTGGTGGTGGTTATCAACGATCCACAGGCGGGTAAATACTACGGTGGCGCCGTTTCCGCGCCGGTCTTTGGTGCCATCATGGGCGGCGTACTGCGCACCATGAACATCGAGCCGGATGCGCTGACAACGGGCGAGAAAAGTGAATTTGTGATTAATCAAGGCGAGGGAACAGGTGGCAGATCGTAATTTGCGCGACCTTCTTGCTCCGTGGGTATCAGGTTTACCTGCGCGAGTCCTGCGAGAGATGGTACTCGACAGCCGGGTGGCTGCCTCGGGCGATCTTTTTGTGGCAGTAGTCGGTCATCAGGCGGACGGGCGTCGGTATATCCCGCAGGCGATAGCGCAAGGTGTAGCTGCCATTATTGCTGAGGCAAAAGATGAAGCCGCTGATGGCGAAATACGTGAAATGCACGGCGTGCCGGTCATCTATCTCAGCCAGTTAACCGAACGACTCTCCGCGCTGGCGGGGCGTTTTTATAACGAACCTTCTGACCAGTTGCGTCTGGTTGGCGTAACCGGCACCAACGGTAAAACCACCACCACGCAGCTGATGGCGCAGTGGGCGCAGCTGCTGGGTGAAACCAGCGCGGTGATGGGTACGGTGGGGAACGGCCTGCTGGGCAAAGTGAACCCAACGGAAAACACCACCGGCTCTGCCGTCGACGTACAGCATGTGCTGGCCGGTCTGGCAGGGCAGGGCGCAACCTTTGCCGCAATGGAAGTCTCTTCTCACGGGTTGGTTCAGTACCGTGTTGCGGCACTGAAATTTGCCGCCTCCGTGTTCACTAACCTGAGCCGGGACCATCTCGACTACCATGGCGACATGGAAAACTACGAAGCGGCAAAATGGCAGCTGTATGCCACGCACCATGCCGGTCAGGCGATTATCAACGCTGATGACGAAGTGGGGCGCCGCTGGCTGGCTAAGCTGCCGGATGCCGTTGCGGTCTCCATGGCCGACCATATCAACCCGAACTGCCACGGTCGCTGGTTGAAAGCCACCGAGGTGATCTATCACGATAGCGGCGCGACCATTCGCTTTGCATCGAGCTGGGGTGAAGGCGAAATCGAAAGCCGCCTGATGGGGGCGTTCAACGTCAGCAACCTGTTGCTGGCTCTCGCTACCCTGCTGGCGCTGGGTTATCCGCTGGCAGAATTGCTTGGCACCGCCGCGCGTCTGCAGCCGGTTTGCGGGCGTATGGAAGTGTTCGCCGCCCCGGGTAAACCTACTGTTGTGGTGGATTATGCCCATACCCCGGATGCGCTGGAGAAAGCGCTGGAAGCCGCGCGTCTGCACTGCGCCGGTAAACTATGGTGCGTCTTTGGCTGCGGCGGCGATCGCGATAAAGGCAAACGCCCCCTCATGGGTGCCATTGCCGAGCAATTCGCGGATATCGCGGTAGTGACCGATGACAACCCGCGTACCGAAGAGCCGCGCGCCATCATCAACGACATTCTGGCTGGCATGCTGGATGCCGGACGTGCTCGTGTGGTGGAAGGCCGCGCCGAAGCGGTAACTAACACCATCATGCAGGCCGGTGAGAACGACGTGGTGCTGCTGGCCGGTAAAGGCCATGAAGATTACCAGATCGTCGGCACTAACCGTCTGGACTATTCGGACCGTATCACCGCGGCGCGTCTGCTGGGAGTCATGGCATGATTAGCGTAACGCTAAGCCAACTGGCCACTATCCTGGGCGCAGACGTCAGCGGCGAGCTGACCTTCGATGCCGTCACCACCGACACGCGTAAAATTACCCCCGGCTGCCTGTTTGTGGCGCTGAAGGGTGAGCGTTTCGATGCGCACGATTTTGCTGAGCAAGCGAAAGCGGCGGGAGCTGGCGCATTGCTGGTGAGCCGTAAACTGGATATCGACCTGCCGCAGGCGGTGGTGCAAGACACGCGTCTGGCGTTTGGTGAACTGGCCGCATGGGTTCGCCAGCAGGTCCCGGCGCGTATTGTGGCGCTGACCGGCTCTTCCGGCAAAACCTCCGTTAAGGAGATGACCGCCGCGATCCTTAGCCAGTGCGGTAACACGCTCTATACCGCAGGCAACCTGAATAACGATATCGGCGTGCCGATGACGCTGCTACGTCTGACCCGTGAGCATGAATATGCGGTGATCGAACTGGGGGCTAACCACCAGGGCGAAATCGCCTGGACCGTGAGTCTGACGCAGCCGGAAGCGGCGCTGGTAAACAACCTCGCCGCGGCGCACCTTGAAGGTTTCGGCTCGCTGGAAGGCGTGGCAAAAGCGAAGGGCGAGATCTACACCGGTCTGCCGGTCAACGGCATCGCCATCATGAATGCCGACAACAACGACTGGCTGAACTGGCAAAGTGTCATCGGGGATCGCAAAACCTGGCGCTTCTCACCGAATGCCGCCAATAGCGACTTCACCGCCACCAACGTCCACGTGACCTCCCACGGCACAGAATTTACCCTGCAGACTCCAACAGGGGATGTAGAGGTGCTGTTGCCGCTGCCGGGTCGTCACAATATCGCGAATGCCCTGGCGGCCACCGCCCTGGCAATGGCGGTCGGCGCACCGCTGTCGGCCATCAAAGCCGGGCTGGCAAACCTGAAAGCGGTCCCCGGACGCCTGTTCCCTATCCCGCTGGCGGAAAACAAACTCCTGCTGGATGACTCCTACAACGCCAACGTCGGCTCTATGACTGCTGCAGTACAGGTGCTGTCTGAGATGCCTGGTTACCGCGTGATGGTGGTCGGCGATATGGCCGAGTTGGGCGACGAGAGCGAAGCCTGCCATATCCAGGTGGGTGAGGCGGCGAAAGCCTCCGGTATCGATCGCGTGTTAAGCGCTGGTCATCTCAGTAAAAACATCAGCCAGGCCAGTGGTGTCGGGGAGCATTTTGCCGATAAAGCGGCGTTGATTGCCCGTCTTAAGACGCTGGTCGAAGAGCAGCAAATTGTGACAGTTTTAGTGAAAGGTTCACGCAGTGCTGCCATGGAAGAGGTTGTGCACGCTTTACAGGAGAATGGGACATGTTAGTTTGGCTGGCCGAGCATTTGGTCAAATATTATTCCGGCTTTAACGTCTTTTCTTATCTGACGTTTCGCGCCATCGTCAGCCTGCTGACTGCGCTGTTCATCTCATTGTGGATGGGTCCGCGCATGATTGCCCGTCTGCAAAAACTCTCTTTCGGTCAGGTTGTGCGTAACGACGGCCCTGAGTCGCACTTCAGTAAACGCGGTACGCCGACCATGGGCGGCATTATGATCCTCACCGCGATTGTGGTGTCGGTGCTGCTCTGGGCTTACCCGTCAAACCCGTACGTCTGGTGTGTGCTGGTGGTGCTGGTGGGCTATGGCATTATCGGTTTTGTCGACGACTACCGCAAAGTCGTGCGTAAAGACACCAAAGGGCTGATCGCCCGCTGGAAGTATTTCTGGATGTCGGTGATCGCGCTGGGCGTCGCCTTTGCGCTCTATCTGGCAGGAAAAGACACTCCGGCAACCGAGCTGGTGGTGCCGTTCTTTAAAGACGTGATGCCGCAGCTGGGGCTGTTCTACATCCTGCTGGCCTACTTTGTGATTGTCGGTACTGGTAACGCCGTAAACCTGACCGATGGCCTGGATGGTCTGGCAATTATGCCTACCGTCTTCGTGGCGGCCGGTTTTGCACTGGTGGCGTGGGCGACAGGTAACATGAATTTTGCGAGCTACCTGCACATCCCTTATCTGCGACACGCCGGTGAACTGGTGATCGTCTGTACGGCGATTGTCGGTGCGGGCCTCGGCTTCCTGTGGTTCAACACCTACCCGGCGCAGGTCTTTATGGGCGACGTGGGTTCGTTGGCACTCGGTGGCGCGCTGGGCATCATCGCCGTGCTGCTGCGTCAGGAGTTCCTGCTGGTGATCATGGGCGGTGTGTTTGTGGTTGAAACCCTGTCGGTGATTTTGCAGGTTGGCTCCTTCAAGCTGCGCGGTCAGCGCATCTTCCGTATGGCGCCTATCCATCACCACTATGAATTGAAAGGCTGGCCAGAGCCGCGCGTCATCGTGCGCTTCTGGATTATTTCGCTGATGCTGGTGCTGATTGGCCTGGCAACGCTGAAGGTACGTTAATCATGGCAGATTACCAGGGTAAAAAAGTCGTTATCATCGGGTTGGGCTTAACCGGCCTCTCCTGCGTGGACTTTTTCCTCGCACGAGGCGTTACGCCTCGCGTGATGGATACGCGTACCTCTCCGCCGGGTCTGGATAAGTTGCCGGAGCAGGTTGAACGCCACCTTGGTGGTCTGAATGAAGCGTGGCTTCACACCGCCGATCTGATTGTCGCCAGCCCGGGCATTGCCCTGGCCCACCCGGCGTTAAGCGCGGCGGCAGAGGCGGGCGTCGAGATCGTCGGTGATATCGAACTGTTCTGCCGTGAAGCTCAGGCGCCGATCGTGGCCATTACCGGTTCCAACGGCAAAAGCACCGTCACCAGCCTGGTGGGTGAAATGGCGAAAGCGGCGGGCGTGAATGCCGGTGTGGGCGGCAATATCGGCCTGCCAGCATTGATGCTGCTGGATGCAGCCCGCGAGCTGTACATCCTTGAACTCTCCAGCTTCCAGCTGGAAACCACCTCAAGCCTGCAGGCGGTCGCTGCTACCATCCTCAACGTTACCGAAGATCATATGGATCGCTATCCGTTTGGTCTGCAGCAGTACCGCGCCGCCAAGCTGCGTGTCTATGAAAATGCCCGCGTCTGCGTGGTGAACGCCGATGATGCGCTGACCATGCCAGTGCGTGGGGCAGATGAACGCTGCGTGAGTTTCGGTATTAATATGGGCGACTATCACCTGAACCGTCAGCAGGGCGAAACCTGGCTGCGGGTGAAAGGTGAAAAGGTGCTGAACGTGAAAGAGATGCACCTGACGGGCCAGCATAACTACACCAACGCCCTTGCCGCACTGGCGCTGGCGGATGCCGCCGGCTTGCCGCGCGCCACCAGCCTGAAAGCCCTGACTACCTTCAGCGGTCTGGCGCATCGCTTCCAGCTGGCGCTTGAGCATAACGGCGTTCGCTGGATCAACGATTCAAAAGCCACCAACGTTGGCAGCACCGAAGCGGCGCTGAATGGCCTGCACGTTGAGGGTACCCTGCATCTGCTGCTGGGGGGCGACGGCAAAGCTGCCGATTTCTCTTCGCTGAAACAGTACCTCAGCGGCGACAACGTGCGTCTTTACTGCTTTGGCCGTGACGGGGCAGAACTGGCGGCGCTGCGCCCGGATATCGCTGAGCAAACCGATACCATGGAGCAGGCGATGCGGCTGATTGCCCCGCGCGTGAAGCCGGGTGACATGGTGCTGCTCTCGCCAGCCTGCGCCAGCCTCGATCAGTTTAAGAATTTCGAGCAGCGTGGCGATCTCTTTACCCGTCTGGCGAAGGAGTTAGGCTAATGCGCTTCTCTCTCCCTCGCCTGAGGATGCCGCGCATGCCGGGATTCAGCATCCTGGTGTGGATTTCGTCGGCGCTCAAAGGCTGGGTCATGGGGTCACGGGATAAAGATTCCGATAGCCTGGTGATGTACGACCGTATGCTGCTCTGGCTCACGCTGGGGCTGGCGGCGATTGGCTTTATTATGGTGACCTCAGCCTCAATGCCTGTCGGGCAGCGTCTGGCTAACGATCCTTTCCTGTTTGCCAAGCGTGACGGGCTGTACATCATTTTGGCGTTCTGTCTGGCGATGGTGACCTTACGTCTGCCGATGGTCTTCTGGCAACGCCACAGTACCGCCATGCTGATCGCCTCGATCGTCATGCTGCTGATCGTACTGGTGGTGGGTAGCTCGGTGAACGGGGCCTCGCGCTGGATTGCCTTTGGCCCGCTGCGTATTCAGCCTGCCGAATTCACCAAGTTGTCGCTGTTCTGCTATCTCGCCAACTATCTGGTGCGCAAGGTGGATGAGGTTCGTAACAACCTGCGCGGCTTCTTAAAACCGATGGGCGTGATCCTGGTGCTAGCGGTTCTGTTGCTGGCCCAGCCTGACCTCGGGACCGTGGTCGTACTGTTTGTTACCACCCTGGCGATGCTGTTCCTGGCGGGGGCGAAACTCTGGCAGTTCATCGCCATCATCGGAATGGGGATCTCCGCAGTGGTACTGCTGATCCTTGCCGAACCGTACCGTATCCGTCGTGTGACCTCTTTCTGGAATCCCTGGGAAGATCCCTTCGGCAGCGGTTATCAGCTGACCCAGTCATTGATGGCCTTTGGCCGCGGTGAAATGTGGGGTCAGGGGTTAGGGAATTCAGTGCAAAAACTGGAGTATTTACCCGAGGCGCATACCGACTTCATCTTCTCCATCATTGGGGAAGAACTGGGTTATATCGGTGTGGTATTAGCGCTTTTAATGGTATTCTTCGTCGCTTTCCGTGCGATGTCAATCGGCCGGAAAGCACTGGTTATCGACCACCGTTTCTCAGGTTTTCTGGCCTGTTCAATCGGTATCTGGTTCAGTTTTCAGGCTTTAGTTAACGTAGGTGCCGCAGCCGGTATGCTGCCAACCAAAGGTCTGACGCTGCCGTTAATCAGTTATGGTGGTTCGAGTCTGTTGATCATGTCGACCGCCATTATGTTTTTGCTACGCATAGATTATGAAACGCGTCTGGAAAATGCCCAGGCGTTTACACGAGGTTCACGATGAATCAACCGAAGCGGTTAATGGTGATGGCAGGCGGTACCGGCGGGCATGTGTTCCCGGGACTGGCGGTTGCGCACCATTTAATGGATCAGGGCTGGCAGGTACGCTGGCTGGGAACCGCAGACCGCATGGAGGCCGATCTGGTACCGAAGCACGGGATTGAGATCGACTTTATCCATATCTCCGGCTTGCGCGGCAAGGGGATCAAAGCCCTGCTGCTGGCTCCGGTGCGCATTTTCAACGCCTGGCGCCAGGCGCGGGCGATCATGAAGCGTTTCAAGCCGGACGTGGTGTTGGGAATGGGCGGTTATGTCTCGGGTCCTGGTGGGCTGGCGGCGTGGTCGCTGGGGATCCCGGTTGTGCTGCATGAGCAGAACGGTATTGCCGGTCTGACCAATAAGTGGCTCTCCCGTATCGCCAGCAAAGTGATGCAGGCGTTTCCCGGCGCATTTCCGAAAGCGGATGTGGTGGGTAACCCGGTGCGTGTGGACGTGCTTGCGCTGCCGTTGCCGCAGGAGCGTCTTGTCGGGCGCGAAGGCCCGGTGCGTGTGCTGGTGGTGGGCGGCTCTCAGGGCGCGCGCATTCTGAACCAGACGCTGCCGCAGGTTGCGGCCAAGCTTGGTGACGCGGTGACCATCTGGCATCAAAGCGGGAAGGGCGGTCAGCAAACGGTCGAGCAGGCCTATGCCGATACGGGCCAGCCGCAACATAAAGTGACTGAATTTATCGACGACATGGCGGCGGCGTATGCTTGGGCCGATGTCGTGGTCTGCCGCTCCGGCGCGCTGACGGTGAGCGAAATTGCCGCCGCAGGCTTACCGGCGCTGTTTGTGCCATTCCAGCACAAAGATCGTCAGCAGTACTGGAATGCGTTGCCGCTTGAGAAAGCCGGCGCCGCGAAAATTTTTGAACAGCCGCAGTTTACCGCAGACGCGGTCGCCACCACCCTGGCGGGCTGGGACCGGAAGACATTACTGGAGATGGCGCAGCATGCACGTGCCGCAGCGATCCCGGATGCAACGGAACGGGTGGCAAAAGAAGTGAGCCTGGCAGCCCAGGTTTAACCCTCGCAGCGCGTGTTGCGCTGCACGAATTTTTTGAAGTAGTCGATGGCGTTTAGAGAATGAATACACAACAACTGGCGAAACTGCGTTCAATCGTGCCCGAGATGCGTCGCGTCCGGCACATTCATTTTGTTGGCATCGGCGGCGCCGGTATGGGCGGTATTGCCGAAGTGCTGGCGAATGAAGGCTACCAGATCAGCGGTTCCGATCTGGCGCCGAACCCTGTTACGCAACAGTTGGCGTCGCTCGGTGCGACTATCTATTTTAACCATCGCCCGGAAAACGTCCTTGATGCCAGCGTGGTGGTCGTTTCCAGCGCGATCTCTGCCGACAACCCGGAAATTGTTGCTGCACACGAAGCACGTATCCCGGTGATCCGCCGTGCAGAGATGCTGGCCGAGCTGATGCGTTTTCGTCACGGCATCGCCATTGCCGGAACCCACGGTAAAACCACCACCACGGCGATGGTCTCCAGCATTTATGCTGAAGCGGGCCTCGATCCGACCTTCGTCAACGGCGGCCTGGTCAAAGCCGCGGGCGTACACGCGCGCCTGGGTAACAGCCGTTATCTGATCGCTGAAGCGGATGAAAGTGACGCCTCTTTCCTGCATTTGCAGCCGATGGTGGCAATCGTGACCAACATCGAAGCCGACCATATGGATACCTACCAGGGCGACTTCGAAAATTTAAAGCAAACATTTATAAACTTTCTCCACAATTTGCCGTTTTATGGACGGGCCGTCATGTGTGTAGACGACCCGGTGATCCGCGAACTGCTGCCGCGCGTGGGCCGTCAGATCACGACCTACGGTTTCAGCGAAGATGCCGATGTTCGGGTGGAAAGTTACAAACAGATTGGTGCGCAGGGGCATTTCACCCTGGCACGTCAGGATAAAGAGCTGCTGCAGGTAACGCTGAATGCGCCGGGTCGTCACAACGCCCTGAACGCCGCGGCGGCCGTTGCGGTCGCAACAGAAGAAGGCATTGATGACGAGGCCATTTTGCGGGCGCTGGAAAGCTTCCAGGGCACCGGTCGTCGTTTCGATTTCCTTGGCGAGTTCCCGCTTGAAACCGTGAACGGAAAAAGCGGAACCGCGATGCTGGTTGATGACTACGGCCATCACCCGACCGAAGTGGACGCCACGATCAAAGCGGCGCGCGCGGGCTGGCCGGACAAAAATCTGGTCATGCTGTTTCAGCCACACCGCTATACCCGTACGCGCGACCTCTATGACGATTTCGCGAATGTGCTTTCACAGGTTGATACCCTGTTGATGCTGGAAGTTTACGCGGCGGGCGAAGCGGCGATTCCGGGCGCAGACAGTCGCTCTCTTTGCCGCACCATTCGCGGTCGCGGCAAGATCGACCCGATTCTGGTCTCCGATCATGCCCAGGCGGCAGCGATGCTTGCTCCGGTGTTGACCGGCAATGATTTGATTCTGGTGCAGGGTGCGGGAAATATCGGCAAGATCGCCCGTACTCTGGCTGAAATCAAACTTAAGCCGCAAATTTCGGAGGATGAACGTCATGGCTGATAAGATTGCGGTCCTGTCTGGCGGCACTTCTGCAGAACGCGAAGTCTCTCTGAATTCGGGCGCGGCGGTGCTGGCAGGGCTTCGCGAAGGCGGTGTTAACGCGCATCAGGTCGATCCGAAAGAGACTGACGTGACGCGCCTGAAAGAGATGGGTTTTGCTAAAGTCTTTATCGCGCTGCACGGCCGCGGCGGTGAAGATGGTACGTTGCAAGGGCTGCTGGACATCATCGGTCTGCCTTATACCGGCAGCGGTGTGATGGCCTCGGCCATCTCCATGGACAAACTGCGCAGCAAACTGCTGTGGCAGGGGGCCGGTTTACCGGTTGCGCCATGGGTGGCTATGACCCGTCGTGAATTTGAGCAGGGCCTTGACGCCAGCATCACTGAACGTATTGCGGCGCTGGGATTGCCGGTGATTGTGAAACCCAGCCGTGAAGGCTCAAGCGTAGGAATGTCTAAAGTTGATGAAGCTGGCGATATATCATCTGCATTAGCGCTGGCATTTCAACATGATGAAGAAGTTTTGATTGAAAAATGGCTCAGCGGACCGGAATTTACCGTTGCGATGCTTGGCGAAGAAATTTTACCATCAATTCGTATCCAACCAGCTGGAACCTTCTATGATTATGAGGCGAAGTATCTCTCTGATGAGACGCAATATTTCTGCCCAAGTGGTCTGGAAGCGGAGCGTGAAGCCATTTTAAACGCCTTGGTGCTAAAAGCCTGGCATGTACTTGGCTGCCGTGGCTGGGGACGGATCGACGTGATGCAGGATAGCGATGGGCAGTTTTATCTGCTGGAAGCCAACACCTCACCGGGTATGACCAGTCATAGCCTGGTGCCGATGGCGGCGCGCCAGGCGGGAATGAGCTTCTCGCAGTTAGTGGTTCGTATTCTGGACCAGGCGGGCTGATATGTCTCAGGCTGCGCTGAACACGCGAAACCGTGACGAAGAAGAAGAGTATTCCTCTTCGCGACGGAGTAATGGAACGCGTCTTGCAGGGATTACCTTCCTGCTCGCCGTGCTGTGTACGGTGTTTGTCAGCGGCTGGATGGTGCTCGGCTGGATGGAAGATGCACAACGTCTGCCTCTGTCGAAACTGGTGGTGACAGGTGATCGTCACTACACGCGTAATGATGATATCCGTCAGTCGATTCTGGCATTAGGATCGCCCGGCACCTTCATGACGCAGGATGTGAATATTATCCAGAGCCAGATTGAGCGTTTGCCCTGGATTAAACAGGCGAGCGTTAGAAAGCAGTGGCCGGATGAATTGAAGATTCATCTGGTTGAATATGTACCCATTGCGCGTTGGAATGATCAGCATATGGTTGACGTAGATGGAATTTCTTTCAGCGTCCCGGCCGATCGTGTCAGCAAGCAAAATTTACCTATGTTGTATGGTCCTGAAGGCAGCGAAAACGAAGTGCTGGAAGGTTTCCGTAACATGGGGCAAGTGCTGGCTAAAGATCGTTTTACCCTGAAACAAGCCGCGATGACGGCGCGTCGTTCCTGGCAATTGACGCTGACGAACGATATTAAGCTGAATCTTGGCCGGGGTGACACGATGAAGCGTCTGAACCGTTTTGTAGAACTTTATCCCGTTCTACAGCAGCAGGCGCAGGCTGAAGGCAAAAGGATTAGCTACGTTGATTTGCGCTATGACTCAGGCGCATCGGTCGGGTGGATCCCGGCGCCGGTTGAGGAACCTAATCAGCAACAGACTCAGGCTCAGGTACAGGCAGAATAACAATGATCAAGGCGACGGACAGAAAACTGGTAGTAGGACTGGAGATTGGCACTGCGAAGGTTGCCGCTTTAGTAGGGGAAGTTCTGCCCGACGGTATGGTCAATATCATTGGTGTGGGCAGTTGCCCGTCTCGTGGTATGGATAAAGGTGGGGTAAACGACCTTGAGTCGGTGGTGAAATGCGTACAGCGCGCCATCGATCAGGCCGAACTGATGGCAGATTGCCAGATTTCCTCCGTGTATCTGGCGCTTTCTGGCAAGCATATCAGCTGCCAGAACGAGATTGGCATGGTGCCGATCTCAGAAGAAGAAGTCTCGCAGGAAGACGTCGAAAACGTAGTGCATACTGCGAAATCTGTGCGTGTTCGCGATGAACATCGCGTCCTGCATGTGATCCCGCAGGAGTATGCGATTGACTACCAGGAAGGTATTAAAAATCCGGTAGGCCTTTCCGGCGTGCGTATGCAGGCAAAAGTGCACTTGATCACATGTCACAACGATATGGCGAAGAACATCGTCAAAGCCGTTGAACGTTGTGGTCTTAAAGTTGACCAACTGATTTTCGCCGGTCTTGCGGCAAGTTATTCCGTATTGACTGAAGACGAACGTGAGCTGGGCGTCTGTGTCGTGGATATCGGTGGTGGTACGATGGACATGGCCGTCTATACCGGCGGGGCGCTGCGCCACACGAAAGTTATCCCTTATGCGGGGAACGTGGTGACCAGCGATATCGCCTATGCCTTTGGCACGCCACCGAGCGATGCAGAGGCGATTAAAGTGCGCCACGGTTGTGCACTTGGCTCCATTGTGGGCAAAGATGAGAGCGTTGAAGTGCCGAGCGTGGGTGGACGTCCACCGCGCAGCCTACAGCGCCAGACGTTAGCCGAGGTCATTGAGCCGCGTTATACCGAGCTACTCAACCTGGTCAACGAAGAGATTTTGCAGTTACAGGAACAGCTTCGCCAGCAGGGTGTCAAACACCATCTTGCGGCGGGGATTGTATTAACCGGCGGTGCGGCGCAAATTGAGGGTCTTGCGGCCTGTGCTCAGCGCGTGTTCCATACGCAGGTGCGCATCGGCGCACCGCTGAACATCACCGGTTTAACGGATTATGCTCAGGAGCCGTATTACTCAACGGCAGTGGGCTTGCTTCATTACGGGAAAGAGACACATCTCAGTGGCGAAGCAGAAGTAGAAAAACGCGCGTCGGTAGGTTCGTGGTTTAAACGAATCAATACCTGGCTGCGAAAAGAATTTTAATTTTAGTAAGAGACCGGCGAGAATTAACGGTTTCGGGCGACAGGCACAAAACGGAGAGAAACTATGTTTGAACCTATGGAACTGACCAACGACGCGGTGATTAAAGTCATCGGCGTCGGTGGCGGCGGCGGTAATGCTGTAGAGCATATGGTGCGCGAGCGCATCGAAGGTGTAGAGTTCTTCGCGGTGAACACCGATGCGCAGGCACTGCGTAAAACGGCTGTTGGCCAGACGATCCAAATCGGTGGCGGCATCACCAAAGGGCTGGGCGCTGGGGCAAACCCGGAAGTTGGCCGCAATGCTGCAGAAGAAGATCGTGAAGCCCTGCGTGCTGCGCTTGATGGTGCAGACATGGTGTTTATCGCCGCGGGCATGGGCGGCGGTACCGGAACCGGTGCTGCGCCAGTAGTTGCTGAAGTTGCTAAAGATTTAGGTATCCTGACGGTTGCCGTCGTGACTAAGCCTTTCAATTTTGAAGGCAAGAAGCGTATGGCGTTTGCCGAGCAGGGTATCACCGAGCTGTCCAAACACGTGGACTCGCTGATCACTATTCCGAACGACAAACTGCTGAAAGTGCTGGGCCGTGGCATCTCTCTGCTGGACGCCTTTGGCGCTGCGAACGATGTACTGAAAGGTGCAGTGCAGGGTATCGCCGAGCTGATCACCCGTCCGGGCCTGATGAACGTCGACTTTGCTGACGTGCGCACCGTGATGTCCGAGATGGGCTACGCGATGATGGGCTCTGGCGTGGCGAAAGGTGAAGACCGTGCAGAAGAAGCCGCTGAAATGGCGATCTCTTCTCCGCTGCTGGAAGATATCGATCTGTCTGGTGCGCGCGGCGTGCTGGTCAACATCACTGCGGGCTTCGACCTGCGTCTGGATGAGTTCGAAACCGTGGGTAACACCATCCGTGCGTTCGCCTCTGACAACGCCACTGTGGTAATCGGTACGTCCCTTGATCCAGAGATGAACGATGAGCTGCGCGTAACTGTTGTTGCTACCGGTATCGGCATGGACAAACGTCCTGAGATCACCCTGGTGACGAACAAAACTGCTCAGCAGCCTGTTATGGATCGCTACCAGCCGCACGGCATGGCGCCGTTGACGCAAGAGCAAAAACCGGCCGCGAAAGTGGTTAATGACAACACAACACAGACCCAGAAAGAGCCAGATTATCTGGATATCCCTGCGTTCCTGCGTAAGCAAGCTGATTAAGAATTAGCTGGAATTAGGGAATTTACGCTCTTTGTGCTAAACTGGCCGCCCGATAGTGATATACACTCTCGGTTGGATAAGTAACTTGGCGAGATTATACGATGATCAAACAAAGGACATTAAAACGTATCGTTCAGGCGACAGGTGTCGGTTTACATACCGGCAAGAAAGTCACACTGACGTTGCGCCCTGCGCCGGCCAATACCGGGGTCATCTATCGTCGCACCGACTTGAATCCACCGGTAGATTTCCCGGCTGATGCCAAATCTGTGCGTGATACCATGCTCTGTACTTGCCTGGTGAACGAGCATGACGTGCGGATCTCTACCGTAGAGCACCTGAATGCCGCCCTGGCGGGTCTGGGTATTGACAACATTGTTATTGAAGTCGATGCGCCAGAAATCCCAATCATGGATGGCAGCGCTGCACCGTTCGTTTATCTGTTGCTGGATGCCGGCATTGAAGAACTGAACTGTGCGAAGAAATTTGTGCGTATCAAAGAGACCGTTCGTGTCCAGGATGGCGACAAATGGGCTGAATTCAAGCCGTTTAATGGTTTTTCGTTGGATTTCACCATCGACTTCAACCATCCGGCGATTGATTCCAGCACCCAGCGCTATGCGATGAACTTCTCTGCTGATGCGTTTATGCGTCAGATTAGTCGTGCGCGTACTTTTGGTTTCATGCGTGATATCGAATATCTGCAGTCCCGCGGCCTGTGCCTGGGCGGCAGCTTCGATTGTGCCATCGTTGTTGACGATTATCGCGTACTGAACGAAGACGGCCTGCGTTTTGAAGATGAATTCGTTCGTCACAAAATGCTGGATGCGATCGGCGACCTGTTCATGTGTGGTCATAATATCATTGGTGCATTTACCGCGTATAAATCCGGTCATGCGCTGAACAACAAACTGTTGCAGGCTGTTCTGGCAAAACAGGAAGCCTGGGAATATGTGACCTTCGAAGACGAAGCTGAACTGCCACTGGCATTCAAAGCACCGAGCACAGTTCTGGCGTAACGGTAGATCCCGTTATTTAAATTCGACTGGTTGACCTGGCACTCTCTCCGGCCAGCAAGACCAGTCGTTTTTGTTTTTATCCTTCCCGAATTGCCGTAGTCAATGGCGCGTTTGCTGATTTCATCACCATTTTTAACCTCCCCGGTGCCTCATTACTGCTGCTGCGCCGTCGCATTGGTGGTAATATCTGGACGCTAAATAGAAAATTCTTACGGTGAGCCTGAAGGCTTACTTACTTTTGGTGGGGCAATTGAGCGGAATTCTGACGCGCTGGCGACAATTTGGCAGACGTTACTTCTGGCCGCATCTCCTTTTGGGGATGGTCGCGGCGAGCCTTGGCCTGCCCGCGCTCAGCAGCAACGCCGAAGCAGCTAACCCCGCGAAGACCGCCACCTCTCCACAAGACCTGAACACGCGGGTTAACTTCACTAACCTTGCCCTGCTGGAAGCGAATCGCCGACCGAATTACACCGTGGATTATTGGCATCAGCATGCTATCCGCACCGTTATTCGTCACCTTTCATTCGCCATGGCACCGCAGGCGTTGCCTGCTGTTGAAGAGTCCCTACCGGTTCAGGCGCACCATCTGGCGCTGCTGGATACGCTCAACACGCTGCTTACCCAACAGAGCGAGCCGCCGGTCATTGTTCGTCAGGTCGCGCTTACTGCATTCTATCCCCCATCCGCTTTCTCCGTGTCGGCCTGGATTAGCCAGGTACAGGGCATCCGCGCCGGACCTCAACGCTTCAGCTAAATTAACGCTTTTTAATACCTTAATTTAACTGCCCATGATGGGGCGTTTGAGAATTTATTATGTTAATCAAATTACTAACAAAAGTTTTCGGTAGCCGTAACGATCGTACTTTGCGCCGTATGCGCAAAGCTGTCAGCATCATCAATGGCCTTGAGCCAGCGATGGAAAAACTCTCTGATGAAGAGCTGAAAGGCAAAACTGTAGAGTTCCGCGCCCGTCTTGAAAAAGGCGAAACCGTTGAAAGTCTGATCCCGGAAGCCTTCGCCGTGGTTCGCGAAGCGAGTAAGCGCGTATTTGGCATGCGTCACTTTGACGTGCAGCTGCTGGGCGGTATGGTGCTGAACGACCGTTGCATCGCTGAGATGCGTACCGGTGAAGGTAAAACCCTGACTGCGACCCTGCCTGCTTACCTTAATGCCTTATCCGGTAAAGGCGTACACGTCGTAACCGTCAACGACTATCTGGCGCAGCGTGACGCCGAAAACAACCGTCCACTGTTCGAGTTCCTGGGCCTGACCGTGGGCATCAACATGTCCGGTCTGCCTGCTCCGGCCAAGCGTGAAGCCTATAACGCGGACATCACATACGGCACCAACAACGAATACGGTTTTGACTACCTGCGCGATAACATGGCGTTCAGCCCGGAAGAGCGCGTTCAGCGTAAACTGCACTATGCGCTGGTGGATGAGGTTGACTCCATTCTGATCGATGAAGCCCGTACGCCGCTGATCATCTCCGGCCCTGCCGAAGACAGCTCCGAAATGTATCGCAAAGTCGACAAAATCATTCCTCACCTGATCCGTCAGGAAAAAGAGGACTCCGACAGCTTCCAGGGCGAAGGCCACTTCTCCGTGGACGAAAAAGCCCGTCAGGTGAACCTGACCGAACGTGGTCTGGTCCAGATCGAAGAACTGCTGGTTGCGCAGGGCATTATGGATGAAGGCGAGTCACTCTACTCTCCGGGCAACATTATGCTGATGCACCACGTGACGGCGGCGCTGCGCGCGCACGTACTGTTTACCCGTGACGTTGACTATATCGTTAAAGATGGCGAAGTTATCATCGTCGATGAGCACACCGGTCGTACCATGCAGGGGCGTCGCTGGTCCGATGGTCTGCATCAGGCGGTGGAAGCTAAAGAAGGCGTGGATATCCAGAACGAGAACCAGACCCTGGCATCCATTACCTTCCAGAACTACTTCCGTCTGTATGAGAAACTGGCAGGGATGACCGGTACGGCGGATACCGAAGCCTTCGAATTCAGCTCAATCTACAAGCTGGATACCGTGGTGGTTCCAACCAACCGTCCGATGATCCGTAAAGATATGCCGGACCTGGTCTACATGACCGAAGCAGAAAAAATTCAGGCCATCATCGAAGATATTCGCGACCGTACCGCCGCGGGCCAGCCGGTTCTGGTGGGTACCATCTCCATTGAAAAATCCGAAGTGGTTTCCAATGAGCTGACGAAAGCGGGCATCAAGCACAACGTACTGAACGCCAAATTCCACGCCAAAGAAGCGGATATCGTTGCGCAGGCGGGCTATCCGGGGGCCGTAACAATCGCCACCAACATGGCGGGCCGTGGTACTGATATCATGCTGGGCGGTAGCTGGCAGGCAGAAGTAGCCGAACTGGAAAACCCAACCCCGGAACAGATCGCCCAGATCAAAGCCGACTGGCAGGTTCGTCACGATGCTGTACTGGCCGCGGGCGGTCTGCACATCATCGGTACCGAGCGTCATGAATCTCGCCGTATCGACAACCAGCTGCGTGGTCGTGCAGGTCGTCAGGGTGATGCCGGTTCATCCCGCTTCTACCTGTCGATGGAAGATGCGCTGATGCGTATTTTCGCCTCTGACCGTGTATCGGGCATGATGCGCAAATTGGGCATGAAGCCAGGCGAAGCAATCGAGCACCCGTGGGTGACCAAAGCCATCGCTAACGCCCAGCGTAAAGTGGAAAGCCGTAACTTTGATATTCGTAAGCAGCTGCTTGAGTATGATGACGTAGCCAACGACCAGCGTCGCGCGATTTACACCCAGCGTAACGAGCTGCTGGACGTGTCCGACGTGAGCGAAACCATCAACAGCATCCGTGAAGACGTCTTTAAAGCCACTATCGATGGACACATTCCTCCGCAATCGCTGGAAGAGATGTGGGATATCGAAGGCCTGCAGGCACGCCTGAAGAACGATTTCGACCTGGATCTGCCTATCCAGGAATGGCTGGATAAAGAGCCTGAGCTGCACGAAGAGACCCTGCGCGAGCGTATTTTTGCTAATGCCATTGAAGTCTATAAGCGCAAAGAAGAAGTGGTCGGCGCTGAGATGATGCGTCACTTCGAGAAAGGCGTCATGCTGCAAACGCTGGACTCCCTGTGGAAAGAGCACCTGGCGGCGATGGACTACCTGCGTCAGGGTATCCACCTGCGTGGCTATGCGCAGAAAGATCCGAAGCAGGAGTACAAACGCGAATCCTTTGCGATGTTTGCTTCAATGCTTGAATCCCTGAAATACGAAGTGATCAGCACCCTGAGCAAGGTGCAGGTACGCATGCCGGAAGAAGTTGAAGAGATGGAGCAGCAGCGTCGCGAAGAGGCTGAACGTCTGGCCCAGATGCAGCAGCTTAGCCATCAGGACGACGAAGAAGCCGCCGCTGCCGCGATTGCCGCGCAGGCCGGTGAGCGTAAGGTAGGTCGTAACGATCCGTGCCCATGTGGTTCCGGTAAAAAATACAAACAGTGCCATGGCCGTCTGAGCTAAGCATTAAACCAACTGAAAAGGCGCAGATATCTGCGCCTTTTTTATGGAATCAGGACAATGAAAACACTGCAAATCGCTGTCGGGATCATTCGCAACTCCGATAACCAGATCTTTATTACCCAACGTGCGGCGGATGCGCACATGGCAAATAAGTGGGAATTTCCGGGCGGGAAGATCGAGGCTGGCGAAACGCCGGAACAAGCGTTGATCCGCGAGTTACAGGAAGAGGTGGGGATCACCCCGCTCGGTGCGACCCTGTTCGATAAACTGGAATACCAGTTCCCCGATCGCCACATTACCTTATGGTTCTGGCTGGTGGAAAACTGGGAAGGGGAGCCATGGGGCAAAGAGGGACAGCCGGGGAGTTGGGTTACGCTTCAGGCGAGTGATGCTGATAAATTCCCACCGGCAAACGAACCTGTTATTACCCGCTTGGTGGGGAAGTTGTAGCCTGCTAAGCGAAGCGCCAGCAGGCTTTTACAGTTACTGCTGGTTTTCGCTCCAGTCATCGCTGTCAGAGAGATCGCCATCGCTCGGAATGCGTTTCTCTTCCGCAGCCCACTCACCAAGATCGATCAGCTGGCAACGTTTGCAGCAAAAAGGACGAAAAGGACTCTGCTCGCCCCAGATAACGGGCTTCCCACAGGTGGGGCAGTTTACGGTGGTAACATCAGACATCATGGCTCCTTAACAACACGCCAGCTCAAAGTCGAGACGTTCCGGCACCAGACCATGTTCACTGTCGAGCGGCATGAAACGAATCGCAAAGCGGCTCTTGTGACCTGAAATTTGTGGGTAAAGCTGATCGGCAAGGGCCAGCTGCAGGCGCAGCAGATCGGCATCCTCACCGTTATCCTGATAAAAACCGTTCAGGCTGGTTTGCTTACGGAACGGCGCGGAGTTGCGGATCAAATCAAGGATCAGCGACAGCGCCTGGTTCAGCGGCTCAAGGCTGCCGAGCCAGCTTTGTACCTGAACATCGCGCTGCTCCTGCGGCATGTGCAGCCAGATATGCAGGGTCGGTAAATCGAAACTACAGCAGCCGCCAGGAATGCTCAGTCGCTGGCGAACCAGCGCCACCAGACGATCTTCCCGCAGAAACTGGCCGATACGTGGCGCCGCCATCAATACTGTGCTGTTGTGTTTCAACTGCTGACGCAGGCTGTCGATACGGCTGTTATCCACGCCAGGCACTTCGGCCCAGGCCTGTAATTTACGCTGCTGACGCTCCAGCTCTTTCAGTAATTCTGTGCGAACTTCACCACGCTCTAACACATCCAGCAGGTCGCTGACGTTACGGAAAAAATGCAGCGCCGTGGTGTGATCCTGTATCGGAAGAAGGCTTGAAAGCTGCTGGATTAAAAACTCGATGCGCAGCCAGGTACGCATTTTTTCATTGAGGGGATGCTCAAACAGAACGTGGGTGTGCATTATGCTTTTTCCTGTGAAACGGCCTGCGCCAGGTAGTACTGATGCAGGCGGGCAACATCGGAGCTGATGGCATCCGGTGCGCCGTTATTATCAATAACATCATCCGCGACGGCAAGGCGTGCTTCACGCGTGGCCTGCGCGGCAAGAATTTGTTCGGCATGTTCGCGCGCAACATTATCGCGGGCGATGGTGCGCTGAATTTGTGTTGTCGGAGAGACGTCCACGACAAGCACCCGATCAGCTTTTTCGTGGAGCTTATTTTCCACCAGAAGCGGTACAACCCAGAGGACATAAGGTGAGGTTGCCTGCGACATCTGCCTCTGCGTCTCCTGCTGGATCAGCGGATGAAGCAGGGCATTTAGCCAGGCTTTTTCTTCAGGATGCGAGAAAATGCGTTCACGCAGCATCCGGCGGTTCAGGGTGCCATCGGGTGCGATCATATCGTGGCCGAAATGTTCTGCGATGGCGTACAGTGCAGGTGTACCTGGCTCTACCACCTGGCGGGCAATGATGTCGGCATCAATAATCGTGACACCCAGACGAGAGAAGGCGTCGGCCACAGTGCTTTTGCCACTGCCAATGCCTCCCGTTAATGCAACGATGTACCCCATTAATTAAAATCCTGGGAAATATTCATTATTGATATCAATTGCTTAACATTTAATCTTTTAACAGCAATGGTTAAGCTCTGCTTACGGACTTTTTACCAGGTAAATTTATAGGATTGTAGCGTAAAAAAAGTGATTTTCGCAGTCTTGCGCAACAGGTATTAGTGCGTATGATAGCGTCACTGGAGTTGTGTGTTTCGTTTTTCGACATTTACCCCAGTACCCCAGGAATCCGCAAATGCGTATCGAAGAAGATCTGAAGTTAGGTTTCAAAGACGTTCTTATCCGCCCTAAACGTTCTACTCTGAAAAGTCGCTCCGACGTTGAACTCGAACGTCAATTCACCTTTAAGCATTCCGGTCAGACCTGGTCTGGCGTGCCTGTTATCGCCGCCAATATGGATACGGTTGGGACGTTCGCGATGGCGAAAGCACTGGCTTCCTTCGACATCCTCACCGCCGTGCATAAGCACTACAGCGTTGAAGAGTGGAATGCGTTTGCAGGCTCCGTATCTGAAACTGTTCTCAAGCACGTAATGGTTTCTACCGGCACCTCCGATGCCGATTTCGAAAAAACGAAACAGATCCTTATTGCCAACCCGAACCTGAACTTCATCTGTATTGATGTCGCGAATGGTTATTCGGAACATTTCGTGCAGTTCGTCAGCAAAGCGCGCCAGGCCTGGCCGACCAAAACCATTATTGCAGGTAACGTGGTTACCGGTGAAATGTGTGAAGAGCTGATCCTGTCTGGTGCCGATATCGTGAAAGTGGGCATTGGCCCGGGTTCCGTCTGCACCACCCGAGTAAAAACCGGTGTTGGCTATCCGCAGCTCTCTGCGGTGATCGAGTGTGCTGATGCAGCCCACGGCCTGGGCGGCCAGATCATCAGCGACGGCGGTTGCACCATGCCGGGTGACGTGGCGAAAGCCTTTGGCGGCGGCGCAGACTTCGTGATGCTGGGCGGTATGCTGGCAGGTCATGAAGAGAGCGGCGGTACCGTTGTTGACGAAAACGGTGAAAAATTCATGCTGTTCTATGGCATGAGTTCTGAATCCGCGATGAACCGTCACGTGGGCGGCGTTGCTCAGTATCGTGCGGCAGAAGGTAAAACCGTTAAGCTGCCACTTCGCGGCCCGGTTGAGAACACCGCGCGTGATATCCTGGGTGGCCTGCGTTCAGCCTGTACCTACGTGGGTGCATCCCGACTGAAAGAGCTGACCAAGCGCACCACCTTTATCCGCGTTCAGGAACAGGAAAACCGCGTTTTCAATAGCCTGTAATGCTCGCTCGCTGGCGCGGTTCGCGCCAGCGTTATCCCGCCCCCATCGCATCCCCCAGATGAAAAATCGGCAGGTACATCGCGACCACCAGCGTGCCGATAATTAACCCCGTCATAATTAACAGCAGCGGCTCCAGTAATGAGGCAAGATTATCCGCTTGCTGAAACGTTTGCTCATTATGATGCTGCGCCAGATTAGCCAGCATGGTATCCAGCGCGCCCGATGCTTCGCCGGTGCGAACGAGTTGAATGCAGAGCGGCGTAAAGATCGCCGCTTCATTCAGGGCAGACCAGATGGGCGCCCCCTGCATGATGTGCTGGCGTATCGCCTGTAATTTCTCCTGCCAGAAGGGGCATGTCAGCGTCTCTTCTGTACTTTCCAGCCCCTGAATAAAGGCGATGCCTGCCTGCTGCGTAAGCGACAGAACGGTAAAGATCTGGCTGAGCTTTTGCCCGCGCACGAGCGCCCCAACCACCGGGCTGCTCAGCAGCAGACGCTGCGTGGCGCGTTGCCATCGCCGGTTGCGGCGAACATACATCAGGCCACATGCCGCCACCACCAGACTTAGCAGCAACCCCGCGCCCCGCTCCTGCAGCATGGTTGCCAGCGCCATTACAGCGCGGGTCAGGGCCGGTAAGGGCGTGTTGAAGGTTTTGTAGATCGCGGCAAATTCCGGCAGTACCAGGGTCACCATCGCCAGTACCACGGCGAAGGCCAGGGCGAGGATAATCACCGGATAGCGCAGCGCCTTTTTTACCTTCGCGCTCAGCTGATGCTGTGTTTTTTGCTGTTGCGCCAGCTGACGACAACATTCATCGAGCTTGCCGGTCAGCTCCCCGGTTTTCATCATCGAAACATAGAGTGGAGGGAAGACATGCGGCCACTTTTTCAGGGCGTCTGAAAAGGCGCAACCCGCACTGAGATCGTCAGCCACGCTCTGCAGCAGGGCCTGCCACTGCCGGATGGGATGCTGCTGCGCCAGAAGCGCCAGACCTGCCGAAAGCGTTAAGCCCGCCTGCAGTAACGTCGCCAGCTGGTGGATCACCTCATAGCGATGCTGCGCCCGCCAGCGCGTCTGCTGCAGGCTGCGTTTGATTTCGAGAGGGAAGAGATCCCGGCCCAACAGGACGCTCCACGCCGTTTGTTTGTCGGCAGCCCAGAGCGCGCCAGTCTGTTGCTCTCCCTGCGGGTTAAGTGCCCGCCAGCGCCACAGTTGATTATCCGCCATCCGATTCGCCCAGCATCTGAACCAGCTCCCCGAGCGTGGTGTGACCTTGCTCTACCGCCATGCAGCCATGTTCAAACAGCGTGACCATGCCCGTCTGTCTGGCCAGCTTTTCGATCTCCTCCACTGGCGCTCCGCCGGCAATGGCGGCGCGCAGTTCCCGGGTGATCACCATCACTTCGAAAATTGCCACCCGACCATAAAATCCGTGATAGCAGCGGTCGCAGCCCACCGGCTGCCAGTGCGGCAAAGGCCGGGGCCATAGCGCCTGGGGCAAGGGCGTGTCCCGGTGCAACTCGGTACGGCAGTGTGGGCAGAGTCGGCGCACCAGCCGCTGGGCGATCACCAGAGACAGCGCCGACGAGATCATCCAGCGTGCCACGCCCATTTGTTGCAGGCGAACCAGCGTCTCAGCAGTCGAGTTGGTGTGCAACGTTGACAGCACCAGATGACCGGTCTGTGCAGCGTTGATGGCGATCTCCGCCGTTTCGCCATCGCGTATTTCGCCCACCATAATGATGTCGGGATCCTGGCGCAAAAATGCGCGCAGCACGCTCTGGAAGGTTAACCCTGCCCGGGGATTAATAGGCGTTTGATTCAACCCCTCCAGCGGGATTTCGACCGGATCTTCTACACTGCAGATATTCACTGCGGGCGTGTTCCGCGCCTGCAATGCGCTGTAGAGGGTAACGGTCTTGCCGCTGCCGGTGGGGCCGGTCACCAGAATCAGCCCCTGGGATTTGTGCAGTGTGCTGGCAAATAGCCGCTGCTGGGTTTCGCTCATGCCCAGTTGTTCGAGCCGCAGCGCCTGTTGCTCTTGCTGCAGAAGCCGCAAAACGATTTTTTCGCCGTTGCGGCAGGGGAGCGTGGCAATGCGAAACGAGACGGGGGATCCCGAAAGCTCGACCGTAAATTGCCCATCCTGAGGTAAGCGACGCTCGGCGATATCCAGATTGCCCAGCACCTTCAGTCTGGCGATAAGGGTTGTGCCAAGTTCGGCCGGGAGCGGCTGCTGCGGGTAGAGCACGCCGTCAATGCGCAACCGTATCTGCCAGCTTTCGTCGGCTGGCTCGATATGAATATCCGACGCCCGCTGGCTCAGAGCCTGCATCAGGGTCTGGTTAAGTATGTCGATGGCGGAACGCGTCGATGTAGTGACCACAGGCAAATGCGCTTCCGACATGGTCTGCTGGTGCTTTTCCATTCGCTCGGCGGTCCAGCATTCAATGTCAATTCGTTTCTGCGTCGCAAAACGTAATGCCTCCAGCAGTTCGGGCGATGGGTTGCCGACCACAGCAATGTTGATCCTGTCCTGGGCGCAGGTCAGCAGCAGGGCGTTATGACGCCGACAAAGGGCCGTTAAGCGTTCAGCATTCATTGCCCGCTCTCCTGTTCAGCCGTGAAGCGGAACACCTCTTCGCAGGCCTGCTTCAGTGCGCTGTCCTCGCCAACGGTGCACAGGCGCTTCCAGCCAGTGATGCCGTTGCCATTATCCCACTGCGGGGTCATCGTCACCTCCAGGCCGTTCAGGCTCTCCTGGCCAGTCAGGGTAATAACGCCTTTGTCGATGCTTATCCCGGAGACATAACGGCTGGTCGACGGGGAGGGAATACCGTTGACGCCCGCATTACAGCTCTCTGTCCCGCCATGATCGAGAGCGCAGAGTTCGACTGCGGTACGGTAGGGCATAAAGGTTTGCAGCATATCGGTGAGGGCGGCTTTTCGCAGGTAGTTCTGGTAAGCCGGAATGCCAATCGCGCTGAGGATAGCCACGATGCCGATGACCACCATTAACTCGATGAGGGTAAATCCTTTTTGTCTTTCCATGGGTCGCTCCTTATGTTGACGCACATTACTGTGGCAGCGGGGCAGACCAGGGGCGAGGGGCAAAAATCGATTCGTGAAGCAGCATTCAGCGGGATGTGCTGGTGTTACAAAACCATGCAGCAGGTTTGCGGGGCGGGTCGTAAATCGGGCGTACCCGGCCTGTGCAGGCCGGGCTTTTTGTCACTTAGCGAAAGCGCATCGACAGGTCGAGGGCGCGAATATGTTTGGTCAGCGCGCCAACGGAGATGAAATCGACGCCGGTTTCGGCAAATTCGCGCAAGGTTTCGTATGTCACGTTGCCGGAGACCTCAAGGCGGGCCTGGCCGTTGGTGCGCTTCACCGCTTCACGCATCTCTTCGGTTTTGAAGTTATCCAGCATGATGATGTCGGCACCCGCTTTCAGGGCATCGTCCAGCTCCTGCAGGTTTTCCACTTCCACTTCAACCGGCACATCCGGGTGCAGCCAGAAGGCTTTTTCCACGGCCTGGCGAACGGAGCCGGAGGCAATAATATGGTTTTCTTTTATCAGGAACGCATCAGATAAACCCAGACGGTGGTTTGCGCCGCCGCCGCACAGCACGGCATATTTCAGGGCGGTACGCAGGCCCGGCAGCGTTTTACGTGTATCCAGTAGCTGGGTATGAGTGCCTTCCAGCAGGTCGACATAGCGGCGAGCTTCGCTGGCGACACCGGAAAGCGTCTGGACAAAATTCAGCGCGGTGCGTTCACCGGTCAGCAGGACGCGTGATGCGCCTTCAAGTTCAAACAGCGGCTGATTCGCTTTAATGCTGTCGCCATCTTCAACATGCCACGTCACCTTAACGCCGTCACCGGCCAGCTGGGTAAAGACCTCTTCCACCCAACGTTTACCACAGAAAACCCCGTCTTCACGAGTGATCACAACCGCATGGGAACGGGCATCTTCCGCCAGCAGCTGGGCGGTTATGTCGTTGTCAGCATTGACGTCTCCACCCAGATCTTCGCGCAGCGCATTGGCAACGCTTACCGGAATATCAAGATTTATACGTTCCAGCAGTACGTTACGTCTGTGGTCGGGGTTGTAGCGGCGAGGCGGCATGTTAAAACTCCAAATTGGTAACGAATCATAAGATTGAAACATGCTACTCTGAACCGGGAATCAGCACCATATATAAGGAGATCCTGCATGCAGTTAGAACATGGCTGGCTGGCAGATGCCCGGCGTGTTCCGTCGCCACACCACGATTGCCGCCCGGAGGATGAGATCCCGTCGCTGCTGGTGGTGCATAACATCAGTCTGCCGCCAGGCGAGTTTGGCGGTCCGTGGATTGACGCGCTATTCACCGGGACAATCGATCCCGATGCTCACCCCTTTTTTGCGGAGATCGCTCACCTGCGCGTTTCTGCCCATTGTCTTATTCGTCGTGACGGCGAAATCGTCCAGTATGTTCCCTTTGATAAACGTGCCTGGCATGCGGGCGTTTCTCAGTATCAGGGGCGTGAACGGTGCAATGACTTTTCTATCGGCATCGAGCTGGAAGGGACTGATACACTGCCCTACACCGATGCGCAGTATCAACAACTGGCCGCGGTGACGCGCGCCCTTATCAAGCTCTACCCGGCTATTGCCCAGAACCGGACCGGACACAGCGATATTGCACCGCAGCGCAAGACCGACCCTGGCCCGGCCTTTGACTGGCAACGATTTAACACTATGCTTACCGCCCTGTCAGATAAGGAGATGACATGACGTTATTTACCATGCTGCTGGTGATGATTGCTGAGCGTTTGTTCAAGCTGGGCGAGCACTGGCATCTGGATCACCGGATGGAAGTGCTGTTTCGTCGCATCCGCCATTTTTCCATGATCCGTACTCTGCTGATGACCGCGGCGGTGATGGGCGTGGTGTTCCTGCTGTTGCGTTCGCTGTATGGTCTCTTCTTCAATGTGCCGCTGCTGGTGGTGTGGATCCTGCTCGGTGTGCTCTGTATTGGCGCGGGTAAGGTGCGTCTGCACTACCATGCCTATCTGAAGGCGGCAACCAACGATGATGCCCATGCCCGCGGCGCGATGGCCAGCGAGCTGACGCTGATCCACGGCGTCCCGCCGGAGTGCGACGAACGCGAGTTTTTACGCGAGCTGCAGAACGCGCTGTTGTGGATTAACTTCCGCTTCTATCTGGCGCCGTTGTTCTGGTTTGTCGTCGGCGGGGCGTGGGGGCCGGTGCTGATGATGGGTTATGCGTTTTTACGCGCCTGGCAGAGCTGGCTCGCACGTTATCTAACGCCGCACGAGCGGTTACAGTCCGGGATCGATGCCATTCTGCATGTGCTGGACTGGCTGCCGGTGCGACTGTTCGGGGTGGTTTATGCCCTGATCGGGCACGGCGAGAAAGCCCTGCCGGCATGGTTTGCCTCGCTGGGGGATCGCCATACCTCGCAGTACCTGGTGTTAACACGTCTGGCGCAGTTCTCGCTGGCGCGTGAACCGCATACTGATAAGATCGAAACGCCGAAAGCGGCCGTCTCAATGGCCAAGAAAACGTCGTTTGCGGTGGTGGTGATTGTGGCGCTGCTGACCATCTACGGCACGCTGATCTAAACCAGCGTGCCGCAGGGCTTACACTGTATCTGCTGACGGGATGCCAAAATCAGGCATCCCGTTTTCATTCCAGCGAACAAGCTTCAGGCGGGTGTGGCGGTTCGGATCGTACAGCGGATCGCCCTCGATTTCGGTGTAGTTACGCGCGTGGTAAACCAGCACGTCTTCACCCTCCGGCGTTTGGGTAAAGCTGTTGTGCCCCGGCCCGTACTGGCGGTTTTCATAGCTGGTGGTAAATACCGGCTGCGGTGATTTATGCCAGTTCGCCGGGTTCTGTGGGTCGGCATTAAGGTCGATCCACAGTAGCCCCATGCAGTAGTTTTCATCGGTGGCGCTGGCAGAGTAGCTGATAAACAACCGATCGCCGTGGAACAACACTGCCGGGCCTTCGTTGACCCAGAACCCGCGGCACTCCCAGTCATACTCCGGTTTGCTGAGCATCACCGGCTTGCCTTTTAACGTCCACGGGTTCTCCATTTCGCACAGGTACAGGTTCGAGTTACCGGTGATATCCGGGGCTTTTTGCGCCCACAGATACCAGCGTTTTCCCTGGTGAATAAAGGTGGTCGCATCCAGCGCAAAGGTGTCGAACGGGGTTTGGATCTGCCCTTTCTCAACCCAGGTGCCGGTGAGCGGGTCATTGTCTGAACACTCCAGCGCAAACATCCGGTGCTGGAACATCCCGAGTTTATCCAGCGCCTGGGTGTGCGTAGCGGCGAAATAGATGTACCACTTGCCGTCAATCCAGTGCAGCTCCGGTGCCCAGATCAGCTGACTCATCGGGCCGGTGTCGGGCTTGCGCCAGACTACCACTTCATTGGCGCTACGTAGCCCCTCCAGCGAATCGGCACGGCGGATCTCCAGCCGGTCGTACTCCGGCACCGAGGCAATAAAGTAGTATTGCCCTTCATGATGAAGAATATACGGGTCAGCGCGTTGTTCAATAAACGGGTTTGGCCAGGTTTGCATTCGGCTTTCCTTATTTTGTCTCAGCGGCTTTGAGTTCCTGAAAATCATTCAGCTCGCGGTAGTTGTTCCGGCGTTTTTCCAGGTCTTGCTGAATCTGTTTCATGGTTTCGCGATCGACCTTCAGCAGACGCACCACGCCAGCGGTAATGAAGTAGCCAATGCCTGGAATGACGGTGAAGAGCAGAACGATCCCGTTGATGGCATCCGCGCTTTGCGCTTTAGCACCAGCATCATAACCGTACCAGGAGAGCAGGAAGCCCACCATCGCCCCGGCAATCGCCAGCCCCAGCTTGAGGAAGAAGATATTGCCGGAGAAGCTGATCCCGGTGATACGTTTACCGGTTTTCCATTCGCCGTAGTCATCTACGTCGGCCATCAGCGACCAGTGCAGCGGAGACGGGATCTGATGCAGGATGTTCAACAGGAAGTAGAGCACCACAATGGTCACGGTGGCTTTTGGATCGAAGAAGTAGAAGGCGGTGGAGAAAATCGCCAGCACGATGTTGGTCCAGAAGAAGACCTTCAGCTTACACCAGCGGTCGGTCAGCACTTTTGCCAGCACGCTGCCAAGCATCATGCCGACCACGCCCAGGCTGATAAACAGGGTGGCGAAGTGAGTGCTCTGACCCATGACCCAGGTGACGTAATACATGGTTGCCGCCATGCGGATGAAGCCCGGGCAGACGTTGCAGAGCGTCAGCAGCAGAATGCGTACCCACTGGTCGTTCTTCCACACATCTTTCAGATCGTTTTTAAGCTCATCATTGGTTTGCACCGCCGGGCGAACACGCTCGCGCACGGTAGAGAAGCTGAACAGGAACATGCAGGTGCCAATCAGCGCCAGCACGGTCATGGCCATCTGGTAGCCTTTGGCTTTGTCTTCGCCGCCGAACCAGTCGGCCATCGGCAGCAGCGTCAGCGACAGCAGCAGCGTGGCGATACCAACCATCACAAAGCGATAAGACTGACAGGCCACGCGCTCTTTAGGATCGTTAGTGATCACACCCCCCAGCGAGCAGTACGGAATGTTAATAGCCGTATAGGTCAGGGAGAGCAGGAAGTAGGTGACGAAGGCATAGATAACTTTGCTGTTATAGGTCCAGTCCGGGGTGGTAAACATCAGGATGCTGAACAGCGCATAGGGGAAGGCGATCCATAAAAGCCATGGACGAAATCGCCCATACTTACTACGGGTACGATCGGCAATGGCCCCCATAATGGGATCGGTTACGGCATCGATGACGCGCACAGAGAGCAGTAATACCCCCACCAGTGCCGGAGCAAGGCCGAAAATATCCGTATAAAAATAGTTTACAAACAGCATGATGGCGCCAAAGATGATGTTGCATCCGGCATCCCCCATTCCATAGCCGATCTTTTCTTTTACTGAAAGTTTATTGTTATCCATCGACGATTCTCCGAGTTGCACTATGGAGAGAATTATTCGCTGCCGAAGCAAAATATGCGTTGCAGTATACCGTCGGTGATATGGATAAAATGGCTGTTGGCGAGAAAGTGTGAGGAAGGTAACAACCCTCTGCATCCGCCGGGACGCAGAGGGGAGAAGATTAATGCGCTTTTACTGCTTTAGCATTTTTCTGCTTACATGCGTAACCCACCCCGAGGATAACAATCCAGACAGGGATCAGGTAAACCGAGATAGCCATACCCGGCGTCATCAGCATGATAACCAGCACGGCAGCCATAAACAGCAGGCAGACCCAGTTACCCAGCGGATAGAGCAGGGCAGGGAAGCGCGTTTTCACGCCCTGCTGCTGTTTCGCACGACGGAACTTCATGTGCGCCAGGCTGATCATCGCCCAGTTGATCACCAGAGCGGAGACCACCAGCGCCATCAGCAGACCGAAGGCGGATTCCGGGGCCAGGTAGTTGATCAGCACGCACAGCGCGGTCACAACCGCCGACACGATAATGGTGTTAACCGGCACGCCACGCTTATCCACGTTGAGCAGCGCTTTCGGGGCGTTACCCTGCTGAGCCAGGCCGAACAGCATACGGCTGTTGCAGTAAACGCAGCTGTTATAGACCGACAGCGCGGCGGTCAGTACCACCACGTTCAGGGCGTTGGCCACAAAGGTGTCGCCCAGCTCGTGGAAGATCAGCACAAACGGGCTGGTGTCAGCGGTGACGCGGGTCCACGGCAGCAGGGAAAGCAGCACGGCCAGCGAGCCTACATAGAAGATCAGGATGCGGTAGATAACCTGGTTGGTCGCTTTCGGGATGCTCTGCTCCGGGTTGTCTGCTTCAGCGGCGGTGATACCCACCAGCTCAAGCCCACCGAAGGAGAACATAATGATCGCCATCATCATCACCAGACCGGTCATGCCGTGTGGCAGGAAACCGCCCTGATCCCAGAGGTTGCTCACGCTTGCCTGCGGGCCGCCGTTGCCGCTGAACAGCAACCAGCCGCCAAACAGGATCATCGCCACAACCGCGATAACTTTAATAATGGCGAACCAGAACTCCATCTCACCGAACACTTTTACGTTGGTCAGGTTGATGGCGTTGATGACCACAAAGAAGACCGCCGCGGAGACCCAGGTTGGGATCTCAGGCCACCAGAACTGGACATATTTACCGACCGCGGTCAGTTCCGCCATCGCCACCAGCACATACAGCACCCAGTAGTTCCAGCCGGACGCGAACCCGGCAAAGCTGCCCCAGTATTTATAAGCAAAATGGCTAAAGGAACCGGCTACCGGCTCTTCGACCACCATTTCACCGAGCTGGCGCATAATAAGAAAGGCGATAAAACCGGCAATGGCATAACCCAGAATAATACCCGGACCGGCAGACTGAATAACCGATGCGCTGCCAAGGAACAGGCCTGTACCGATAGCGCCACCGAGAGCGATAAGCTGAATATGGCGGTTTTTAAGGCCGCGCTTCAGCTGATCGCCGTGCTGTTGACCATCCATTATGAAACCTCGTGTGTGGTTGTTATGTTCACGCTCTGGCGTGTGTAATTATGAAATTCCATTTCATGTATTTATTAGTTTACGGTTCAATTGGCTGAAAATATCGGAAGTGTCTTCCGTAATTGGAAGAATAATGTTAAGCGACGGCGAATGCACCTGCTTTATGCGTGGAGAAAGTGAGTTCGAATAAAAAGAAAGCATTTGTAAATCGTTCCGTTTATGTCCCTTCATCAACCTATAGAATAAAAATGCTCCATAAGTGGGCAGCTTTTCATTTTTTACTCCGCTAAATCGGTTCAGATCGCACTTTTCTTCGTTTCGATAAAGTTAAAACTGCCTCTTTGGGAGTAATCATTTCATTTGTGCAGAGTTACATTTTTGAAACGTTATTTCTGTAAGGTTGTTAAAATAAGCAGGGTTTACTGATTTCGGTCAAAACCAATATGGACAGAAGGTGAATACTTTGTTACTTTAGCGATACGAACATGAAATTGGTAAGACCAATTGACTCCGGGCAAAAAGGCGTAAGACAGGGAATATGGCCTACAGCAAAATTCGCCAACCAAAATTATCTGATGTGATTGAGCAGCAGCTGGAGTTTTTGATCCTCGAGGGGACCCTGCGCCCCGGTGAGAAACTTCCACCTGAACGCGAACTGGCTAAACAGTTCGACGTTTCCCGTCCTTCGCTGCGTGAGGCGATCCAACGTCTCGAAGCCAAGGGCCTACTGCTTCGTCGCCAGGGTGGCGGAACCTTTGTGCAAAACAGCCTGTGGCAGAGCTTCAGCGACCCGTTAGTGGAGCTGCTCTCCGACCACCCAGAATCCCAGTTCGATCTGCTTGAGACCCGTCACGCGCTTGAAGGCATCGCGGCTTACTACGCGGCGCTGCGCAGCAACGATGAAGATCGTGACCGCATTCGCGAACTCCATCAGGCCATTGAACGGGCCCAACAGTCCGGCGATCTCGACGCCGAGTCCGACGCCGTCGTCCAGTATCAAATTGCCGTCACAGAAGCAGCCCACAACGTGGTGCTCCTCCATCTGCTACGCTGCATGGAGCCAATGCTTGCCCAGAACGTTCGTCAGAATTTTGAATTGTTGTATGCCCGTCGGGAGATGCTCCCGCTGGTCAGCAACCATCGCACTCGAGTATTCGAGGCGATAATGGCCGGGGAGCCGGAGCAGGCGCGTGAAGCGTCGCACCGTCACCTGGCTTTCATTGAGGAAATCTTGCTGGACCGCAGCCGTGAACAGAGTCGTCGAGAACGTTCACTTCGCCGCATACAGCAACGAAAGGATTAAGCGCCAGTTTTTTAGAGCGCGGCAACTAAACGCAGAACCTGTCTTATTGCGCTTTTAGTTTTCGACATCGTTTGGGTTGTATCGCGGCGGCAAGTGCGCGCATCCCCAGGAGCACAGTTAACGCTGTGACTGGAGTGAAGAAGCACAGCCAACAAAGAGACAGCCCGAAACGAAAAGAAAGTGCAATGGGACAGGTTCCAGACAAATCAACGTATTAGATAGATAAGGAATACCCCCATGTCAGAACGTCTCCAAAATGACGTGGATCCGATCGAAACTCGCGACTGGCAACAGGCGATCGAATCGGTCATCCGTGAAGAAGGTGTTGAGCGCGCTCAGTATCTGATTGAACAGATGCTTTCTGAAGCCCGCAAAGGTGGCGTGAAAGTAGCTGCAGGTGCAGGGGCTAACAACTACGTAAACACGATTGCCGTCGAAGACGAACCGGAATATCCGGGCAATCTGGATCTGGAACGCCGCATCCGTTCTGCAATTCGCTGGAACGCCATCATGACCGTTCTGCGCGCATCCAAAAAAGATCTGGAGCTGGGCGGCCACATGGCTTCCTTCCAGTCTTCTGCAACCGTTTATGAAGTGTGCTTCAACCACTTCTTCCGCGCACGCACCGAGAAAGACGGCGGCGACCTGGTGTACTTCCAGGGCCACATCTCTCCGGGCGTTTACGCACGTGCGTTCCTGGAAGGTCGTCTGACTGAAGAGCAGATGAACAACTTCCGTCAGGAAGTTCACGGTAAAGGCCTGTCTTCTTACCCGCACCCGAAACTGATGCCTGAATTCTGGCAGTTCCCGACCGTATCTATGGGTCTGGGTCCAATCGGTGCGATCTACCAGGCTAAATTCCTGAAATATCTGGAACACCGTGGCCTGAAAGACACCTCTCAGCAGACCGTTTACGCCTTCCTGGGCGACGGTGAGATGGATGAGCCAGAATCTAAAGGTGCGATCACCATCGCGACCCGTGAGAAGCTGGACAACCTGTGCTTCATCATCAACTGTAACCTGCAGCGTCTGGATGGTCCGGTAACCGGTAACGGCAAGATCATCAACGAACTGGAAGGCATCTTCGCAGGTGCAGGCTGGAACGTGATTAAAGTCATGTGGGGCGGTCGTTGGGATGAGCTGCTGCGTAAAGACACCAGCGGTAAACTGCTCCAGCTGATGCAGGAAACCGTTGACGGCGACTACCAGACCTTCAAATCCAAAGATGGTGCCTACGTTCGTGAGCACTTCTTCGGTAAATATCCTGAGACTGCAGCCCTGGTTGCTGACTGGACTGACGATCAGATCTGGGCACTGAACCGTGGTGGTCACGATCCGAAGAAAGTCTACGCTGCACTGAAAAAAGCGCAAGAAACCAAAGGCAAAGCGACTGTAATCCTGGCCCATACCGTTAAAGGTTATGGCATGGGTGATACCGCCGAAGGTAAAAACATCGCGCACCAGGTGAAGAAAATGAACATGGACGGCGTGCGTTACATCCGCGACCGTTTCAACGTTCCAGTGACCGACGAGCAGGTTGAAAACCTCTCTTACATCACCTTCCCGGAAGGTTCAGAAGAGCACACCTATCTGCACGCACAGCGTCAGAAACTGAACGGCTACCTGCCGTCCCGTCAGGTGAACTTCACTGAGAAACTGGAACTGCCAGCGCTGGAAGACTTCTCTCAGCTGCTGGAAGAGCAGAACAAAGAGATCTCCACCACTATCGCCTTCGTGCGTGCCCTGAACGTGATGCTGAAGAACAAGTCGATCAAAGATCGTCTGGTTCCAATCATCGCTGACGAAGCGCGTACCTTTGGTATGGAAGGTCTGTTCCGTCAGATCGGTATCTACAGCCCGAACGGTCAGCAGTACACCCCGCAGGACCGCGAGCAGGTTGCATACTACAAAGAAGACGAGAAAGGTCAGATCCTGCAGGAAGGTATTAACGAGCTGGGCGCAGGCGCATCCTGGCTGGCTGCTGCGACTTCTTACAGCACCAACAACCTGCCGATGATCCCGTTCTACATCTACTACTCCATGTTCGGTTTCCAGCGTATCGGTGACCTGTGCTGGCAGGCTGGCGACCAACAGGCTCGCGGCTTCCTGGTCGGTGGTACTTCCGGTCGTACGACGCTGAACGGTGAAGGTCTGCAGCACGAAGATGGTCACAGCCACATTCAGTCTCTGACTATCCCTAACTGTATCTCTTATGACCCGTCTTACGCGTACGAAGTGGCAGTCATCATGCATGACGGCCTGCAGCGCATGTACGGTGAAGCGCAAGAGAACATTTACTACTACATCACCACCCTGAACGAAAACTACCACATGCCGGCCATGCCAGCAGGTGCCGAGGAAGGTATCCGTAAAGGTATCTACAAACTCGAAACTGTTGCAGGTAGCAAAGGTAAAGTTCAGCTGCTGGGCTCCGGTTCTATCCTGCGTCACGTTCGTGAAGCAGCGCAGATCCTGGCGAACGACTACGGCGTAGGTTCTGACGTCTACAGCGTGACCTCCTTCACCGAACTGGCACGTGATGGCCAGGATTGTGAGCGCTGGAACATGCTGCACCCGCTGGAAACCCCACGTGTTCCGTACATCGCTCAGGTGATGAACGACGCGCCAGCTGTAGCTTCAACTGACTATATGAAACTGTTCGCTGAGCAGGTTCGTACTTACGTACCAGCTGATGATTATCGCGTACTGGGTACTGACGGCTTCGGTCGTTCTGACAGCCGCGAAAACCTGCGTCACCACTTCGAAGTTGATGCTTCTTACGTGGTTGTAGCAGCACTGGGCGAACTGGCTAAACGTGGCGAAATCGACAAGAAAGTGGTGGCGGAAGCAATCACCAAATTCAACATCGATGCAGATAAAGTTAACCCGCGTCTGGCATAAGAGGTAAAAGAATAATGGCTATCGAAATCAATGTACCGGACATCGGGGCTGATGAAGTTGAAATCACCGAGATCCTGGTCAAAGTGGGCGACAAAGTTGAAGCTGAACAGTCGCTGATCACCGTAGAGGGCGACAAAGCCTCTATGGAAGTCCCGTCTCCTCAGGCTGGCATCGTTAAAGAGATCAAAGTCTCTGTTGGCGATAAAACCGAGACTGGCAAACTGATCATGATTTTCGATTCCGCCGACGGTGCAGCAGCTGCTGCACCTGCGCAGGAAGAGAAGAAAGAAGCCGCTCCGGCCGCTGCTCCAGCAGCTGCCGCGGCAGCGAAAGAAGTGAACGTGCCTGACATCGGCGGTGACGAAGTAGAAGTTACTGAGATCCTGGTCAAAGTGGGCGATACCGTTGCGGCTGAGCAGTCCCTGATCACCGTAGAAGGCGACAAAGCCTCTATGGAAGTCCCGGCACCGTTCGCAGGTACTGTTAAAGAGATCAAGATCAACACCGGTGACAAAGTGTCTACTGGCTCTCTGATCATGGTCTTCGAAGTGGCGGGTGCTGCACCTGCTGCTGCCCCGGCTCAGGCGGCTGCTCCGGCACCTGCTGCTGCTCCAGCTGCGGCTGGCGGTGCGAAGGACGTTAACGTCCCGGACATCGGCGGTGACGAAGTTGAAGTGACCGAAGTGATGGTGAAAGTGGGCGACAAAGTTGCTGCTGAACAGTCACTGATCACCGTTGAAGGCGACAAGGCTTCTATGGAAGTTCCTGCGCCATTCGCCGGTACCGTTAAAGAGATCAAAATCAGCACCGGCGACAAAGTGTCTACTGGCTCTCTGATCATGGTCTTCGAAGTGGAAGGCGCTGCGCCTGCCGCGGCTCCGGCTGCTGCTGCTCCGGCACCTGCTGCTGCACCGGCTCAGGCTGCGAAACCTGCTGCTGCCCCTGCTGCGAAAGCAGAAGGCAAATCTGAGTTTGCTGAGAACGACGCCTACGTTCACGCCACCCCGCTGATTCGTCGCCTGGCGCGCGAATTCGGTGTAAACCTGGCGAAAGTGAAAGGAACTGGCCGTAAAGGTCGTATCCTGCGCGAAGACGTTCAGGCGTACGTGAAAGACGCGGTGAAACGCGCTGAAGCGGCACCTGCTGCTGCCACCGGTGGCGGTATCCCGGGCATGCTGCCATGGCCGAAAGTCGACTTCAGCAAGTTCGGTGAAATCGAAGAAGTGGAACTGGGCCGTATCCAGAAAATCTCTGGTGCGAACCTGAGCCGTAACTGGGTGATGATCCCGCACGTTACGCACTTCGACAAAACGGATATCACCGATCTGGAAGCGTTCCGTAAACAGCAGAACGCCGAAGCTGAGAAGCGTAAACTGGACGTGAAATTCACCCCAGTGGTCTTCATCATGAAAGCCGTTGCTGCTGCGCTTGAGCAGATGCCACGTTTCAACAGCTCCCTGTCTGAAGATGGCCAGAAGCTGACGCTGAAGAAATACATCAACATCGGTGTTGCGGTTGATACGCCAAATGGTCTGGTTGTTCCTGTCTTCAAAGACGTGAACAAGAAGAGCATCACTGAGCTGTCTCGCGAACTGACCACCATCTCCAAGAAAGCGCGTGATGGTAAGCTGACTGCCGGCGAAATGCAGGGCGGCTGCTTCACTATCTCCAGCATCGGCGGCTTGGGTACTACCCACTTCGCGCCGATTGTGAACGCGCCGGAAGTGGCGATCCTCGGTGTCTCCAAGTCTGCGATGGAGCCTGTGTGGAATGGTAAAGAGTTTATGCCGCGTCTGATGATGCCAATTTCTCTCTCCTTCGACCACCGCGTGATCGACGGTGCTGATGGTGCCCGCTTCATTACCATCATCAACAACACCCTGAGCGACATTCGCCGCCTGGTGATGTAATAGAAAAGCCGGCCTGACGGCCGGCTTTTTTCTGGTAACCTCATGCTGTTCGTGAGGTTATTGGCGAAAGCAAAAATTCGTGAGCCGTTTGTTGTTTCAAAATTGTTAACAATTTTGTAAAATGCGAGCGGATAGAACGACCCGGTGGACGACGGGTATAAATTAAGAGGTCATGATGAGCACAGAAATCAAAACTCAGGTCGTAGTACTTGGGGCAGGCCCGGCAGGTTATTCCGCAGCATTCCGTGCCGCGGATTTAGGTCTGGAAACCGTCATCGTAGAACGTTACAACACCCTCGGTGGTGTTTGTCTGAACGTCGGCTGTATCCCTTCAAAAGCGCTGCTGCACGTAGCCAAAGTTATCGAAGAAGCCAAAGCGCTGGCTGAACACGGTATCGTCTTCGGCGAGCCGAAAACCGATATCGACAAGATTCGTACCTGGAAAGAGAAAGTTATCACTCAGCTGACCGGTGGTCTGGCAGGTATGGCCAAAGGCCGTAAAGTGAAAGTGGTAAACGGTCTGGGTAAATTTACCGGGGCAAACACCCTGGAAGTGGAAGGTGAGAACGGCAAAACCGTGATCAACTTCGACAACGCAATCATCGCGGCGGGTTCCCGTCCGATCGAACTGCCGTTCATTCCACATGAAGATCCACGCGTGTGGGACTCCACCGATGCGCTGGAGCTGAAAACCGTTCCTGAACGCCTGCTGGTTATGGGTGGCGGTATCATCGGTCTGGAAATGGGCACCGTATACCATGCGCTGGGTTCACAGATTGACGTGGTTGAAATGTTCGACCAGGTTATCCCGGCTGCTGACAAAGACATCGTTAAAGTCTTCACCAAACGCATCAGCAAGAAATTCAACCTGATGCTGGAAACCAAAGTGACTGCCGTTGAAGCGAAAGAAGACGGTATTTACGTTTCCATGGAAGGCAAAAAAGCCCCTGCAGAACCACAGCGTTACGACGCGGTGCTGGTAGCGATCGGTCGTGTACCGAACGGTAAAAACCTGGATGCAGGTGCAGCGGGCGTGGAAGTTGACGACCGTGGTTTCATCCGCGTTGACAAGCAGCTGCGCACCAACGTGCCGCACATCTTTGCTATCGGCGATATCGTCGGTCAGCCAATGCTGGCGCACAAAGGTGTTCACGAAGGCCACGTTGCCGCAGAAGTTATCGCCGGTATGAAGCACTACTTCGACCCGAAAGTGATCCCATCTATCGCGTACACCGAGCCAGAAGTTGCCTGGGTTGGTCTGACCGAGAAAGAAGCGAAAGAGAAAGGCATCAGCTACGAAACCGCCACCTTCCCGTGGGCTGCTTCTGGCCGTGCTATCGCTTCCGACTGCGCAGATGGTATGACCAAACTGATCTTCGACAAAGAGACTCACCGTGTGATCGGTGGTGCGATTGTCGGCACCAACGGCGGCGAGCTGCTGGGTGAGATCGGTCTGGCGATCGAAATGGGCTGTGACGCTGAAGACATCGCGCTGACCATCCACGCTCACCCGACTCTGCACGAGTCTGTTGGCCTGGCGGCAGAAGTGTTTGAAGGCAGCATTACCGACCTGCCAAACGCGAAAGCGAAGAAGAAGTAATTTTCTTCCGGCAATAAAAAAGCGGCTCATGAGCCGCTTTTTTTTTATTCTGCAAACCCCTACTGCGCCACCCGCTGCCAGCGATCGTCCGGGTTAAAGGTCGGTATCGCTTTTGCTTCCTCCGCTGACTGCTCGCCCAGATTGGCCTGCCAGACCCGATCCTCACCGTTAATCATAAAGCTCATCACCCCGGTTTCGCCGTAGCTCACCGGCCAGGCGATCATTGCAAAGCCTGATTTGCTGTCCGGCAGGATACGGAAATGGTAGCCGTGATACCCCTGGCCTGGCGCTTTCGGGCTAAAGGCCGGACCAAGCGGGCTGGGGGCTTCGCCGGGTTTTACCGGCCAGTAAAGCCCATCTTTTTTGCCCTCACTGCTGACAATTTTCTGCGCATACTTCGAGGTGAGGGCGTAATAGCTATCCTGCGCATCCACGTAGGCGTGCAGGGCTTCGATGGCGGCCAGCTCGTTACGGCCCACTTCGCGGGTGAGGATCTCCTCTTTGGCCGCCTGCATGTCGAACTGCCAGCCTCCGGCGCGTTTTACCGCCGGGACAGGCAACTGCCAGTGGTACTCTCCCACGGTGAGCCAGGCCATGTCGCCGTCGATCACCGTTTGATGGTTCACCTGCCAGTCACGCTTAAAGCGATCCACGGCCTTCGGGTCAATGCCATCAGTCGGTAAAAAGGTACGCCAGTCCTCTCCGAGCAGGTTGCTCAGTGCGTTGTCATTCTGCTCGTTGATAGCTTTCGCCAGCGCATCGGTCGCCTGTTCAGGCGTGCTGAAATAGTGTTGGGCAAAAGCACCGGTCGATACCATGAACAACATCATTCCGCTGAGTAATTTACTTTTCATTGTCCTCTCCCTTAACGATGCCGTAATTCACGGTGCTCACCGCCGCCCAGGCGTTCAGATATCTGTGCTCTGCCGTCGCTGCGTTGTTCCAGATGGCGGCCCAACTGCTGACGGCTTTGCATCCCACGCTGCTGCTGCGCCTGCCAGTTGGCGGAACGGCTGTCGTTGCCGCTGAGGGCGTTGGCGCGCGGGTGCGTCTGCGTCGCCCGTTGCGGGGCCTGCACCTTGTGGACGGTTTGTTGATGTGCCGCCGTACGTTGGGCATCGCGCTGGGTATCGCTGGCCCGTTTTACCGTTTGTGGGCGATCATTGTCGTATCCCCGGTAGTTATTGCGCCGCGAGATCTGGTTCAACTGCTGGCTTGCTGCCTGGCGCTGGCCGTCACGGGTGGCCGGATGCGCCGTCCGGGAGAGGTTTTTACCCGTTGAACGCTCCATCTGCGTCATAGCCGCCTGACGCTGGGCGTCGCGGTTTACAGTTCCTTGCGGCGTAGTAAGGCTGTGATTGACGGTCCGGCGCTCCGCGGTATTGTTCTGCTGGTAACGGTTGTTCAACTGGCTGTTGGCGTAGGACACGCCGCCGCGATAGGCCGGATTATGTTGCCAGCCGTGGTTGGGATCCAGACGCTCTCCACTGATTTTATTGAAGTTATTGACGTTGATATTGATGTTGTTATCGCCGTTCCGTGAATAGCCATCGTGGTGATCCCCGTCATGGTGGTGATGATCCCAGTCGTCATCATCCCAGTCGATATTACTGAAGATGGCGTAGGTGGTGGCTACCCCGAGGCTGAAGCCAAGCCCTTTGACCAGGCTGTCGGTAAACTGCTCCCCCGGAGGCGGCGGCAGATAGACCGGCGGGTAACTGCTGTTAGGCCAGGTGCCATAAACCGTACTGGGGTTGTAGGTTGGAACATACACGACCTGCGGATCGGCTGATTCAATCTTGATCACCGTTGGCGCGGGCGTTGAGGCCGGGGCTGAGCTGGCGGCCGCAGTCGATGAAGCGGGTTTCGCCGTTGCCGTTTTCTGCACGGTGGTCACCGTCTGCTGCGGCATCGATTGCAGCGCGCCGGTTTGCTGCGCCAGCAGGCGTAAGCGCTGGACAGAGTCCATCACATCCTTCGGCTGGTTGAGAAACGCATCCCCCAGATTCTGTACCCATGGCGGGTTTTCCCCCATCAGCGACATTAGCTGCGGGAAGGCGACCAGCGATTTAACGCTCGGATCCCAGGGCTGCCCCGCGACGGCCTGAACTGCGGCATCGCCCTGCATACGGGGGTTATCCCGCGACCACTGCGCCGCCTGTATCACGTTCGCCGGATAGGTTGCGGCCATTAAAACTTGCGACAGCAAGGCGTCCGGGTAGAGGGCGACCGGGGCGACCCACTGATCGATTTGTGCTGCGGTGTAGGTCACCGGCGCCTGCGCCACAGCCGCCGGGGCGGTTTGCGCTGTCGGGGCGGGCTGCACGGGGGGCGATGGCTGAGTGAGGGTCTCGGTTGTGCGGCTATTAACGTAGACCACACCCGAGGCGGCAAACAGCCCGGCGCTACATATAAGAGCAAGCAGATGAGGCTTAATGGGCAACTTCATAATAAGACTCCGGGGAGAGCAAGGCCGTAAGGCGTTTACGTTGCCGCGAGTATATGCACCCGGTTGTGACTTTTTTGACTTAAACTGGGAACCGTTCCGAATGGCCGGAAAAAGAGTGTGAGTATTTATTACACAGAGTATATCTGATGATAAAAAAGACAACGGGGAGATTCTTTGGTGTGCCGAAAAGATGAAACTTCCCCGCCAGTAACAACGGATTAACGGGTTTGCGTGAGTTTAAATGACCGCTATACCATGCTTAACGATTCAGCAAACAATTCAATGTTGCTTTTTTGTAAACAGATTAACACTGTGTGAAAATCCTGCTATGCTGCCCGACGCGGTATCGGGCATTTACCCTACAAACTGCTGTCTCACAGGAGCGTGAAGAGAACGCCGGCCGCATATGACAATGAGAGCGAGGAGAACCGTCGTGCTAGAAGAATACCGTAAGCACGTAGCAGAACGTGCCGCCGAGGGAATTGTACCCAAACCCTTAGATGCTACCCAAATGGCTGGGCTCGTCGAGCTGCTGAAGAATCCGCCTAAAGGCGAAGAAGAATTCCTGTTAGATCTGTTGATCAACCGTGTACCGCCAGGCGTCGATGAAGCCGCCTACGTTAAAGCCGGTTTCCTTGCTGCGATTGCCAAAGGCGAAGCAACCTCCCCACTGGTTACCCCTGAAAAAGCGATTGAACTGCTCGGCACCATGCAGGGTGGCTATAACATTCATCCGCTGATTGATGCGCTGGACAGCGACACGCTGGCCCCCATTGCCGCTAAAGCACTGTCCCACACGCTGCTGATGTTCGATAACTTCTACGACGTAGAAGAGAAAGCGAAAGCGGGCAACAGCTACGCGAAGCAGGTAATGCAGTCCTGGGCAGATGCCGAATGGTTCCTGAGCCGCCCTGCGCTGGCGGAAAAAATGACCGTTACCGTCTTTAAGGTGACAGGCGAAACCAACACCGATGACCTCTCTCCGGCCCCGGATGCCTGGTCACGCCCGGATATCCCACTGCACGCGCTGGCGATGCTGAAAAACGCCCGTGAAGGTATTGTCCCGGATCAGCCGGGTGTTGTCGGCCCGATCAAACAGATCGAAGCCCTGCAGCAGAAAGGTTTCCCGCTGGCTTACGTCGGTGACGTGGTTGGTACCGGTTCTTCCCGTAAATCCGCAACGAACTCCGTGCTGTGGTTTATGGGCGATGACATCCCGCACGTGCCGAACAAGCGCGGCGGCGGCCTGTGCCTCGGTGGCAAAATTGCCCCTATCTTCTTCAACACCATGGAAGATGCTGGCGCACTGCCAATCGAAGTGGACGTGAACAACCTGAACATGGGCGACGTGATCGACGTTTACCCGTTCAAAGGCGAAGTCCGTAACCACGAAACCAACGAATTGCTGGCAAGCTTTGAGCTGAAAACTGACGTACTGATCGACGAAGTCCGTGCTGGTGGTCGTATCCCGCTGATCATCGGTCGTGGCCTTACCACCAAGGCGCGTGAAGCCCTGGGCCTGCCGCACAGCGATGTCTTCCGTCAGGCGAAAGACGTGGCCGAAAGCGACCGTGGTTACTCTCTGGCGCAGAAAATGGTTGGCCGTGCATGCGGCGTAGCCGGTATCCGTCCGGGTGCCTACTGCGAGCCGAAGATGACCTCCGTTGGCTCCCAGGACACCACCGGTCCAATGACCCGTGACGAACTGAAAGACCTGGCGTGCCTGGGCTTCTCTTCTGACCTGGTGATGCAGTCCTTCTGCCACACCGCGGCCTATCCGAAGCCGGTTGATGTCACCACGCACCACACGCTGCCAGACTTCATCATGAACCGTGGCGGTGTCTCCCTGCGTCCGGGCGATGGCGTGATCCACTCCTGGCTGAACCGTATGTTGCTGCCAGATACCGTCGGTACCGGCGGTGACTCCCATACCCGTTTCCCGATTGGGATCTCCTTCCCGGCGGGTTCTGGTCTGGTGGCCTTTGCCGCTGCGACCGGCGTCATGCCGCTGGACATGCCGGAATCCGTTCTGGTGCGTTTCAAAGGCAAAATGCAGCCGGGCATCACCCTGCGCGATCTGGTTCACGCGATCCCGCTGTACGCGATCAAACAGGGCCTGCTGACCGTTGAGAAGAAAGGTAAGAAAAACATCTTCTCTGGCCGCATCCTCGAGATCGAAGGTCTGCCGGATCTGAAAGTGGAGCAGGCGTTCGAACTGACCGATGCTTCCGCTGAGCGTTCTGCTGCGGGCTGTACCATTAAGCTGAACCAGGCGCCAATCGAAGAGTACCTGACCTCTAACATCGTGCTGCTGAAGTGGATGATTGCTGAAGGCTACGGCGACCGTCGTACTCTGGAACGTCGTATTCAGGGCATGGAGAAATGGCTGGCGGATCCACAGCTGCTGGAAGCCGATGCTGACGCAGAATACGCGGCGGTGATCGACATCGATCTGGCCGACATCAAAGAGCCGATTCTGTGTGCACCGAACGATCCTGATGACGCACGTCTGCTCTCTGACGTACAGGGCGACAAGATCGACGAAGTGTTCATCGGCTCCTGTATGACCAACATCGGTCACTTCCGCGCTGCCGGTAAACTGCTGGATACCCACAAAGGCCAGCTGCCGACCCGTCTGTGGGTGGCTCCGCCAACCCGTATGGATGCGGCACAGCTGACCGAAGAGGGCTACTACAGCGTGTTTGGTAAGAGCGGGGCGCGTATTGAAATCCCGGGTTGCTCCCTGTGTATGGGTAACCAGGCGCGCGTGGCTGACGGTGCGACCGTTGTGTCTACCTCGACCCGTAACTTCCCGAATCGTTTAGGTACCGGTGCTAACGTCTACCTGGCCTCTGCGGAGCTGGCGGCGGTTGCGGCACTGATTGGTAAACTGCCAACGCCGGAAGAGTACCAGACCTTTGTGGCGCAGGTAGATAAGACCGCGGTAGATACTTATCGCTATCTGAACTTCGATCAGCTCTCTCAGTACACTGAGAAGGCTGACGGAGTGATCTTCCAGACCGCAGTATAAGCCGCAAAACCGTCTCTCTGGAGACGCAATCGCCCGGTGGCGCTACGCTTACCGGGCCTGCAAGACCCATCGCAACCGCGGTGGGTTTTTTATTTTCATTCCTTCACGCGTTACGCTTTTTTTCTTCCCCTGTGCTGCGATAATTACATCAAGGGCTTTGCAGAGGAAAATACTATGGATTACGAATTTCTGCGTGATATCACCGGTGTGGTGAAAGTGCGTATGTCGATGGGCCATGAGGTGGTCGGTCACTGGTTCAATGAGGAAGTGAAAGAGAACCTGAGCCTGCTCGATGAAGTGGAACAGGCTGCGCGCACCGTGAAAGGCAGTGAACGATCCTGGCAACGCGCCGGACATGAATACACGTTATGGATGGACGGCGAAGAGGTCATGGTTCGCGCCAACCAGCTGGAGTTTTCTGGCGACGAGATGGAAGAGGGGATGAACTACTACGATGAGGAGAGCCTGTCGCTGTGCGGCGTAGAGGATTTCCTTCAGGTGGTAGCGGCCTACCGTGACTTCCTGAAACAGAAATAAAATCAGGAGCATCCTTGCTCCATCGATGCCTTATACGGTCGCAATGTTGCGGCCGTAGTAAATTTCGCGCATCTCTTTCCACAGCAGGTCCGTGATGACCTTACGCTCATCTTCGCTTAAATCTTCCGGCCGGGTATGGAACATGTAGTGCTTCAGGTCGAACTCCTTCAGCAGCATCTTGGTATGGAAGATATTTTCCTGATACACGTTCACATCCATCATGTCGTACAGCGATTTCATATCTTCAGACATGAAGTTCTGAATCGAGTTAATTTCATGATCGATAAAGTGCTTCATGCCGTTGATATCACGGGTAAAGCCGCGCACGCGATAGTCGATGGTAACGATATCCGACTCAAGCTGATGAATCAGGTAGTTCAACGCATTGAGTGGGGAGATGACGCCGCAGGTCGATACTTCAATATCGGCACGAAAAGTACATAACCCGCCTTCCGGGTGACTCTCCGGGTAGGTATGTACGCAGATATGGCTCTTATCGAGATGGGCAACGACCGCTTCCGGCAGCGGGCCGGGATGCTCACTGTGGTCGATAAGCGTCGGGTCAACCGGCTCTTCACTGACCAGAATGGTGACGCTGGCACCCTGGGGTTCATAATCCTGTCGCGCGATATTCAGGATATTGGCCCCGATGATGGAGCAGGTCTCTGACAGGATCTCGGTCAGTCGGTTGGCGTTATAAAGTTCATCGATATAGGCGATATAACCATCGCGCTCTTCCGCCGTTTTGACATAGCAGATATCGTAAATACAAAAACTCAGGCTTTTGGTCAGGTTGTTAAAGCCATGCAGTTTTAGCTTTTTCAATTCATTCACCCCCTCAGAGCCTCTTGCAAATATTGCGGTAAGGCAAAGGCTGCGGTATGGACGGCCGGATTGTAATAACGGCAGGTCAGATTTGCGTGCTGGAAGCGCGCCTGAATAATACCGGTGGAGAGATGACGCAGGGCTTCATTATCCGTTGCCCAGGCAAAGGTCATCACGCCGCCGTAATAGGTGGGGATCGCCGCCTGGTAGAAGCTGACGTCAGTGAAGTAATGGCTCAGCTTACGGTGGCTGTCGATAGCCTCATCCTGCTGCAGGAAGCAGACGCCGTTCTGGGCGACGAAGACCCCGCCGGGGTTCAGGCAGCGTTTGCAGCCCTCATAGAACGCCGAGGTAAACAGGCTTTCGCCTGGCCCAATCGGATCGGTGCAATCAGAGATGATGACATCAAAGGTGCGCGTCGTCTGGTTAACAAAATTGACGCCATCGTCAATCACCAGCGTAAAGCGCGGATCGTCGTAGCTTCCGGCGTTGTGATTGGGCAGATACTGGCGACAGAAAGAGACGACGCCAGCGTCAATCTCGACCATGGTAATGCTTTCAATGGTTTTGTGGCGGGAGACTTCACGCAGCATGGCGCCGTCGCCACCGCCGATGATCAGCACATGTTTTGCGTTGCCGTGTGCCAGCAGCGGTACGTGAGTCATCATTTCATGATAGATGAACTCATCACGCTCGGTGGTTTGCACCACGCCATCCAGCGCCATCACCCGGCCAAAAGCCGCGTTTTCGAAAATGATCAGATCCTGATGATCGGTTTTCTCATGATAGAGCACGTTATCAATGGCAAAGTACTGTCCAAACTGGTCATGCAGCGTTTCATGCCACATTTTCTTTTCGGCCATGGGATGATACCTCCTTTGTTAACACCCGCTTAAAACAGGCGCAACATCATAGCTAACAATGACCGTGGTTGCACGGTCATCAATTCAGCAAAAGGGCATCGGGAGGGGAGTTACTTAACGTAGGCGAGCAGGCTCAGTGAATCGCGAGCCAGAGCTTTACATTTTTTTGCTGTAGGAATGCCGATGCCGCTGAGATCGCGGTAGCTGTCTTCACCGAGGGTTTTCATATCAAAACTGTCGTAGTTGCTCAGATCCCACTGGTTCTGTTGAGCAAAGAAGACCAGCGCGCGACGGATCTGGCCGTTAGGTAAATTCTGGTAGCCACAGTCGTTTTTCAGGAATACAAACACCGCCGTTAAATCCGCCATGTCTTCGGCTTCATTTTCACTCAGCGCATAGCTGTTTGCGCAACTCATCATCAGGGTGCTGAACAGAATTGTTCGGAAAAACGTCTTCATTGCTTCTACCAATACGTCACGGAAATTCAACGTTAGCACACTTCCCGCCGGTGCGACGATCTTTATTCTCTCTGCTTTTCTTGACCTTCCGGCAAGGGGAGGGTTTATGCTCATCTCATCGAATGCTGCGAATACGGAGATGAACATGCAACGCCGTGATTTTTTAAAATATTCTGCTGCACTGGGTGTCGCCAGTGCCCTGCCGCTGTGGAGTCGCGCCGCTTTTGCGGCCGAGCGTCCCGTTCTGCCGATCCCCAATTTACTGACGCCCGATGCGCGTAATCAGGTGAAGCTGGTGGTGCAGGCGGGTAAAACCACTTTTGGTCCGCACAACGCCACCACCTGGGGCTACAACGGCAATCTGCTTGGCCCGGCCATTCAGCTACACAAGGGAAAAGCGCTGACCGTAACTATCCACAACACCCTCAATGAAGAGACCACCGTCCACTGGCATGGTCTGGAAGTGCCGGGCGAGGTGGACGGTGGCCCGCATGGCATCATTAAACCCGGCGGCCAGCGGACGGTGACCTTTACCCCGGACCAGCAAGCGGCAACCTGCTGGTTCCATCCCCATCAGCATGGGAAAACCGGGCATCAGGTGGCGATGGGACTCGCCGGGCTGGTGCTGATTGAGGATGACGAAAGTCGCCTGCTGCGTCTGCCAAAGCAGTGGGGCATCGACGATGTACCGGTGATTGTCCAGGATAAAAAATTTACTGCCGACGGGCAGATTGACTATCAGCTGGATGTGATGAGCGCCGCGGTGGGCTGGTTTGGTGACACGCTGCTGACCAACGGCGCGATTTACCCGCAGCACAATGCCCCGAAAGGCTGGCTGCGTCTGCGCCTGCTCAACGGCTGTAACGCCCGCTCGCTTAACTTTGCCGCCAGCGATAAACGCCCGCTGTATGTGGTCGCCAGTGACGGAGGGCTGCTGGCGGAGCCGGTGAAAGTGACCGAGTTGCCGATGCTGATGGGCGAACGTTTTGAGGTGCTGGTGGATATCAGCGACGGCAAGGCATTTGACCTGGTGACTCTGCCGGTCAGCCAGATGGGGATGGCCGTGGCGCCGTTCGATAAACCGCACCCGGTGCTGCGCATTCAGCCGCTGCTGGTGACCGCATCGGGCACATTGCCGGATACGCTGACCACCCTGCCGGCTCTGCCATCACTTGAGGGGCTGACCCAGCGGAAGCTGCTGCTGTCGATGGATCCGATGCTGGACATGATGGGCATGCAGGCATTAATGAAAAAGTACGGGCACCAGGCAATGGCAGGTATGGACCACGGCCAGATGGAGCATGGTCAGATGGACCACGGCAAGATGGATCACGGCAAGATGGATCACGACAAGATGGGCGGGATGGATCACAGCATGCATGCGTTTGATTTCCATAATGGCAACCGCATTAACGGCCAGGCCTTCGACATGCATACCCCGCAGTTCGCGGCCACCAAAGGGCAGTATGAGCGTTGGGTGATCTCAGGGGAGGGCGACATGATGTTGCACCCGTTCCATATCCACGGCACCCAGTTCCGCATCCTGGCAGAAAACGGCAAAGCGCCAGCGGTGCATCGTGCGGGCTGGAAGGATACGGTGCGCGTTGAGGGCGGAGTGAGCGAGGTGTTAGTGAAGTTCGATCATGCTGCGCCGAAAGAGTTTGCCTATATGGCGCACTGTCATCTGTTAGAGCATGAAGATACGGGGATGATGCTCGGCTTCACCGTATAAAAAAGCCCGGTGGCGCTAACGCCTACCGGGCCTGGATCTTTTAAACGGCAACCCTGGTTGCCGTTTTGCTTTTACTTCTCGTCAGGCAAGGCGTAGGCAACAATGTAGTCGCCCATCTTCGTACCAAACGAACCGTGACCCCCTGCGGAAATCACCACAAACTGCTTACCATTGGCCTCATAGGTCATTGGCGTGGCTTGTCCACCCGCAGGCAGACGACCCTGCCACAGTTTCTCACCGTTGCTCATGTTGTATGCGCGCAGGTAGTTATCGGCAGTCGCGCCAATGAACAGCACGTTACCGGCGGTGGAGATTGGGCCACCCAGCATCGGCATACCCATATTGAACGGCACCGGAATCGGCATCGGGAACGGCATGCTGTCCTGTGGCGTACCAATACGTTTTTTCCAGACGACCTGATTGGTCTTCAGATCCGTTGCTGCGATATAACCCCATGCAGGCTGTTTACACGGCAGGCCAAACGGAGAGAGGAATGGGTTCAGCGTCACGCCATACGGCACGCCGTACTGCGGCTGAATACCGGACTCTGTACCTGTACCCTGAGCGTCTTTAGGCTGCTCCATCGGGTTGCCTGGGCCACGTGGGATCAGCTTCGACACAAACGGCAGCGCCATCGGGTTAGCAATTGCCACCTGACGGTTTGGATCCACCGAGATACCGCCCCATTCGAACATCCCCAGGTTACCCGGGAACACCAGCGTGCCCTGCTCGGACGGTGGTGTGAAGATGCCTTCATAGCGCAGCTGATGGAACATCACGCGGCACACCAGCTGGTCAAACATGGTGGCACCCCACATGTCTGCCCCGCTGAGATCTTTCTTCGGACGGAAGCTCAGATCAGAGAACGGCTGGGTTTTAGTAACGTAATCGCCTTTCGCTGCGCCCTGCGGAACCGGTTTTTCCGGTGCCGGCACGACCAGCTGGCCGTTACGACGATCCAGTACAAAGATATTACCGGTTTTTGCCGGGGCGTAGATCACCGGTACGGTCTGGCCGTTAACGGTGATGTCAGCCAGCGTCGGCTGGGACGGCAGATCCATATCCCACAGATCGTGGTGAACGGTCTGGTAGCTCCATGCCAGTTTCCCGGTGGTGGCGTTCAGCGCCAGTACGGAGCTGGCATAACGTTCCTGTTCCGGTGTGCGGTTACCGCCCCAGATATCTGGCGTGGTCACGCCCATCGGCAGATAGACCAGGTCCAGCTTCGCGTCATAGGCGGCTGGCGCCCAGGAGTTCGGTGAGTTGAAGGTAAAGGTGTGCTCATCCGACGGGATAGAGTTTGGATCTTTCGCACCCGGGTCAAAGGCCCACAGCAGCTTACCGGTGTTAACGTCAAAACCACGGATTACACCGGAGGTTTCACGGGTAGAGAAGTTATCCGTTACCGACCCGGCGATCACGATGGTTTTATCGGTGATGATCGGCGGAGAAGTTGGCTCATACAGACCCGGAGTTTGATCCGGCATGTTGGTCTGCAGATTCAGGATACCTTTGTTGGCGAAGGTTTCGCACAGCTTGCCGGTCTCAGCGTTGAGGGCAATCAGGCGACCATCGTTCACTGGCAGCATAATGCGGCGCGGACAATCAGCAATGACTTCCGGGCTGGCATTATCGGCACGCGCTTCGTGGTAAGAGACGCCACGACAGGTTACGTGCTGGAACGAGGAGTTAGGTTTAAGCTGCGGATCGTAGTGCCATTTCTCTTTACCGGTAGCCGCATCCAGTGCAAACAGACGTTGGTGAGCGGTACAGAGATATAGCATGTTGCCGACTTTAATCGGGGTAACTTCGTTGGTCAGTTCGCCCGGATCGGTCGGCAACTTCAGATCGCCAGTACGGAATACCCAGGCCTCTTTCAGCTTGTGTACGTTATCGGCATTGATCTGCTTCAGTGGCGAGTAACGTTGGCCTTCCTGGTTACGACCGTAGGCAGGCCAGTCGCCATCTGCTACCTCAGAGATGGCTGCCGCCGGGGTAGCGTCGGCACTCAGTGTACCTTTTACTTCCTGCGGATCGTTGAAACCCGCCCAGGTCAGGATGCCACCGCTGATCAGCAGCGCCACGACCAGAGCAGTCACCGCCCCGCCGGAACGCACGAACAGTCGACGCCAGACGAAAGGCAGGATCAGCCAGATACCGAAGAAGACCAGAATATCGCTACGCGGGGTCAAGGCCCAGAAGTCGAAGCCGACCTCCCAGACGCCCCAGATCATCGTGGCAAGCAGCAGGGCGGCATAAAGCCACAGTGCCGATTGTTTACTGCGCCATAACATCAGGGCGACACCCAGCATCACTACGCCAGCAATCGGGTAGTACCAGGAACCCCCAATGGCTACCAGCCAGACTCCACCTATTAGCAGGTAAAGCCCGCATAAGGCCGCGAACAGCGCTGTTAGCTTCACGAGTAACCGTGAAGGTTGAACTTTTGTTTCCGCCATAAAAAGTACTCTTTAAGTTTGTTAATTTTTTGATAGCAATTAATTATAGGACTTAACAAGTGTGATCGGAATCACAAATCTGGCTTTTATGAACAGATGCGCCAGGCGGATCCATTTGCTGGTATACTTCAGGGCTTATGTAGCGATGCCGGACGTGAAGCCATCGGCATTGAGAAATTCGTTATAAAAACATACGGTTAGTAAAATGAAACATACTGTTGAAGTGATGATCCCGGAAGCGGAAATCAAAGCGCGTATCGCCGAACTCGGTCGTCAGATCACCGAACACTATAAAGACAGCGGCAGCGAGATGGTGTTGGTGGGTCTGTTACGCGGTTCCTTCATGTTTATGGCCGATCTCTGCCGCGAAGTGCAGGTCTCCCATGAAGTCGATTTTATGACCGCCTCCAGCTATGGCAGCGGTATGTCGACGACTCGTGATGTGAAAATCCTTAAAGACCTGGATGAAGATATTCGCGGCAAAGATGTTCTGATTGTTGAAGACATCATCGACTCCGGTAACACCCTGTCGAAGGTGCGCGAAATTCTCAGCCTGCGTGGCCCTAAATCGCTGGCGATTTGTACCCTGCTGGACAAACCGACCCGTCGTGAAGTTCAGGTTCCCGTGGAGTATGTCGGCTTCTCAATCCCGGACGAATTCGTGGTGGGTTACGGCATTGACTACGCGCAGCGCTACCGTCATCTGCCGTATATCGGCAAAGTGGTGTTGCTGGACGAGTAAACGAGTTGGGTGCGGCTTGATACCCTCACCCCAGCCCTCTCCCACAGGGAGAGGGAGCAAAGCCAAAAAACGGCAACCGGGTTGCCGTTTTGCTTTTACCTCGGCACCGCCCGGCTTTTTTGCAGGCTTACTTGTGGTTTTCGTGCTTCTGAGTCAGGTTACAGATGCCCCGACGGTAGCGCTGTTCGAGAGTTTCCCGGTTGGTAGCGGTTACTTCCAGGTCGCGCAGCAGGCCATCGTGAATACCGTACGCCCAGCCGTGGATCGTCACTTTTTGCCCGCGCTTCCAGGCGGACTGCATAATGGTGGAGTGGCCCAGGTTGTATACCTGTTCCATTACGTTCAGTTCACACAGGGTATCCAGGCGACGCTCCTGCGGCATTTGCCCCAGCAGTGAGCTATGTTTGAACCAGATATCACGAATGTGCAGCAGCCAGTTGTCGATCAGACCCAGTTCCGTGTTCTCTACCGCCGCCTGTACGCCGCCGCAGCCGTAGTGGCCGCAAATAATGATGTGTTCGACTTCCAGCACATCAACCGCATACTGCACCACGGACAGACAGTTCAGGTCGGTGTGGATCACCAGGTTGGCGACGTTACGGTGCACAAAGAGTTCACCCGGTTCGAGGCCCGTCAGACGCTCAGCCGGAACGCGGCTATCGGAACATCCAATCCACAGAAAGCGTGGCTTCTGCGCTTGAGACAGTTTCTCAAAAAATCCGGAATCTTCTTCCAGCAGCATCTTTGACCATAGTGCGTTATTGCTGATGAGTGTATCTATGTCGTTCATGGAGGTTAACGGCCTGTAACCGAGTGATTGCGTTGCGCTAATATAGGGTAACTCGACTTTTTATGAAACCACACAACGTGTGTCAGAACTATAGGTAGTCTAATTCATGGCGATTGCACTTGAGCTTGAGCAACTTAAAAAAACCTACCCGGGCGGCGTTCAGGCGCTGCGCGGGATAGATCTCAAAGTAGAAGCCGGTGATTTTTATGCGCTTCTGGGACCTAACGGGGCGGGTAAATCCACCACCATCGGCATCATCAGCTCGCTGGTGAACAAAACCTCCGGTCGGGTGAGCGTGTTTGGCTACGACCTGCAAAAAGACGTGGTGAACGCCAAGCGCCAGCTGGGGCTGGTGCCGCAGGAGTTCAACTTCAATCCGTTTGAGACCGTTCAGCAGATTGTGGTGAACCAGGCGGGTTATTACGGCGTGGAGCGTAAAGAGGCGGTTGAGCGCAGCGAAAAGTATCTCAAACAGCTCGATTTGTGGGAAAAACGCAACGAACGCGCGCGGATGCTGTCAGGCGGTATGAAGCGTCGTCTGATGATTGCCCGTGCGTTAATGCACGAACCAAAACTGCTGATCCTCGATGAACCCACCGCAGGGGTGGATATCGAACTTCGCCGCTCGATGTGGGGCTTTTTGAAGGATTTAAACGACAAAGGCACCACTATCATTCTCACTACCCACTATCTGGAAGAGGCCGAGATGCTGTGCCGTAACATCGGCATCATTCAGCACGGCGAGCTGGTGGAAAACACCTCGATGAAAAACCTGCTCTCCAAGCTGAAATCAGAAACCTTCATTCTTGATCTGGCGGCGAAAAGCGCGCTGCCGAAGCTGGAAGGCTATCAGTACCGGCTGGTTGATACGTCAACGCTGGAAGTGGAAGTTCTGCGCGAGCAGGGGATCAACAGCGTCTTTAGCCAACTGAGCCAGCAGGGTATTCAGGTATTAAGTATGCGTAACAAAGCAAACCGACTGGAAGAGCTGTTCGTCTCGCTGGTCCATGAGAAACAAGGAGATCAGGCATGATGCAGCTTTACTGGGTGGCGCTGAAAAGTATTTGGGCCAAAGAGATCAACCGCTTCATGCGCATCTGGATCCAGACGCTGGTGCCGCCGGTGATCACCATGACCCTCTACTTTATTATCTTCGGCAACCTGATTGGCTCGCGGATCGGTGAGATGCACGGCTTCACCTATATGCAGTTTATCGTGCCCGGCCTGATCATGATGGCAGTGATCACCAACGCCTACGCCAACGTGGCCTCGTCGTTCTTCAGCGCCAAGTTCCAGCGCAACATTGAAGAGCTGCTGGTGGCACCGGTGCCGACTCACGTTATCATCGCGGGCTACGTTGGCGGTGGGGTGGCGCGCGGCCTGTGCGTCGGCGTGCTGGTCACGGCGATTTCGCTGTTCTTTGTGCCGTTCCAGGTGCACTCCTGGCTCTTCGTCGGCCTGACGCTACTGCTGACAGCGGTGCTCTTCTCGCTGGCCGGTCTGCTGAATGCGGTATTCGCCAAAACCTTTGACGATATCAGCCTGATCCCGACCTTCGTCCTGACGCCGCTGACCTACCTCGGCGGGGTGTTCTACTCCCTGACGCTGTTGCCGCCATTCTGGCAGGGGCTGTCACACCTGAACCCTATCGTCTATATGATCAGCGGTTTCCGCTTTGGCTTCCTTGGCATTTCCGACGTACCGCTGGCAACCACCGTCGGCGTGCTGGTGATCTTCATCGTGGCCTTCTATCTGCTGTGCTGGAACCTGATCCAGCGCGGACGCGGCCTGCGCAGCTGATCCTCTGGCCCGGCGGCACTCTGTTGCCGGGCCGCTTTATTGACGCTTATCACCCCTGTACTTCCCTGACTCCGTTAGACTACCTCTTTCTGATGAGAGGTGACGATGCTGGGTTGGGTAATCACGTGCCATGATGAACATGCGCAGGAGATGGCGGATAAACTCGCCGTCCGGTTTGGGCCGCTGGAACAGTGCCAGGTGGTCAATTTCTGGCGCGGATTAAGCTGCAATATGCTCAGCCGAATGCTGTGCGATGCCCAGCATCGGGCCGACAGTGGTGACGGGGTGATTTTCCTGACCGATATCTCCGGCGCAGCCCCTTATCGCGCGGCGGCCCTGCTCAGCCACAAGCACGCCAACTGCGAAGTGATCTCCGGGATAAGCTATCCGCTGCTGGAGTTGATGTACCCTCTGCGGGAGACCACCGACAGCATTGGCTTTCGCGAGACCATCGTGGCCCGGGGTGCGCCGGAAGTGAGCAGCCTGTGGCATCAGCAACAGAAAAACCCACCCTTTGTCCTGCTTCACGAGCTGTAGAAATATTAATCATGGGTTTTGTTGCCGCTTTTGTTACAATGGCGTCCGATTTTCGTATTGAATAAACCCCTATGTTCTCGCGTATTTATCTCCTGTTTTTGCTGCTGGTTTCCGGCGGCGTGTATGCCAGTCTGCTCAGCCAGCCAGGACTCCCGCCGCGCTATATGCAAACCACCGAAGATGCCGCCATCTGGGCGCAGGTGGGCAACACTGTCGTCACCGTCGGCAACGTGCGTGCCGGACAAATCATTGCAGTGGTGCCGACCGCGGCGGATTACTATGAGTTCCGTTTTGGCTTTGGCACAGGCTTTATCGATAAAGGTCATCTCGGCGAAGTGCAGGGCAAACAGCGCGTGGAGGACAGCCTGGGCGATTTGAACAAGCCGCTCAGCAACCAGAACCTGATCACCTGGAAGGATACGCCGGTCTATAACGCGCCCAATGCCGGCAGCGCGCCGTTCGGCACCCTGGCAGACAATCTGCGTTACCCGATCCTCAGCAAGCTGAAGGACCGGCTCAACCAGACCTGGTATCAGATCCGCATCGCCAACCGCCTGGCCTGGGTCAGTAGCCTGGACGCTCAGGAGGATAACGGTCTGCCGGTACTGACTTATCACCATATTCTGCGGGACGAAGAGAACACCCGTTTTCGCCATACTTCAACCACCACCAGCGTGCGAGCCTTCAATAACCAGATGGCCTGGCTGCGCGATCAGGGTTACACCACCCTGACGATGTACCAGCTGGAAGGCTATGTACGTAACAAAATGAACCTGCCGGCTCGCGCGGTGGTGATCACCTTTGACGACGGCCTGAAGTCGGTCAGCCGCTACGCCTGGCCGATCCTGAAGCAGTACGGTTTTCACGCCACGGCGTTTATCATCTCCTCGCGAATCAAAGCCCATCCACTAAAGTGGGACCCCAGGTCGCTGCAGTTTATGAGCATTTCCGAGCTGCGCGAGATCCAGGATGTGTTTGACGTCCAGTCACACACCCATTTCCTGCATCGGGTGGATAACTACCGTCATCCTATCCTGCTGAGCCGCAGCTACCAGAACGTGCTGATGGATTTTAAACACTCCCGTCGCGCGCTGGCGCAATTCAACCCGCACGTGCTGTATCTCTCGTACCCGTTCGGCGGCTATAACGATAACGCGGTTAAAGCGGCCAACGACGCGGGCTTTCATCTGGCGGTGACGACGGTGAAGGGGAAGGTGAAACCGGGGGATAATCCATTCCTGCTGAAGCGCTTATACGTGCTCAGAACGGACTCGTTAGAGACGATGTCGCGGCTGATCAGTAATCAGCCGCAAGGATAACGATCAGGCGACCTGAACCGGAATCGCTTTCGCGGTACGTTTCATGTCGTTATCACCTTCAAAGTAGGCGACTTTTGGCTGCCAGCGGCGTGCTTCTTCATCGGACATCATGACAAAGCTGGCGATGATGACGATATCACCCACGTTGGCACAATGCGCTGCTGCACCGTTGACAGAGATAATTTTAGAACCACGTTCAGCCGCGATAGCATAGGTTGAGAAACGATTGCCGTTACTCACGTTCCAGATATCAATGGCTTCGTTTTCAAGAATACCCGCTGCGTCGAGAAAATCCTGGTCGATCGCGCAGGAGCCTTCATAGTGCAGATCGGCCTGCGTGACTTTCACACGGTGAAGCTTACCTTGCAGCATTTTGCGAATCATGACGTTACCTTAACTCTTTATCGTATCCCCTCCCGAAGAAGGGGCGGAGGAAAACTAATCCGTTAGCATGGTTATGCTCAGTGCTTACTGAGCCAGTTCAACTACAGTGTTGTCAATCAGGCGCGCCTGGCCGAGCCATGCGGCCACCAGGATCACCGCGCGCTTGCTGTCAGACGAGAGCGCCAGCAGGGTGTCAGCATCGCGGATCTGCACATCGTCAGCCCGAAGGCCCCGATCGTTCAGCGCCTGTTCCGCCAGAGCCACGATCTCTTCGCTGTTCAGTTCTTTGCTTTTCAGCTGGGTCGCCATGGTGCTCATCACCTGGTACAGGCCCGGGGCGATTTTACGTTGTTCGGCGGTGAGGTAACCGTTGCGCGAACTCAGCGCCAGGCCATCTTTGGCCCGTACGATCGGCACGCCAACGATCTCAATGTCGTAGCCCATGTCGGCCACCATTTTGCGGATCAGCGCCAGCTGCTGGAAATCTTTCTCACCGAAGCAGGCAATATCCGGCTGCACCAGGTTAAACAGCTTGCTGACGATGGTCGAGACGCCGCGGAAGTGACCCGGACGGCTGGCCCCTTCCAGCATGGTAGAGATACCCGGCACGTCGACAAAAGTGGTCTCTTCCGTGCCTTTCGGATAGACATCGTTCGGGGCCGGGGAGAAGACGAAATCCACCTTATGCTTTTTCAGCTTCTCGCAGTCTTCCTGCAGCGTGCGCGGGTAGCGCGCCAGGTCGTCGGCACGGTCGAACTGCATCGGGTTAACAAAAATACTCACCACCACCACATCGGCGCGGGCTTTGGCTTCGTCCACCAGCTTCATGTGGCCGTCATGCAGGTTGCCCATGGTAGGCACCAGCGCGATACGTTTACCTTCCTGGCGCAAACGGCGAATGTGCTGGCGCAGCAGCGGCAGGGTTTCAATGATTAGCACGACAAGACTCCTTACTGGAAACTGTGTTCTTCACCCGGGTAAACACCCGATTCAACGTCGGCAATATACTGCCTGACCGCGCCGCGGATGTCGCTGGCGCCGCTAAGGAAATTCTTCGCAAATTTCGGGATGTGCCCACCGGTGATGCCAAACGCATCATGCATCACCAGGATCTGGCCGTCGGTAACGTTACCGGCGCCAATGCCGATCACCGGGATCGTCAGCGCGTCGGTGATACGTTTTGCCAGTGCGACCGGCACGCACTCCAGCACCAGAAGCTGTGCTCCCGCAGCTTCGATGGCGAGCGCATCATCAAACAGTGTCTGGGCGGCGTCGCCGCGCCCCTGCACCTTATAGCCGCCAAAGATATTCACCGACTGCGGGGTTAATCCGAGATGGCCGCAGACCGGCACCGCGCGCTCGGTGAGCATGCGTACGGTCTCAACCAGCCAGGCGCCGCCTTCCACTTTGACCATATTGGCCCCGGCGCGCATCACCGTGGCGGCATTTTCAAATGCCTGCTCCGGTGTGGCATAAGCCATAAACGGCAGGTCGGCGAGCAGCAGGCAGGCGGGCGCTCCGCGGCGCACCGCCCGGGTGTGGTAAGCAATATCGTCTACCGTCACCGGCAGGGTGGAGTCATGTCCCTGGACCGTCATCCCTAACGAGTCGCCAACCAGCATGACGTTAATGCCCTCTTCGGCAAAAAGTTTGGCGAAGCTGTAGTCATAGGCGGTAATAGTGGCGAAGCGCTGCTTGTCCTGTTTGCATTTCTGCAAGGTGGCGATGGTGGTTGGTTTCATACTGTTTCCTGATAGCCCAAAGCGAATCTTTGCGCATTCTAACAGTAACATTCGAGGGAACAATGATTTTAGGTAACCGATTAACCACAAATATTTCAGGGTTAATAACTAAAAATTTCGTGTTACCAGTGGGCAGGTTTTTCGGCGTTCAACTGCGCCAGCAGGGCGCTTAAATGTTCGCCGTCGGGAAAGGTGAGGTCAGGGGCGATTTCAAACAGTGGCCAGAGCATAAAGCCGCGGCGTTTCATATCGTAATGCGGCACCGTAAGACGCTCGGTGTGGATCTGCGCATCACCAAACAGCATGATGTCTAAGTCGAGCGTGCGCGGTCCCCAGCGTTCTTCTTTACGCACGCGCCCCTGCTGCAACTCGATGCGCTGGGTGTTGTCCAGCAGCGCTTCGGCGCTGAGTGCGGTTTCCAGCGCGATGGCGGCATTCAGGTAGTCGGGCTGATCCTGCGGGCCTAGCGGGGGAGTGCGGTAAAACGAAGAGAGGGCGACGACGCGGGTGTGCGGGATGTCGCCCAACGCCAGAACGGCAGCATTCACCTGCTCCAGCGGAGAGGCCAGATTGCTGCCGATAGCGATGTACGCAAGCGTCATGCTGCGCCTTCGCGGCGTGGAGCGCGTTTGCGCGGACGACGATGGCGGCGACGCGGCGCTGGCTCTTCATCCAGCTCGCCCAGCATGTCTTTCTGCGCCGGTGGTGCAGAGACCTGGAACTCACCCCACCACTGCACCAGAAGCTGCAGTTCACGGTTGTTTTCCGCTTCGGCACGCAGGGCCATCAGATCGTAAGCTGCGCGGAATTTTGGATGCTCCATTAACTTCCAGGCACGTTTACCCTGACGGCGGGACATCCGCAGCTGAAGCTGCCAGATATCACGCACCAGCGTGGTAATACGTTTCGGGATAGCCAGCGAGCGGCAGGCTTCATCCAGCACATCGTTGGCGGCCAGCGCAAAGGCATCGTAATAGGCAAGGCCGCTTTCCTGGGCAATCTTCTGCGCGGTTTCCAGCAGCGGATACCAGAACATCGCGGCGAAGAGGAACGCCGGGTTAACGCGCATATCGTTCTGAATGCGGTTATCGGTGTTCTTCAGCACCTGATCGATGATGCGTTCCATGGCGCTATCACCTTTTTCGGTGAAGTTGCGCGTGATGGTCGGGAACAGAGGCTGGAACAGGCTGTATTCGCGCAGCAGCTGATAGGTGGCAAAACCGTGGCCCGCCTGCAGCAGCTTCAGCGACTCTTCAAACAGACGCGCCGGTGGCACATCGTTGATAAGCGTTGCCAGGCGCGGGATCGGCTCGGCGGTTTCAGGGCTGATGCGCATATCGAGCTTGGCGGCAAAGCGCACGGCGCGCAGCATACGCACCGGATCTTCACGGTAGCGCGTTTCCGGGTTGCCGATCAGGCGGATCAGACCCGCGTTCAGGTCCGGCACGCCGCCGACGAAATCGCGAACGGTAAAGTCAGCCACGCTGTAATAGAGGCTGTTGATGGTGAAATCACGACGCTGGGCATCTTCTTCGATAGAGCCAAAGATGTTGTCACGCAGCAGCATACCGTTCTGACCTTGCTGAGAGGTCGTGCGGTCTGATGGGGTGCCTTCGTGATGACCACGGAAAGTAGCGACTTCGATGATTTCTGGGCCAAACATGACGTGAGCAAGGCGGAAGCGACGACCGACCAGGCGGCAGTTACGGAATAATTTACGCACCTGCTCAGGGGTGGCGCTGGTGGTCACGTCAAAATCTTTTGGCTTTTTGCCCAGCAGTAAGTCACGCACCCCGCCACCAACAAGATAGGCCTCATAGCCGGCTTTATTCAGGCGATAAAGGACCTTCAGGGCGTTTTCACTGATATCTTTGCGGGAAATAGCATGCTGCTCGCGCGGAATAACCGACATCGTATTTTGAACAATGACGTCTTCCGCCATGCTCTCATCGCGGCTCAGCACCTTACGGCAAAAATTAGCGACTCGGGTAAAAATAGTACACCTCGGTAGTGTGTGTTTCAGAATTCAGGACAAAAAATAGCGGCTAATCATAGCTCAGCGAGACGCATTTGAGAATGCTGGATTTTCGGCACGCGGTTTAGCGACCACCGGGAGACCGCTTTTGCCAGTAATTCCTCGGTTCGCAGATCCTGCCACTCATGTGTTACATCCTGGTTTAGAAATTGTAAAGCATTGATAAGAACAGGGCGAGGATCGCCTGTCGGTAATGCCGGGGCATGATTCTGTTTCGAGAGTTTCATCCCTTTTTCATTCACCACCAACGGCAAATGGATATAGTCCGGCACCGGCCAGCCAAATAGCTGGTAGAGCGAAATCTGCCGCACGGTGGGTTCGATCAGATCGGCACCGCGAACAATTTCATTTACTCCCTGGAAATGGTCATCCACTACGACCGCCAGGTTATACGCAAACAGCCCGTCGCGCCGATGGATAATGAAATCCTCGCCCGCCAGCCGGGGATCGGCATGGAGTTCGCCCTGTAGCTGGTCGGTAAACCGGGTCACCGGGTGCTGCTGCACCACGCGCACCGCCGCGTTTTCCGGGCTGTGATGCAGGGTGCGGCAATGGCCGTCATAGACGCCGCCGACGCTCTGAATGCGCGCGCGGGTGCAGGTGCAGTAATAAGAGAGTCCCTGGGCGTGCAGCCAGGCCAGGCGTTCGCGATAGGCATCGTGACGCTGCGACTGCCACAGCACGTCGCCGTCCCAGTGCAGGCCGTAATGTTCCAGCTGACGCAAAATAGTCTCTGCTGCACCGGGAACTTCACGCGGGGGGTCAATATCTTCGATACGTACACGCCAGATACCCAGTCGGGCACGGGCTTGCAGATAACTGCCAAGTGCGGCAATGAGCGAGCCAAAATGCAGTTCGCCAGAGGGGGATGGCGCGAAGCGCCCAATATAGTCAGCAGGCATAATTACACAGCGCAGAAAGTAATCAGGCGGGAGAAGACTCCCGCCTGTGATAGCGTTATGACAGGGTCGGAATTAACCGGCCATCTGTTTTTCGCGGATTTCTGCCAGCGTTTTGCAGTCGATACACAGGTCGGCTGTTGGACGGGCTTCCAGACGACGAATGCCGATCTCGACACCGCAGGACTCGCAGAAGCCGAAATCTTCGTCTTCGACTTTTTTCAGCGTCTTTTCAATTTTCTTGATCAGTTTGCGTTCGCGGTCACGGTTACGCAGTTCAAGGCTGAACTCTTCTTCCTGGGCGGCACGGTCTACCGGGTCCGGGAAGTTAGCGGCTTCGTCCTGCATATGCGTAACGGTGCGATCGACTTCATCCCTAAGTTGATTACGCCATGCTTCAAGGATTCGCTTGAAGTGCGACAGCTGGGCTTCGTTCATATACTCTTCGCCCGGCTTCTCTTGATACGGCTCCACCCCAGCGATGGCGAGAATACTCAGGGACGATGTTTTACGGTTTTGCCCTTCTTGCATGTTGCTTCTCCTTAACACGCACTATCGATCCCCGTGTTGGGGGAAAAATCAGGCCGCTATAAATAGCAGATGCTTTTCCGTAAGGCAATTATCTAAACGTAACACTTGACAAGCCTGTGAGGAAAAGCGTATTTGCGCACACGACCAGAACACTTAATAAACAACGCTCAACCCCTTTTATAACGTGACGGGGAGAGCGGATCTCAGAGTTATATTATCGGCAGAAAGTTCCGCTTTATAAGCCAAAACCTCTACCCCCTGCTTTTGTGCCTCATTCAACAGTTGCGCGTACTTAGGGTCAATATGGCGGGCAGGTGAGAATTTTCCAATTGCGCTGTGCAATACCGCAAAAAACAGCACGGCGCGCTTGCCTTCTGCCGCCACACTAATCAACTCCCGGAGATGCTTCTGCCCTCGCAGCGTTACCGCATCCGGAAAGTAGCCATTATCCCTGTCAGCTAACGTTACTGATTTCACTTCAATATAGCACTCGGGTTGATCCTCTGCCTGCAACAGAAAGTCAATTCTGCTGTTTTCAGCACCATATTTCACTTCAGTTTTTAAGGAATTGTAGCCGCGCAGTTCAGGAATTAAATCCAGACTAATCGCCTCTTTCACCAACTGGTTGGCGCGCAGCGTATTGACACAAATATATTCTCCCCCGGCGGTTTGCGTTATTTCCCAGGTATGAGGATATTTACGTTTGATATTGGGAGAGGTGGAGTACCAGACGGTATCCCCGGGGGTCGCGCAGCCGGTCATTGCCCCGGTATTCGGGCAGTGCAGGGTGAGGGCAACGCCCTCCGGCGTTACCACGTCGGCCAAAAAACGCTTGTAGCGCTGCACCAGCGTGGCGGGTTGTAGGGCAGGGGTAAACTGCATGCAGATTCCTTGTTATTCGGTAAGCGTCCAGCGCTGGAGCGGCGTATAGCGCGTGCGCCCGCCAGCAAAACGGCTCTCGTAGAGGACAAATTCCTTCACCGGAAACGCCCAATGAAAACCCGGCGGCGGAATGGCAACCGCGTGGCTGGCATCGCGCAGCAGGGTGATATGGGGGTGAAATGGCTGCGGACTTTGATAGCAACCGCTGCGCGCCGCCTGGGCACGCAGCATATTGGCTAACTGCAATAATCCCCGCGGCGGCTGGCGCGTACCCAGCCAGACCACGCGGGAGCGCAGCCACTGTCCGGCATCGTCCAGCGTCAGGGTAAACCCCGGCTGGCGGATGCGTCCGGCCATGGCCGCCAGCGCCTGACGTTTTTCGTCGCTGACCTCCCCTAAAAACGCCAGCGTCAGGTGCAGGTTGGCCGCCGCCACCGGACGGCCTGCTTCCGGCGCGAAATGGTCGGCGCGCCAGCGCACGACCTGGCGCTGGATTGCGGCAGGCATTTCAATGGCAAAAAACAGCCTTTTCGACTCAGACATACGGGGCACTCGGTAATGAATTGTGGCGATGCTACAATGTACGCCGTCTAAAGTTAACCCTCTGGAGCCATTCGTGTCCTTGTTGCCGGTCGCCGCTGTCCTTCCTGAACTTCTCCTCGCGTTACAACACGCCCCCCAGGTTCTGCTTACTGCGCCCACCGGTGCGGGGAAATCGACGTGGCTGCCGCTGCAACTCCTGGCGCAGGGGGGAATTAACGGCAAAATTATTCTGCTCGAACCGCGCCGGATCGCCGCCCGTAATGTCGCGCAGCGGCTGGCAGATTTGTTGGGTGAAAAGCCGGGGGAGACGGTGGGTTACCGGATGCGCGCCGAAACCTGCGTGGGGGCGAATACCCGGCTGGAGGTGGTCACCGAGGGGATCCTGACCCGGATGTTGCAGCACGATCCCGAGCTGACCGGCGTGGGGCTGGTGATCCTCGATGAGTTCCACGAGCGCAGCCTGCAGGCGGATCTGGCCCTGGCGCTGCTGCTGGATGTCCAGCAGGGGCTGCGTGAAGATCTCAAACTGCTTATCATGTCCGCGACCCTGGATAACGATCGGCTCCAGCGTCTGCTGCCTGAGGCGCCGACCCTCGTTTCTGAAGGGCGCACCTTTCCCGTTGAGCGACGCTATCAGTCGCTACCGGCGCAGCTGCGTTTCGACGAAGCGGTGGCGGTGGCGACCGCCGAGCTGCTGCGTCAGGAGCCTGGCTCGCTGCTGCTCTTTTTACCGGGCGTTAGCGAGATCCAGCGCGTGCAGGAGCAGCTCGCCCGTCGTGTAGACAGTGACGTGGTGCTCTGTCCGCTGTATGGCGCGCTATCGCTGACCGAGCAGCGTAAGGCGATCCTGCCCGCCCCGGCCGGACAGCGCAAAGTGGTGCTGGCGACCAACATTGCGGAAACCAGTCTGACTATTGAAGGCATCCGGCTGGTGGTGGATTCGGCCCAGGAGCGGGTAGCGAATTTCGATCCGCGCACCGGCCTTACCCGGCTGGTGACCCAGCGCGTCAGCCAGGCGTCGATGACCCAACGCGCCGGGCGTGCCGGGCGACTGGAACCGGGCATCTGCCTGCACCTGACGCCGTTCGAGCAGGCCGAGCGCGCGGCAGCCCAGGGCACGCCGGAAATTTTGCAAAGCGATCTCAGCGGGTTGCTGATGGAGTTGCTGCAGTGGGGTTGCCGGGATCCGGCGCAGTTGAGCTGGCTGGATCTGCCGCCTGCGACTAACCTTGCTGCGGCCCGCCGCCTGTTAACCCAGCTTGGGGCGCTGGCGGGGGAGCAACTTACCGCTCACGGGCAGAAGATGGCGAAGCTCGGTAGCGATCCGCGGCTGGCGGCGATGCTGGCCAGCGCCGTGGGTGAAGACGAAATTGCGACGGCGGCAAAACTGGCGGCTATCCTTGAACAGCCGCCGCGAGGCAGCAACAGCGATCTGGCCCAGGCGTTCTCACGCAATCAGCCGGAGTGGCAGCAGCGCGCCCGGCAGTTAAATGCGCGCCTCAACAACCGCGGCGGCACCCCGGACAGCGACCACGTCCCCGCGCTGCTGGCAAAAGCGTTTCCCGACCGGATTGCCCGCCGTCGCGGGCTTGATGGCCGCTACCAGCTGGCGAACGGCATGGGGGCCATGCTGCAGAGCGATGACGCCATGACCCGTCACGAGTGGTTGATTGCGCCGTCACTGCTGCAGGGCAGCCAGTCGCCGGACGCCCGCATTTTGTTGGGCTTAGCCGTGGATATTGATGCCCTGATAACTTCGTCCCCTGGCCTGGTGACGCAGTCTGATACCGTCGAGTGGGATGATGCCCAGGGTACGCTGAAGGCTTTTCGCCGGGCGCAGATTGGCCGCCTGACGGTGAACGTGAAGCCGTTGGCGAAGCCGTCGGAAGAGGAGTTGCATCAGGCGATGCTCAACGGCATCCGTGATAAAGGGCTAAGCGTGCTGAACTGGACCCCGGAGGCGGAGCAGTACCGGATCCGCCTGCACTGCGCGGCGCAGTGGCTGCCGGAATTTGACTGGCCCGCAGTAGATGAAGCGTCGCTGCTGGCCAATCTTGAAAACTGGTTACTGCCGCAAATGCATGGCGTACACTCCCTGCGCGCGTTGAAAGCGCTGGATGTTAAGGTGGCGTTACAGAACTTAACCGACTGGTCGTTACGTCAGCGTCTGGATACTGAGCTTCCGGGGCATTACACTGTGCCGACCGGCAGCCGGATAGCCATTCGTTATCATGAAGATAATCCACCGGCGCTGGCGGTACGGATGCAGGAGATGTTTGGCGAGGCGACCACGCCTGCCATTGCGCAGGGTCGTGTGCCGCTGGTGCTGGAGCTGTTGTCACCGGCCCAGCGCCCGCTGCAGATCACTCGCGATCTGGGGGCTTTCTGGGCTGGAAGCTACCGCGAGGTGCAAAAAGAGATGAAAGGACGCTATCCGAAGCATGTCTGGCCGGACGATCCGGCGAATACCGCGCCAACCCGGCGCACGAAAAAGTATTCGTAACGGCGCGGGTGCGCGCTAAGGCCTTCATCCCGGCCTTCTCCTGCAAGGAGAGGGCGTAAATTTTGAGAGATTTCTTCTTCCTCCATCAGGGGGAAGAACTGAGAATCGGGCCCTTGCGCCTGATAGTTGCGGAGAGAGAGCATGGCGGGGAATGACCGCGAGCCAATAGGACGTAAAGGAAAACCTTCGCGTCCGGCGAAAGAAAAAGCAGGCCGTCGTCGCCTCAGTGATGAGGAGTATGACGACGTTGATAATGAGTATGAGGATGAGGCGCCCGTGCCACGTAAAGGAAAAGGCAAAAAAGGTAAACCTCGCGGCAAACGCGGCTGGTTCTGGCTGCTGCTGAAGCTATTTATTGTTTTCATCGTTCTGCTGGCGATCTACGGCGTCTATCTGGACCAGAAGATCCGTAGCCGTATCGACGGTAAAGTCTGGCAGCTGCCAGCGGCGGTGTATGGCCGGATGGTCAACCTCGAGCCGGAAATGACCATCAGCAAGAACGAGATGGTCAAGCTGCTGGAGGCCACCCAGTACCGCCAGGTGACGAAGATGACGCGTCCCGGCGAGTTTACGGTGCAGGCGAAAAGCATCGAGATGATCCGCCGTCCGTTTGACTTCCCGGACAGCAAAGAGGGGCAGGTGCGCGCGCGTCTGACCTTCGATGGCGATCATATCGACACCATCGAGAACATGGACAACAACCGTCAGTTCGGTTTCTTCCGTCTCGATCCGCGACTGATCACCATGCTCTCCTCGCCAAACGGCGAGCAGCGTCTGTTTGTCGCGCGTAACGGTTTCCCGGATCTGCTGGTGGATACCCTGCTGGCGACCGAAGACCGTCACTTCTATGAACATGATGGTGTCAGCCTGTACTCCATTGGCCGTGCGGTGCTGGCGAACCTGACTGCCGGACGGACGGTGCAGGGGGCAAGTACCCTGACCCAGCAGCTGGTGAAAAACCTGTTCCTCTCCAGCGAACGCTCCTACTGGCGTAAGGCCAACGAAGCGTACATGGCGGTGCTGATGGATGCCCGCTACAGCAAAGATCGCATTCTTGAGCTGTATATGAACGAGGTTTACCTCGGTCAGAGCGGCGATAATGAAATCCGCGGCTTCCCGCTGGCGAGCCTCTACTACTTTGGTCGTCCGGTGGAAGAGCTGAGCCTCGACCAACAGGCACTGCTGGTGGGGATGGTGAAAGGGGCGTCGATCTACAACCCGTGGCGTAACCCGAAACTGGCGCTGGAGCGTCGTAACCTGGTGCTGCGTCTGCTGCAACAGCAGCAGGTGATCGACCAGGAGCTGTACGACATGCTCAGCGCGCGTCCGTTAGGCGTCCAGCCGCGCGGCGGCGTGATCTCCCCGCAGCCTGCCTTTATGCAGATGGTGCGTCAGGAGCTACAAACCAAGCTGGGCGACAAAGTTAAAGATCTCTCCGGCGTGAAGATCTTCACCACCTTTGACTCAGTGGCGCAGGACGCTGCAGAGAAAGCGGCGGTGGAAGGCATTCCGGCGCTGAAAAAGCAGCGTAAGCTGAGCGATCTGGAAACCGCGATGGTGGTGGTCGATCGTACCACCGGTGAAGTGCGGGCCATGGTCGGTGGGGCAGAGCCGCAGTTTGCGGGCTACAACCGCGCGATGCAGGCACGCCGTTCGATCGGCTCCCTGGCAAAACCGGCGACCTATCTCACCGCGTTAAGCCAGCCGAACCAGTATCGTCTGAACACCTGGATTGCCGATGCTCCGATTGCCCTGCGCCAGCCAAACGGACAGGTGTGGTCGCCGCAGAACGACGACAAACAGTACAGCGGCCAGGTCATGCTGGTGGATGCCCTGACGCGTTCCATGAACGTGCCGACGGTCAACCTCGGGATGGCGCTGGGTCTGCCAGCCGTTACCGATACCTGGCTGAAGCTGGGTGTGCCGAAAGATCAGCTGCATCCGGTTCCGGCCATGCTGTTAGGGGCGTTGAACCTGACGCCGATCGAAGTGGCGCAGGCGTTCCAGACCATCGCCAGCGGCGGTAACCGTGCACCGCTCTCTGCGCTGCGTTCGGTGATTGCCGAAGATGGCACCCCGCTGTACCAGAGCTTCCCGCAGGCTGAGCGTGCCGTACCGGCGCAGGCCGCGTATATGACGCTGTGGACCATGCAGCAGGTAGTGCAGCGCGGGACCGGTCGCCAGCTTGGCGCGAAGTATCCGGGTCTGCATCTGGCGGGTAAAACCGGGACCACCAACAACAACGTCGATACCTGGTTTGCGGGCATCGACGGGCGTGAAGTGGTGATCACCTGGGTAGGACGCGACAACAACCAGCCGACGAAACTGTATGGTGCCAGCGGGGCGATGTCGATTTACCAGCGCTATCTGGCTAACCAGTCGCCGGTTCCGTTAACCCTGACGCCACCGGAAGATATCGTGAACATGGGCGTGGATGAGTCGGGTAACTTCGTGTGTGGTGGCGGAATGCGTAGCGTTCCGGTCTGGACCGCGAACCCGGACTCCCTGTGCCAGGCGCCAGTACCGGAGCCGACGGGCAACCCGTTTGAGCAGTCTTCTCCTCAGCAGCCGCAGCAGCAGCAGCAACAACAGCCGCAGCAGCAGAATGAGAAGAAAGACAGCGACGGTGTCGCAGGCTGGATCAAGGATATGTTCGGCGGTAATTAATCATCAGTCCCTCTCCTGCGGGAGAGGGACTTTTCACCTCAATTCAACATCCCTTCAACAGTAAAACCCCTCGTTTATTAACCCTGCATTTTCCATTGTTTAATTCTTATACCCTCAATTCCTGTAGGGCCGCATATCACTTGCTATGCCGTGAATGTTTCGCATAATATGCTGCGGTCATAATAATAATTCTCGTTTACGTTATCATTCACGCTTCCATCAGAGACATACCAATGGCGCATTCAAAAACTGCTCAGCCAATGCAATCTTCGCTGCGTAAAATCGCAGTCGTTGTAGCCACAGCGGTTAGCGGCATGTCTGCTTACGCTCAGGCTGCTGACACCCCTAAAAAAGAAGAAACCATCACCGTAACCGCAGCACCTGCTGCGCAGGAAAGTGCCTGGGGTCCGTCACCGACGATTGCGGCAAAACGCACCGCAACGGCGACCAAAACAGATACGCCTGTTGAAAAGACACCGCAGTCTATTTCAGTGGTAACCCGTGAAGAGATGGATATGAAGCAGCCGGGCACGGTTAAACAAGCCCTGGCCTACACGCCAAGCGTCTTTGCTACACGCGGTGCCTCCACGACCTACGACGTGGTCTCTATTCGTGGCTTCACGACTTCCAGCACAGTGAATACTAACCAGTATCTGGATGGGATGAAGCTGCAGGGTGATAACTATTCTGAAGCGTCCATGGATCCGTATTTCCTTGAACGTGTTGAATTACTGCGTGGCCCAACATCCGTCCTGTACGGCAAAAGCCACCCAGGCGGCGTGGTAAGCATGGTCAGCAAGCGTCCGACCACCGAGCCGCTGAAAGAAGTTCAGTTCAAGATGGGTACCGATAACCTGTGGCAAACCGGGTTTGATTTCAGCGATGCGATCGACGATGACGGCGTGTGGTCATACCGCCTCACCGGGCTGGGCCGCAGTGAGAATGCGCAACAGGAGATGGTTAAGTCTACCCGTTACGCTATTGCTCCATCCTTTAGCTGGCGTCCTGACGACAAAACCGATTTCACTTTCCTGAGCAACTTCCAAAGCGATCCGGATGCGGGCTATTACGGCTGGCTGCCGCGGGAAGGTACAGTAGTGCCTTACTATGACGCTAACGGAAAGGCACACAAGCTGCCGACCGATTTTAACGAAGGTGAAGAAGACAATAAGATCTCCCGTCGTCAGAAGATGGTGGGTTACAGCTTCGCGCATGAATTTGACGATACCTTTACCCTGCGTCAAAACCTGCGTTACACCAAAATCAACACGCTTTACCGCTCGGTCTACGGCAACGGATATATCGCCCCGGCACAAATTAGCCGCGCCTATGTACGTTCTGATGAAGATCTGAACTCGTTCACGGTAGATACCCAGCTTCAGTCCAAATTTGCCACCGGTGCCGTCGATCATACTCTGTTAACGGGTGTTGATTACCTGCGCATGCGTAACGACATTGATGCTGACTACGGCACCGCTGACCCTATCAGCATGACCAATCCGCAGCATGACAACGCGAATATCAATGTGAACTTCCCGTATGCCGTGCTTAATCGTCAGGAACAAACGGGCCTGTACGCACAAGATCAGGCTGAATGGGATAAATGGGTTCTGACTCTCGGCGGACGCTATGATTTCGCTAAAACGTCCACGCTGACACGTTCCTCTAACACTACGGCCGAAATCAACGATCAGGCGTTCACCTGGCGTGGTGGGATCAACTATCTGTTCGATAACGGTATCACGCCGTACTTTAGCTACAGCGAATCCTTTGAGCCAATCTCCGGCGGAACGCAGGGCGGCAAGCCTTTCGATCCGGCGCGCGGTAAGCAGTATGAAGCGGGCGTGAAATACGTACCGAAAGATCTGCCTGTTGTTGTGACGGCTGCCGTGTACCAGCTGACCAAAAACAACAACCTGACTGCCGATCCGGCGAACCCGACCAGTGGCTTTAGCGTGCAGGGCGGTGAAATCCGCTCACGTGGTTTCGAACTCGAAGCCAAAGCCGCGGTATCAGCCAACGTTGATGTGACGGCGTCCTACAGCTACACCGATGCAGAATACACACACGATACCTGGTATGAAGGCCGTCGTCCGGCGGAAGTGCCACGTAACATGGCTTCTCTGTGGGCGGATTACACCTTCCACGAGACGGCACTGAGCGGTCTGACTGTGGGTGCAGGTACGCGTTATATCGGTAACACTGTTTCCTACTATTCCGCCGCCTCTCCAAAAGCGTATCAGTCATTTAACGTGTCGGGCTATGCGCTGGCGGATGCGACCGTGAAATACGATCTGGCGCGCTTTGGGCTGCCGGGTTCATCAGTCGGTGTCAATGTGAACAACATCTTTGATCGCGAATACGTCTCCAGCTGCTATAGCGAATATGCATGCTACTGGGGTGCAGAGCGCCAGGTTGTTGCGACCGCGACCTTCCGCTTCTGATCTTTAAATTTGGGCACGATTTTCGTGCCCTTTTCTTTACTTAAGTTGGCTAACATGCAGGAAAACAACCCGCAATCTGATACCACTTTTGCACTCGATAGCATCTCCTTTCGCGTTCCCGGACGCACGCTGCTGCATCCACTTTCGCTGACCTTTCCCGCAGGCCAGGTGACGGGTCTGATCGGCCATAACGGCTCCGGCAAATCCACCTTACTGAAAATGCTTGGCCGCCATCAGCCGCCGTCTGAGGGCGATATTCTGCTCGACGGACAGCCGCTGGAGAGCTGGAACAGCAAAGCCTTTGCCCGCAAGGTCGCCTATCTGCCCCAGCAACTGCCACAGGCGGAAGGTATGACCGTGCGCGAACTGGTGGCGATTGGCCGTTATCCCTGGCACGGTGCATTAGGCCGCTTCGGCGTGGCCGACCGCGAGAAAGTGGAAGAGGCGATTACGCTGGTAGGATTAAAGCCGCTGGCCCATCGTCTGGTGGATAGCCTGTCCGGCGGCGAACGCCAGCGCGCGTGGATCGCCATGCTGGTGGCGCAGGACAGCCGTTGTTTACTGCTGGATGAACCGACCTCGGCTCTCGACATTGCCCATCAGGTGGACGTGCTGGCGCTGGTGCATCGCTTAAGCCAGCAGCGTGGGCTGACGGTGATTGCGGTGCTGCACGACATCAACATGGCGGCGCGTTACTGCGACTATCTGGTGGCGCTGCGCGGTGGCGAGATGATTGCCCAGGGTACGCCTGCCGAGCTGATGCGCAGTGAAACGCTGGAACACATTTACGGGATCCCAATGGGGATCCTGCCGCATCCTGCCGGAGCGGCACCGGTGAGCTTTGTCTATTGATGCCTGAGTTAACACATATTAGCCGTCGTCGTCTGTTGACGGCCATGGCCCTCTCGCCGCTGCTGTGGAAAATGGGCACGGCGCATGCCGCCGCGGCCGTCGATCCTCATCGCATTGTGGCCCTCGAGTGGTTGCCGGTCGAGCTGCTGCTGGCGCTTGGCGTCACCCCCTACGGCGTGGCCGACATTCCCAACTACAGCCTGTGGGTGAACGAGCCTCGGCTGCCGGAAACGGTGATCGACATTGGCCTGCGTACCGAACCCAATCTCGAACTGCTCACGCAGATGAAACCGTCGTACCTGGTCTGGTCGGCAGGGTATGGGCCATCAGAAGAGAAGCTGGCGCGGATTGCGCCGGGGCGCGGGTTCGCCTTTAGCGACGGTAAAAAACCCCTGGCCAACGCCCGCAAATCCTTAACCGAGATGGCACAGCTGCTGAACATGGAAGCGGCTGCCCGATCGCATCTGGATCATTTTGACAGCGTGATCGACAGCTACAAACCGCGTTTTGCTGGCCGTGGCGACCGACCGCTGCTGATGGTGACCCTGCTCGATGCCCGCCATATGCTGGTGTTTGGCAACAACTGCCTGTTCCAGGAAGTGCTGGATCGCTATGGGATTAAAAACGCCTGGGAAGGGGAGATGACCTTCTGGGGCAGTACCACCGTGGGCATCGACCGTCTGGCCATGTTCCGTGATGTGGATGTGCTGTGCTTCGATCATGGCAATGAGCGCGAGATGCAGACATTAATGGCGACGCCGCTGTGGCAGGCGATGCCGTTTGTCCGCCAGCAGCGCGTCAAGCGCGTGCCCGCGGTGTGGTTCTACGGCGCTACCCTGTCGGCGATGCACTTTGCCCGTGTGCTAGACAGCGCGCTGGGAGGCCAGGCATGAAGTCACGGATAACCCTTTTCCCGGCGCTGCTGATGGCGCTGCTACTGGTGGTCGCGCTGGGCCTAACCTGGTGGAACCTGAATCTGGCGCTGCCGCGCGCGCAGTGGGGGAGTGCCTTAATCGCCCCCGATATCGACAATATTCAACAGATGCTGTTCCACTACAGCCTGCTGCCGCGGCTGGCGATCTCGCTGCTGGTGGGCGCAGGGCTTGGGCTGGTGGGCGTGCTCTTCCAGCAGGTATTACGTAACCCGCTGGCAGAGCCGACGACCCTTGGCGTGGCGACGGGTGCCCAACTGGGGATGACGATCATCACGCTGTGGGCGCTCCCGGGCGTACTGGCGGCGCAGTTTGCCGCGCTGGTGGGCGCTTGCGTCGTCGGCGCGATTGTCTTTGGCGTGGCCTGGGGTAAACGCCTCTCGCCGGTGACGCTGATCCTCGCCGGGCTGGTGGTGAGCCTCTACTGCGGCGCGGTCAACCAGCTGCTGGTGATCTTCCATCATGACCAGCTGCAGAGTATGTTCCTCTGGAGCACCGGGACGCTGACACAAACCGACTGGAGCATCGTTCAGCGTCTGTGGCCGCAGCTGCTCGGCGGCGTGCTGTTGACCCTGCTGCTGCTGCGTCCGCTTACCCTGATGGGGCTGGACGATGGCGTGGCGCGCAACCTCGGTCTGGCGCTGTCGCTGGCCCGTCTGGCGGCGCTGACGCTGGCGATTGTCATCAGCGCCCTGCTGGTGAATGCGGTCGGCATCATCGGTTTTATCGGCCTGTTCGCGCCGCTGCTGGCAAAAATGCTCGGCGCGCGCCGTTTGCTCTCCCGGCTGATCCTCGCCCCACTGATTGGTGCCCTGATCCTTTGGCTGTCTGACCAGGTGATCCTCTGGCTGACGCGGGTATGGATGGAAGTCTCGACCGGTTCGGTCACGGCGCTGATTGGCGCGCCGCTGCTGCTGTGGCTGCTGCCACGCCTGCGCAGCATGAGCGCCCCGGCGATGAACGCGGGCGATAAAGTGAGCGCCGAGCGTCATCATGTCTTGTGGTTTGCCCTGGCGGGTGGCGCAGTACTGATGCTGGCGGTGATTGCGGCGCTGGCGTTTGGCCGTGATGCCCAGGGCTGGCACTGGGCGAGCGGGGCGATGCTCGATGAGCTGCTGCCGTGGCGCGCGCCGCGTATTTTCGCCGCGCTGATTGCCGGGGTGATGCTGGCGGTAGCGGGCTGCATTATCCAGCGTTTGACCGGCAACCCGATGGCAAGCCCGGAAGTGCTGGGGATCAGCTCCGGTGCAGCGTTCGGCGTGGTGTTGATGCTCTTCTTCGTGCCGGGTAATGCCTTCGGCTGGCTGATGCCTGCGGGCAGTATCGGTGCAGCGGTCACGCTGCTGATCATCATGATTGCCGCCGGAAGGGGCGGCTTCTCGCCGCACCGGATGCTGCTGGCGGGGATGGCGCTGAGTACCGCCTTCACCATGCTGCTGATGATGCTGCAGGCGAGCGGCGATCCGCGGATGGCGCAGATCCTGACCTGGATTTCCGGTTCAACCTATAACGCCACGACCGAACAGGTGGTGAGCACGGGGGTGGCGATGATTATTCTGCTGGCCCTGGTGCCGCTGTGTCGTCGCTGGCTGACGGTACTGCCGCTGGGGGGCGACACTGCGCGTTCAGTGGGGATGGCGCTGAGCGCCTCGCGTATCGGCCTGCTGTTGCTGGCGGCGTCGCTTACGGCTACCGCTACTTTGACCATTGGGCCGCTGAGCTTTATCGGGCTGATGGCACCGCACATTGCGCGGATGATGGGGTTCCGCCGGACGATGCCGCATATTGTGATGTCGGCCTTAACGGGGGGAATACTGCTGGTGTTCGCTGACTGGTGTGGCCGGATGGTGTTGTTCCCGTATCAGATCCCGGCGGGGCTGTTGTCCACCTTTATCGGGGCTCCGTACTTTATCTATCTGCTGCGCAAGCAGAGCCGATAAAAAAAGCCGGGTGGCGCTAACGCCCACCCGGCCTGCGGTTGATTTGCTGCCTCTTCCTGTGGGAGAAGAGTGGGGTGAGGGCATCAGGCCGCACCCCGCAAACCTTATCAGAGCTTCGCAAACACCCGACGCGCCGCGTCGATGGTGTTATTGATATCCTCTTCGCTGTGCGCAACCGACATAAAGCCTGCCTCAAACGCTGATGGTGCCAGATAAACACCTTCCTCCAGCATCAGATGGAAGAAACGCTTGAAGCGCTCAACGTCGCACTTCACCACATCCTGATAGCAGGTCACGGTTTTCGCGTCGGTGAAGAAGATGCCGAACATGCCGCCGACATGGTTCACCACCAGTGGAATACCCGCGTCTTCAGCCGCCTCCAGCAGGCCGTTTGCCAGCTGGGTGGTACGCTCGGTAAGGGTAGTATGAATACCCGGCTGCGCCACTTCGTTTAAGCAGGCGAAACCGGCCGCCATGGCAATCGGGTTACCGGAGAGCGTACCCGCCTGATAGACCGGGCCAGTTGGCGCCAACGCGTCCATCACCTCTTTACGACCACCAAAAGCCCCCACCGGCATGCCGCCGCCGATGATTTTGCCCAGGCAGGTCAGGTCCGGCACCACGTCGTAGTACGCCTGTGCGCCTGCGAGGGCTACGCGGAAACCGGTCATCACTTCGTCGATAATCAGCAGCGCGCCGAACTCGTCGCACAGCGCACGCAGACCCTGCAGGAAGCCAGGCTGCGGTGGAATGCAGTTCATGTTGCCTGCCACCGGTTCGACGATAATGCAGGCGATCGCCTGCGGGTTCAGTTCAAAGGCTGCGCGCACCGAGTCGAGATCGTTATAGGTGCAGGTCAGGGTGTGTTTGGCGAAGTCTGCCGGCACGCCCGGAGAGTTCGGCTGGCCGAGGGTCAGCGCGCCAGAACCGGCTTTCACCAGCAGGCAATCCGCGTGGCCGTGGTAGCAGCCTTCGAATTTGATGATTTTGTCGCGGCCAGTAAAGCCACGCGCCAGACGGATGGCGCTCATGGTCGCTTCGGTACCGGAGTTCACCATGCGCACCATATCCATGGTTGGCACCAGCTCGGTTACCAGCGCCGCCATTTTTACTTCCATCTCGGTAGGTGCCCCGAAGCTTAACCCGCGCTGCGCCGCTTCGATCACCGCGTTGCGGATGGCCGGGTGATTGTGACCCAGCACCATCGGCCCCCATGAGCCGACATAGTCGATATAGGCTTTACCATCCACATCGTACAGATAGGCGCCATCGGCACGTTCGATAAACAGCGGTGTCCCGCCCACGCCGGTAAAGGCACGGACCGGGGAGTTAACACCGCCAGGGATAAGCTCGCGGGCTGCACTGTAGAGGTTTTCAGACTTGCTCATGGCGTGGTTCCTGGCTCGTATAAAATGATTAAGCCCGCTATTCTAAGTGATTCGTGGAAGGTTATGAAATTTTTGCCCCATTAATGCATTAACAATTGTTAAGCAATTTTCCGAAGACGGCCGGGCGGTCTCTGGTAAACTCCCTGTGGCGATTTGTATGACGAAAACTAACAGGCCATGAAAGCAGATTCTCCCTCATTTGAACAACAACAGTTTGCGCGTGCGCGATCCCGTATCAGCATCCGGCGGCTGCTCAATCGCGATAAAACCCCGCTGGCAATTTTGCTGGGCGCAGCGGTGGTCGGCACGCTGGCGGGGCTGGTAGGCGTCGCATTCGAAAAAGCCGTCAATGCCGTGCTTAACTGGCGTATCGGCACCGTTGCGGGTTATGCCGATCGTGAAGGGCTGGTCTGGATCCTGGCGTTTGGTTTATCCGCTGTGTTGGCGATGGTCGGTTATTTTCTGGTGCGTAAATTCGCCCCGGAAGCGGGCGGCTCGGGGATCCCTGAGATAGAAGGGGCGCTTGAAGAGCTGCGCCCGGTTCGCTGGTGGCGCGTCCTTCCCGTTAAGTTTATTGGCGGAATGGGGACGCTGGGTGCGGGGATGGTGCTTGGGCGAGAAGGGCCGACCGTACAGTTGGGCGGTAATATTGGCCGTATGGTCAGCGATCTGTTCAGGATGCGCAGCGCCGAAGCACGCCATACGCTGCTGGCAACCGGTGCCGCCGCGGGGCTTTCCGCCGCGTTTAATGCCCCGCTGGCGGGGATCCTGTTTATCATCGAAGAGATGCGGGCTCAGTTTCGCTATAACCTGATCTCGATTAAAGCGGTCTTTACCGGCGTGATTATGTCGAGCATTGTCTTCCGGCTTTTCAATGGCGAAGGGGCGGTTATTGAGGTCGGTAAATTGACCAACGCGCCGGTCAATACGCTGTGGTTGTATCTGATCCTCGGCATGATTTTTGGCATTGTAGGCCCGCTGTTTAATGCCCTTATTATTCGCGCTCAGGATATGTTCCAGCGGATCCACGGCGGCAACACGACCAAATGGGTGCTGGTGGGCGGCCTGCTGGGGGGCGTGTGCGGCGTGCTGGGCTTTATCGAACCTAACGCGGCAGGCGGTGGCTTTGGCCTGATCCCCATTGCGGCGGCGGGTAATTTTAGCATCGGCCTGTTGCTGTTTATGTTTATCTCCCGGGTGATCACCACCGTACTCTGCTTCTCCTCCGGCGCGCCTGGTGGCATTTTTGCCCCGATGCTGGCGTTAGGTACGTTGCTGGGAACGGCCTTTGGCATGGCTGCCGCCGCAGGCTTCCCGGCGTATCATCTTGAGGCTGGCACCTTTGCCGTCGCCGGAATGGGGGCGCTGCTGGCGGCATCGTTGCGCGCGCCACTGACCGGGATCGTGCTGGTGCTGGAGATGACCGACAATTACCAGCTCATTTTGCCAATGATCATTACCTGTCTGGGGGCCACACTATTAGCCCAGTTCCTCGGCGGAAAACCGCTATACTCCACCATTCTTGCCCGTACCCTGGCGAAGCAGAATACTTGAATGAATTACCAGGGTATTAGATAATGGCAACAAGAATTGGGTGATTTTTACCCACTAGCAGTATTCATGGGAGCATAAGATGAGTGATGACGTAGCGCTGCCGTTGCAGTTTACCGAAGCAGCAGCCAAAAAAGTAAAAGACCTGATTGCCGATGAAGACAACCCAGAGCTGAAATTGCGTGTTTACATTACTGGCGGCGGCTGCAGCGGCTTCCAGTATGGTTTCACCTTTGACGATCAGGTTAACGACGGTGACATGACCATCGAGAAGCAGGGCGTTGCGCTGGTCGTTGACCCGATGAGCCTGCAGTATCTGGTGGGCGGCGCGGTGGACTACACCGAAGGTCTGGAAGGTTCCCGCTTTGTGGTGACCAACCCGAACGCAACCAGCACCTGCGGGTGTGGCTCGTCGTTCAGCATTTAAAAGTGTGTGGCCGGGTGCCCTCACCCCGGCCCTCTCCTTACCGGAGAGAGAGCAAACATTAAAAACGGCAACCCTGGGTTGCCGTTTTGCTTTTATGACCTGGCGTTATCATCCAGCGCAAAGGTGGGTAGCTTCAGGTGCCAGCGAATGGCCGCCAGCCGGATCCCCAGCGTGACCACCATCCCCAGCATCGCCGCCTGTTCCAGCGGAACCTGAAATGTGTACCAGGCTGTGGCGTGGACGATCCCACCCAGAATACAGGCGGTGGCGTAAATCTCGGTTCTCAGGATCATCGGCACTTCGCGTGCCAGAATATCGCGGATAATCCCGCCGCCCACGCCGGTGACCACCCCCATACAGATCGCGACCATCGGGCCGGTGCCAGCCATAAAAGCTTTGTTAACCCCAATGCCGACAAAGACCGCGAGGCCTACCGCATCCAGCACCGGTAGCAGCCATTTAGGCAAACGGCGCGGCTGACGGACCAGGATAATGGTTAACATGCAGGTGACCATCGCCACCACCAGATCGGTAGGATCTTTGACCCAGAAAACCGGGCCGTGATCGAGCGCCATGTCGCGGATCGTTCCTCCACCCACGGCGGTGACGACCCCTAACACCAGCACGCCAAACGGGTCCATACGTAATTTACCGGCCAGCAGAACGCCGGAGATCGCAAAAACGGCTGTGCCGAGAATATCCAGCCAATAAACGAGCATCGTGATCCTCGAGAAAATTAGTGGCTCTGCGACAGCGCAGAGCAGAGTTGTTTTGCGGCGAGGATAATACGCGGGCTTGCGCGCTCAAACCAGTCGCTGTTCAGCGCAATCACCGGTATTTTTAGTTGGCTGTGCCAGTATTGTTCTATTTTAGGAATATCGCCCGCAGAACCGGCCACCACAATCGCCTGGGGCTGGCGCGCCAGCACCTGCTCGCGGCTCACCTGGGGCCAGGGGACACGGCTGGACGCGAAGATATTTTCTCCGCCACACAGTTCAACTACCTGATGTTGCAGCGATCCCCGGCTTGTCGTGAACAGCGGCTGTTGGCCGAACTGAATAAATACCCGCTTTTTCGGCACGGTGCCGTAGGTCGCTTTCAGGGAGGCATAATCGGTCAAAATTTTTTGTGCGGCCTGTCGGGCCTGGTCTGGCGTCGGACTCCAGGGCGCAAGATCGCCAAGGGCCTGCGCGATATGTTCAATGCTGGTGGCATCGATCCACTGTACTTTTATCCCGAGCGAGGCCAGCTGGTTTACCTGCCGTTCCGCGTTGCCGCCGCGCCAGGCCAGCACCAGATCGGGCTTCAGGGCGACGATACGTTCAACGTTCATGCCTTGCCAGGTGGCGACCTGCTCAATCTTTGCCGCTTCGGGGGGATAATCGGAAAAGCTGCTGACCCCGATGGGGGTGATCCCGGCGGCAAAGGCCAGTTCGGTATTGGCGGGGGAGAGGGTAATAACACGCGGCGCGGCCAGTAGCCACGCCGGTGCCAGCAGAAATAGCGCCAGAAGCGCCCTGACGAGCAGCTTAACCACGCGCCAGTTTCTGCACCAACGTCTCAACCATCAGGCTGGACTGTTTGGCAGCGACCACGAGGAACTCGTCGAAGCTCAGGTGAGACTGCTGATCCGCGACGTCGGAGATGGCGCGAACCACCACGAAGGGTACGCTGAAGTTATGGCAGACGTGGGCAATGGCGGTGGCTTCCATCTCAACGGCAATCGCCTGCGGGAAGTTATGGCGGATTTTCGCCAGGTTCACGGAACCATTGATAAAGGCATCGCCGCTGACAATCAGGCCACGCACGGCGTTGAGGTTCAATTCTGCGATGCAGCTTTCTGCGGCGGCAATCAGCTTATCATCGGCTTTGAAACCGGCCGGGCAGCCCGGGAGCTGGCCGTATTCGTACCCGAAGGCGGTGACATCGGCGTCGTGATAGCGCGCTTCGTCAGAAACCACGATATCGCCCACTTTCAGGGTGGAGGCCAGGCCGCCCGCAGAGCCAGTGTTAATGATCACGTCTGGCTTGCAGCGTTCCAGCAGCAGAGTTGCGCCCAGCGCGGCGGAAACTTTACCGATACCCGATTTCAGCAGAGCAACTTCAGTACCGTTCAGCGTGCCGGTGTAGATCTCGCAGCCACCCAGAGAGAGGGTCTGACGGTTCTCAATTTTGTCACGCAGCAGCGTAACTTCTTCTTCCATTGCTCCAATAATACCGATTTTCATAGATTTACTCGCGATGTGCCTTGTTAAGATGCATAGTCTATCATGCGCTTCAGGGGAAACGCATTCTCACGCGGGGGAGCACATGGCATCAATCGACTTTCGCACCAAAATTAACTGGCACCGCCGGTACCGCTCTCCGCAGGGGAAAAAGAGCGAACATGAGATCCTGCGGATCTTCGAAAGTGACCGCGGGCGCATCGTCAACTCGCCGGCAATCCGCCGCCTGCAGCAAAAAACGCAGGTTTTCCCCCTCGAACGCAACGCCGCCGTGCGCACCCGCCTGACCCACTCCCTGGAGGTGCAGCAGGTAGGGCGCTATATCGCCAAAGAGATCTTAAGCCGCCTCAAGGAGCAGCGCCTGCTGGACGCCTACGGGCTGGATGAGCTGACCGGGCCGTTTGAAAGCATCGTTGAGATGGCGTGCCTGATGCACGATATCGGTAATCCCCCCTTCGGTCATTTTGGCGAAGCGGCCATCAATGACTGGTTCCGCCAGCGCCTGTTCCCCTCCGATGCTGCCAGCCAGCCCCTGAGCGACGATCGCTGCAGTGTGCAGGCTCTACGGTTGCGTGAAGGCGAAGAGACGCTGAACGGATTGCGACGCAAGGTACGTCAGGATCTGTGTCATTTTGAAGGCAATGCTCAGGGTATCCGTCTGGTGCACTCTCTGATGCGCATGAACCTCACCTGGGCGCAGGTGGGGTGCATTCTGAAATATACCCGCCCCGCCTGGTGGCAGGGCGACCCGCCCGAGACGCACAATTACTTAATGAAAAAACCGGGCTACTATTTCTCGGAAGAGGCGTATATCGAGCGGCTCCGGCAGGAACTTTCTCTCACGCCCTATGGCCGTTTTCCATTGACCTGGATTATGGAAGCGGCAGACGATATTTCCTATTGTGTGGCCGATCTGGAAGATGCGGTAGAGAAAAGAATATTCAGCGTCGAGGGGCTTTATCAGCATCTTTATGATGCCTGGGGCAACCACGAGAAAGGGTCTTTATTTTCCCAGGTGGTGGAAAATGCCTGGGAGAAATCACGCTCCAATTCCCTCAGTCGCAGCACTGAGGATCAGTTCTTTATGTATTTACGCGTCAATACATTAAATAAACTGGTGCCCTATGCGGCTGAGCGTTTTATCGACAATATCGATCAGATTTATCACGGTGAATTCAATCATGCGCTACTGGAAGACGACAGTAGCTTTAGTCAACTGCTTGAGTTATATAAAAATGTCGCCATGCGCCATGTCTTCAGCCACCCTGAGGTCGAGCAGCTGGAATTACAGGGATATCGGGTGATCACCGGCCTGCTGGAGATCTACCGTCCGCTGCTACAATTATCCGCGGAGGAGTTCAGCGAGCTGGTAGAAAAGGAGCGGGTCCGCCGCTTACCGATTGAATCCCGGCTATTCCATAAACTTTCCCCGCGCCATCGGCTGGCGTATGTTGAGTCGGTCAGTAAATTTGATCGGCAGCAGCCGGAATGGCCGGTGCTGGAGTTTTATTATCGCTGCCGCCTGATTCAGGACTATATCAGTGGAATGACAGACTTATATGCCTGGGATGAATACCGCAAGTTGATGGCAGTGGAATAAGGCTGAGTTTTGTAAAGACGGACAATAAATTTTTACTTTTTCCAGAAACTTAATGCCGGAACTAAGCGCGTCGAAACGAATCTGATATACACAGCAATTGTGCGTGACCTGTAAATCGAGATTAAGAAACATGAAAAAAACCACTTTAGCAATGAGTGCACTGGCTCTGAGTTTAGGTTTAGCGTTATCCCCTCTGTCTGCCAGCGCAGCAGAGACTGTCTCTTCCGCAGCCACTGCGCAACAGATGCCAAGCCTGGCACCGATGCTGGAAAAAGTGATGCCTTCGGTGGTGAGTATCAATGTCGAAGGGAGCACCACCGTCAACACGCCGCGCATGCCGCGTAACTTCCAGCAGTTCTTCGGTGACAACTCGCCGTTCTGCCAGGAAGGTTCGCCATTCCAGAGCTCACCGTTCTGCCAGGGCGGGGCGGGTGATGACAACGGCGGCGGCCAGCAGCAGAAGTTTATGGCGTTGGGTTCCGGCGTAATCATTGATGCGGCCAAAGGCTATGTCGTCACCAACAACCACGTGGTGGATAACGCCAGCAGCATCAAAGTTCAGTTGAGCGACGGGCGTAAGCTTGACGCCAAAATGGTCGGAAAAGATCCGCGCTCTGATATCGCTCTGATTCAGATTCAGGATCCGAAAAACCTGACGGCGATTAAGCTGGCTGACTCAGACGCGCTGCGCGTCGGAGACTACACCGTGGCGATCGGTAACCCGTTTGGTCTGGGTGAGACGGTCACCTCCGGTATCGTTTCTGCCCTTGGCCGTAGCGGCCTGAATGCGGAAAACTATGAAAACTTTATCCAGACCGATGCGGCGATCAACCGCGGTAACTCCGGTGGTGCGCTGGTCAACCTGAACGGGGAGCTGATCGGGATTAACACCGCGATCCTCGCCCCGGACGGCGGTAACATCGGCATCGGCTTTGCGATCCCAAGTAACATGGTGAAAAACCTGACCGGTCAGATGGTTGAGTTTGGCCAGGTGAAACGCGGCGAGCTGGGTATCCTCGGCACCGAGCTGAACTCCGAACTGGCGAAAGCCATGAAGGTTGACGCCCAGCGCGGCGCCTTTGTCAGCCAGGTGATGCCAAACTCCTCCGCGGCGAAAGCGGGCATCAAGGCCGGTGACGTGATCACCACCCTGAACGGCAAACCGGTGAGCAGCTTCGCGGCATTGCGCGCAGAAGTCGGCTCCATGCCGGTGGGCAGCAAAGTCTCCCTGGGCCTGCTGCGTGAAGGGAAACCGGTCACGGTGACGCTGGAACTGCAGCAGAGCAGCCAGAATCAGGCGGGTACTGCTACCGCGGTCTTCAGCGGTATCGAAGGTGCGGATATGAGTAATAAGGGCCAGGATAAAGGCGTGTCGGTAGATAATGTCAAAGCCAATAGCCCGGCGGCCCGTATCGGCCTGAAGAAAGGGGACGTCATTATCGGTGCCAACCAGCAGCCGATTAAAAATGTCGAAGAACTGCGCAAGATCCTCGACAGCAAACCATCGGTGCTGGCGCTGAACATCCAGCGTGGCGACACCTCTCTCTATCTGCTGATGCAGTAAGTTGTTCTGCCCCTGTTTCTGTCTGGAAACAGGGGCGTTTTCATCCCTTTCTGTGAACCCTTCCACAAGTCCATACTTCTCCCTGTCAGTTTGTGCATCTGCACAATGCGGCGCGAATTAATCTTCCTTATGCTTGAGCGATGCTCAGAGGAGGGTGACATGGCTGGCTGGCATCTTGATACCAAAATGGCGCAGGATATCGTGGCGCGAACAATGCGCATCATCGACACCAATATTAACGTAATGGATGCTCGTGGCCGAATCATTGGCAGCGGCGATCGTGAGCGTATTGGGGAATTGCACGAAGGTGCGCTATTGGTGCTCTCTCAGGGGCGCGTGGTAGATATCGATGACGCGGTCGCGCGGCATCTGCATGGCGTGCGCCAGGGGATTAACCTGCCGCTGCGTCTGGAAGGCGAGATTGTCGGGGTTATCGGTCTGACCGGTGAGCCGGAATCCTTACGCAAATATGGCGAGCTGGTCTGTATGACGGCAGAGATGATGCTGGAGCAATCCCGCCTGATGCATCTGCTGGCGCAGGACAGCCGCCTGCGCGAAGAGCTGGTGATGAACCTGATCCAGGCGGAAGAGCATACCCCGGCGTTAACGGAGTGGGCGCAGCGTCTGGGCATTGACCTCAACCAGCCCCGCGTGGTGGCGGTCATTGAGGTCGACAGCGGCCAACTGGGCGTCGACAGCGCAATGGTCGAGCTGCAGCAGCTGCAAAACGCGCTGGCGACACCAGAGCGTAATAACCTGGTGGCGATCGTTTCATTAACCGAGATGGTGGTGCTCAAACCGGCATTAAACCAGTTTGGTCGGTGGGATGCGGAAGATCACCGTCGGCGGGTGGAACAGCTGATTGCCCGGATGAAAGAGAATGGGCAACTGCGTTTTCGGGTCGCGTTAGGGAACTACTTTACCGGCCCGGGCAGTATTGCGCGCTCCTGGCGTACTGCCAGAACGACCATGATGGTTGGTAAGCAGCGTATGCCGGAAAACCGCAGCTATTTTTATCAGGAGCTGATGTTGCCGGTGCTGCTCGACAGCCTGCGCGGTGGCTGGCAGGCCAACGAACTGGCGCGCCCGCTGGTACGTTTGAAAGCGATGGATAACAACGGCCTGCTGCGGCGCACGTTACAGGCCTGGTTCCGGCATAACGTGCAGCCACTGGCGACGTCCAAGGCGCTCTTTATTCATCGCAATACGCTGGAATATCGCCTGAACCGTATTTCAGAGTTAACGGGGCTGGATCTGGGGAATTTTGACGATCGGCTGTTGCTATATGTAGCGTTGCAGTTAGACGAGCAGAGATGACGTTGTTTGTCGGGTGATCCGGCCTGTACGGAAACGCAAAACGGCAACCAGAGGTTGCCGTTTTTAGTGTTTGCACTCTCTCCACGTGGGAGATCGCCGGGTGAGGACATCAGGCCGCACCGGGAATTACTTGTTACGGGTCAACTTCTCAAGATCCGCTTCGATTTCCGTGATCTTGTGGGCAACGACGCTTTCCAGATGACGCAGGTCATCCAGGATCTTCCGCTTCAGATCCACCTCAGTGCGATCGCGCTGGCAAATCTGATCCAGCTCATCAATCACATAACGCAGATTAGGGCTGATCTCCTGCACTTCTTTGTAACCCTGACCGATGCCATCGGCAACGACAGTCTTACGCTGACGTGGGTACTTGAACTTCACGCTCTTGGCGAAGAACTCGCCTTTATCCTTGTGGAAATAGATTTTCAGGATATCGTTGTTGGCTTCCTGACGGAGGCTGTAACGGTCAATTTCATCAGGATTAGTAATGCCCAGACTTTTCAGATTATCGTACATAGCGGTACCCTTGATCTCAACATAACCCATGAATAATTCACGAAAAAATCTATTTTCGCCACCCTCAGATATAAAAAAAGCGGGGTTGCCCCCGCTTTTTGTTATACCTGATTAATCGATGGTGCGCAGCAGTTCGTTGATGCCAACTTTGCCGCGGGTTTTCGCATCGACTTTTTTGACGATAACCGCACAGTACAGGCTGTATTTGCCATCTTTTGATGGCAGGTTGCCGGATACCACCACGGAACCTGCCGGTACGCGACCGTAATGCACTTCACCGGTTTCGCGATCGTAAATACGGGTGCTCTGGCCGATGTAAACGCCCATAGAGATCACCGAACCTTCTTCCACGATCACGCCTTCAACCACTTCGGAGCGTGCGCCGATGAAGCAATTGTCTTCGATGATGGTCGGGTTCGCCTGCAGTGGCTCCAGAACACCACCGATACCCACACCGCCAGAAAGGTGAACGTTTTTACCGATCTGCGCACAGGAGCCAACGGTGGCCCAGGTATCAACCATGGTGCCTTCATCAACGTATGCGCCAATGTTCACATAGGATGGCATCAGCACGGTGTTACGCGCGATAAATGCACCCTGGCGAACCGCCGCCGGTGGCACCACACGGAAACCTTCTTTCTGGAAACGCGCTTCGTCGTAATCAGCGAATTTCATTGGCACTTTATCGAAGTAGCGGCTTTCCGCACCGTCGATAACCTGGTTATCGTTAATACGGAAAGAGAGCAGTACCGCTTTCTTCAGCCACTGATGAGTGACCCACTGACCGTCGATTTTTTCGGCTACACGCAGCGCGCCGGAATCAAGCAGAGAAATAACCTGATTAACCGCCTCGCGGGTCACGGTATCCACATTTGCCGGAGTAATTTCGGCGCGACGCTCAAAAGCGGACTCAATAACGTTCTGTAACTGCTGCATAGTTCAACTCTTTCCAGGTAAAAAAAAAACATCACCCTTTATCGTTTGGATTGAGGGCTGCTGTCAACCGTTGTTGCACTTCCTTCTGCAGGGCATTATTAAGCCCACGACGGTCGGCTGTGGCGATTATAAATAAATCTTCTACTCGCTCGCCAATGGTTGTAATTCTGGCGCCGTGCAGCGAAATTCCCAGATCCGCAAAAACCTGTCCAACCCTGGCAAGCAGGCCTGGCTGGTCGAGCGCGATCAGCTCAAGGAAGGATTTCCGGTCGGTATGCGTCGGCAGGAAATTGACCTCGGTATCGACGGTAAAGTGGCGCAGTTTGGCCGGTTGTCTCCGCGGCTGCGGTGGCTGCCAGCTATGTTGGGTGATCGCCTGTTCCAGCCCGTAGCGAATCGGCTCGTGACGGTCGGCCGACAGCGGACTTCCGTCCGGCTCCAGCACAATAAAGGTATCCATCGCCATGCCGTCGCGGGTCGTGAAGATCTGCGCGTCGTGAACGCTGAGGTTACGTCGGTCGAGTTCAGCACAGACCGCAGCAAACAGGTAAGCGCGGTCGGGGCTCCAGATAAAGATCTCCGTTCCCCCGCGGGTCGCCTGCGGGCTAAGCAGGATCAGGGGCTTAGACAGATCGTGCTGCAGCAGATGACGGGCGTGCCAGGCCAGCTGATTCGGGCTATGACGCACAAAATAGTTGGCGCGACAGCGCGCCCAAATCAGATGCAGTGCCTCTTCATTAATACTCTCCATCCGCAACAGTGCCAGAGCCTGCATCTGGTGATGGCGCACGCGTTCGCGCATGTCCGGCGTGCTCTGCATTCCGCGACGCAGCTGCTTCTCGGTGGCGAAATAGAGTTCGCGCAGCAGGCTCTGCTTCCAGCTGTTCCACAGCGTCTCGTTGGTGGCGCAGATGTCAGCCACCGTCAGGCAGACCAGGAAGCGCAGGCGATTCTCGGTCTGCACCTCTTCGGCAAACTGTTTGATCACCTCGGGATCCTGAATATCGCGCCGCTGGGCGGTAACCGACATCAGCAGGTGATGGCGTACCAGCCAGGCAACCAGTTGGGTTTCGCGCGAATTAAGCCCGTGCAGCTCGGCGAATTTCAGCACGTCCTCTGCACCCAGTATTGAGTGGTCGCCGCCGCGCCCTTTGGCGATATCGTGAAACAGGGCGGCAATCAGAATCAGCTCCGGGTTGGTGAGGCGTGGCCAAAGCTCGACGCAAAGCGGGTGGCGGCTGCGCACCTCTTCTTTGGCGAAGCTTTCCAGCTTCAGCATTACGCGGATGGTGTGTTCATCAACGGTATAGGCATGGAAAAGGTCAAACTGCATCTGGCCGACGATATGTGACCACTGCGGCATATAGGCCCAAAGTACGCTGTGACGGTGCATCGGCAGCAGCCCGCGGCTGACCGCACCAGGGTGGCGCAACATGCTCAGAAACAGCGAACGCGCTTCCGGGATATAGCACAGCGGCTGGTTAAGATGGCGGCGGGCGTGACGCAGGTGGCGCAACGTAGTGGAGTAGATCCCGGTGATGGTGCTGTTCCGCACCATGGTGTAGAACATCCGCAGAATCGCTTCCGGCTTACGGATAAACAGCGTCTCGTCACGCAGGTCGATCAGGGTGCCGCGCAGCTGGAATTCATCATCAATTGGACGCGGCTTTTCATCGGCGGTAAGCGCCAGGATCGCCTCATCGAAAAGCTGCAACAGCATCTGATTCAGTTCACCCACGCGACGGGTCACGCGGAAGAAGTCCTTCATCATCTGCTCGACCGGTTCGTTACCTTCGCCGCTGTAGTGCAGGCGCTGGGCGACGCTTAGCTGGCGGTCAAACAGCAGACGGTTGTCGTAGCGGGTAACTTCAAGATGCAGGGCGAAACGGATGCGCCACAGCAGATGCAGACACTCATTCAGCTCGGTACGTTCGGCCTCGGTGAGGAAACCAAACCCGACCATCTCATCCAGCGAGGTGGCGCCGAAATGGCGGCGGGCGACCCATTGCAGGGTATGGATATCGCGCAGGCCACCCGGGCTGCTTTTGATATCCGGCTCCAGGTTGTAGCTGGTGCCGTGGTAACGCTGGTGGCGCACCTGCTGCTCATCGACCTTCGCGGCGAAGAACTTCTCTGATGGCCAGAAGCCGTCGCTGAAAATGTGCTTTTGCAGCTCCAGAAACAGGGCCACGTCGCCAATCAGCATGCGGGTTTCAATCAGGTTGGTGGCGACGGTGAGATCGGATAACCCTTCCAGCAGACACTCTTCCAGGGTTCGCACGCTGTGGCCGATTTCAAGTTTGACATCCCACAGCAGGGTCAGCAGCTCACCGATTTTTTGCGCCTGTTCATCAGGCAGCTTTTTCCGGCTCAGGATCAGAAGGTCAATATCCGAAAGAGGGTGCAGCTCGCCACGGCCATAGCCGCCGACCGCGACCAGCGCCACATCGCCCAACTGACCAAAACCGTAGTCAATCCATAAGCGTTGCAGGAGCTGATCGATAAATTCCGTGCGCGCCTCAATAAGCGCTTCAGCGGAGATCCCGCTATCAAAGGCCTCCCCCAGCCAGCGCTGGAAGATATCGATATGCGCTTTGATGCCAGCGCAGGTCAGCTCGGCCGTCGGCCAGACGCCGGGGTTATCCGGCTGGCCAGGCAGGGTGGGGAGTGCCGTATTGGCATACTGTTCGGGTAAAAGGTTACTCATTGCGCGCCACCCATAAGAAAAAACGATAGCCATTAAAAAAGCCGGCATTTGCCGGCTTCTTATCATGCGTCTTGCGAGAGTATCGCCGGGATGGTGTCATCCTTGCGTAACGTCAAAATTTCGCAGCCGTTGTCGGTCACCACAATAGTATGCTCGTACTGGGCAGACAAGCTCCGGTCTTTAGTTTTCACCGTCCAGCCATCTTTCATGGTACGGATGCGGTAATCACCCGAGTTGACCATCGGCTCAATGGTGAAGGTCATGCCCGCCTGCAGCACTACGCCGCCGTCATCCGCATCATAGTGCAGAACCTGTGGCTCTTCATGGAAGACACGGCCAATACCGTGACCGCAGTATTCGCGGACCACAGAGAAACCCTGTGCTTCAACAAATTTCTGGATCGCCGCACCGATGGTACGCAGGCGAATACCCGGCTTGACCATCTTCAGCGCCAGATAAAGGCTATCCTGCGTCACTTTACACAGACGCTCGCCCAGAATAGTCGGTTTGCCGACGATGAACATTTTGGAGGTGTCGCCGTGGTACTCGTCTTTAATAACGGTCACGTCGATGTTAACGATGTCGCCGTCTTTCAGCAGTTTTTCGTCATCCGGGATGCCGTGACAGACCACTTCATTAATAGAGATACACACGGATTTCGGGAAGCCGTGGTAGCCAAGGCAAGCGGAGACCGCCTGCTGCTCATTCACGATGTAATCATTACAGATGCGGTCCAGTTCGCCGGTGCTAACGCCCGGTTTTACGAACGGCTCGATCATTTCCAGCACTTCAGCGGCCAGACGACCGGCGACGCGCATCTTTTCAATTTCTTCAGGTTTCTTAATAGAGATAGCCATGTAATCTGTCCATCAGTGTCGTTTTTTTCGACAATACTAGTCTAAGTGTTGTCAATGGTATCAGTCTGGCGCACATGCTGCCAAATTGAGATTCCCTCACCGCACACACCGCCAACAATTGTTGGTTTCGGGTAGCATTTTGTGGTATAAAGCGCGCCGGACTTCCGATCCATTTCAGATACACAGAATGGACGGGAGCGACAAATCTCACTTTGTGTAACAACACACACGTATCGGCACATATTCCGGGGTGCCCTTTGGGGTCGGTAATATGGGATACGTGGAGGCATAACCCCAACTTTTAAATAGAGGTTTTAAAACATGGCAACTGTTTCCATGCGCGACATGCTCAAGGCTGGTGTTCACTTCGGTCACCAGACCCGTTACTGGAACCCGAAAATGAAGCCTTTCATCTTCGGCGCACGTAACAAAGTTCACATCATCAACCTTGAGAAAACTGTACCAATGTTCAACGAAGCCCTGGCTGAGCTGAACAAGATCTCTTCCCGTAAAGGTAAGATTCTGTTCGTTGGTACTAAGCGCGCTGCAAGCGAAGCTGTGAAAGAAGCTGCTAACAGCTGCGACCAGTTCTTCGTGAACCATCGCTGGCTGGGCGGTATGCTGACCAACTGGAAAACCGTTCGTCAGTCTATCAAGCGCCTGAAAGATCTGGAAACCCAGTCTCAGGACGGTACTTTCGAAAAGCTGACCAAAAAAGAAGCGCTGATGCGCACTCGTGAGCTGGACAAGCTGGAAAACAGCCTGGGCGGTATCAAAGATATGGGCGGCCTGCCAGACGCGCTGTTCGTTATCGATGCTGACCACGAGCACATCGCAATCAAAGAAGCTAACAACCTGGGTATCCCAGTATTCGCAATCGTTGATACCAACTCCGATCCGGACGGTGTTGACTTCGTTATCCCGGGTAACGACGATGCAATCCGTGCTGTTAGCCTGTACCTGAGCGCTGTAGCTGCTACCGTTCGTGAAGGCCGTTCCCAGGATCTGGCTTCTCAGGCGGAAGAAAGCTTCGTAGAAGCTGAATAATAAGGTTCTACCCCTTATTAGTACCGTGTATGAATAGGGGCCAATTATCGGCCCCTTTTTTCAATTTATACTGTTTGGCTTCTGGCCGGGCAGTTCACATCTCCCGAGGATTTAAGAATGGCTGAAATTACCGCATCCCTGGTAAAAGAGCTGCGTGAGCGTACTGGCGCAGGCATGATGGATTGCAAAAAAGCGCTGACTGAAGCGAACGGCGACATCGAGCTGGCAATCGAAAACATGCGTAAATCTGGTGCGATCAAAGCAGCTAAGAAAGCAGGCAACGTTGCTGCTGACGGCGTGATCATCACTAAGATCGACGGCACCTACGGCATCATTCTGGAAGTTAACTGCCAGACTGACTTCGTAGCTAAAGATGGCGGTTTCCAGGCATTTGCTAACAAAGTTCTGGACGCAGCTATTGCTGGCAAAATCACTGACGTTGAAGTTCTGAAAGCACAGTTCGAAGAAGAGCGTGTTGCGCTGGTTGCTAAAATCGGTGAGAACATCAACATCCGTCGCGTGTCTTCCCTGGAAGGCGACGTTCTGGGTTCATACCAGCACGGTGCGCGTATCGGTGTTCTGGTGGCGGCTAAAGGCGCTGACGAAGAGCTGGTTAAGCAGCTGGCAATGCACATCGCTGCAAGCAAGCCAGAATTCGTTAAGCCAGAAGACGTGTCTGCTGAAGTTGTAGAAAAAGAGTACCAGGTTCAGCTGGACATCGCCATGCAGTCTGGCAAGCCAAAAGAAATCGCAGAGAAAATGGTTGAAGGCCGCATGAAGAAATTCACCGGCGAAGTTTCTCTGACTGGCCAGCCTTTCGTAATGGATCCAAGCAAGTCTGTTGCTCAGCTGCTGAAAGAGCACAACGCTGACGTAACTGGCTTCATCCGCTTCGAAGTGGGCGAAGGCATCGAGAAAGTTGAGACTGACTTCGCAGCAGAAGTTGCTGCAATGTCTAAACAGTCTTAATCAGCGAAAAGAAGCCGCCTGAGGGCGGCTTCTTTTTGTGTACGTTACGTGTAAATCAGCCAAGTGCCTATAGTCTCTGTGCTGAGATGCGATATATCATGTCGCCAGAATTAACCCCCCATCTTAATCGTTGACAGTCCCAGGAAAGAAATATGGCTACCAATGCAAAACCCGTTTACAAACGCATTCTGCTTAAGCTGAGCGGCGAAGCGCTGCAAGGGTCGGAAGGCTTCGGTATTGACGCAAGCATCCTTGACCGCATGGCGCAGGAAATCAAAGAACTGGTTGAACTGGGCATCCAGGTTGGCGTAGTCATTGGCGGTGGTAACCTTTTCCGTGGCGCGGGTCTGGCAAAAGCAGGCATGAATCGCGTGGTGGGCGACCACATGGGTATGCTGGCAACGGTCATGAATGGCCTGGCTATGCGTGATGCACTGCATCGTGCCTATGTGAATGCGCGCCTGATGTCCGCTATTCCACTGAATGGCGTCTGTGATAACTACAGCTGGGCCGAAGCTATCAGCCTGCTGCGCAACAACCGTGTGGTGATCCTCTCTGCCGGTACGGGTAACCCATTCTTTACTACCGATTCCGCGGCCTGCCTGCGCGGTATCGAGATCGAAGCCGACGTGGTACTGAAAGCGACCAAAGTGGACGGCGTGTTTACTGCCGATCCGGCAAAAGATCCTGCTGCCACCATGTACGATCAGCTGACCTACAGCGAAGTACTGGATAAAGAGCTGAAAGTGATGGATCTTGCCGCCTTTACGCTTGCTCGCGACCACAAACTGCCGATTCGTGTCTTCAACATGAATAAGCCTGGTGCGCTGCGTCGCGTGGTGATGGGCGAAAAAGAAGGCACTTTAATCACGGAATAATTTCCGTCGACGATAAATACAGGTAAGATTCCGCTTTATTTTGTAGTGATATCTTACCTGGACGCGCCTTTGGCGTTGTCATGAATTAAACGCGACTATACTTAGCACACCTGTAGCGTAGTGCTGGTGGATAGTCTGCCTGAGACAAGTTTCCAAGGATTCGTAACGTGATTAACGACATCAGAAAAGATGCTGAAGTACGCATGGACAAATGCGTTGAAGCGTTCAAAACCCAAATCAGCAAAATTCGTACTGGCCGTGCTTCTCCAAGCCTGCTGGATGGTATCGTCGTGGAATACTACGGTACGCCAACGCCGCTGCGTCAGCTGGCGCAGGTTACGGTAGAAGATACCCGTACGCTGAAAATTAACGTCTTTGATCGTTCAATGGGCCCGGCTGTTGAGAAAGCCATCATGGCATCCGATCTGGGTCTGAACCCAAGCTCTGCAGGCACGGATATCCGTGTTCCACTGCCAGCGCTGACCGAAGAGCGTCGTAAAGATCTGATCAAAGTGGTACGTGGTGAAGCAGAGCAGGGCCGTGTTGCCGTGCGTAACGTACGCCGTGACGCGAACGACAAAGTGAAAGCACTGCTGAAAGACAAAGAGATCAGCGAAGATGACGATCGCCGCTCTCAGGACGACGTACAGAAACTGACCGATGCAGCCATCAAGAAGCTTGATGCGGCGCTGGCAGAAAAAGAAGCGGAACTGATGCAGTTCTGATTTCTGACGTAATCTGATAAAACGCCGTACAGAAGGCCCGATGGGCTTTGCTGGCGGCGTTTTGCTTTGCTGGTTTCACTACTTCTGGACAATTCATGAAGCAATTAACACTCCTCGGCTCAACCGGTTCGATTGGTTGCAGCACGCTCGACGTCGTTCGCCACAACCCTGAACACTACACCGTGACCGCGCTTGTCGCCGGAAAAAACGTTCAGCGGATGGTCGAGCAGTGTCTTGAGTTTTCGCCACGCTATGCGGTTATGGACGACGAGGAGAGTGCTCGCCAGGTAAAAGCGCTGCTGGCCGAAAATGGCAGTCGGACCGAAGTATTAAGCGGTCAACAGGCTGCCTGCGACATGGCGGCCCTGGATGAAGTAGACCAGGTGATGGCAGCGATTGTGGGAGCTGCGGGCCTGCTGCCGACGCTGGCGGCGATCGATGCCGGGAAAACGGTGTTGCTGGCCAATAAAGAGTCGCTGGTGACCTGCGGACGCCTGTTTATGGAGGCGGTAAAGCAACGCGGTGCGCGTCTTTTGCCGGTAGATAGCGAACATAACGCTATTTTTCAGAGTTTACCGCAACCGTTTCAGCAAAACCTGGGGTACGCTGATCTCGAGCAGAATGGCGTCTCTTCTATCCTGCTTACCGGGTCTGGTGGCCCGTTCCGTGATACGCCGTTGTCTGACCTGGTCTCAATGACCCCGGATCAGGCCTGCCGTCATCCGAACTGGTCGATGGGGCGTAAAATCTCGGTCGACTCTGCCACCATGATGAATAAAGGTCTGGAATACATTGAAGCCCGCTGGTTGTTTAACGCCTCGGCAGCGCAGATGGAAGTGTTGATTCACCCGCAGTCCGTGATCCACTCCATGGTCCGTTATCGGGATGGCAGCGTGGTGGCGCAGTTAGGCGAGCCAGATATGCGTACGCCTATCGCCCATACGATGGCGTGGCCAAACCGCGTCGTCTCCGGCGTGAAGCCGCTCGACTTTTGCAAATTAAGTGCGCTGACGTTCAGCGCGCCGGATTATCAGCGCTATCCATGCCTGAAACTGGCAATGGAAGCCTTCGAGCAGGGGCAAGCAGCGACAACTGCCCTTAATGCGGCGAATGAAATTGCTGTCGCCGCCTTCCTCGAACAACGGATCCGCTTTACGGATATCGCTGCGCTGAACCTGTCTGTTCTTGAGGCAATGGATTTACGCGAGCCGCAAAGTGTGGATGATGTGCTGACCGTCGATGCGAAAGCCAGGCTCGCGGCGCAAAAAGCGGTGACGCACCTCGCAAGCTGGTGATAATCCAGCCTCGGGTGGTCATGCTATTTGTTAGCGTTGTGCTTCAGTGATATAGTCTGCGCCACCTGATTGCGGGTAGTTGACGTTACGTGGTCAGGTAAGCCGTGGTATGACACGGCTTTTTTACGTAAAGGCTTCAGTATTCCTGAGTACCGTTAAATCCTTTCAGGGACCAAAAACGCGTTATGTTGTCTGCGAATCAACCAATAAGCGAGAACTTGCCAGCACATGGCTGTCGTCATGTTGCGATCATCATGGATGGCAATGGCCGCTGGGCGAAAAGACAAGGGAAGATCCGAGCCTTTGGGCATAAAGCTGGGGCGAAATCTGTGCGCCGCGCCGTTTCTTTTGCCGCTAATAACGGCATTGATGCGTTAACGCTCTATGCTTTCAGCAGTGAAAACTGGAATCGACCTGCGCAGGAAGTTAGTGCGTTGATGGAATTGTTTGTGTGGGCGCTCGACAGCGAAGTAAAAAGCCTGCACCGCCACAACGTTCGTCTGCGTATTATCGGGGATACCAGTCGTTTTAACTCACGTCTACAGGAACGTATTCGTAAAGCGGAAGCGTTGACCGGGAAAAACACCGGCTTAACGCTCAATATCGCGGCGAATTATGGCGGACGTTGGGATATTGTCCAGGGTGTACGGCATTTGGCTGAACAGGTTCAGGAAGGGCTATTACAGCCGGACCAGATTGATGAAGAGGCGCTGAGTCAGCAAATCTGCATGAGTGAACTGACACCCGTGGATTTAGTAATTAGGACAGGGGGAGAACATCGCATCAGTAACTTTTTGCTGTGGCAGATTGCTTACGCCGAACTTTACTTTACAGATGTTCTTTGGCCCGATTTTGATGAACAAGACTTTGAAGGTGCGCTGCATGCCTTTGCCAATCGAGAGCGTCGCTTTGGTGGTACCGAGCCTGGTGGCGACAACGCCTGATGGGGGTAGCTTTTGCTGAAGTATCGCCTGATTTCTGCGTTTGTTTTAATACCTGTTGTCATCGCGGCGCTGTTTTTACTGCCACCGGTGGGCTTCGCTATTGTCACTCTGGTCGTTTGCATGCTGGCGGCGTGGGAATGGGGTCAGCTTAGCGGCTTTACTTCGCGTTCCCAGCGGGTATGGCTGGCGGTGCTGTGCGGCCTGATGCTGGCGCTGATGCTCTTTATGCTGCCAGAGTACCATCACAATATTCATCAGCCGATCATAGCAGGTTCGCTCTGGCTTTCGCTGGGATGGTGGCTTGCAGCCCTGCTGCTGGTACTCTTTTATCCCGGCTCTGCTTCGCTATGGCGCAATTCTAAACTACTGCGTCTCTGCTTTGGGCTGTTCACCATCGTTCCTTTCTTCTGGGGAATGCTTGCCCTCCGTACCTGGCACTACGACGACAATCCTTACAGCGGCGCCTTATGGCTGCTTTATGTCATGATTCTCGTCTGGGGGGCTGACTCTGGCGCCTATATGTTTGGTAAACTGTTTGGCAAACATAAACTGGCGCCAAAGGTCTCTCCGGGTAAAACCTGGCAAGGCTTTATCGGCGGGTTATTTACGGCGGCGATTATCTCATGGGGTTATGGCGTGTGGGCCAACCTTGAGGTGGCACCGGCAACCCTACTGGTCTGTTCTATCGTCGCAGCGCTGGCTTCCGTGCTGGGTGATTTGACCGAAAGTATGTTTAAGCGTGAAGCAGGGATCAAAGACAGTGGCAATCTTATTCCAGGGCACGGTGGTATCCTGGATCGTATAGACAGCCTGACGGCGGCGGTTCCCGTGTTTGCCTGCCTGTTTTTGCTGGTATTTGGGACGATTTAACGGAAGGTTTTATGCTTAGCATTCTCTGGAATCTGGCGGCGTTCATTGTTGCACTGGGTGTGCTTATCACGGTGCATGAATTTGGCCATTTCTGGGTTGCTCGGCGCTGTGGCGTGCGTGTAGAGCGCTTTTCTATTGGTTTTGGGAAAGCGCTCTGGCGTCGTAACGACCGCCACGGCACAGAATTTGTTATTGCCCTTATCCCGCTCGGCGGCTACGTCAAAATGTTGGATGAGCGCGTAGAGCCAGTGGCGCCTGAAGTGCGCCACTACGCGTTCAACAACAAAACCGTCGGCCAGCGCGCCGCCATCATTGCTGCTGGTCCGGTGGCAAACTTCATCTTCGCTATCTTTGCTTACTGGCTGGTGTTTATCATCGGTGTCCCTGGCGTTCGTCCGGTTGTTGGTGAAATAACACCCAACTCCATCGCGGCAAGCGCGCAAATTAACCCAGGGATGGAACTTAAAGCGATTGATGGTATCGAAACCCCTGATTGGGATTCCGTGCGGTTACAACTGGTTGCCAAAATTGGCGATGAGCAGACCACCGTCAGCGTGTCACCTTTCGGTTCCAGTACGCGTCAGGATAAAATCCTGAATTTACGCAACTGGACCTTTGAGCCAGATAAAGAAGATCCTGTAGCGGCTTTAGGCATTCGCCCACGCAGCGCACAGATTGAACCGGTGCTGGCAGAAGTGCAGTCTGACTCCGCAGCGCGTAAAGCAGGTTTGCAAGCGGGCGACAGGATCGTTAAAGTCGATGGTCAACCTTTAACGCAGTGGATGACCTTTGTTACTCTGGTGCGTGATAATCCAGGTACGCCGCTGGCTCTGGAGATAGAAAGGCAGGGCAGCCCGCTCTCCTTAACGCTTATCCCGGATACGAAACCGGGTGGCGGAAAGGCTGAAGGTTTTGCAGGCGTGGTGCCAAAAGTCATCCCGCTGCCTGATGAGTACAAGACAATACGCCAGTATGGGCCGTTCAGCGCCATTCTTGAAGCCACGGATAAAACATGGCAACTGATGAAGCTGACCGTGCAGATGCTGGGGAAATTGATTACCGGTGACGTAAAACTGAACAACCTCAGTGGGCCGATTTCGATCGCTCAGGGGGCTGGGATGTCAGCAGAGTTCGGGGTGATTTACTATCTCATGTTCCTTGCGCTCATTAGCGTGAACCTCGGGATAATAAATCTGTTCCCACTGCCTGTTTTAGACGGGGGTCATCTGCTGTTTTTAGCGATCGAGAAGCTAAAAGGCGGGCCGGTATCCGAGCGAGTTCAAGACTTTAGTTATCGCATTGGTTCGATATTACTGGTGCTGTTAATGGGGCTTGCACTTTTCAATGATTTCTCTCGGTTGTAAGAGAGTGTTAGGAAGAACGCATAATAACGATGGCGATGAAAAAGTTGCTCATAGCGTCGCTGCTGTTTAGCAGCGCGACCGTATACGGTGCTGACGGGTTCGTAGTGAAAGATATTCATTTCGAAGGCCTTCAGCGTGTCGCCGTTGGTGCGGCCCTCCTCAGTATGCCAGTGCGCCCAGGCGACACGGTTAATGATGAAGACATTAGTAATACCATTCGCGCCCTGTTTGCCACTGGCAACTTCGAGGACGTTCGCGTTCTGCGCGATGGTGATACGCTGCTGGTGCAGGTAAAAGAGCGTCCAACTATTGCCAGCATCACCTTCTCCGGCAACAAGTCGGTGAAAGACGACATGCTCAAGCAAAACCTTGAGGCCTCTGGCGTCCGTGTCGGCGAATCTCTGGATCGTACTACCCTGTCTGACATCGAGAAAGGGCTGGAAGATTTCTACTACAGCGTCGGTAAATACAGCGCGAGCGTAAAAGCCGTTGTCACCCCGCTGCCGCGTAACCGTGTTGACCTGAAACTGGTGTTCCAGGAAGGCGTCTCCGCGAAGATCCAGCAGATTAACATCGTCGGTAACCATGCTTTCACCACCGATGAGCTGATCTCAACCTTCCAGCTGCGTGACGAAGTGCCGTGGTGGAACGTAGTGGGCGACCGTAAATACCAGAAACAGAAACTGGCGGGCGATCTCGAGACCCTGCGCAGCTACTATCTGGATCGCGGCTATGCGCGCTTCAACATCGATTCGACTCAGGTCAGTCTGACTCCTGACAAGAAAGGTATCTACATCACGGTTAACATTACCGAAGGCGATCAGTACAAGCTTTCTGGTGTTGAAGTGAGTGGCAACCTGGCAGGGCACTCTGCTGAAATCGAGAGTCTGACCAAGCTTCAGCCGGGCGAGCTGTATAGCGGTGCGAAAGTGACCAAAATGGAAGACGGCATTAAAAAGCTGCTCGGCCGTTATGGTTATGCTTATCCACGTGTACAAACTCAGCCTGAAATCAACGATACGGATAAAACCGTTAAGCTCCACGTTAACGTCGATGCGGGTAATCGTTTCTACGTACGTAAGATCCGTTTTGAAGGCAACGACACCTCTAAAGACTCCGTACTGCGCCGCGAAATGCGCCAGATGGAAGGGGCGTGGTTGGGCAGCGATCTGGTTGACCAGGGTAAAGAGCGTCTGAACCGTCTGGGCTATTTCGAAACGGTTGATACAGACACCCAGCGTGTACCAGGCAGACCGGATCAGGTTGACGTGGTCTATAAGGTCAAAGAGCGTAACACCGGTAGCTTTAACTTTGGTGTCGGTTACGGTACTGAAAGTGGCGTCAGCTTCCAGGTGGGCGTGCAGCAGGATAACTGGTTAGGTACTGGCTATTCCGTAGGTATCAACGGTACCAAAAACGACTACCAGACTTACTCTGAGCTCTCTGTTACTAACCCTTACTTCACCGTTGATGGTGTGAGTCTGGGCGGTCGTATTTTCTATAACGACTTTAAAGCGGATGATGCAGACCTGTCCTCGTATACCAACAAGAGCTACGGCGTTGATGGTACGCTCGGTTTCCCAATTAACGAATACAACACCCTGCGTGCTGGCTTAGGTTACGTGCATAACGACCTGTCCAACATGCAACCGCAGGTGGCCATGTGGCGTTATCTGGACTCTATCGGACAGTCTGCAAGCACCTCCAATGATGATAACGGCTTTGCCGCAGATGACTTCACCTTCAACTATGGCTGGACGTATAACCGCCTCGACCGTGGTTTCTTCCCGACCGAAGGCTCACGCGTCAACCTGAACGGTAAAGTTACGGTCCCGGGCTCTGACAATGAGTTTTATAAAGTTACTCTCGATACCGCGTCATACTTCCCGATCGACGAAGATCACAAATGGGTGGTTCTGGGTCGTACGCGCTGGGGTTACGGCGACGGCTTAGGTGGCAAAGAACTGCCATTCTACGAGAACTTCTATGCAGGTGGTTCAAGCACCGTACGTGGCTTCCAGTCCAATAACATTGGTCCGAAAGCAGCCTATTACGGCGGTAATGACGAAGATAACTGCAATAAGTCTTCATCAAGCGAAGTATGTAGCTCTGATGACGCAGTAGGCGGTAACGCAATGGGTGTTGCAAGCCTGGAGTTTATTACCCCTACGCCGTTTATCAGCGATAAGTATGCCAATTCCGTACGTACGTCCTTCTTCCTGGACGCGGGTACCGTATGGGATACTAACTGGGAAAATACCAGTGCGACCCGGGCTGCCGGTATTCCAGACTACAGCGATCCGAGCAATATTCGTATGTCTGCGGGTCTCGCACTACAATGGATGTCACCGCTGGGGCCGTTGGTCTTCTCTTACGCCCAGCCGTTTAAGAAATACGAAGGAGACAAAGCGGAACAGTTCCAGTTTAACATTGGTAAAACCTGGTAATTGTCCGTTGCAAAGGAATGCGTTGGCAGTGTAGCGCTGACAACTGGCGATCGCAGGATCGCCTTGCCACGCAAAGAACGGTACCTTCGGGTACCAATGGGATGGTAAGGAGTTAATTGTGAAAAAGTGGTTATTAGCTGCAGGTCTCGGTTTAGCGATGGCAACTTCTGCTCAGGCTGCAGACAAAATTGCAATCGTCAATATGGGTAACTTGTTCCAGCAGGTTGCGCAGAAAACGGGTGTTTCTGCCACGCTGGAGAACGAGTTCAAAGGCCGTGCAAGCGAACTGCAAGGTATGGAAAAAGATCTGCAATCCAAAATGCAGCGTCTGCAGCGCGATGGTTCTACCATGAAAGCGAGCGAGCGCAGCAAACTGGAAAAAGACGTAATGGCTCAGCGTCAGACTTTCTCTCAGAAAGCGCAAGCTTTTGAGCAGGATCGTCAACGTCGTTCTAACGAAGAACGTGGCAAGCTGGTTACCCGTATCCAGTCCGCTGTGAAAGCTGTTGCCGCCGATCAGAACATCGATCTGGTTGTTGATGGCAACGCTGTTGCATTCAACAGCAGCGATGTTAAAGACATCACCGCTGATGTCCTGAAACAGGTTAAATAAGTAATGCCTTCAATTCGACTCGCTGATTTAGCTCAGCAGTTGGATGCAGAATTACACGGTGATGGCGATATCGTCATCACCGCTGTTGCGTCCATGCAGTCTGCTAAAGCAGGCACTATCACCTTCATGGTAAGCCCGAAGTACCGTGAACATCTGGCTCTTTGCCAGGCGTCTGCTGTCGTACTGACGCAGGACGATTTGCCGTTTGCCAAAGGTGCAGCGCTGGTAGTGAAGAATCCCTACCTGACATACGCCCGTATGGCACAAATTCTGGATACCACGCCGCAGCCGGCACAAAACATCGCACCCAGTGCGGTGATTGATTCGACGGCGCAGCTGGGTAATAACGTATCAATTGGTGCAAATGCGGTTATCGAATCAGACGTCGTGCTGGGCGATAACGTTGTCATTGGTGCCGGTTGCTTCGTAGGTAAAAAAACAAAAATTGGTGCAGGCTCTCGCCTGTGGGCCAATGTCTCCGTTTATCATGAGATCGAAATTGGTGAACAATGCCTGATCCATTCCAGCACCGTTATTGGCGCAGATGGTTTCGGTTATGCCAACGATCGTGGTAATTGGGTCAAGATCCCGCAGCTGGGACGGGTGATCATCGGCGATCGTGTCGAAATCGGCGCATGCACCACTATTGACCGTGGCGCGCTTGATGACACGATTATCGGTAATGGTGTTATCATCGATAACCAGTGCCAGATTGCACATAACGTTGTGATTGGCGACAATACGGCGGTTGCCGGTGGCGTTATTATGGCGGGCAGCCTGAAGATCGGCCGTTACTGTATGATTGGCGGTGCCAGCGTCATTAACGGGCATATGGAAATATGCGATAAAGTCACGGTTACAGGGATGGGCATGGTTATGCGTCCTATCACTGAACCGGGCGTTTACTCCTCAGGTATTCCGTTGCAGCCTAACAAGGTGTGGCGTAAAACTGCTGCCCTGGTGATGAATATTGATGATATGAGTAAGCGCCTCAAGGCCATTGAGCGCAAAATCGATCAACAAGACTAAGCGTTCACCCGTTAAACGCATACTTCCCGGCCTGTCGGCTTTCTTATAAACCGGCAGGCCGTGTTATTATTGCCATTCAGATATTTTGACAGGAAGAGTATTTTGACTACTGACACTCATACTCTGCATATTGAAGAGATTTTAGAACTTCTGCCTCACCGCTACCCGTTTTTGCTGGTAGACCGTGTGCTGGATTTTGAAGAAGGTCGTTTTCTGCGCGCAGTGAAAAATGTTTCTGTAAACGAGCCATTCTTCCAGGGGCATTTCCCTGGGAAGCCTATCTTCCCGGGCGTATTGATCCTGGAAGCGATGGCTCAGGCTACCGGTATTCTGGCGTTTAAAAGCGTTGGTAAACTGGAGCCGGGTGAGCTGTATTACTTCGCAGGTATCGACGAAGCGCGCTTTAAGCGCCCGGTTGTACCTGGTGATCAGATGATCATGGAAGTGACTTTTGAAAAAACGCGTCGCGGCCTGACTCGCTTCAAAGGCGTAGCTCTGGTTGACGGCAAAGTTGTTTGCGAAGCTACCATGATGTGTGCGCGTAGCCGGGAGGCCTGATACGTGATTGATAAAACCGCCTTTATTCATCCAACCGCCATTGTGGAAGAAGGCGCCGTTATCGGTGCTAACGTTCACATTGGTCCATTTTGTATTGTTGGACCCCATGTTGAAATTGGTGAGGGTACCGTACTGAAATCTCACGTTGTGGTGAATGGTCATACGACCATTGGCCGCGATAACGTGATCTATCAGTTCGCCTCCATCGGTGAAGTTAACCAGGATCTGAAATATGCTGGCGAACCGACCCGTGTGGAAATTGGCGATCGTAACCGCATTCGCGAAAGCGTAACCATTCATCGTGGCACAGTACAGGGTGGTGAATTGACGAAGGTGGGCAGCGATAACCTGTTTATGGTCAACGCGCACATCGCGCATGACTGTACCGTTGGTAACCGCTGTATTCTCGCCAACAACGCAACGCTGGCGGGACACGTATCAGTTGACGATCATGCCATCATTGGCGGCATGACCGCTGTCCATCAGTTCTGCATCATTGGTGCGCACGTGATGGTAGGCGGCTGCTCCGGCGTGGCGCAGGACGTCCCGCCGTATGTGATTGCGCAGGGTAACCATGCGACGCCGTTTGGTGTCAACATCGAAGGCCTCAAGCGCCGCGGCTTCAGCCGTGAAGCGATTATGGCTATCCGTAACGCCTACAAACAGCTGTACCGTAACGGTAAAACGCTGGAAGAGGCGAAGCCGGAAATCGCTGAACTGGCGAAACAGCACCCTGAGGTGAACGCGTTCGTGGAATTCTTCGCACGCTCAACCCGTGGTCTGATTCGTTAATGGTTGATAGTCGCCCGCTGACGATCGCCCTTGTCGCCGGAGAAACCTCCGGCGATATTCTTGGTGCTGGTCTTATTCGAGCGCTCAAGGCGCGCGTTCCCAATGCGCGCTTTGTCGGCGTTGCCGGTCCATTGATGCAGGCTGAAGGATGTGAAGCCTGGTACGAGATGGAAGAGCTGGCGGTGATGGGCATCGTTGAGGTGCTGGGGCGCTTGCGCCGTTTGCTGCACATCCGCGCCGATTTAACACGCCGTTTTACCGAACTTCAGCCCGATGTTTTCGTCGGCATTGATGCGCCTGATTTCAATATTACCCTCGAAGGGAATCTGAAAAAGCAGGGGATCAAAACCATTCATTACGTCAGTCCGTCCGTCTGGGCGTGGCGACAGAAACGCGTTTTCAAAATAGGCAGATCGACGAATCTGGTGTTGGCCTTCCTGCCTTTCGAAAAAGCGTTTTACGATAAATTCAACGTGCCTTGCCGCTTTATCGGTCACACGATGGCGGATGCCATGCCGCTGGATCCCGATAAAAATGCGGCGCGCGACGTGCTTGGTATTCCGCATGACGTGCACTGTCTGGCCCTGCTGCCGGGTAGTCGTGGGGCAGAAGTGGAAATGCTCAGCGCAGATTTCCTTAAAACGGCGCAGATCCTGCGTCAGACCTACCCCGATCTCGAAGTGGTCGTGCCGCTGGTAAACGCCAAACGCCGGGAGCAGTTCGAGCGCATTAAGGCCGAGGTCGCCCCGGATCTGCATGTTCATCTGTTAGATGGCAAGGGTCGTGAGGCGATGGTGGCCAGCGATGCCGCGCTGCTGGCATCCGGCACTGCCGCGCTGGAGTGTATGCTGGCGAAATGCCCGATGGTCGTAGGCTATCGTATGAAGCCGTTCACCTTTTGGTTGGCGAAACGTCTCGTGAAAACCGATTACGTCTCCCTGCCAAACCTGCTTGCCCGACGCGAGCTGGTGAAAGAGTTGCTGCAGGATGAGTGCCAGCCACAGGCGTTAGCCGCTGCGCTATTACCGCTGCTAGCCAACGGCAAAACCAGCCATGAAATGCATAATACCTTCCGGGAGCTGCATCAGCAGATCCGCTGTAATGCCGATGAGCAGGCGGCTGACGCGGTGCTGGAGTTAGCACAATGATGGAATTTGTTTACCCTCACACCCATCTGGTGGCGGGTGTAGATGAAGTGGGTCGTGGGCCGCTGGTGGGGGCCGTTGTCACTGCCGCGGTGATCCTCGATCCTGCTCGTCCGATTATCGGTCTGAATGACTCGAAGAAATTATCCGAAAAGCGCCGTCTGGCGTTATACGATGAAATTAAAGAAAAAGCGCTGGCCTGGAGTCTGGGGCGTGCGGAGCCGCATGAGATCGACGAACTGAACATCCTGCATGCCACAATGTTGGCGATGCAGCGTGCGGTAGCCGGGCTGAGCGTGGTGCCCGAATTTGTGCTGATCGACGGGAATCGTTGTCCGGCGCTACCCATGCCGTCACTGGCGGTCGTTAAAGGCGACAGCCGGGTAGCCGAAATCAGCGCCGCCTCGATTATTGCCAAAGTCACCCGCGATGCCGAAATGGCTGCGCTGGATCTCACTTTTCCCCAGTATGGCTTTGCCCAGCATAAGGGGTATCCTACCGCTTTCCATCTGGAAAGACTGGCTGAACACGGCGCAACTGAACATCATCGCCGCAGTTTTGGGCCGGTGAAACGCGCACTGGGACTGATGTCCTGAATCAAGACGCCAATAAGTAACGCGGAATCTGAAGATGGCTGAACCACGTTTCGTACACCTGCGGGTGCACAGCGACTATTCCATGATTGATGGGCTGGCGAAGACCGGGCCGCTGGTGAAAAAGGCGGCCGCGCTTGGCATGCCTGCGCTGGCGATCACCGACTTCACCAACCTGTGCGGTCTGGTGAAGTTCTACGGAACGGCGCACGGTGCCGGTATGAAGCCGGTGATTGGTGCCGATTTTCACGTTCAAAGCGAGCTGCTCGCCGATGAAATGACGCAGATCACCGTGCTGGCGCTGAATAACACGGGTTATCAGAACCTGACGCTTTTGATCTCCCGCGCCTATCAGCGTGGCTACGGCGCGCAGGGTCCATGGATCGATCGGGAGTGGCTGGCGGAGCTGAATGAAGGGCTGCTGCTGATCTCCGGCGGGCGTATGGGCGATGTTGGCCGCTGCCTGTTGCGCGGCAATGGCGCGCTGGTGGAGCAGTGTGTCGATTTTTATAAAGAATATTTCCCGGATCGCTTCTACCTGGAGCTGATCCGCACCGGGCGTCCTGATGAAGAGAGTTATCTGCACGCCGCGGTGGCGCTGGCAGAAGAGCATGGATTGCCAGTGGTGGCATCCAACGATGTGCGCTTTATCAATGCCGACGACTTTGACGCCCATGAAATTCGCGTCGCCATCCACGATGGGTTTACCCTCGACGATCCGAAACGCCCGCGTAACTATTCGCCGCAGCAGTACATGCGCAGCGAAGAGGAGATGTGCGAGCTGTTTTCCGATATCCCGGAAGCGCTACAAAACAGCGTAGAGATTGCTAAACGCTGCAACGTCACCGTTCGCCTGGGCGAGTATTTCCTGCCGCAGTTCCCGACCGGCGACATGACCACCGAAGACTTCCTGGTCCTGAAATCGAAAGAAGGTCTGGAAGAGCGTCTGGAGTTTCTCTTCCCGGATCCGGCCGTTCGCGCCGAAAAGCGCCCGGAATATGACGAACGTCTGGATATTGAACTTCAGGTTATCAACCAGATGGGGTTCCCCGGCTACTTCCTGATCGTAATGGAGTTTATCCAGTGGTCGAAGGATAACGGCGTACCGGTAGGGCCGGGCCGTGGTTCGGGTGCCGGATCGCTGGTGGCCTATGCGCTGAAAATCACCGACCTCGATCCGCTTGAGTTTGACCTGCTGTTCGAACGTTTCCTCAACCCGGAACGTGTCTCGATGCCCGACTTCGACGTCGACTTCTGCATGGAGAAACGCGACCAGGTTATCGACCACGTGGCCGACATGTACGGCCGCGATGCGGTATCACAGATTATTACCTTCGGTACCATGGCCGCAAAAGCGGTTATCCGCGACGTGGGCCGCGTACTGGGGCATCCGTACGGCTTTGTTGACCGTATCTCGAAGCTGGTACCGCCCGATCCGGGCATGACCCTGGCGAAAGCCTTCGAAGCAGAGCCGCAACTGCCAGAAATCTACGAGGCCGACGAAGAGGTCAAAGCGCTGATCGATATGGCGCGTAAGCTGGAGGGCGTCACCCGTAACGCCGGTAAACACGCCGGTGGGGTGGTTATTGCTCCGACCAAAATTACCGATTTTGCGCCACTCTACTGCGATGAAACCGGTTCGCACCCGGTCACCCAGTTTGATAAGAACGACGTAGAATACGCTGGCCTGGTGAAGTTTGACTTCCTCGGCTTGCGTACGCTCACCATCATCGACTGGGCGCTGAAGATGATCAACCCGCGCCGGGCCAAACAGGGCCTGGAGCCGATCGATATCGCCGCGATCCCGCTGGATGATAAGAAAAGCTTCGACATGCTGCAGCGTTCGGAAACCACAGCGGTGTTCCAGCTTGAATCCCGCGGCATGAAAGATCTGATCAAACGCCTGCAGCCTGACTGCTTCGAAGACATGATCGCCCTGGTGGCACTTTTCCGTCCGGGGCCGCTCCAGTCGGGGATGGTAGATAACTTTATCGACCGTAAGCACGGTCGCGAAGAGCTTTCCTATCCTGATGTGCAGTGGCAGCACGAAAGCCTGAAGCCAGTGCTGGAGCCTACCTACGGCATTATCCTGTATCAGGAACAGGTCATGCAGATTGCCCAGGTTCTCTCTGGCTATACCCTCGGCGGCGCGGACATGCTGCGTCGTGCAATGGGTAAGAAAAAGCCTGAAGAGATGGCCAAGCAGCGTTCTGTCTTTGAGGATGGGGCGAAAAAGAACGGCATCGAAGGCGAACTGGCGATGAAAATCTTCGATCTGGTAGAGAAATTTGCCGGATACGGGTTTAACAAATCGCACTCCGCTGCCTACGCGCTGGTCTCCTATCAGACCCTGTGGCTCAAAGCGCACTACCCGGCAGAGTTTATGGCCGCGGTAATGACCGCCGATATGGATAACACCGAGAAGGTAGTGGGCCTGGTGGATGAGTGCTGGCGAATGGGATTGAAGATCCTGCCGCCGGATATCAACTCCGGTCAGTACCATTTCCACGTTAACGATGACGGAGAGATTGTTTACGGTATCGGCGCGATTAAAGGCGTGGGTGAAGGCCCGATCGAAGCGATCATCGAGGCCCGTAATCAGGGCGGTTATTTCCGCGAGCTGTTCGACCTGTGCGCCCGTACCGATATTAAAAAGCTTAATCGCCGGGTGCTGGAAAAGCTGATCATGTCCGGGGCGTTTGACCGTCTCGGGCCGCATCGTGCCGCGCTGATGAACTCGCTGGCCGATGCTCTGAAGGCCGCGGATCAGCACTCAAAAGCGGAAGCTATTGGTCAGGCGGATATGTTTGGCGTGCTGGCAGAAGAGCCAGAGCAGATTGAACAATCCTATGCCAGCTGTCAGCCGTGGCCGGAACAGACGGTTCTGGATGGTGAGCGTGAAACGCTGGGCCTGTACCTGACCGGGCACCCGATCAACCAGTATCTTAAAGAAATTGAGCGCTATGTCGGAGGCTATCGGCTGAAAGACATGCATCCGACAGAACGTGGTAAGATTACCACGGCTGCGGGGCTCGTCATTGCCGCGAGGGTTATGGTCACCAAGCGCGGCAATCGTATTGGCATCTGTACGCTGGATGACCGTTCCGGGCGTCTGGAGGTGATGTTATTCACCGACGCACTGGATAAATATCAGCAGTTGCTGGAAAAAGACCGCATACTTATCGTCAGCGGACAGGTCAGCTTTGATGACTTCAGCGGGGGGCTTAAAATGACCGCCCGCGAAGTGATGGACATTGACGAAGCCCGGGAAAAATATGCTCGCGGGCTTGCTATCTCGCTGACGGACAGGCAAATTGATGACCAGCTTTTAAACCGACTCCGTCAGTCTCTGGAACCCCACCGCTCGGGGACCATTCCAGTACATCTCTACTATCAGAGGGCGGATGCGCGTGCACGGTTGCGCTTTGGTGCGTCGTGGCGTGTCTCTCCGAGCGATCGTTTACTCAACGATCTGCGTGGCCTCATTGGTTCGGAGCAGGTGGAACTGGAGTTTGACTAATACAGGAATACTATGAGTCTGAATTTCCTTGATTTCGAACAGCCGATTGCAGAGCTGGAAGCGAAAATCGATTCTCTGACCGCCGTTGGCCGTCAGGATGAAAAACTGGATATTAACATCGACGAAGAAGTGCATCGTCTGCGTGAAAAGAGCGTAGAACTGACGCGCAAAATCTTTGCCGATCTCGGCGCATGGCAGGTAGCCCAGATGGCGCGCCATCCACAGCGTCCGTACACCCTGGATTATGTCCGCCTGGCGTTCGATGAATTCGACGAGCTGGCAGGCGATCGCGCTTATGCCGACGATAAAGCTATCGTTGGTGGTATCGCACGCCTCGACGGTCGTCCGGTGATGATTATTGGCCACCAGAAAGGGCGCGAAACGAAAGAAAAAATTCGCCGCAACTTCGGGATGCCAGCGCCGGAGGGTTACCGTAAAGCCCTGCGTCTGATGGAGATGGCCGAGCGTTTCAACATGCCGATCATCACCTTTATCGACACCCCGGGTGCATACCCTGGCGTCGGTGCAGAAGAGCGCGGCCAGTCTGAAGCGATTGCCCGCAACCTGCGCGAAATGTCACGCCTGACCGTGCCAGTCATCTGTACCGTTATCGGTGAAGGTGGCTCCGGTGGCGCGCTGGCTATTGGCGTGGGCGATAAAGTGAATATGCTGCAGTACAGTACCTATTCCGTTATCTCCCCGGAAGGCTGCGCATCCATTCTGTGGAAAAGCGCCGACAAAGCGCCGCTGGCTGCTGAAGCGATGGGCATTATCGCCCCGCGTCTGAAAGAGCTGAAGCTGATCGATACCGTTATCCCGGAACCTCTGGGTGGCGCGCACCGTAAGCCGGAAGTGATGGCGGCCTCTCTGAAGGCACAGCTGCTGGCCGATCTCGCAGACCTCGACGTGCTGAGCAAAGAAGATTTGCTTAACCGTCGTTACCAGCGTCTGATGAGCTACGGTTACGCGTAAGCCAGGCCATACTCTGAAAAGCCGCACATCGTTGCGGCTTTTTTTATGCCTGCGGTTTACCTCAACTATGCTTAGTGAATGTTTTTTAAGGAGGTAAACCGTGAACATCATTGCCATTATGGGGCCGCACGGCGTCTTTTATAAAGACGAACCCATCAAGGAGCTGGAGCAGGCGTTAACATCCCGCGGGTTTCAACTTATCTGGCCACAAAACAGCGCCGATCTACTGAAATTTATCGAACATAATCCGCGTATTTGCGGCGTTATCTTCGACTGGGATGAGTACGACCTCGAGCTGTGTAGCGATATCAATCAACTTAATGAATATCTTCCGTTGTATGCCTTTATTAATACGCATTCATCGATGGATATCAGCGCGCAAGAAATGCGTATGGCGCTGTGGTTTTTTGAGTATTCCCTTGGGGTGGCAGACGATATCGCCGCCCGTATCCAGCAATATACCGGTGAGTACCTTGATACCATCACCCCGCCGTTTACCCGTGCACTCTTCACCTATGTGAAAGAGGGGAAATACACTTTCTGCACCCCGGGCCATATGGCGGGAACGGCGTACCAGAAAAGCCCGGTGGGCTGTCTGTTTTATGATTTCTTTGGCGGGAACACGCTAAAGGCAGATGTGTCGATCTCGGTGACGGAGCTGGGATCGCTGCTGGATCATACCGGTCCACATCTTGAAGCCGAAGAGTATATCGCCCGCACCTTCGGTGCCGAGCAGAGCTATATGGTGACTAACGGCACTTCCACCTCGAACAAAATTGTCGGCATGTACGCCGCGCCGGATGGCAGCACCTTACTGATTGACCGCAACTGCCACAAATCGCTGGCGCATCTGCTGATGATGAGCGACGTGGTGCCGATCTGGCTATCGCCCACCCGTAACGCGCTGGGTATTCTGGGCGGGATCCCGCGCCGGGAATTCTCCCATGCGGCAATTGAGAGTAAAGTGGCGACCGTTCCGGGTGCAAGCTGGCCGGTTCATGCGGTGATCACCAACTCCACTTACGACGGCCTGCTGTACAACACCAACTGGGTGAAACAGACCCTGGATGTGCCCTCGATCCATTTTGACTCTGCATGGGTGCCCTATACCAATTTCCACCCGATTTATGCCGGTAAAAGCGGGATGAGCGGCGAGCGGGTACCGGGAAAAGTGTTCTTCGAAACCCAGTCCACGCATAAGATGCTGGCGGCGTTTTCCCAGGCCTCGCTGATCCACATTAAAGGTGAATACGACGAAGAGACCTTCAACGAAGCCTTCATGATGCATACCACCACCTCGCCGAGTTACCCGCTGGTGGCCTCGATTGAAACCGCGGCGGCAATGCTGCGCGGCAATCCCGGTAAGCGTCTGATCAACCGCTCCGTTGAACGCGCCCTGCATTTTCGCAAAGAGGTCCAGCGCCTTAAAGATGAAGCCGACGGCTGGTTCTTTGATATCTGGCAGCCGGACGATATCGACGAAGCCGAATGCTGGCCGGTTGCACCTGGGGAGAGCTGGCATGGCTTTCGCGATGCCGATGCGGATCATATGTTCCTCGATCCGGTTAAAGTCACCATTCTCACACCGGGTATGGATGAGCAGGGCGTGATGAGCGAGGAGGGGATCCCGGCTGCGCTGGTGGCGAAGTTCCTTGATGAGCGCGGTGTCGTGGTGGAGAAAACCGGGCCATATAACCTGCTGTTCCTGTTCAGCATTGGTATCGATAAAACCCGGGCGATGGGATTGCTGCGCGGGTTGATGGAGTTTAAACGCGCCTACGATCTGAATCTGCGGGTCAAAAATATGCTGCCGGATCTCTACGCCGAGGATCCTGACTTTTACCGCAACATGCGCATTCAGGATCTGGCCCAGGGGATCCATAAGCTTATCCGCCAGCACGATCTGCCGCGGCTGATGCTGCAGGCATTTGACGTTCTGCCGGAAATGAAGCTCACTCCCCATCATGCCTGGCAGCGTCAGGTGAAAGGGGAGGTGGAAACGGTCGATCTGGAGGATCTGGTCGGACGGATCTCGGCCAATATGATCCTGCCCTATCCGCCGGGCGTGCCGTTGTTGATGCCGGGAGAGATGATCACCGAGCAAAGCAGGGCGGTGCTGGATTTCCTGCTTATGCTCTGTTCGATTGGTCGTCATTATCCAGGTTTCGAAACCGATATCCATGGTGCCAAACGGGATGAAGATGGCAACTATCGGGTACGTGTCCTAAAAGCGCAGTGACCCCTTGCACGGCACGGGGGTTCGGATATAACGTTCAGGCACATTAAAAAGGAGAAACTATGCTGGGCTTAAAGCAGGTTCACCATATTGCCATTATTGCTACCGACTACGCCGCGAGTAAGGCGTTTTACTGCGATACGCTGGGATTTACCCTGCAAAGTGAGTTTTATCGCGAGGAGCGCGACTCCTGGAAGGGAGACCTGGCGCTGAACGGCCAGTACGTCATTGAGCTGTTTTCGTTCCCATTCCCGCCAGCGCGCCCGTCCCGGCCGGAAGCCTGCGGTTTACGTCATCTCGCCTTTAGCGTGGATGACATCGACCAGGCCGTGCAGCATCTCGACGCGCATGGCGTAAAGTGTGAAGCCATCCGCATCGACCCCTTCACTGGCAAACGCTTCACCTTCTTCACCGATCCTGATGGCCTGCCGCTGGAGCTGTACCAGCAGTAACGCTTGCCTCCCTGGGAATTGCCCGGTAACGTGCCGGGCATCTTCCTGCACAGATGATGACGATGACCACAGCCGATCTTCAGCACGCCCTCCACCCATACCGCCGACTGCTGGTGGGATTTAGCGGTGGCCTGGATTCCACGGTTTTGCTGCATCAGTTGATGCGCTGGCGTGAACAGGCACCCGACCTCGAACTGCGCGCTATCCACATTCACCACGGTCTCAGCCCACACGCTGACAGTTGGGTGGCGCATTGCCAACGCCTCTGTCATGAATGGGATATTCCCCTGATCGTGGCGCGGGTGACGCTGGCGGAAGAGGGGCTGGGACTGGAAGCGCAGGCACGCAAGGCGCGATATGCCGCTTTTCACGAGGCGCTGTTACCCGGGGAAGCGCTGGTCACGGCGCAACACCTGGACGATCAGTGTGAAACCTTTTTGCTGGCGCTCAAGCGCGGTAGCGGCCCGGCAGGACTGTCGGCCATGCCTGTGCGGGCGCGTTTTGCCGATACCGAACAGATCCGTCCCCTGCTCGGCAAGACGCGAGAATCGCTGCTTGCCGAGGCGCAGCATTGGGGTCTTCGCTGGATTGAGGATGAAAGTAACCAGGACGACAGCTATGACCGCAATTTCCTGCGTCTGCGTGTAGTGCCCCTGTTGACACAACGCTGGCCCCATTTCGCACAAGCCACCTCCCGTAGCGCCACGCTGTGCGCGGAACAGGAGCAGCTCCTTGATGAGCTGCTGGCTGATGAGCTGTCGTCCCTGGTTTCTGACGGCGGGGCGCTGGCGATCGCGCCGCTGGAGGCGATGAGCGCGGTACGTCGGGCTGCACTCCTGCGAAGATGGCTGGCGGCACACGGGGCGTTAATGCCGTCGCGCGCTATGCTTACCCGGCTCTGGGATGAAGTGGCGCTTGCCAGGGAAGATGCGGCACCGCGGCTGCGTTCAGGTGAGGGAGAAATCAGGCGCTTTAAGGGGCAACTGTGGTGGGTAAAAAGCCACGCATCGCTTGCCGATCGGGTTATCGACTGGCCCTGTCTGGATCGGCCTCTGTTGCTACCGGAAGGGCTGGGCACTCTGCATCTCAACGCAGGCGGTAACTTGCGCCTGCCGCAGCCTGATGAGCCGGTGACGGTGCGCTTCCGGGCCAGCGGAACGTTGCATATTGTCGGGCGAAACGGGGGTCGTAAGATCAAAAAAATCTGGCAGGAGCTTAATGTTGCGCCCTGGCGTCGGGATGCCACACCGCTGCTGTTTTACGGCGAAACCCTGGTGGCGGCTGCGGGCGTGTTTGTGACGCGGGAAGGCGTGGCGAATACGGATAAGGGTGTACAACTGGAGTGGAATACGTAACGGACAGCAGGCTGCCCGTTACAAAGGATCAGGACTCGCTCACCACGACGGTGCCGATTTCGGGATGACTGAAGCTGGCGATTTTATCGAGACGGAGTTCACGCGTTGCGCCGCCGTCCTCGACCACCAGGTACTCCACATTTTTACGGGATACCAGATCGTTCGCCTTTGCCTTCAGGACTTCGCCATCTTTTAACGTCAGCGTCAGAACCAAATGATGCTGGCAGGCGAGTTCGAGGTTGTCATAGTCATCACAGTTGATGGGTTGATAAGTTTCATTCATTGACATAATCGCTCACCAGTAAATTCGCAGCAGCATAGGCTGCCTTTTCTCTGACCGATTCTGAAAGCGTGTCATCCGACGCTATTTCATTCAGAACTTTCAATACACAGCCCAACGCATCGGGGACATACCCCAGATCGCCGCTGGCAATTTCCGCATACCGTTTGCGAATTAGCTCACAATAATTATTCACATCCCCTCCTGCCAGCGCACTGACTTTACTGTGAGATACAATTAAGCCTACGAGCATTAACCCGGTTTAGCAAGGTGACTATACCATACTCATTTAAGCAATATCAGCAGGTTGATATAGCAGACATTCGCGAGCCTGTAACAGCCTTTTGGCAGAGATTTCGCTACAATGCGCACCTGATTCGAAAGGAGTTCTCTCATGGCGCTTAAAGCGACAATTTACAAAGCCGCGGTCAATGTGGCGGATTTAGACCGCAATCAGTTTCTGGATGCGACATTAACGCTGGCGCGTCATCCCTCTGAAACTCAGGAGCGCATGATGCTGCGTCTGCTGGCATGGATTAAGTATGCCAACGAGCGACTGCAGTTTACCCGCGGCTTAAGCGCGGAAGAGGAGCCAGAAGCCTGGCTGCGCAACGACCATATGGGTATCGATCTGTGGATTGAGCTTGGCCTGCCGGACGAGCGCCGTATTAAGAAAGCCTGTACCCAGTCTGCCGAAGTGGCGCTCTTCACCTATAACAGCCGCGCCGCGGAGATCTGGTGGCAGCAGAACAAGAACAAATGCTCGCAATTCAATAACCTGTCTGTCTGGTATCTGGATGATGAACAGTTGGCTAAGCTGAGTGCGTTTGCCGGGCGAACCATGATCCTACAGGCGACGATTCAGGATGGTGCCATCTGGTTATCGGATGCTGAGAATAATCTGGAAATTCATCTTGTAGCCTGGCAGTCCCGCTCATGATTGTTGTGTCCCGAACGGTCAGCCTCCCTGATAATGACGTTGAGATCACCGCGATCCGCGCTCAGGGAGCGGGGGGCCAGCATGTGAATAAAACCTCAACGGCTATTCATCTGCGCTTTGACATTCGGGCATCCAGCCTGCCAGAGTACTATAAAGAACGTCTGCTGGCCGCCAGCCACCATCTGATCACCAGTGAAGGGGTGATTATTATCAAAGCCCAGGAGTACCGCAGCCAGGAGATGAACCGGGAAGCGGCGCTGGCCCGGCTGGTGGCGGTGATTCAGGAACTCACGGCAGTGCAAAAAAGCCGTCGGGCGACCCGTCCGACCCGCGCCTCGAAAGAGCGCCGCCTGGCGTCTAAGTCACAGAAATCATCCGTCAAGGCGCTGCGTGGCAAAGTTCGCCGTCCTCAGGATTAACGGGCGACAGTTGAGATACGATAAGGAATAAAAAGTGAAATCAGCGATATTTTCCGTGGTGGCAGCAAGCGCGCTGTTCGTCCTGATGGGGTGTCATAACCGTGCTGAGATGGAAGTGCTGGAACCGACACAGGCAGAGGCGTTAAAACCCATGCAGCAGAGCTGGCGCGGTGTCTTGCCTTGCGCTGATTGCGAGGGTATCGAAACCTCGCTGTTTCTGGAAAAAGATGGCACCTGGGTAATGAACCAGCACTATCAGGGCGCCAAAGCCCCTTCCACCTTTGCCAGCTATGGTACATGGGCCAGAACTGCCGATAAGCTGGTGCTGACCGATACGGCGGGCGAAAAGCGTTATTTCCGTGCCAAAGGCGAAGGGCTGGAGATGCTCGACATGCAGGGCAACCCCATCGTGTCACAGTTTAACTACACGCTGGCACCCATAACCGCCGCGCTGCCGGCGACACCAATGGCGATGCGTGGCATGTATTTCTATATGGCTGATGCAGCGATCTTCACCGACTGTGCCACCGGCAAAAAGGTGAGTGTGGCAAATAACGCTCAGCTGGAGCGGGATTACGCAGCAGCGCGTGGGAATGATACTAAACCGGTGCTGCTCACGGTTGACGGTCACTTTACGCTGCAAGCTAACCCGGACAGCGGGGAAAAAATCAAAACGCTGGTGCCGGACCGCGACGCCAGGTTTGAAGCCGGTAAGAATTGCGACAGCAAATAACTGAAATAAAAAACCCCGCCGAAGCGGGGTTTTTTGTGGCTTATGCCTTGATGGCTTTCACCAGGTAATCAAGCACCTCATCGGTCTTGATCATCTGTTTCTCGCCGTTACGACGGTATTTGTACTCAATTTCGTCATTGTCGAGGTTACGATCACCGATAATCACAGTGTGTGGAATACCGATCAGTTCCATATCGGCAAACATCACGCCCGGACGCTCTTTACGATCGTCCATCAGCACTTCGATACCCTGCGCACGCAGCTCGCTATACAGCTTCTCGGCCAACTCCTGGACGCGATAAGACTTATGCATGTTCATCGGCAGGATTGCTACCTGGAACGGTGCAATGTTGTCCGGCCAGACGATACCGCGTTCGTCGTGGTTCTGCTCAATTGCAGCGGCAACCACGCGCGTTACCCCGATACCATAGCAACCCATGGTCAGGATCTGGTTACGGCCATCTTCGCCCTGTACGGATGCGTTCAGTGCCTGGGAATACTTGTTGCCCAGCTGGAAGATGTGGCCCACTTCGATACCGCGTTTGATCTGCAGCACGCCCTGGCCATCCGGGCTTGGATCGCCTGCGACCACATTACGAATGTCAGCCACTTCCGGGGTCGCTACGTCGCGATCCCAGTTGATGCCGAAGAAGTGTTTACCATCAACGTTGGCACCGGCAGAGAAATCGCTCATTGCCGCAACGGTACGGTCAATCACTACCGGGATCGGCATATTGACCGGGCCGAGAGAGCCTGGACCGGCATTCACCACCGCGCGGATTTCTGCTTCGGTCGCGAAGGTCAGTGGGCTGGCAACCTGTGGCAGTTTTTCTGCCTTAACTTCGTTCAGTTCGTGATCGCCACGCACCAGCAGGGCAACCAGCGGGTAGCTGCTGCCTTCAACCGCTTTCACCAGCAGCGTCTTAACGGTTTTTTCAACCGGCAGATTGAACTGCTCAACCAGCTCAGCAATGGTTTTGGCGTTCGGCGTATCAACCAGCGTCATCGCTTCAGTGGCTGCCGCGCGTGGCGTAGCGGGTGCCAGGGCTTCAGCAAACTCAATGTTAGCCGCGTAATCAGAGGTGTCAGAGAAGATCACATCATCTTCGCCGCTCTGCGCCAGCACCTGGAATTCATGGGATGCGCTACCGCCGATGGAACCGGTATCGGCCTGTACAGCACGGAAATCCAGACCCATACGGGTGAAGATTTTGCTGTACGCGTCGTACATCTTGTCATAGGTCTCTTGCAGTGATTCCTGTGAGGTATGGAAGGAGTACGCATCCTTCATCAGGAATTCACGGGAACGCATCACGCCAAAACGCGGGCGTACTTCGTCACGGAATTTGGTCTGGATCTGATAGAAATTCAGCGGCAGCTGTTTGTAAGAGCTGAGCTCGTTACGGATCAGGTCGGTGATCACTTCTTCATGCGTTGGACCCAGAACAAATGGGCGCTCGCCGCGGTCAACAAAGCGCAGTAATTCCGGGCCGTACTGCTCCCAACGACCGCTCTCCGCCCACAGGTCTGCGGGCTGAACCACGGGCATGGACACCTCAATGGCACCGGCGTTATCCATCTCTTCACGCACGATGTTCTCGACTTTTCTCAGGACGCGCAGGCCGGTCGGCAGCCAGGTATACAACCCGGAGGCCAGCTTGCGGATCATCCCGGCGCGCAGCATCAGCTGATGGCTGATAACTTCGGCGTCGGCAGGTGTCTCCTTCAGTGTGGAGAGCAGATATTGGCTAGTACGCATGTTGTTACGGTTCCATTTCGACGATTGGAACAGGCTGACAGGGCAGCCTGACACAAAAAAAGTGGTTTAGTTTACCAGTGTGGCAATGATGCCAAAAGAGAAGAGAATAAAATTACTGCGGCTCGAGGGCAAACACTTCAAAGCCCGCCGCCGTAACGCGCCAGCGAACATTGAAGTCCAGCAACAAGACGGCGTAACTTTTCCCGGCCTCTTCTTCCTTGCGATAGGCTGGGCGAGGATCTTGCGCCAGCACCTCGACGATAAAATCCCGTAGGCGAGGGTAACGCTTTTCCAGTTGGATTAACGTGTGAACCAGCTCGTCGGTAAAGTACACCGGCATATCCGCCTGAGGGGCCTGCTGGGCATAGCTGGCACGCGCATCCGGCAAGGCTTCGGCAAAGGGCAGATAGGGTTTGATATCCACTACCGGCGTGCCGTCGACCAGATCCAGACTGCCCAGTTCGAGGATCACCTGGTCTTTTTGACAGCGGATGCCTTTCAGTTCAACGAGCGACATACCGACGGGGTTTGGGCGGAAGGTCGAGCGCGTGGCAAATACCCCCATCCTGGCATTACCGCCGAGACGAGGCGGGCGCACGGTTGGCCGCCAGCCGCCAGCCATGGTCTGATGAAAGATAAACAGCACCCACAGGTGGCTAAAGGCTTCCAGTCCGCGCACGGCATCGGCCTGATTATACGGCGCGAGCAAGTGAAGTTCGCCGCCACCGCTTTTTACCAGCCCAGGCTGACGGGGTACGGCAAACTTCTCTTTATAAGGAGAGCGGATAACGCCTATCTGCTCGAACTGGAACACACTCATTTTGCCGAGACGTTAAGAGCAGTACCTACGCAAACAGCCTGGCGGTAGCAGCCTGGCGTGCCGCTGGTGACTTCGCAGCTGTGCAGCAGAACCGCATTGGCCTTCATTTTTGAGGCATTGATCTGCATGCGTTTACGTGCCGTTGGGATATTCGGCGGAGAGTCCTGATTGCTGGCCTGGCAAGATTCGCCGGAGACTTCACCCAGATCGCGGAACGGTTTACCGATTAACGCTTCAGCGCTGGTATAGATTTTGACTGGCGCAGGGCGTGGCGCTTTTGGTTTTTCAGGCTCCACTTTTGGCGGGGTTGCTGTGCTTTTAACAGGTTCAACAGGAGATCTGCTTAGCATAGAACAGCCGCTCAGCATCAGTGCTAAAAGACAGATCGGTAAAGCACGCATAATATTTCCTCTATGAATAATCAAATCGTCAGTTATTGAATCAGTTGCCTGCATAAATGACAAGACGGGCTTTCGCCCGTCATGAATGATATTACACAAAGGTCAGATTACCAGCCTTTAACTGCTCCGCCGTTAAAGACTTTGTTGGCTTCCTGGTAAACTTCATCAGACTGGTAAGCCTGTACGAATTTCTTCACGTTCTCCGCGTCTTTATTATCTTCACGGGTTACGATCAGGTTCACGTACGGGGAATCTTTGTCTTCAACGAAGATACCGTCTTTGGCTGGCGTCAGGTTGATCTGGCTGGCGTAAGTCGTGTTGATAACCGCCAGGGCAATCTGCGCATCGTCCAGAGAACGTGGCAGCTGTGGTGCTTCCAGCTCAACAATTTTCAGGTTCTTTGGATTGCCGGTAACGTCCAGAACGGTCGGCAGCAGGCCAACACCGTCTTTCAGCGTAATCAGGCCCACTTTCTGCAGCAGCAGCAGGGAACGACCGAGGTTAGTTGGATCGTTCGGTACCGCAACCTGAGAACCGTCCTGCAGCTCTTCTAACGATTTAATTTTCTTGGAGTAGCCCGCGATTGGATAAACGAAGGTATTCCCTGCCGCAACCAGCTTGTAGCCGCGATCTTTGATCTGCTGATCCAGGTACGGTTTGTGCTGGAAGGCATTAGCGTCGATATCGCCTTTGCTCAGCGCTTCGTTCGGCAGAACGTAATCGTTGAAAGTTACAAGCTCGACGTCGAGGCCATACTTCTCTTTCGCCACTTTGGCTGCCGTCTCTGCAACCTGCTGCTCTGCACCGACGATAACGCCCACTTTGATGTGATTTGGATCTTTTTCATCCTGGCCGCAGCCTACCAGTGCCAGAGAACCGATCAGCGCGCCTACCGCAGCAAAGGTCTTCAATTTAAACGCCATGTTCTTATCCTTAACTCGTCGAGTTTGTATTGTGTAACGTTATTTGTGCGTAACTGCCCGGACGATGCGATCGCCTGAGAATTGAATGAGATAAACCAGTACAACCAGCAGGACCAGCACGGTATTCATAACAGTGGCATTGTAGCCAATGTAGCCGTACTGATAACCGATCTGACCCAGACCGCCTGCACCGACAGCGCCGCCCATCGCAGAGTAACCCACCAGAGTAATCAGCGTGATGGTTGCCGCATTCACCAGACCCGGCAGGGCTTCTGGCAGTAAGATTTTGCGAACGATCTGCATCGGCGTTGCACCCATGGCGCGTGACGCTTCAATCAGACCTGACGGGATCTCTAACAATGCGTTCTCAACCATACGGGCGATAAAAGGTGCCGCGCCTACGGTCAGAGGAACGATAGCCGCCTGCAGGCCGATGGAAGTTCCAACAATAACGCGGGTGAAGGGAATCATCCACACCAACAGAATAATGAAGGGAATAGAACGGAAGATGTTCACCAGCGCAGAGAGCGTGCGATAGAGTTTTGCGTTCTCGATAATTTGACCCGGGCGGGTGACATACAGCAGTACGCCCACCGGCAGACCAATGACAAAGCCGAAAAAGCCGGATACGAAGGTCATCGCCAGCGTTTCCCATACGCCGCGTGCCAGCAACCACATCATTGCCTCAGACATAACCCAGTACCTCTACTTTTACATGATGCTCTTGCAGCCAGGCGATAGCGGCCTGGGTATCCTGTTGCGTGCCATGCATTTCGGTCAGCATGATGCCGAACTTCACGCCACCGGCGTAATCCATCTGCGCGCTAATAATATTGTTGTTCACGTTGAAACGACGGGCGGTTTCAGACAGCAGTGGGGCATCCACTGATTTGCCCGTAAATTCCATTCGCAGCATCGGCACGCTGTCGGTTGTTGGAGAGCTTTTTAAACGCGCCTGATAATCTTCCGGGATATCCAGATGTAATGTGGCCTGAATAAACTGCTGCGCCAGCGGGGTTTTTGGATGCGAGAACACCTCGCTCACGCTGTCTTGCTCAATCAGTTCACCCTGACTGATCACCGCCACGCAGTCGCAAATACGCTTAACCACGTCCATCTCATGCGTAATAAGGAGGATGGTCAGTCCCAGGCGTCGGTTAATGTCTTTTAATAGTTCCAGAATCGAGCGGGTAGTTGCAGGATCCAGGGCGCTGGTGGCTTCGTCACAGAGCAACACTTTTGGATTGCTTGCCAGCGCACGTGCAATGGCCACGCGCTGTTTTTGCCCGCCGGATAAGTTGGCAGGGTAGATATCATGCTTATCGCTCAGACCGACCAGATCCAGTAGCTCGGTAACGCGACGTTTGATTTCGTCTTTTGGCGTATTGTCCAGCTCCAGCGGCAAGGCGACGTTACCAAATACGGTGCGGGAGGAGAGCAGGTTAAAGTGCTGGAAGATCATGCCAATCTGGCGGCGAGCTTTGGTTAAATCCGTTTCGGAAAGGGTTGTCAGCTCCTGGCCATCAACCTGAACCTGACCTTTAGTCGGGCGTTCGAGCAGGTTAACGCAACGGATGAGCGTACTTTTACCTGCACCGGAGGCACCAATGACGCCATAAATCTGTCCAGCCGGAACATGCAGGCTAACGTTGTTCAACGCCTGAATGGTTCGGTTCCCTTGCTGGAACACTTTGGTGATATTCGAAAGTTTAATCATTAGATTATTTTTATCGTATGTAAGTTAGCCGTGGCATTTTCTGCTGCCTTATACGGGCGATGACCGTCAACAAAATGGATGTTAAGGCATCCAGACGTCTAAATCAATCCAACTCTGCGTGATGAGCACTTTATTGCGCGGTGATTCATGAGATACTAACCGGACATCCCTTTTCAGGAGCAAACCGGTGGCAAAATCAGTACCCGCAATTTTTCTCGATCGTGACGGCACTATTAATGTTGATCATGGCTACGTGCATGAGATAGACGAATTTGAATTCATCGATGGCGTTATTGATGCCATGCGTGAATTAAAAGAGATGGGTTTTGCGCTGGTGGTCGTCACCAACCAGTCAGGTATCGCGCGCGGTAAATTCACCGAAGCACAGTTTGAGACATTAACTGAATGGATGGACTGGTCATTGGCCGATCGTGGCGTCGACCTGGACGGTATCTATTATTGTCCTCATCACCCGCAAGGAACCGTGGACGAATATCGTCAGACCTGTGATTGCCGTAAACCGCATCCGGGCATGCTCATCTCGGCACAAGAGTTCCTTCATATAGATATGAGCGCTTCATATATGGTGGGCGACAAACTGGAAGATATGCAGGCAGCTGTCGCAGCAGGTGTCGGTCATAAAATTCTGGTGCGTACCGGCAAACCCGTTACGCCAGAAGCAGAAAATGCAGCGGATTGGGTGATTAATAGCCTTGCAGCACTGCCGGAAACCATCAAAAAGCAGCAAAAATAGGCGTTATGGCCAAAAGGTGAGCGGTTGAAATAAAATTGTCTTTTTCCGCTTGTCACCGC
>NZ_JBICLV010000027.1:0-18388 GCF_043105735.1 Leclercia sp. GLN_9
GAGAGGGAGAAAACCATCCCGAGCACAGTCTGCTCCCTCCTCCTTTGGGGAGAATGAGAAAACCACACCACGCACGGTCTATCCCCTCTCCCCTTTGGGGAGAATGAGAAAACCACACCACGCACGGTCTGTCCCCTCTCCCCTTTGGGGAGAGGGTTAGGGTGAGGGGAAATCGCTACGGCCTGATGCCCTCACCCCGGCCCTCTCCCACGAGGAGAGGGTGCAAACACTAAAAACGACAACCAGGTTGCCGTTTTGCTTTTACTTACTGCACCGGGCTTAAGGTGATCTCAACGCGACGGTTCTGCGCTTTGCCTTCTGCCGTGCTGTTGCTGGCGATCGGATTGGCCGGACCCATGCCGCTGGTGCGAATGCGATTTGCCGCAACGCTCTGAGTGATCAGCGCGCTGGCTACCGCGTCGGCACGCTGCTGGGAGAGACGCATGTTCAGGTCCTTGCTGCCGGTGCTGTCGGTATAACCCAGCACGTTCACCGCGGTTTTTTCATACTCTTTCAGCACCATCGCCACGCCGGTCAAGGTGTTGGCACCCTCAGGTTTCAGCGTCGCGCTATTGCTGTCGAAGGTCACGTTGTTCGGCATGTTCAGAATGATGTTATCGCCACTGCGGGTGACGCTTACGCCAGTCCCTTTCATTTTGTCGCGCAGCTTCGCTTCCTGCACGTCCATATAATAACCGGCACCGCCACCCAGCGCTGCGCCTGCTGCGGCACCAATCAGGGCACCTTTGCCGCGATCTTTTTTCGAGGAGGAGAGGACGCCAACGCCTGCCCCTACCAGGGAGCCGATACCAGCGCCAATGCCTGATTTACCCGCTTCGCGTTCGCCGGTGTAAGGGTTGGTGGTGCAGCCTGAAACAACCAGTGCGCCGCTGACTACGGCGGCAATCATAAGTGCGCTTTTTTTCATCTTCTTTCCTTAAGCTTTTTTATTCTTTGCCACGACGGGCGTGGCGGTTGATTATGACGTGCAGTTACGGAGAAAATTCCGGGGATAACTCTTAAATTTGTGTCAAACCATAAACAGCCTCAATGAAGGCTGAAAAAACCTGCAACCGGCAATCCAGGAGCACACGCTGTGACCACTTCTACAAAAACCATTCTGACGGCAGCCCACTGGGGGCCCATGCTGGTCGAAACCGACGGCGACAAGGTGTTGTCATCCCGTGGCGCGTTGCCGACGCAACACCCTAACTCCTTGCAAACCGCGGTGCGCGACCAGGTGCACAGTAAAACTCGTGTGCGCTGGCCGATGGTGCGTAAGGGCTTTCTGGCGTCACCCGAAAATCCACAGGGGGTGCGTGGGCAGGATGAATTTGTGCGCGTCAGCTGGGATCAGGCGCTGGATCTCATCGATGCGCAGCATAAACGTATACGCGAGAGTTATGGCCCGTCGTCGATATTTGCCGGTTCGTACGGCTGGCGCTCGAACGGCGTGCTGCACAAGGCGGCGACCCTGCTTCAGCGCTATATGAGCCTGGCGGGGGGCTACACCGGCCATCTGGGGGACTACTCTACCGGGGCGGCGCAGGCCATCATGCCCTATGTGGTGGGTGGCAACGAGGTGTACCAGCAGCAGACCAGCTGGCCACTGGTGCTGGAGCACAGCGAGGTGGTGGTGCTGTGGAGCGCTAACCCGCTCAACACCCTGAAAATTGCCTGGAACGCCAGCGACGAGCAGGGCATCCCCTATTTTGATGCGTTGCGTAAAAGTGGCAAACGCCTGATCTGTATCGATCCGATGCGCTCCGAAACCATGGATTTCTTTGGCGAGAGTGCCGAGTGGATCGCCCCGCATATGGGCACCGATGTGGCGATGATGCTGGGTATTGCCCATACTCTGGTGGAGAATGGCTGGCAGGATGAAGCCTTCCTTGCGCGTTGCACCAGCGGCTACGAGACATTTGCCGACTACCTTCTCGGCGCGACGGACGGCATCGCCAAAACCGCAGAGTGGGCTGCTGAGATTTGCGGCGTTCCGGCAGAGAAGATCCGCGAACTGGCGGCATTATTCCATAACAACACCACCATGCTGATGTCCGGCTGGGGTATGCAGCGCCAGCAGTTTGGCGAGCAGAAGCACTGGATGCTGGTCACTCTCGCGGCGATGCTTGGCCAGATCGGTACTCCGGGCGGCGGCTTTGGTCTTTCATACCACTTTGCCAACGGCGGTAACCCGACCCGGCGCGCAGCGGTGCTGGCCTCCATGCAGGGGTCAGTCAAAGGCGGTACGGATGCGGTGGATAAAATCCCGGTCGCCCGTATTGTCGAGGCGCTGGAAAACCCGGGTGGCTTCTATCAGCACAACGGTCTGGATCGCCACTTCCCGGATATTCGCTTCGTCTGGTGGGCGGGCGGAGCCAACTTTACCCATCATCAGGATACTAACCGCCTGATCCGCGCCTGGCAAAAGCCGGAGCTGGTGGTGATCTCCGAGTGCTTCTGGACCGCGGCGGCGAAGCATGCCGATATTGTACTGCCGGCGACCACCTCGTTTGAACGTAATGACATGACCATGACCGGCGATTACAGCAACCAGCACATGGTGCCGATGAAGCGGGTCGTGCCGCCGCGCGATGAAGCGCGTGATGATCTGGAGGTGTTTGCCGAGCTGAGCGAGCGCTGGGAGCAGGGCGGGGGCGAGCGCTTTACCGAAGGCAAAACCGATCTGGAGTGGCTGGAGACCTTCTATCAGATCGCCGGGCAGCGTGGCGCGGCACAGGGGGTGACGTTAGCGCCCTTTGCCGAGTTCTGGGAGGCCAACGCCATCGTCGAGATGCCAGCGTCCGACGAGAACGCGAAGTTTGTGCGTTTCGCCGATTTCCGTCGCGATCCCGAGAATCATCCGCTGAAAACCGAGAGCGGTAAAATTGTCATTCATTCTGAGCGCATCGCCAGCTTCAATTATGCCGACTGTCCACCGCACCCGATGTGGCTGGAGCCGGACGAGTGGCAGGGTAATGCCGAGCCGGAACAGCTGCAGGTGCTCTCTGCTCATCCGGCGCACCGTCTGCACAGCCAGCTGAACTACTCCTCACTGCGCGAGCAGTATGCGGTGGCCGGGCGCGAGCCGGTGACATTACACCCGGATGATGCGAAAGCGCGCGGCATTGCCGATGGCGACGTGGTGCGCGTCTGGAACCATCGCGGCCAGGTGCTGGCCGGCGCGGTGGTGAGCGACGGCATCAAGCCGGGAGTGATCTGTATTCATCAGGGGGCATGGCCGGATCTGGATGCTGAGAATGGCGGAATTTGTAAGAACGGGGCGGTCAACGTGCTGACCAAAGATCTCCCCAGCTCGAAGCTGGGGAATGGCTGTGCGGGGAATACCGCGCTGGCGTGGCTGGAAAAATATCAAGGGCCGACGCTTACGCTGACGGCGTTTGATCCGCCTGCCAGCTCATAAGCCAGGTCGGGTGTTGGGTATCTTCCTGCCAGGCGCTGTCTTCAATACGAAAGCCCTGAGCATGGTAGAAATTCACCGCCCGACTGTTCTTCTGGTAAACCTCCAGGCTTAACGACGGGTAGCGCTGCTGCACATGGTGGATCAGCGCATGCCCGATCCCCTGTCCGGCATAAGCCGGGTCGACAAACAGCGCGCCGACATAGGCTGACTGCATCACGCTGATAAAGCCGCGAAGCTGGCCTTTCTCTTCCCACACCCAGGTCTCTGCCGACGGCAGGTAGACCTCCCGTACCACCGGCTCGCTCTCCTGCCAGTACTGCGCATCAATAAATGGATGGGCCACGGTGGTGCTCTCCAGCCAGAGAGCCAGCAGTGGTTCGACATCGTCATTGAGCCATTTGCGGATCATCTTGACCTCCTGGATGACAGTGGCAGGACGTGACGTGATCGTTAACCAGCCCGCAGGCCTGCATAAAGGAGTAACAGATTGTGGTGCCGACGAACTTAAAGCCACGCTTTTTCAGCGCCTTCGACAGGGCATCTGAGGCGGGCGTAGAGGTGGGTATCCCGGCGAGTGTCGCCGCCTGGGTCACCTGTGGGGTGTTATCGACAAAGGACCAGACGAAATCGCAGAACAGCTCGCCATTCTCCTCCATCGCTAAATAGGCCCGGGCGTTGCCAATAATGGCTTCGATTTTGCCGCGATGGCGAATGATCCCCGCATCCAGCACTAACCTGTCGACGTCGGCGGTGGTCATCCCGGCGACAAGGACCGGATCGAACTGGTGGAAGGCGCGGCGGTAGTTTTCCCGTTTTTTAAGCACGGTGATCCAGGATAACCCGGCCTGCTGGCCCTCAAGGCAGATCATCTCAAACAAATTCTTTCCGTCAGTTTCCGGCACGCCCCACTCTGTATCGTGATAGGCGATGTAGAGTGGATCCTGGCTAACCCAGCCACAACGTTGCATCGGTTGTCTCCCTTTTTGCTCCTGAAATTTCAAAAATTTCAATCGGCCCGGCTTGACGTGTCATCTAAAGAGACAATAGTTAATACAGGCTGATACGCAACATTCTTCATGTAACCGCGTAGCCTCACTATAAACAATCACAAATATCGCCGAATTCGGCTCTTCTCTGGAGTCGCTTTGATGATTATAAAAAAAATAAGTGGCCGCCATGCCGTAGGCCTGGTGAGTTTCGTGGCCTGTCTGCTGACAGGCAACACAGCAAATGCCTGGCAACAGGAATATATCGTTTCAGATACGAAAAGTAATACCACTGAGCGTTATACATGGGATGACGATCACCCACCGCGTTATGAAGATATTTTAAAAGAGCGGATCCTCTCTTCACAAAATATGCCCGGACTGGCGCTGACGTTGCCCGATACGTCACCGACGGACGCCACCAGCACGATGAGCGTGGGCTGGAGTATTCCCATTATCCGCCGTGTCACCACCGGACCGGTTGCCGCCTGGCATTACGACGGCTCCACGCCCAATATGTATAACGAGTTTGGTGATAGCGTGAATACCCAATCGCTGACCGACCCGCTGTGGCACGCCAGCGTCAGCACCCTGGGCTGGCGCGTCGATACGCGGCTGGGCGATGTGCGGCCCTGGGCGCAGATTAGCTATAACCAGCAGTTCGGTGATAATCAATGGAAGACGCAATCCGGGCTGGGGCGACTGACGCCGTCAACGCAGTACGGCAACTGGATGGATGTTACCGTTGGGGCCGATATGCTGATCAACCCCCATATGGCCGCCTATGCGTCAATGTCGCAGGCCGAGAATATGTCCACCGGAGAAGATTATCTCTATACGCTTGGTGTCAGCGCCAGGTTCTGAATACAGCGCATGAATGACCTGGTTTCCTCTTCTCTGGGGCGGGTACAGGCAGTCGTCCAGGTCATTCATTCCTGATTTTAGGCATTTCATTCCCGCCTCTCTGCACTTCATGCCGTTTTACCCCTGCTCATGTAGGGTTTTGGTTATCGTTGTCAGCAGTGAATTTCCCTTTTTTCTGCTGCAGGACAACTGCCATGAATACACCCTCTTATAATCGCACCCGCTGGCTGACCCTTATCGGTACCATCGTAACCCAGTTTGCGCTGGGTTCAGTCTATACCTGGAGCCTGTTTAATAGCGCGCTCTCCGACAAACTCAATGCTCCGGTCAGCCAGGTGGCATTCTCCTTTGGTTTGCTGAGCCTGGGTCTGGCGCTCTCTTCCTCCGTGGCCGGTAAATTGCAGGAACGCTTCGGCGTGAAGCGCGTCACTATGGCCTCCGGGATTTTGCTGGGGGTCGGCTTCTTCCTGACCGCACACTCCAACAACCTGATGATGCTGTGGCTAAGCGCCGGGGTGCTGGTGGGGCTGGCGGATGGCGCGGGCTATCTGTTAACCCTGTCGAACTGCGTGAAATGGTTCCCGGAACGTAAAGGGTTAATCTCCGCCTTTGCCATTGGCTCTTATGGTCTCGGCAGCCTGGGCTTTAAATTTATCGACAGCCACCTGTTGGCCACCGTCGGTCTGGAAAAAACCTTCATGATCTGGGGCGCTATCGTGCTGGTGATGATCCTGTTTGGGGCCACACTGATGAAAGATGCGCCGCAGCAGCAGGTGCAGACGGTCAACGGTGTTGTGGAGAACGACTTTACGCTGGCTCAGTCAATGCGTAAGCCACAGTACTGGATGCTGGCGGTAATGTTCCTGACTGCCTGTATGAGTGGCCTGTATGTTATTGGCGTGGCAAAAGATATTGCCCAGGGGATGGTGAAACTGGATGCCGCAACGGCGGCTAACGCGGTGACCATTATCTCTATCGCCAACCTCTCTGGCCGCCTGGTGCTGGGGATCCTGTCTGATAAAATCGCCCGCATCCGCGTGATCACTATCGGCCAGGTGGTGTCGTTGGTAGGGATGGCAGCGCTGTTATTCGCGCCGCTCAATGAAGTGACCTTCTTCGCCGCCATCGCCTGTGTTGCCTTTAACTTCGGTGGGACTATTACTGTCTTCCCGTCTCTGGTCAGTGAATTCTTCGGCCTGAATAATCTGGCAAAAAACTACGGCGTTATTTATTTAGGCTTTGGTATCGGCAGTATTTGCGGTTCGCTTATCGCTTCGCTGTTTGGCGGCTTTTATGTCACCTTCTGCGTTATATTCGCCTTACTTATCCTTTCCCTGGCGCTTTCCACCACTATTCGCCAGCCGCAGCGCGAAGTATTTAAACAAGCGCATGCCTGATTAAACCTCACTCTAAGGGCCGGATATTCCGGCCTTTTTTGTTTCTGCAAGACGTTACGAACACGTCATGAGTATGTCATCGGACTTGTTTTTTTGTAAATATTTGCAGGGATCACATTCTCTGTTGCCACTTTTCCTTTTCCCTGTGGTCTACTTACCGCGCTTAAAGACGTTTCCGATAACTGTCCCTGAGCAGTCAATTATCTTGTTTACTTTTTAACCAAAAGTGAAACGGTTTTACTTTACCTTTTTCCAGGTTGCATTAATGAAATATATCAAAGCGATGACGCAACAAAAGCTCAGCTTTTTGCTCGCGTTGTACATCGGTCTGTTTATGAATGGCGCGGTTTTTTTCCGTCGGTTTGATGGTTATGCGCAAGACTTTACCGCCTGGAAAGGAATCGCTGCGGTCGTTGAACTGGTTGCCACTGTACTGGTTACCTTCTTTTTGCTGCGTCTGCTGTCGTTGTTTGGACGGCGTATCTGGCGCGTACTCGCCACGCTGGTGGTGTTGTGCTCGGCGGGTGCCAGCTATTACATGACATTTATGAACGTGGTGATTGGCTACGGCATTATTGCCTCGGTCATGACCACGGATATCGACCTCTCGAAAGAGGTGGTCGGTTTGCACTTTATTCTCTGGCTGGTTTGCGTCAGCGTTCTGCCGCTGCTGCTTATCTGGAACAACCGCTGCCGCTATACGTTATTGCGCCAACTGCGTACGCCAGGGCAGCGCATCCGAAGCGCCGCTGTGGTGGTGCTGGCAGGATTAATGGTCTGGGGGCCAATTCGCCTGCTTGACCTGCAACAGAAAAACGTTGAGCGTACCTCCGGCGTGGATATGCCGAGCTACGGCGGCGTGGTGGCGAACTCGTATCTGCCATCCAACTGGATCTCTGCGCTGGGGTTATACGCCTGGGCGCAGGTGGATGAGTCCTCCGATAATAAATCGCTGATGAACCCGGCGAAGAAATTCACCTATCAGGCGCCGTCTGACATCGATGATACCTATGTAGTCTTCATTATTGGTGAAACCACGCGCTGGGATCATATGGGTATGCTGGGCTATGAGCGGGATACCACACCGAAGCTGGCGCAGGAGAAAAACCTCGTCGCCTTCCGCGGTACTTCCTGTGATACCGCCACTAAGCTCTCGTTGCGCTGCATGTTCGTGCGTGAAGGTGGGGCAAGCGATAACCCACAGCGGACCCTGAAAGAGCAGAACGTCTTCTCGGTACTGCGTCAGCTTGGCTTTAGCTCTGACCTCTACGCGATGCAGAGCGAGATGTGGTTCTACAGCAACACCATGGCCAACAATATCGCCTACCGCGAGCAGATTGGCGCCGAGCCGCGTAACCGCGGTAAGAGCGTGGACGACATGCTGCTGATCGACGAGATGCAGCGCTCTCTCCAGAACAATGAGAACGGTAAGCACCTGATCATCCTGCATACTAAAGGGTCGCACTTTAACTACACCCAGCGTTATCCACGCAGCTTTGCTAAATGGACGCCGGAGTGTAAGGGCGTGGATAAAGACTGCAGCAAAGCGCAGCTGATCAACTCTTATGACAACACGGTGACCTATGTAGATCACTTTATCGACAGCGTGATTGATCAGGTGCGCGATAAAAAAGCCATCGTCTTCTACGCTGCCGACCACGGTGAGTCGATTAACGAGAAAGAGCACCTGCACGGCACGCCGCGCAAGATGGCACCACCGGAGCAGTTCCGTGTGCCAATGATGGTGTGGATGTCCGACAAGTATCTGGAGAACCCGGATAAAGCCAAAATGTTCGCTCATCTTAAAGAGCAGGCGGATATGAAAGTGGCGCATCGTCATGTAGAGCTGTACGACACTATTCTCGGTTGCCTCGGTTATACCTCGCCAGACGGCGGGATTAACGAGAATAACAACTGGTGTAAAGTGCCTGACGGCGCTGCAAAAGCCGCAAAATAACTGGTCTGGCGACTTTATAGCCGATCGAAAGGCTTTTGCTAAATAAGGGATTGACGGAGGCAGAGCGTAGCAGTAAGATGCGCTCCGCATTCGGCGAGTAGCGCAGCTTGGTAGCGCAACTGGTTTGGGACCAGTGGGTCGGAGGTTCGAATCCTCTCTCGCCGACCACATTCGAAAACCCCGCTCATTTGAGCGGGGTTTTTTGCATCTGAAGGTTATGAGGATGAGAACCTCCGGGGAAGGAGGTTCGACTCGAGCAAAGCGAGAGAACGTTGCTTCAGCAACGGCCCGCAGGGCGAGTCACGAAGTGACGAGTAATCCTCTCTCGCCAACCACATTCGAAAACCCCTCTCTTTGAGCGGGGTTTTTTGCATCTGAAGGTTATAAGGATGAGAACCTTCGGGGAAGGAGGTTCGACTCGAGCGAAGCGAGAGAACGTTGCTTCAGCAACGGCCCGCAGGGCGAGTCACCAAGTGACGAGTAATCCTCTCTCGCCGACCACATTCGAAAACCCCGCTCATTTGAGCAGGATTCTTTGCATTTATCGCCCGCAGAAATGAATGCTTCGCAAGACTTACTCCGCATAATTCCACAAAATACGCCTTACCTCTGTTTAGCCCTGTCTGTTAACGTATTTGTGACATATTCCATTGTATTTTTTTATCTTTGGATTGATCTTTTTTCGCGTTGCTTATGGATAACCTCAGCATTTTCCCCTGTGCGTTTTAACGTTCATGGCATTTAGTGCGCAGATAATCGCCATTATAAAAGAAAATTTACCCTGGTTGAATAAATGTTAATCACTGGTTGTAGCAGATTGCATAGAGAGTTGTGCTGCATCATGGCGGGTAGCATAAATTTCCCTGCTGAAAATACGCCCCGGTAGTTTTTTTAATCTTTGTTTGCCAATTCTCACACTTAGCGTAAATCCCCGTCACCTGTATTGACGTTTTCACATTCTGTTGACAGATTGTAGGGCACGAGGGGCAATTCAGGGAGGATCTGCGCTGCAACTCAGTCGCTATTCTGAAAGGAATCTCCATCCCTTATTACGCCTCAGGGCAACACCGACCGGACCGGGTAAAAAACAAATTAAAGGTCAGGCGGAGTAACACAACAAAAACATCACATTGGAGCAGAATAACAATGAGTATTTCCTTGAAGAAGTCAGGGATGCTGAAGCTTGGTCTGAGCCTGGTGGCTATGACCGTCGCAGCAGGCGTACAGGCAAAAACCCTGGTCTACTGTTCTGAAGGCTCGCCGGAAGGCTTTAACCCACAGCTCTTTACCTCTGGTACGACGTACGACGCAAGCTCTGTACCAATCTATAACCGTCTGGTTGAATTCAAAACCGGTACCACGGAAGTTATTCCGGGTCTGGCAGAGAAATGGGAAGTCAGCGAAGACGGTAAGACCTATACCTTCCACCTGCGCCAGGGCGTGAAGTGGCAGGACAGCAAAGACTTCAAACCTACGCGCGATCTGAATGCAGACGACGTGGTGTTCTCCTTCGATCGTCAGAAGAATGCTCAGAACCCATACCATAAAGTCTCTGGCGGCAGTTATGAGTACTTCGAAGGGATGGGCCTGCCAGACCTGATCAGCGAAATCAAAAAAGTGGACGACAATACCGTTCAGTTCGTACTGACGCGTCCAGAAGCACCGTTCCTGGCTGACCTGGCCATGGACTTCGCCTCTATTCTGTCAAAAGAATATGCCGACAACATGCTGAAAGCCGGCACGCCGGAGAAAGTGGACCTGAACCCGGTCGGTACCGGTCCGTTCCAGCTGCTGCAGTACCAGAAAGACTCCCGTATTCTGTATAAAGCGTTCGAAGGTTACTGGGGCACCAAGCCGCAGATCGACCGTCTGGTCTTCTCCATCACGCCTGACGCTTCCGTACGTTACGCTAAGCTGCAGAAGAACGAATGCCAGGTGATGCCGTACCCGAACCCGGCTGACATCGCGCGCATGAAGCAGGACAAAAACATCAATCTGATGGAGCAGGCTGGCCTGAACGTGGGCTATCTCTCCTTCAATACCGAGAAGAAACCGTTTGATGACGTGAAAGTGCGTCAGGCGCTGACTTACGCGGTGAACAAAGAAGCGATCATCAAGGCGGTTTATCAGGGCGCTGGCGTTGCCGCGAAGAACCTGATCCCACCAACAATGTGGGGCTACAACGACGACGTTAAGGATTACACCTACGACGTTGAGAAAGCGAAAGCACTGCTGAAAGAAGCGGGCCAGGATAAAGGCTTTACCGTTGAACTGTGGGCAATGCCAGTACAGCGTCCTTACAACCCGAACGCGCGCCGTATGGCCGAGATGGTTCAGGCTGACTGGGCGAAAATCGGTGTTCAGGCCAAGATCGTCACTTACGAGTGGGGCGAGTACCTGAAGCGTGCTAAAGCAGGTGAGCACCAGGCCGTCATGATGGGCTGGACCGGCGACAATGGGGATCCAGATAACTTCTTCGCGACCCTGTTCAGCTGCGCAGCGGCGAAAGACGGTTCTAACTACTCTCGCTGGTGCTACAAGCCGTTTGAAGACCTGATTCAGCCGGCGCGTGCTGCAGAAGATCACAACAAGCGTATCGAACTGTACAAGCAGGCTCAGGTTGTTATGCATGACCAGGCGCCAGCACTGATCGTCGCTCACTCAACCGTATACGAACCAGTACGCAAAGAAGTGAAAGGCTATGTGGTTGATCCACTGGGCAAACACCACTTCGAAAACGTTTCTGTTGAATAATAAGTAGGGTGTTCTCCCTCTCCTTTTGGGAGAGGGCAGGGGTGAGGGGCATGCATGCACCCCCTCACCCTAATCCTCTCCGTCACGGAGAGGGAATTTACATTTGTGAGCAATACAGACGTCGCGCCCTCCCGCGTACGTCATTAGAGAGAATCCGGGTTATGTTGCAGTTCATCCTCCGACGTCTGGGACTAGTTATCCCCACGTTTATCGGTATCACCCTTCTCACCTTTGCCTTTGTCCATATGATCCCCGGTGACCCGGTAATGATTATGGCGGGCGAGCGTGGAATTTCTCCTGAACGTCATGCACAACTGTTGGCCGAACTGGGGCTGGATCAGCCTATGTGGCAGCAGTATCTCCACTATATCTGGGGTGTGATGCACGGTGATTTGGGTATTTCGCTGAAAAGCCGTCTGCCGGTGTGGGAAGAGTTCGTGCCGCGCTTCCAGGCAACGCTTGAGCTTGGTGTCTGCGCCATGATTTTTGCCGTCGCCGTGGGTATTCCGGTGGGCGTGCTGGCTGCGGTGAAACGCGGCTCCATCTTTGATCATACTGCCGTTGGCCTGGCGCTGACCGGCTACTCCATGCCTATCTTCTGGTGGGGCATGATGCTGATCATGCTGGTATCGGTGCAGCTTAACCTGACGCCCGTCTCGGGACGCGTCAGCGATATGGTCTTCCTCGATGATACTAACCCGCTGACCGGCTTTATGCTGATCGACACGGCTATCTGGGGCGAAGAGGGCAACTTTATTGATGCGCTGGCGCACATGATCCTGCCTGCCATGGTGCTCGGTACGATCCCGCTGGCGGTTATCGTGCGTATGACCCGTTCGTCAATGCTTGAAGTGCTGGGCGAGGATTACATCCGTACCGCCCGTGCCAAAGGCCTGACCCGCATGCGGGTAATCATCGTTCATGCCCTGCGTAACGCCATGCTGCCGGTGGTGACCGTTATTGGTCTGCAGGTGGGGACGCTGCTGGCAGGGGCGATCCTGACCGAAACTATCTTCTCCTGGCCGGGACTGGGCCGCTGGCTGATTGACGCGCTGCAACGCCGTGATTACCCGGTGGTGCAGGGCGGTGTACTGCTGGTGGCGACGATGATTATCCTCGTCAACCTGCTGGTCGATTTGCTGTACGGCGTGGTGAACCCGCGTATTCGTCATAAGAAGTAAGGGGCCATCATGTCACAAGTTTCTGAAAATAAAGTGGTCGCAGCACCGGTGCCAATGACGCCGCTGCAGGAGTTCTGGCACTACTTCAAACGCAATAAAGGCGCGGTAGTGGGATTGGTGTACGTTACCATCATGATCATTATCGCGGTGTTTGCGAACTTTCTTGCACCTCATAACCCGGCGGATCAGTTCCGCGACATGCTGCTGGCACCGCCAGCCTGGCAAGAAGGCGGAACATTCGCTCACCTGCTGGGTACCGACGATGTCGGTCGCGATGTGCTGTCCCGTCTGATGTACGGTGCGCGTCTGTCCCTGCTGGTCGGCTGTCTGGTGGTCGTGCTTTCGCTGATCCTCGGGGTTGTCCTCGGCCTGATTGCAGGTTACTTCGGCGGGCTGGTTGATAACATTATTATGCGTGTCGTCGACATCATGCTTGCCCTGCCGAGCCTGCTGCTGGCGCTGGTGCTGGTGGCCATCTTCGGTCCGTCGATCGGCAACGCCGCCCTGGCCCTGACGTTCGTGGCGCTTCCTCACTATGTGCGATTAACGCGCGCGGCAGTGCTGGTGGAAGTGAACCGCGACTACGTCACCGCGTCTCGCGTGGCGGGTGCGGGCGCGATGCGTCAGATGTTCGTCAACATTCTTCCAAACTGCCTTGCGCCGCTGATTGTTCAGGCGTCGCTCGGTTTCTCAAACGCCATTCTCGATATGGCTGCTCTTGGCTTCCTTGGCATGGGTGCGCAACCGCCAACACCGGAGTGGGGCACCATGCTCTCCGACGTGTTGCAGTTCGCGCAGAGCGCCTGGTGGGTCGTGACCTTCCCGGGTCTGGCGATCCTGCTGACGGTGCTGGCATTTAACCTGATGGGTGATGGTCTGCGTGATGCACTTGATCCCAAACTGAAGCAGTAAGAGGCACGAGATGGCGTTATTAAATGTAGATAAATTATCGGTGCACTTCGGTGACGTAGGCTCCGAGTTTCGCGCCGTAGATCGGGTTAGCTACAGCGTAAATCAGGGTGAAGTCGTTGGCATCGTGGGTGAGTCAGGTTCCGGTAAATCGGTCAGCTCACTGGCGATCATGGGTCTGATTGATTACCCGGGCCGCGTAATGGCGGAAAGCCTGGAGTTCAACGGTCAGGATCTGAAGCGCATTTCAGAAAAAGAGCGCCGCAACCTGGTCGGTGCCGAAGTGGCGATGATCTTCCAGGATCCGATGACCAGCCTTAACCCGTGTTACACCGTCGGTTTCCAGATTATGGAAGCGATTAAGGTGCACCAGGGTGGGAATAAGCAAACCCGTCGTCAGCGGGCAATCGATCTGCTGAACCAGGTCGGTATTCCTGACCCGGCCTCGCGTCTGGATGTTTATCCGCACCAGCTCTCCGGCGGGATGAGCCAGCGCGTGATGATCGCCATGGCGATTGCCTGTCGTCCGAAGTTGCTGATTGCCGACGAACCGACAACCGCGCTGGACGTGACCATTCAGGCGCAGATCATCGAGCTGCTGCTGGAGTTGCAGCAGAAAGAGAATATGGCGCTGATCCTGATCACCCATGACCTGGCGTTAGTGGCCGAAGCCGCGCACAAAATTATCGTGATGTACGCCGGACAGGTTGTTGAAACCGGCAACTCGCACGATATCTTCCGTGCGCCGCGTCACCCCTATACCCAGGCACTGCTGCGCGCCCTGCCGGAGTTTGCCCAGGACAAAGCGCGTCTGGCGTCACTGCCGGGCGTGGTGCCGGGTAAATATGACCGTCCGACCGGCTGTCTGCTGAACCCGCGTTGCCCGTATGCCACGGACAAATGCCGCATCGATGAGCCGGAACTCTATACCCTCAGCGACGGCCGTCAGTCTAAATGTCACTACCCACTCGATGACGCCGGGAGGCCCACACTATGAGTACGCAAGAGGCCACCATGCAACAGCCACTGCTGCATGCTATCGATCTGAAAAAACACTACCCGGTGAAGAAAGGGCTGTTTGCCCCGGAACGTCTGGTTAAAGCACTGGATGGCGTCTCCTTTACCCTTGAGCGCGGTAAGACATTAGCGGTGGTGGGTGAGTCCGGGTGTGGGAAATCCACACTGGGCCGCCTGCTGACCATGATTGAAACCCCGACCGGTGGCGAGCTGTATTATCAGGGCCAGGATCTGCTGAAGCACGATCCCGACGCGCAGAAACTGCGTCGCCAGAAAATCCAGATTGTCTTCCAGAACCCGTATGGCTCGCTGAACCCGCGCAAGAAAGTGGGGCAGATTCTGGAAGAGCCGCTGCAAATCAACTCTACGCTGAGCAAAGAGCAGCGTCGTGAGAAGGCGCTGGCGATGATGGCGAAAGTAGGGCTTAAGACTGAGCACTACGATCGTTACCCGCATATGTTCTCCGGCGGCCAGCGTCAGCGTATTGCTATCGCCCGTGGTCTGATGCTTGACCCGGATGTGGTGATCGCCGATGAACCGGTCTCCGCGCTGGACGTGTCCGTCCGTGCGCAGGTGCTGAACCTGATGATGGATCTGCAGCAGGATTTAGGCCTGTCGTATGTCTTCATCTCTCATGACCTGTCGGTAGTGGAACACATCGCGGATGAAGTGATGGTGATGTATCTGGGACGCTGCGTGGAGAAGGGGACGAAAGACCAAATCTTTAATAACCCTCGTCACCCTTATACCCAGGCATTGCTCTCTGCGACACCGCGCCTGAACCCGGATGAGCGCCGGGAGCGTATTAAGTTAACGGGTGAGCTGCCAAGCCCGCTTAACCCGCCGCCGGGCTGTGCTTTCAATGCCCGCTGCCGTCGTCGCTTTGGGCCATGTACCCAGTTGCAACCGCAGTTGAAAGACTACGGCGGTCAACTGGTGGCATGCTTCGCTGTCGATCAGGATGAAAACGGCGAAAAGCCTCAGGTATAAGTCATAAAAAAACCGGCGAACTCGCCGGTTTTTTGTTTTCAGGCCCGGGCAAGCGACGTGCCGCCGGGCTTGTATCGTTACTTGCGCAGACGCACATGGTCGACAGCGTGTTTCTCACTCTTGGTGAGGATCAGGCTGGCGCGTTCCCGCGTTGGCAGGATGTTCTCTTTCAGGTTCACGTAGTTGATCTCGTTCCACAGCGAGGTCGCCACATTTACCGCTTCTGCTTCAGAAAGCTGGGCGTAGTTATGGAAGTAAGAGTCAGGATCGGTGAACGCCCCTTCGCGGAACTTCAGGAAGCGGTTGATGTACCAGTTTTGCAGCAGCGCTTCCGGCGCATCGACATAAATAGAGAAATCGACGAAGTCAGAGACAAACACATGATGCGGGTCATGCGGATAATCCATTCCACTCTGCAGAACGTTTAGTCCTTCCAGAATCAAAATGTCCGGCTGTACCACCGTTTTGTCGCCGTCAGGGATGCGGTCGTAAATCAGGTGCGAGTAGACGGGGGCTGTTACGTTCGGCACGCCGGATTTCAGATCCGAAACAAACTTCACCAGACGGTGCATATCATAAGAGAGCGGGAAGCCCTTCTTCTTCATCAGGCCGCGTTCTTTTAACACCTCGTTCGGATGCAGAAAACCGTCGGTAGTGATCAGCTCAACGCTGCGGTGTTCAGGCCAGCGGCTCAGCAGCGCCTGCAAGACACGCGCGGTGGTGCTTTTACCCACGGCGACGCTGCCGGCAATACTAATGATATAAGGAATGCGCTGCCCGTTTGTACCGAGGAACTGCTCCAGTACGACCTGTCGGCGGAGGTTGGAACTGATATAGAAATTCAGCAAACGCGATAAAGGCAAATATATTTCGGCCACTTCTTCAAGCGACAGGTCTTCGTTTATCCCTTTTAACCGTGCGATTTCGCCTTCCGTTAAGGTCATGGGGACGGAGTCACGCAGAGCAGCCCACTGGCTGCGGCTAAACTGGAGATAAGGCGTCATTAACGTTTGCTCTTTTTTGCTCATAAGCATGCTTGAGTGAAGCGTCTCATCCCACAGTAGGGGCTAGCCATGCGGGGTATGGCACATCACATAATAGTTAATTTTGGACAATGCGCAGGAGGGTAACACCAGATGAGCCGAATAATAAGAAAAAATGTGGCCCAGTGTTGCGTTAAGCGGGAATGGTCACAGACAGTGTCTGCGACCTTTTGCAGTCATTAAATGATGAATATTTGCGCGCATTTGCTTAGAAATACAGCGTTATTCTCTCTTCTCGCACAAAATGTGAGCGAAAGAACGATTTATGCAAATTTTTAGTTGCATGAACCTGCGGGTCTCCCTAAAATGCGCGCTACTTGATGCCGACTTAGCTCAGTAGGTAGAGCAACTGACTTGTAATCAGTAGGTCACCAGTTCGATTCCGGTAGTCGGCACCATCAAGTCCGGTGGGGTTCCCGAGCGGCCAAAGGGAGCAGACTGTAAATCTGCCGTCACAGACTTCGAAGGTTCGAATCCTTCCCCCACCACCACTTTCTGGCAGCGTTAACGCCGCCGGAGCTGGTTGGAAAAATTAACCAGCTCGAACTTAAAAAGAGAGAAATCTCTTTTTTTGTTACAGAAAGAACTGGGTAGCCGAGTTTCAGGATGCGGGCATCGTATAATGGCTATTACCTCAGCCTTCCAAGCTGATGATGCGGGTTCGATTCCCGCTGCCCGCTCCAATACGTGCTGATATGGCTCAGTTGGTAGAGCGCACCCTTGGTAAGGGTGAGGTCCCCAGTTCGACTCTGGGTATCAGCACCACTTCACTTCTCCCTCCCGTTTCTCTCTGTTTCAATGTAAATGAATTCAACAGTTCAGGCATTTCGCCTGGTTGATGTGGTGATATCACCGATTTATCCGTGTCTTAGAGGGACAATCGATGTCTAAAGAAAAGTTTGAACGTACAAAACCGCACGTTAACGTCGGTACTATCGGCCACGTTGACCATGGTAAAACAACGCTGACCGCTGCAATCACTACCGTTCTGGCAAAAACCTACGGTGGTTCTGCTCGTGCATTCGACCAGATTGATAACGCACCAGAAGAAAAAGCTCGTGGTATCACCATCAACACTTCTCACGTTGAATATGACACCCCGACTCGCCACTACGCACACGTAGACTGCCCGGGCCACGCCGACTATGTTAAAAACATGATCACCGGTGCTGCGCAGATGGACGGCGCGATCCTGGTTGTTGCTGCAACTGACGGCCCAATGCCTCAGACCCGTGAGCACATCCTGCTGGGTCGTCAGGTAGGCGTTCCTTTCATCATCGTGTTCCTGAACAAATGCGACATGGTTGATGACGAAGAGCTGCTGGAACTGGTTGAGATGGAAGTTCGTGAACTTCTGTCCCAGTACGACTTCCCGGGCGACGACACCCCAATCGTTCGTGGTTCTGCGCTGAAAGCGCTGGAAGGCGAAGCAGAGTGGGAAGAGAAAATCATCGAACTGGCTGGCTACCTGGATTCCTACATCCCAGAGCCAGAGCGTGCGATTGACAAGCCGTTCCTGCTGCCTATCGAAGACGTATTCTCCATCTCCGGTCGTGGTACCGTTGTTACCGGTCGTGTAGAGCGCGGTATCATCAAAGTTGGCGAAGAAGTTGAAATCGTTGGTATCAAGGACACTGCTAAGTCTACCTGTACCGGCGTTGAAATGTTCCGCAAACTGCTGGACGAAGGCCGTGCCGGTGAGAACGTTGGTGTTCTGCTGCGTGGTATCAAACGTGAAGAAATCGAACGTGGTCAGGTTCTGGCTAAGCCAGGCTCCATCAAGCCGCACACCAAGTTCGAATCTGAAGTGTACATCCTGTCCAAAGACGAAGGCGGCCGTCATACTCCGTTCTTCAAAGGCTACCG
>NZ_JBICLV010000028.1:0-53447 GCF_043105735.1 Leclercia sp. GLN_9
GAGGCGGCCCGGAAACAGAATTTGCCTGGCGGCTGTAGCGCGGTGGTCCCACCTGACCCCATGCCGAACTCAGAAGTGAAACGCCGTAGCGCCGATGGTAGTGTGGGGTCTCCCCATGCGAGAGTAGGGAACTGCCAGGCATCAAATCAGGAACCCCGTACCGCAAGGTACGGGGTTTTTTGTCGTCTGTACGAAACCCTCAGGCCATAAAACCCTGAAATACTGAAACCGGTCGGGTGGCAGCTCCGCCTTACCCGGCCTGCAGGTCCCGCCGTGCCGCCCGGCAATTCCAGCCGACAAAGATCACCCAATGGGGTAAACTATCCCGGTTTTTGCATCTGGATAGCGTCTATGAATCACTCCCTTAAGCCCTGGAATACCTTCGGTATCGACCGAAATGCCCGACAGATCGTGCGAGCCGACAATGCGCAGCAGCTGCTGGCCGCATGGAATCATGCAACGCAACACCACCAACCTGTTCTTATTCTGGGCGAGGGCAGTAACGTTCTCTTTCTGGAAGACTATTCCGGCACGGTGATCGTTAACCGTATCCGCGGTATTGCGGTTGAAGAGACGCAGGAATGCTGGCGACTGCACGTGGGTGCCGGAGAAAACTGGCACGATCTGGTGCAATTTACCCTCGAACACAACATGCCGGGGCTGGAAAACCTTGCCCTGATCCCTGGTTGCGCCGGTTCATCCCCTATTCAGAATATCGGTGCTTATGGCATCGAACTCAAAAATGTCTGTGAATATGTGGACTGCATCGAGCTGGCGACCGGTGAAACGCGTCGTTTACAAGCTGATGAGTGCCGTTTCGGCTATCGCGACAGCATTTTCAAGCATGAATATCAGGACAAATATGTCATCGTCGCGGTCGGTCTGCGCCTGACAAAAAACTGGCAGCCGGTCCTCTCTTACGGTGATTTAACCCGTCTGGATCCCGCTACCGTGACTGCAAAAGAGATTTTTGCGGCAGTTTGCCAGATGCGAATGAGCAAACTGCCCGATCCAAAAGTGAACGGTAATGCCGGAAGCTTCTTTAAAAACCCGGTGATTAGCGCCGAAAAAGCGCAAACTTTGCTGGCTCAGTGGCCAAATGCCCCCCACTATCCACAGGCGGATGGCAGCGTCAAGCTGGCTGCTGGTTGGTTGATCGATCAGTGTCAGCTTAAGGGCACCACCTGTGGCGGCGCGGCCGTGCATCGCCAACAGGCGCTGGTACTCATTAACGAAAACAATGCGACCAGCGATGATGTCGTGCAGCTGGCTCATCAGGTGCGCCAACGTGTGGGCGAGAAGTTTGACGTCTGGCTGGAGCCGGAAGTGCGCTTTATCGGGCATCATGGCGAAGTGAACGCAGTAGAGACCATTACATGAAAGATCATACCGTCCCCCTGAAGCTGATCGCCATTCTGGCCGACGGCGATTTTCATTCCGGTGAACAGCTTGGTGAACGGCTGGGAATGAGCCGCGCCGCCATTAACAAACACATTCAGACCCTGCGTGACTGGGGCGTGGATGTCTTTACCGTACCGGGTAAAGGCTACAGCCTGCCAGAGCCGGTTCAACTGCTGGACGAAACCTTTATCCACGGCCAGATCGCCGATAACAGCGTTGCCGTGCTGCCGGTGATTGACTCTACCAACCAGTATCTGCTCGACAGGCTCCCCGAACTGAAGTCTGGCGACAGCTGCGTGGCTGAGTACCAACATGCCGGACGTGGACGCCGGGGACGGAAATGGTTTTCGCCTTTTGGCGCTAACCTTTACCTGTCCATGTACTGGCGTCTGGAACAAGGTCCGGCTGCTGCCATCGGTCTTAGCCTGGTGATTGGAATTGTACTGGCCGAAGTGCTGCAATCCCTTGGTGCCGATGACGTACGAGTAAAATGGCCAAACGATCTCTATCTAAAGGATCGCAAACTGGCTGGTATTCTGGTTGAACTGACAGGTAAAACCGGCGATGCGGCGCAAATCGTGTTGGGTGCCGGGATCAACCTGATGATGCGTAACGTGCAGGCGGAGGACATCAACCAGGGCTGGATCAATCTGCAACAAGCGGGGATCGCCATTGATCGTAACGTCCTTGCGGTGCAGGTTATTAACGAACTGCGTCACTCGCTGAAAACCTTCGAACAGGAGGGACTCGCACCCTTCCTGCCTCGCTGGGAGAAGCTGGATAATTTTGTACATCGTCCGGTAAAGTTAATCATTGGTGATAAAGAGATCTACGGCATCTCGCGCGGTATTAACGAGCAAGGCGCACTGTTGCTGGAGCAAGAGGGAATCATCAAACCCTGGGTTGGCGGCGAAATATCACTGCGCAGCGCCGAATAAGGTGTCAGGCCACAGCCCTTGTCATTCGGGGCTGTAACCACCCTGAGCAACCGCTCCATACTCTATACGGAGCGGGAACCAGAATAATCCCTAAACGGTTGGTTACACTCTCTTAAACACATCACGATAAGGTATACTCTGAAAGCAGCGGGGTAACAGTTGATTAACCTGCGTTTCGCGTTTCTGGAGATTCATTTTGCGTGTCAGCCGCTCTTTAACTATCAAACAAATGGCGATGGTAACAGCCGTCACCATGGTGTTTGTTTTCGTCTTTTGCGTCATTCTGCTGTTTCATGCCATTCAGCAGAATCGCTATAACACGGCTACGCAGCTCGAAAGCATTGCTCGCTCTATCCGGGAGCCACTTTCTGCCGCCATTCTGAAGGGCGACATTCCCCAGGCAGAATCCATTATTAAGAGTATCAAGCCGGCAGGCGTTGTCAGCCAGGCGGATGTCGTGCTGCCCAATCAGTTCCAGGCGCTGCGCATGAACTTTATCCCGGAGCGTCCGGTGCCGGTAATGGTCAAGCGTCTGTTTGAGATGCCGGTACAAATCTCCCTGCCAGTCTATTCCCTGCAACGTCCGGCGAACCCACAGCCGCTGGCTTATCTGGTACTGCAATCTGACTCCTGGCGAATGTACAAATTCGTGATCAGTTGGGTCTCAACGTTGGTAACCACTTACTTATTGTTGACGCTGATGCTGACCGTGGCGCTGACCTGGTGCATCAACAGGTTGATCGTCCATCCGCTGCGCAAAATTGCTCGCGAGCTGGATACCCTTTCGCCGCAGCAACAGGTGGGGCATCAGTTACCCGTCCCGCGTCTGCACCATGACGACGAAATCGGCATGCTGATACGCAGTTATAACCTGAACCAGCAGCGCATGATGCGCCAGCACGAAGAACTCAACCACAACGCCACCCGCTTCGCGGTTTCAGATCTGCCCAACAAGGCGTTTCTGATGGCGCTACTGGAGCAGGCAGTGAAACGCCAGCAGACCTTCGCGCTGATGGTAGTGGCCTGCGAGACCTTACAAGACACCGCAGGGGTGCTAAAAGAGAGCCAGCGGGAAATGGTGCTGCTGACGCTGGTCGAAAAGCTCAAATCCGTGCTTTCGCCGCCGATGGTGCTGACCCAGGTAAGCGCCTATGACTTTGTCATTATCGCCAATGGCGTCAAAGAGCCGTGGCACGCCATTACGTTGGGTCAGCAAGTGCTCACTGTTATGAATGAACGGTTGCCGGTCCAGGGGATCCAGCTGCGCCCGAGCGCCAGCATTGGCATCGCCATGTTTAATGGCATCCTGACCGCCGAACAGCTCTTCCGTCGGGCCTTCTCCGCCGCGTTCACTGCCCGGCAGAAGGGTAAGAATCAGATCCAGTTCTTCGAACCCGAGCAGATGGAAAAGGCGCAGCAGCGACTGTCAGAAGAGAACGATATCCTGACCGCGCTGGACCACAACCATTTTGCTATCTGGCTGCAGCCGCAGGTCGAGCTGCATACAGGCAAGGTGAAGAGTGCTGAGGCGCTACTGCGGATGCGTCAGGCGGATGGTAGCTGGGAGTTGCCGGAAGGGCTGATCGACCGGATTGAAAACTGCGGCCTGATGGTGACGGTAGGCCAATGGGTACTGGAAGAGTCCTGCCGCGTGCTGTCTGCCTGGCAGTCGCGGGGGGTGATGATGCCGCTGTCGGTTAACCTGTCGGCGCTGCAGTTGATGCACCCGAACATGGTCCCGGAGCTACTGGAGCTTATCAAGCGCTACCGTATCCAGCCTGATACGCTGATTCTGGAAGTCACCGAAAGCCGCCGGATCGACGATCATAACGAAGCCGTGGCGATACTCCGCCCGTTGCGTAATGCCGGGGTGCGCATTGCGCTGGATGATTTCGGCATGGGGTATGCCGGGCTGCGTCAACTGCAGCATATGAAGGCCCTGCCGGTAGATGTGCTGAAAATCGACAAGGCCTTCGTCGACGGCCTGCCTGACGACAGCAGCATGGTTGAGGCGATTATCCAGATGGCGCACAGCCTGAAGCTGGAAATCATCGCTGAGGGTATTGAAACCGAAGCCCAGCGGAGCTGGCTGGCAAATGCCGGGGTTGAGTGCGGACAAGGGTATCTTTTTGCAAAAGCCGTACCGCACGATATTTTTGAAAGCCGTTATCTTCGCCAGAATGACCATCACACTGATGACTGAATTGTTGCTGGTTTGTGCGAGCCAGCTCAAATTTCTTAACATTTGTGTTTCAAATTCAGTATGAGCTTCTATTTGTCCTGATTATTGGGTGCTATTTTAAGGCCGCAGGTGAGCAGTAACCCTACACTGCCTGCGGTTTTTCTTCCCAAGGACATCTTATGAAAACCTCTCTCTTCAGAAGTCTTTATTTTCAGGTCTTAACCGCTATCGCCATCGGCATTCTGCTTGGCCATTACTACCCTGAATTAGGCGCCCAAATGAAACCGCTTGGCGATGCCTTCGTTAAGCTGATTAAGATGGTCATCGCTCCGGTTATTTTCTGTACCGTCGTGACCGGTATTGCAGGCATGGAAAGCATGAAAGCCGTAGGCCGCACGGGTGCGGTGGCGCTTCTCTATTTTGAAGTGGTCAGCACCCTCGCGCTGATCATTGGCCTGGTGATTGTGAATGTGGTGCAGCCGGGCGCAGGCATGAACGTTGATCCTTCCACGCTGGATGCAAAAGCGGTGGCGGTCTACGCCGATCAGGCGAAGGACCAGGGCGTGGTCGCCTTCCTGCTGGATGTGATCCCCGGCAGCGTAATTGGCGCCTTCGCCAGCGGTAACATTCTGCAAGTGCTGCTGTTCGCCGTGATGTTTGGCTTTGCCTTGCATCGTCTCGGCAGCAAAGGTCAGCTGATTTTCAACGTGATTGAAAGCTTCTCTCAGGTCATCTTCGGCATTATCAATATGATTATGCACCTGGCACCGATCGGGGCCTTTGGGGCGATGGCCTTTACCATTGGCAAATATGGCGTCGGCACCCTGGTGCAGCTCGGCCAGCTGATTATCTGCTTCTATATCACCTGTATCCTGTTTGTGGTGGTGGTGCTGGGCAGCATTGCCCGCGCGACGGGCTTCAGCATCTTTAAGTTCATCCGCTATATCCGCGAAGAGCTGCTGATCGTGCTGGGGACCTCCTCGTCCGAATCGGCGCTGCCGCGCATGCTCGACAAGATGGAAAAGCTGGGCTGCCGTAAATCGGTTGTGGGGCTGGTTATCCCCACCGGCTACTCCTTTAACCTTGATGGCACCTCGATCTATCTGACCATGGCGGCGGTCTTTATCGCGCAGGCCACGAACAGCCATATGGATATCTTCCATCAGATCACGCTGCTGGTGGTGTTACTGCTCTCCTCGAAAGGGGCGGCAGGGGTGACGGGCAGTGGCTTTATCGTGCTGGCGGCAACAATCTCTGCGGTAGGGCACCTGCCGGTAGCCGGACTGGCACTGATCCTCGGTATTGACCGCTTTATGTCCGAAGCGCGCGCCCTGACTAACCTGGTGGGTAACGGCGTGGCGACAATCGTGGTGGCGAAGTGGGTGAAAGAGCTGGACCATAAAAAACTCGACGATACGCTGAATAATCGTGCGCCAGACGGCAAAACACAGGGTTTGTCCTCCTAAAATCTTCCCTCAGGCCCGCATTCCCTTGTCGGGGTGCGGGCTCCTGCGCATAATGGCCCTGAATACTTGTCATAATTGGATAAGATTTATTTCGGGTATATTTCACTTCTTGCCGTGACGTTTCGCTTCACGCGCGGTCTAATCGGAGTGTTTTGAACATTATCTTTAGAGTGCGACAGGGCGTGTGGCACTCTTTGTAACCAGGAATGTTGATCAGGGGTTCACATGCAGGGCACAAAAATTCGACTCTTAACCGGCGGTTTGCTCATGATGGCAGCAGCCAGTTATGTGCAGGCTGACGCGCTCCAGCCTGACCCGGCCTGGCAACAGGGTACGCTGGCGAACGGTTTTCAGTGGCAGGTTTTAGCCACCCCCCAACGCCCCAGCGACCGCATTGAAATCCGCCTTTCCGTCAATACCGGCTCCCTGACCGAAAGTACGCAACAGAGCGGTTTCAGCCATTTTCTTCCCCGTCTGGCGCTGACCCAAAGCGGAAGCCTGCAGGCCGTACAGGTCCGTTCATTGTGGCAACAGGGTATCGATCCTAAGCGCCCTTTGCCGCCAGCCGTCGTCTCCTATGACTACACCATGTTTAACCTCAGCCTGCCAAACAACCGTAACGATCTGCTCAAAGAGGCATTAACCTGGCTGTCGGATACGGCCGGTAAGGTTTCGATTACGCCTGAAACGGTGAATTACGCCCTGAGCAACAGCGATATGGTGGCGACATGGCCGGCAGATACCAAAGAGGGCTGGTGGCGCTATCGACTGAAAGGCTCTGCGCTGCTGGGCCACGATCCGGCGGAGCCGCTGAAACAACCGGTTGATATTGAGCAGGTGAAATCGTTCTACCAGAACTGGTACACCCCGGACGCCATGACCCTGATTGTGGTCGGCAACGTTGATAGCCGCGCGGTGATTGAACAGATTAGCAAAACCTTTGGCGAGCTGAAGGGCAAACGCAGCACCCCTGCGCCAGTCCCCACCCTGTCGCCGCTGCGCGCAGAGCCGGTCAGCATCATGACCGATGCCGTGCGCCAGGACCGACTCTCTATTATGTGGGACAGTCCGTGGCAGCCGATTCGTGAATCTGCTGCGCTGCTGCGCTACTGGCGTGCCGATTTAGCCCGTGAGGCGCTGTTCTGGCATGTTCAGCAAAGCCTGAGTAAGAGCAACGTCAAGGACATCGGTCTCGGCTTTGATTGCCGGGTGCTGTTCCAGCGCGCCCAGTGCGCCATTAACGTAGAGTCGCCGGGCGACAAGCTGAACGCCAATATGGCGTTGGTCGCTAAAGAGCTGGCGAAGGTACGCGATAACGGCCTGAGCGAAGAAGAGTTCAACGCGCTGGTGGCGCAGAAAAACCTCGAGCTGCAAAAACTGTTCGCCACTTATGCCCGTACTGACACCGATATTCTGATCAGCCAGCGTATTCGCTCCCTGCAAAACCAGGTGGTGGATATCGCACCGGAGCAGTATCAGAAGCTACGTCAGGACTTCCTTAACAGCCTGACCGCGGAGATGCTGAGCCAGGATCTGCGTCAGCAGCTTTCTCAGGATATGTCGCTGATTCTGATGCAGCCAAAAGGCGAGCCGGAATACGATATGAAGGATCTGCAGGCGACCTGGAATGGGATTATGGCGCCAGCGCAATAAAAGCAAAAAGGCAACGTAAGTTGCCTTTTTTTATGCTCCCTCTCCCTGTGTGAGAGGGCACTAGACCGCAGTTATTGTGGCATCGCTTCCCGCGGGATGATCGCGCCGCGATACTGAATCACCGTGCTGGCGGTCAGATGGCCGCGTTGCGCTGCCGCTTCCGGCGTACCACCCGTCAGACGAACCGCCAGATACCCGGCGCTGAAGGAATCACCCGCCGCGGTAGTATCAATTACTTTCTCTTTTGCCAGCTTCACTGCAGGCACCTCCACAGTCGCTTCACCGGCAACGGCCACCAGGCAAGAGTCTGCCCCGCGCTTAATGACCACTTCAGATACACCCGCCGCCTGAGTACGGGCAATCACCTCATCAACCGGCTTTTCGCCCCACAGGGCATCTTCGTCGTCGAGAGTCAGGAAGGCGATATCAGTGCATTCCAGCATCCGGGTATAGACCTGCTGCGTCTCTTCGCGGCTGACCCACAGGCGTGGACGGTAGTTGTTATCGAAAATCACCTTCCCGCCATTAGCGCGGCATTCGCGCAGCAGCGAGAAGAGTTTTTCACGGCTTTCAGGGCTAAGGATCGCCAGGCTAATGCCGCTCAGATAGAGATAGTCAAAGTGGGCCAGCGTTTCGCAGATATGGGCAGCGCTGTCGCTCTCCAGCCAGAATTTAGCAGCCGCCTCGTTACGCCAGTAGTAGAAGGTACGCTCGCCGGTGCTGTCGGTCTCAATGTAATAGAGACCCGGCAGGCGGTTTTCCATCCGCTGAGTCAGGGAGATATCCACGTTTTCGCTCTGCCAGGCGTCCAGCATCTGCTGGCTGAAATTGTCTGTGCCCAGGGCAGTCACGTAGTTAACTGCCAGCGCGTCAGCATCAACCTGACGGGCAATATATACCGAGGTGTTTAACGTATCGCCACCAAAGCCACGGTTCACTTCCGCGCCTTTCTGGGACAGTTCGATCATACATTCGCCGATCACGGCAATTTTCCTGGACATAGTCATGAACCCAAATAGTGAAATTGGCGTTAGTTTGCGCTGGCAGTCGGGAGTGGTCAACTGTATTAAAACGACGTTCCATTATTTTTTTGAACCCGGACAAGTTTTGGGTGAGTTTCAGATCTCAGATTTTCATTTTCGTCCACAACCGAACATAAAGTTCTCTTATCCGGGGCCGATAATCCTTTGACCAGTCCCGACAGGCTCTCCCCCATTCAACAGGATATCTGAAATGAAGTTAAGGCAGGACATCCAGCTGCTGAGCATCCCTGAGGCAAGTATTGAGAACTTACAGGAGCATCGCTACTGGCTGCAATGCGAGCGTGCTTATACTTTTCAGCCCATTTACCGCACCGACGGTAAACTGATGGCGATCGAGATCCTGACCGTCGTGACCCATCCGTCAAACCCGACACAGCGGATCGCCCCGGATCGCTATTTTGCGCAACTGCCCGTGCGCCACCGTCTGGATATCCTCGAAGAGCAGCTCAGCATGCTGGCGGCAAAACAGGACTTCTTTGACGAGAACAGCATTCTGGCCTCGGTCAACGTCGATGGCCCAACCCTGCTGGCGTTGCGTCAGGACGAGAGCCTGCAGAAGCTGATCCAGAATCTGCCGTGGCTGCGCTTTGAGCTAGTGGAGCATGTACGTCTGCCGCAGGACTCTTCGTTTGCCAGCATGTGCGAATTTGGTCCTCTGTGGCTGGACGATTTTGGCACCGGCATGGCGAACTTCTCTGCCCTGAGCGAAGTGCGTTACGACTACATTAAAGTGGCGCGGGATCTGTTCATTATGCTGCGTCAGACCCCGGAAGGTCGCAACCTGTTTACCCTGCTGCTGCAGCTGATGAACCGCTACTGTCAGGGCGTGATCGTCGAAGGCGTTGAGACGCTGGAAGAGTGGCGCGATGTGCAAAACTCACCTGCCGCCGCCGCGCAGGGCTATTTCCTCTCCCGCCCGGTGCCAATGGAGACGCTCGACAACGTTATCATCACCCTGTAACCCCGGCTGCTTCCCATAATAGCGCGTGGTTAACGCGTTATTACCGGACGCTGCCGCTCCTTTTTTCCTCGTCTAAACTATATTCATGACTGGCAAGGTAAAAAAGGAATTATGGGATGACAAAAACAGCGAAGATTATCACCTGGTCCGGGGGGGTCTTCTTGTTGCTGATTGTGGTGCTCATTGTCGTGATCGCGACATTTGACTGGAACCGCCTCAAACCGACCATCAACCAGAAAGTCTCGACTGAACTCAACCGCCCATTTGCCATTCGCGGCGATCTGGGTGTGGTATGGGAACGTCAGAAAGACGAAACGGGCTGGCGTAGCTGGATACCCTGGCCGCATGTTCATGCCGACGACGTGATTCTCGGCAATCCGCCCGATATCCCTGCCGTGACGATGGTACATCTGCCGCGCGTCGAAGCCACCCTGGCCCCGCTGGCACTGCTCACAAAAACCGTCTATCTGCCATGGATCAAACTCCAGAAACCCGATGCCCGGCTCATCCGCCTGTCGGAAAAAACCAACAACTGGACTTTTGATTTCGCCAAAAGCGAAGACAAAGATGCCGCCGCGCAGCCCTCATCCTGGTCGTTCCGCCTCGACAACATTCTTTTTGATCGCGGGCGTATCGCCATTGACGATGCGGTGAGCAAAGCCGATCTCGAGATCTTCGTTGATCCGCTGGGTAAAGCGCTGCCTTTCAGCGAAGTCACTGGCGAGAAAGGCAAAGATGAGAAGGGCAAGCCAGGCGATTACGTCTTTGGACTGAAAGCCGAGGGGCGCTACAACGAACAGCCTCTGACAGGGAGCGGAAAAATTGGCGGCATGCTGGCGCTACGTGGCGACGGCACACCGTTCCCGGTACAGGCAGATTTCCGCTCCGGCAACACCCGGGTGGCCTTTGTCGGCACGGTGAGCGATCCCATGAAAATGGGTGGGGTCGATCTGCGCCTCAAGTTCTCCGGGGATTCGCTGGGCGAGCTGTACGAACTGACCGGGGTACTGCTCCCGGATACACCACCGTTTGAAACCGATGGTCATCTGGTGGCGAAAATCGATCCTGAAAAGTCGTCTGTCTATGATTACCGTGACTTCAAGGGCCGGATCGGTGACAGCGATATTCATGGCTCGCTGACCTACAGCACCGGCAAACCACGGCCGAAGCTGGAAGGCGACCTGGAGTCACGTCAGCTGCGTCTGGCCGATCTGGGGCCGCTGATTGGCGTAGACTCCGGTAAAGGCACTAAGGCGCAGAAAGTCAGAAAAGAGGCGCCGCCGTCAGGGAAAGTGCTGCCTAACGACCGCTTTGAAACGGACAAATGGGACGTGATGGATGCGGATGTCCGCTTCAAGGGACGCCGAATCGAGCATGGCAGCAGCCTGCCGTTGAGCGATCTCTCGACCCATATCATTCTTAAAAATGCCGACCTGCAGCTGAAGCCGCTGAAATTTGGCATGGCGGGCGGGACGATCTCGTCCAACATCAGGCTGGAAGGGGATAAGAAGCCGATGCACGGCCAGGCGGAGATCCAGGCCCGGCGGCTGAAGCTTAAAGAGCTGATGCCCGATGTGGAGCTGATGCAGAAAACCCTCGGGGAGATGAACGGCGATGCCACCATCCGCGGCGTGGGTAACTCGGTCGCGGCCCTGCTGGGCAACGGTAACGGTAACCTGAAGCTGCTGATGAACGATGGACTGGTCAGCCGCAACCTGATGGAGATTCTGGGGCTTAACGTCGGCAACTTCCTGGTTGGGCAGATTTTTGGTGACGATGAGGTGCGGGTCAACTGTGCGGCGGCCAATATCGAGCTGGTAAATGGCGTCGCCCGTCCGCGGATCTTTGCCTTTGATACTGAAAATGCCGTTATCAACGTTACCGGCACGGCCAGCATGGCTTCGGAGCAGTTGGATCTGACCATCAACCCAGAAAGTAAAGGGATTCGCATTGTTACCCTGCGTTCACCGCTATATGTGCGTGGTCCATTCAAGGATCCGCAGGCTGGGGTGAAACCGGGGCCGTTGATTGCACGCGGTGCGGTGGCGGCGGCGCTGGCAACACTGGTGACGCCAGCGGCGGCCCTGTTGGCGCTTATCTCCCCATCCGAAGGGCAGGCCAATCAGTGTCAGGTCATTCTGTCGCAGATGAAGAAATAGTGCGGGATAGAACCCGGCGGCGCGATGCTTGCCGGGCCTGGGAATGAATCAATGCCGGGTAAGGCGTAACCGCCGCCCGGCATTTTCACATTAAAGGGACTGATGGCGGGTTTCGTGGGTCAGCAGCAGGGCAATCAGCGTCAGTGCCGCCATTGCCGCGAGGTAGAATCCAACATAAGCCAGACCGTAATTCGCCTGCAGCCAGGTGGCAATATACGGTGCCACAGAGGCACCCAGAATCGAGGAGACGTTATAGGAGAATGACGCTCCGGTATAACGCACTTCCGTCGGGAACAGCTCTGGCAGCAGCGCGCCCATTGGGCCGAACGTCAGCCCCATCAGGCTCAGACCAATCAGCAGATACGCCATCACCAGTGCCGGATTACCGGAACCGAGCAGCGGCGGGAAGACGAACAGCGCAAAAAGAATAATCAGTGAGGTGATGACAATCATGCTCGGGCGACGACCAAAGCGGTCAGCCAGCAGCCCGGCAATCGGCACCATCACGCCAAAGCCAATCACCGCCATCATCAGCATCCACAGCACTTCGTTACGCGGCAGACCCAGGCCCACCGGCGCTGGCGTGGTGCTGAAGGTCATGGAGTAGACGGTCATGATATAGAACAGCGTATAGGTCGCCAGCATGATGAAGGTACCCAGCACCGTCACGCGAACGTGTTTGGTCAGCAGGGTGCCAAGCGGGATTTTTACCTGTTTCTTCGCGGCGGCCACTTTGGCGAACACCGGGGTCTCATGCAGGGAGACACGCACATACAGGCCGATCAGCACCAGCACAGCCGAGAAGATAAACGGAATACGCCAGCCCCAGGTCATGAACTGCTCGTCGGTCAGCAGCCAGGAGAGCAGCAGGAAGGTGCCGTTGGCAAAGAAGAAGCCAATTGGCGCGCCCAGCTGTGGGAAGGAGCCATACAGCGCACGCTTGCGCGGTGGAGCATTCTCGGTCGCCAGCAATGCCGCGCCGCCCCATTCACCGCCCAGACCCAGACCCTGACCAAAACGGGCCAGCGCCAGCAGCAGCGGAGCCAGAATACCGATGGTCTCATAGGTCGGCAGCAGGCCGATGGCGACGGTGGAGATGCCCATGGTCAGGAGCGAGGCGACCAGCGTCACCTTGCGCCCGACGCGATCCCCGAAGTGGCCGAACAGCGCCGAACCAATAGGACGTGCGATAAAGGCGATAGCAAAGGTTGCCAGCGATTGCAGCGTGGCGGCCGTCGGGTCGCCCTGCGGGAAGAAAATATGCGGGAAGACGATGACCGCAGCGGTAGCGTAAATATAGAAGTCGAAGAATTCGATGGCGGTGCCAATCAGCGATGCGACGACGACTTTATTGCGCGAGTTAACCGGGGCGTTTTCCTGCTCTGAATTGAGTGTTGTGGCTGTGGCTTGCATAATCTTTTCTTATTTTTGGCGAACGAAAGGCCATATTACGCACAGCAAAAGCGACATTTCAATCTGTAACAAACGCAGCCACAGGCGAAAAAAGAAGCAAAAAGCGAATAATTTTCAGACCAGGAAAATCACATCTATGAAATGCTTCACAGAAATTAATACTTAGAGGATAAAACTGGTTTTTGGTTAAATAAAAGTTACAGGCTGGATTTATATGCTGAAATGATGAATCGGGCTGAAATATTGCATTCTTATCCAGCCCGATGGGGTGCTTAACGGTGTGTTTTACCGGGCATTCTCCGGTCATCCGGGTACTCGGCGGTGGCGATCCACGCCGCACAGAACAACGTCAGTCTGGCGAAGAAGTAGAAGAAAGCCATCAGCCCCAGCACAGAGCCGAATGCCGCCCCAGACGGCGAGGAGACGAGGGACGGCAGCGTGTAGGTCATCACGATTTTAATCACCTCAAAACCGATAGCGGCAATAAAGGTACCGCGGATCAGCGCCTTGCGGCGTGGCCTGTGGCGCGGCAGTCGCCAGAAAATCCAGAAGAAAAGCAGATAGTTAGCCAGCATCGAAATACCTAACCCTACCAGATGCCAGACGGGTTTCAGCCACTCAATGGTGTCGAGATAGAGCGCGGAGATAATCATCTGCTGCGCCGAGCCTGCCGCAGAGGTGATAGAGAGGGTGATAACCAGCGCCACCAGCAGACCAATCAGCGAGACGAAGTCGCGCAAATATTTAATCCAGAATTTCTCCTCATCCTGCGGCTTGCGCTCCCAGACGTCGCGCGACTGAGCGCGGATTGCTTCACGCAGGTTGCCCATCCAGTTAATGCCGGAGTAAAGCGCCACGAAAAGCCCGACAATCCCCACGGTGGTACGCTGCTCGACGGCGGTGCGGATAGTGCTTTTCAGGGTGGTGGCCAGCGTCGGATCGCTGACGTTCTGCAAAATTTTATTGAAGATATCCTGCAGCAGCGTCGGGTTGGAGACCAGAAAGAAGCCCGCTGCGGCAAAGGAGAGCATCAGGATCGGGATCATCGATAAAAATGAGAAGTAGGTGATCGCCGCGCCAAACTGATTGCCGAGCCGGTCGTTGAACCGCTCGGTGGCACGCAGCAGGTGGGCAATCATCGGCTGCTGCTGAATCAGCTGGAAGGCGTCCTTCGCCTTGTCCAGCAGGCTCCCCGTTTTACGTATGGAGGTGATTTTAGGTTCAGCCGGCGGCTGGGGTGGACTGGTTTCCAGTTTTTTAATCGGCTCGAAGTCCAGATCATGGGTGGGGCGTTGCTCACTATTTTCCGGCGTCACGCGCACTTTCCTTATTGATTAGCGGGAGGTCCTTAAAATTATAGCCTGCGCTCAGTCAACGTAGGCTTTCATGATGTCCGTGAGCCAGGCCATAAACAGATGTACCCGGCGGGAGAGGTTACGGCGGTGGGGATAGATAAGCGACACCGGCATCGGTCTGGCGCGGTACTGCGGCAGGATCTCCAGCAGCTTTTTAGCGCGCAGCGCGTCACGCACGCCCACCCGCGGAACCTGAATAATCCCCAGCCCGGCGATGGCAGAGGCGTGGTAGGTCTCGGTGCTGTTGACCGTCAGCACGCCACCGGTCTTGACCCAGTGGGTCGATTCGCCGTCGTAATATTCGAACCCCTGGGGCCGGGTGCCGAGATGCGTCGCATAGTGCACCACGGCATGCGAGGCTAAATCATCCAGCCCGTCGGGGTAGCCAAAACGCGACAGATAATCCGGGCTGGCGCAGTTGACGACCGACAACCTGCCGAGCGGGCGGGCAATTAAACCGGAATCTTTTAGAGTGCCGACGCGCACCACGCAGTCAAACCCTTCCCGAACCACATCCACCAGCCGATCGCTGCTGCTCAGTTCCAGTTCAATGCCGGGATACTGTTGTAAAAATAGCGGCAGGCGGGGGATGACTAAATTTCGCGCAACGCCCGTAGGCATATCCACCCGGATCCTTCCGCTGACGCTGGCAGGGTCGTGCAAAAAAAGACCATCCAGTTCATCCATGTTAGCCAGCAGATCTTTGGCTCGCTCGTAATAGACCATCCCATCCTGTGTGAGGCTGACGCGCCTTGTGGTGCGGTGCAATAGCTGGGTGCCCAGCCCGTTCTCCAGGGCCTGGATCTGACGGGATACACTACCTTTAGGAAGGCCCATAGAGTCTGCTGCGCGGGAAAAACTCTCCAGTTCAGCGACGCGAATGAACAACTGCATTGCCTGAATTTTATCCATAGGAAGCGCTCATTGTTGTTAGCAGTGAAACAGTGAAGCGTTTTTAGCTACCTTTATTGATTTTCTATCACCTAATAAGCTCTTTCTCAATCACCACAACAGCCGAAATGAGGTTTCTTATGACTGAACGTATTGCATTAGTGACTGGCGGTAGCCGCGGGCTAGGTAAAAACGCGGCGCTGAAGCTGGCAGACAAAGGTGTCGGGATCCTTCTGACCTGGAACAGCAGCCAGCAGGAAGCGCTCGATGTTGTACGCGAAATTGAGCAAAAAGGGGTGAAAGCAGCGGTATTACAGCTGAACGTCGGGGATGTTACTTATTTCGATACTTTTGCCAGACAAGTGGAAGAAAAGCTGCATGAAGTATGGCAACGCAGCAGCTTCGATTATTTGTTGAACAACGCAGGCGTCGGTTTATATGCCCCCTATGTTGAGACCACCGAAGCGCAATTTGATGAGGTCATGAACATCCATTTCAAAGGCCCCTTCTTCCTGACCCAGCGCCTGTTACCGCTGATGAATAACGGCGGGCGGATCCTGAATGTCTCCTCCGGCCTGGCGCGGTTTGCCCTGCCTGGCTCCAGCACCTACGCGGCGATGAAAGGGGCGATGGAGGTGCTTACCCGCTACCAGGCGAAAGAGCTGGGCGCGCGCGGGATCACCGCCAATATTATTGCCCCGGGTGCCATTGAAACCGACTTCGGCGGCGGGCACGTGCGCGATAACAAGGAGATTAACCAGCAGATTGCCTCGCAGACGGCGCTGGGGCGCGTCGGATTGCCGGACGACATCGGCGATGCGATTGCGGCCCTGCTCAGCGATGAGCTGGGCTGGATGAACGCGCAGCGGATTGAAGTCTCCGGGGGCATGTTCTTCTAAAGCGTCGCCGGGGAGGGATCCCCGCGGCACGCTTAGCGGTACTCGTGCTTTAACAGCCCAAACAGCCAGTCGTTGTGCCATTGGCCTGCCAGCCAGTAGCTTTCGCGCAGTTCCCCTTCCAGCACAAACCCCACTTTTTCCAGCAGGCGTTTCGAGGCCACGTTGCCCGCCGTCACCGTGGCGGTTAAGCGGCGTATGCCTCCCTGGCCGAAGGCGTAATCGCAAACCGCCTGCAAGGACTCAAAGCCGTAGCCTTTTCCCTGGGCCTGGGGGGCAAATAAGAAGCCCACTTCGGCGCAATCATCATCATGATGAATATACCCGGTGACCCCGAGCGGCATCTGGCTGAGGTTATCGCGTACCACCAGGCACAGCCAGTGGTCGCTGCCCGGCGTCCAGGTGGGCAGACGCGCGGTAAAGGCTTCGCGAATGGCCTCCTCCGGGCGGGCTTCGGCCACGAAGCGCATCACATCGGGGTGCTGCTGAAGCGAGAGAAAAAAGGGCCAGTCTTCTTCCTGCACAGGGGAGCAGGTCAAACGCGGGGTATGTAATACGGGCATACCAGATCTCCACGAGCTTTTGTAAATGATTTTAACATTATCACTGAAATAGTACCCATTATCGGGTATGTTTAATCTGGTATAACCACTTGAAATAACAACCACTCTCCGACAGCTGCCTCTGCCTGGGTGCGCAGCCTATAAAGGAATATGATGACCCTCAGTAAATCGCATGTGATCCGCGAGCAGTTTGAACGCTGTCTGGGAATTATTCGTCAGGCCTCGGTGGAGATCCTGCTCCTGTTAAAGGTGCGCGTTGCCGAAGGCAAAGATCCCCGTTGGTTCCTTGAGCAGCTCGACTCCGCCAGGCTGGCGCTGGGGGGCTGGGCGAGGGTGGCTAAGCAGCTTAACCTGAATGATGCGGAGCTGTCGCAGTTTACCCTGCAACTGCGGCTATTACAGCAGCGCGTGCCGCAATATGAGAGCGGGCAGGATGTGAGCGACAATCAGCTTATCGCCGCGACGCGCTTTGTGACGGCGCTTGAGCATTTGCGTCTGCAGCAGCCGCTGCTGACCTACAGCACGGACATGGGCCCCAGCGATGAGTCCCGCCAGCAGCACGCGCAGATGCAGGTGCGCACGCTGGAGCTAATGATTAAAGGGCTGATTATGCAGGCGTGGCCGGATCCGACACGCCTGAATAACCACCTGAAAACGCTGTTCAACGCCGATCGGGTGCGCAACTGGATGCAGCAGGGTGAACGTAACGACGCCCTCGGCGGCATGATGTTCAGCGAGCTGGCCCTGATGCTGGTGGATAAAAAAGAGTACTCCCGCTCCTACTCGTCGTTGTTCAGCGATCCGTCTCTGCTGACGCTGATGGTGGAGCCGCGTAAAACGCTACAGACCTTCCTCGATGATATCCGGCTGATCCGCAATAGAATTATTGCCCAACAGCCGCTCACCTCCACACAAATCCTGCTCCTGGATAATTACTACACCCAGATCGCCACCCCCGTTCAGCGCGCATTTAATGAGGGCCGCACCGCCGTGAACCCGGCGGGACTGATGGCCGAAAGCGTTAATGAGCTGGAAAGCTTCTGGGAGAATGCGCGAATAAAAAACAACGCCACGGGTGACGACATTTTTGAGGTGCGTGACACCATCGATAAACCGAACCGTCGCCCTGCGCGCACGCCGGAGCAGCGCGATTACTTAATCTCGGTCGTGCTGTGGGGCGCGGTGGGGGTCATGGTGATGGGGATTATGATGATGGGTGCCTGGCTTCTTATTGAGAGCAGCGCCCCGACGCAGGCGGCCAACACACCGCCGCCCGTGAAGACGGCGGTGGCGGAAGAGATGCGCGAGACTCCTTCCTCACGTGAAACGCTGACGCGGATGGGAGTGACCTGGGATGAGAGTAACTTCCGTTCGGCGATAGACCGCAACGACACCCGGGTGGCGTTGCTGTTTCTGAAAGCGGGGATGGACTGGAAACTCTCCTGGACGGAGCATGCGCTCTCCGCCAACCATCGCGAGGTGCTGGATGTGCTGATGCGCTATCGCCTGCAAATGACCCAGGAGAAGCCCTGTCGGCGGTTTATTACCAACCTCGGCCATGTGATGGCAACAGGCGAAACGCTGACGAGCCTGCGTAAAGACTATCTCCAGGCTTTTTGTTCCGTACCTGCGGTGGTTGAACGCCAGCGGCGCGAGATGGAGCAGGCGACGCGGCGGGCAGAGGCGCAGCCGAACGAGAGCACCAAAAAATGGCAGGCGATCCAGACAGCGATTTATGACGTGATCCGCTGACAGAACGGGGAGCTACGGCTCCCCGTACAGGCCGATCAGGCGGCGTACCACGCCGTTTGTCCAGCCAAAACCATCCTGCAGGGGGTACTCACCCCCGCCCCCTTCACGAGGCTGGCTGCTGGCGATGTGGTACTTCTCAATCAGCTTGTAGTGCGTCTTGTAGAAATGGTTAACCGTCTGCAGCCAGCTCCAGGCGATTTCGTCCCCCAGGGAGTCGTTTCCGTATTGCTTGAAGCCCTGGATCGCCATCCACTGCAAGGGCGCCCAGCCGTTGGGTCTATCCCACTGCTCGCCGGTTTCGTATTCGGTAGCCAGAATACCGCCCGGCGTCAGCAGGCGGGCTTTTACCGCATCCGACAGGCGTTCAGCCTGCTCATGGGTAGCCATACCGACATAGAGCGGCACGATGCTGGCGGCAGAGAAGAGCGCCAGCTCCTCACGACGCCAGTCGTAATCGCGATAACAGCCGTTTTCGTCATCCCACAAATAGCGGTTGACCGCCGCGCGGCGATCGCTTGCCTTCTGACGGAAGATCTCTGCCGTCTCTTTATCCCCCTTCGAGGCCGAGATATTGGCGATGGCGCTCTCCAGCTTAAACAGGAAGGCGTTAAGATCGATTGGGATAAATTGGGTGGTGCGAATACTCGCCAGCCGGCTCGGATCCCGCAGCCAGCGCGAGGAGTAGTCCCAGCCTGAGGCAGCCCCGGCGCGCAGATCACGATAAACCTCGTTGGGTGGACGACCAGAGTGACGCGCGGTCTCGACGTCCTCTATCCAGGATTCGTCCCGCGGGGTATCGCGGTCATCCCAGTAGCGGTTGAGCAGAGAGCCGTCCGGCATGCGCACCGCGCTGCGATAAGCCTGGTTGAGCAGCAGCGACTCGGCGCCGTCCATCCAGAAGGCATACTCCATTTTCAGGTGATCCAGATAGCGCTTGGCCCCGCGCACGCCGTCCTCTTCAAACAGCTCAACCATCAGGGCAAACACCGGCGGCTGGGAGCGGCTCAGATAGTAGGTACGGTTGCCGTTAGGAATATGGCCATAGCGTTCGATCATCCACGCAAAGTTATCCGCCATGCATTTGAGCATGTCGTGGCGTCCGCTCTCGGCCAGCCCCAGCATGGTGAAATAGGAGTCCCAGTAGTAGGTTTCGCTAAATCGCCCGCCGGGCACAATATAGGCCTGCGGCAGCGCCAGCAGCGATGACCAGGGGATGTGATCCTGCGGCTCGCGGGTCAGCACCGGCCACAGGTTGTCGATATGTTCCTTCAGCGAGAGGGAAGGATCGGACACATACTCGCTCGACAGGACTTCCGGCAGCCAGAAGTGTCTTTCGACAAACTCGCGCAGGTCGAAGTCCCGGTGACGTCTCACCTTACGGTAGCGGATGAGAATATCCAGCGGATCCATCTTTGGTGCGCAGTCAGGGAAGGTTTTGCTGTCAGCAAACAGTCGTGTCGACTGCACGTGCTCAAAGAGTTCAAGGTAGCGATCGGCAGGGGTGAGCGCATCAGATGCGGGCAGCCCTTCAATCATTTCAGGTTCCGGCTCCGCCTCGAGCATTTCATCCAGTTTTAACTCGCAGGGATCGATTTCGTAGAGAAGTTCTTGTTCTATATCGAACTCTACGGTCTCTACAGTGCGTAATGTCTGGTTGAACATGGTGGTCAGGACCTCCAGTTAGCGTTGTCTCGGGTCTGTTTTTATCCGGTTACCTACTAAGCTTAGACATTCGCTTCGGTCTGTGAAGAGGTATATGTGCGGTAGATCACACTTTTCCGCCAGTGAAAAACGGCCACTGCTAGTGGCATGTTGCTGTTATTACAGGCAATAAACAGCCAATCCAGCAGTTTGTCGGCGATCTAAAATTCGGATCATTCGCTTTGCAACAGAGTATGAATCAGAAGGCGCCTTCTTCACTATAGCGATGACCTTCAGCACGTTCAAAAATGTCTTCAGATGAGAGACGGGCGCGGAAACCTCTCCCTTCTGGCTGAATCACGATTTGCAATGAGTCGGACAGCGCCACGGATTGATCTTCACTGTCAGTACCGATGATGCCATTTGGGGCGAAAGGCGCAACGGCTTCAGCAAAGGCCTCCTGCATCTCTTCATGCGTTTTATACGCCGCGTCCTGAATGTTGAGGGCGCTATGAATAAGCGCGCAGTCAAGCATTGTCCCCGGCAGCCAGTAGCAGGATGAAGAGTATGCCGCGCACCACGTCAGCTTGCTGTCCTCGGTGAGGGCCTCCAGCAGATGAGTTTTGCTTCCTGCAAAGCAGGAACCCAGCATTAATCCCTTGATGTTAAATTTGCGGGAATTTTCATTAATCCGGTAAAGAATATGCTTCAGAGAAACATCCCCAATATGGGTTTTGCTGCCATGCGCCGCAACATAAACGATAGTGTTGTCAAACTTCTGCCGACACAGGCACTCCAGCGCTAAATCAAAGCTGCTTTTATTGTAGAAGTTCAGGCAGTAAACCTCGGTATTACCATGCATCTTTGCGATCCCCTGCACAAACGGCAATACCGACGAGCGGTGAGCATCATGATCGTCCAGTTTCCACGGGGATTCCAGAACCAGAATAGCGTTCTTGTTATTGCTTTTTGACATAAATATCACCTAAGTGAAATTAATTATATTTTTGATTAATAACGCTGTGTCTTCGAACTTTTATTTCGTAGGCTAACTCTGCAAATAATTGTCCAAAATCGATATTGTTTTGCTACGCGCAAATAAGTCATTAAGGCATTCCACGCCGTCGTCATCGCTTCCGATGACAACCTCAAACAGGAATCCTTATGAACCTTAACGCGAAGCGTCAGGGCGTTACGCCTTTTTCTTTTACAAAGCCAGCTGACGATAAATCCACTATAACAGAACTGCAGGGGCTGCTGGAAAGCCGCCATTTTACGCGGCTGGATATTTGTGAAGGAGAGAACAAAGCCATTATATTCCGCTGTAATCTGAAGCTAAGTGTATTCCGTAATATTCAGTTCAGCAGTTTATTGATTAACCGTTGTTATATCGATGGGCTTGTTTTCGACAATTGCGATATGCGGAATGTCTTTTTCTCGAATAGCGTGGTTACGCAGCCGATCCGCTTACGGCGTTGTCAGGTGGCGGGAATGCGGCTGTTAGATATGCCGCGCAGAATGTTTATTTTTGAAGGGTGTACCGGCGTCGGGCAGATTGTGTTTGCCTGACACCGGCCGGGCACCATCAGTGCGCCTGGTGTGGATCGGCAGCTATTTTCTCGGTTTTTTGCTTGGTCTCTTCGCTTTGATTCAGGGCGTTGTTGGCCGCTTTTTCCGCATGGGCCGCGCTATAGGCCGCCAGGTGCGAAACCACGATGGCATAAATACTCATCAGCGAGACCCAGAGGATACTGTTTTTCCACCACAGGAGCGTAGGTATGGTTAACATCGCCCAGACAAGGGCAAGTATGAGATGGAATTTCGCCAGGCTTTTTGCGTTGATCTTCACTTGCATTGTCTATTCTCTAATCTTAATTAATCGATCCAGGTAAGCGCTTAACACTTATTAAGATTAGCCAGGTCTGCCGTCGTTTCTGGGGAATTTTGTTACCGTTTGTACAGCGTGGCCAGCAGCCGCGAGATTTCTGGCAATGAAACATAAAAAAACCGGCCACTGAGGACCGGTCTTTATAAGCGCAACATCGCGAGTGGCAAGGCGTATTAACGCATGGTCACAAACTCTTCTGCCGCGGTTGGGTGGATCGCCACGGTGTTATCAAAGTCTTTCTTGGTGGCACCCATTTTCAGCGCCACGGCGAAGCCCTGCAGGATCTCATCCATACCGAAGCCAATACCGTGAATGCCGACAATCTTCTCTTCCGGGCCGACGCAGACTAACTTCATGCGGCACGGCTGACGGTGAGCGGTGACGGCGGTATACATGGCGGTGAAGGCAGATTTATATACCTTCACCTGATCGTCGCCATACTGCTCGCGCGCCTGCGGTTCGGTTAAACCGACGGTGCCGATTGGCGGGTGGCTGAAGACCACGGTCGGGATATTGCTGTAGTCCAGATGCTCGTCCGGCTTGTTGTTAAACAGACGTTCGGAGAGACGACGACCTGCGGCCACCGCCACTGGGGTCAGCTCAACGGCACCGGTGTTATCGCCCACGGCATAAATGCCCGGCACGCTGGTGTTCTGGAACTTATCGACAACGATATAGCCCTTCTCATTGGTTTCCACGCCTGTAACGGACAGGTTGAAGTTGTCGTTTGCGGGTTCACGACCAATGGCCCAGATCAGGCAATCAACGGTCTGGCTGCGACCATCTTCCAGCTCCAGGGTCAGGCTGCCGTCGGCGTTCTTCACGACCGCTTTCGGAATGGCTTCCGTGTGCAGATGTGGGCCTTCAGCGTTCATCACTTCGACCAGCGTATCGACGATCAGCGGGTCGAAGCTGCGCAGCGGGGCGTGTTTACGCACAAACAGATGCGCTTCCGCGCCCAGGCCGTTAATCACGCCAGCGAGTTCTACAGCGATATAACCCGCGCCCACAACGGCAACGCGTTTCGGCAGGGCAGGCAGCTCAAAGAAACCGTCGGAGTCGATACCGTATTCCGCACCCGGGATCGCCGGATGGCTCGGACGACCGCCGGTCGCGATCAGGATATGATCCGCAGTGATCGTCTCGCCATTCACTTCAATGGTTTTCGCATCAACAAAACGGGCGAAGCCACGGATCACATCGACGTTGTTCTTACCCAGCACGTTGTCGTAGGAGGTGTGGATTCGGTCAATATACGCAGTGCGGCTGGCGATCAGGCGATCCCAGTCGAAGTTATTGATAGTGGTGTCAAAACCATAATCCGGGCCATAGAGATGGATGGCCTCACGGATCTGCGCTGCATGCCACATCACTTTTTTCGGTACACAACCGACGTTGACGCAGGTGCCGCCGAGGTCTTTTGCTTCAATCAGTGCGCACTTCTGGCCATACATGGCCGCACGGTTAATCGAGGCGATGCCGCCGCTGCCGCCGCCGATCGCGATGTAATCATAATGCTTAGTCATGGTCTTATCCTTAATCGTTAATTGCCGCGATTGTATACCTGAAATCAATAGTTTCCATCGATGACTGCGATTACTCAGGCACGATCCAACTGACGGTGGCGTGGCCAGTACCGGCTGGCACCAGCGTTTTATGCAGCCACGGCAGAACGTTGTTCATCTGCGCTTCCAGCTTCCACGGTGGGTTAATCACAATCATGCCGGAGGCGGTCATGCCGCGCTGGTCGCTGTCCGGGCGTACGGCCAGTTCAATTTGCAGGATCTTACGGATGCCGGTTGCTTCCAGATCTTTGATCATGCGTTTGATTTGCGAACGCAGCACCACCGGATACCACAGAGCATAGGTACCCGTGGCAAAGCGTTTGTACCCTTCGTGAATGCCCGCGACAACCGCCTGATAGTCGCTTTTGATCTCATACGGCGGGTCGATCAGTACCAGGCCGCGACGGGATACCGGCGGGAGCTTCGCTTTAAGCTGCTGGTAGCCGTCCGATTTTTCCACGCGTGCGCGGCTGTCTTTCTGGAATTCAGAACGCAGCAGCGGGTAGTCGCTCGGGTGCAGTTCGGTCAGCTGAATGCTGTCCTGCTCGCGCAGCAGCTGACGGGCAATCAGTGGAGAACCAGGGTAGTAACGTAGCTGGCCGCCACGGTTGAAGTGGTTAATCACGCTGATGTAGGGTTCAAGCTCGGCTGGCAGGTCGTCCTGCTGCCAGACACGGGCGATGCCCTCGAGGTATTCCCCGGTGCGCTCGGCGTGTGCACCGCTCAGCTGATAGCGGCCCGCGCCAGCATGGGTGTCCAGGTAGAGAAACGGCTTATCTTTCTCTTTGAGCGCCTCGATAATCAGGCTCTGAACGGTATGTTTAAGAACGTCGGCGTGGTTGCCCGCGTGAAAGCTGTGGCGATAACTGAGCATGGGTAAATGTGTTCCGATAATGGCGATTGGCCACAGTTTACAGCAGAAAGGCACAGATTACCCGCAGGCCCGGAAAGCGCAGCGCCACCGGGCGTTTTTCTGTCACCTCAGCCATTGAAATTCACTACACTTAACCCCATCCTGGAAACAATATGCTCGCGCAGGATGCGCGCTTCATTCACTCATTTAACAGGACAGTGCTTATGACCAACCCATTACTGACGCCTTTTTCGTTGCCACCGTTTTCCTCTATTCTGCCTGAACATGTTGTCCCCGCTGTCACCAAAGCACTGGACGATTGCCGTACCGTCGTCGAGAGCGTGGTTGCGCAGGGTGCCCCTTATACCTGGGAAAACCTGTGTCAGCCGCTGGCGGAAGTGGATGATGTGCTTGGCCGCATCTTCTCCCCGGTCAGCCACCTGAACTCAGTGAAAAACAGCCCGGAACTGCGTGAAGCCTACGAACAAACCCTGCCGCTGCTGTCGGAATACAGTACCTGGGTTGGGCAGCACGAGGGGCTGTACAAAGCGTACCGCGACCTGCGTGATGGCGATAACTATGCGACGCTGGACATCGCGCAGAAAAAGGCTGTCGATAACGCCCTGCGTGATTTTGAACTGTCGGGCATTGGCCTTGCGAAAGACAAACAGCAGCGCTACGGCGAAATCGCGACGCGCCTGTCCGAGCTGGGGAATCAGTACAGCAACAACGTGCTGGATGCCACCATGGGCTGGACGAAGCTGATTACCGACGAAGCGGATCTGGCAGGTATGCCGGAGAGTGCTCTGGCGGCAGCCAAAGCTCAGGCCGAGGCGAAAGAGCAGGAAGGCTACCTGCTGACCCTGGATATCCCGAGCTATCTGCCGGTGATGACCTACTGCGACAACCAGGCCCTGCGCGAAGAGATGTATCGCGCCTACAGCACCCGCGCCTCCGATCAAGGTCCGAATGCCGGTAAATGGGACAACACCCCGGTGATGGCCGAAATCCTCGCCCTGCGTCACGAGCTGGCACAGTTGCTGGGCTTTGACAGCTATGCGGATAAATCCCTCGCCACCAAAATGGCCGAAAATCCACAGCAGGTGCTGGATTTCTTAACCGATCTGGCCAAACGCGCCCGTCCTCAGGGTGAGAAAGAGCTGGCCCAACTGCGCGCCTTTGCAAAAGCAGAGTTCGGCGTTGATGAGCTGCAGCCATGGGATATCGCGTACTACAGCGAGAAACAGAAGCAGCATCTTTACAGCATCAGCGATGAGCAGCTGCGCCCGTACTTCCCGGAAAACAAAGCCGTTAACGGCCTGTTCGAAGTGGTGAAACGCATCTATGGCATCACTGCCAAAGAGCGCCACGACGTGGAAGTGTGGCACGACGACGTGCGTTTCTTCGAGCTGTACGACGACCAAAATGAGCTGCGCGGCAGCTTCTATCTGGATCTCTATGCCCGTGAAAACAAACGCGGTGGGGCATGGATGGACGACTGTGTAGGCCAGATGCGTAAAGCCGACGGCTCGCTGCAAAAGCCGGTGGCATACCTGACCTGTAACTTTAACCGTCCGGTAAACGGCAAACCTGCGCTCTTTACCCATGACGAAGTGATCACCCTGTTCCACGAGTTCGGTCACGGTCTGCACCATATGCTGACCCGTATCGAAGCGGCGGGCGTGGCGGGTATCAGCGGCGTGCCGTGGGATGCGGTCGAACTGCCGAGCCAGTTTATGGAAAACTGGTGCTGGGAGCCGGACGCGCTGGCGTTTATCTCCGGCCACTACGAGACCGGCGAGCCGCTGCCAAAAGCGCTGCTGGATAAGATGCTGGAAGCGAAAAACTACCAGGCGGCGATGTTTATCCTGCGCCAGCTGGAGTTCGGCCTGTTCGATTTCCGTCTGCATGCCGAGTTCAGCCCGGAGCAGGGGGCGAAGGTCCTCGAAACCCTGGCGGAGATCAAAAAGCAGGTTGCCCTTATTCCAGGCCCGGCCTGGGGTCGCTTCCCGCACGCGTTCAGCCATATCTTTGCCGGCGGTTATGCGGCGGGTTACTACAGCTACCTGTGGGCCGATGTGCTGGCGGCAGACGCGTACTCCCGTTTCGAAGAAGAGGGCATTTTCAATCGCGAAACCGGCCAGTCTTTCCTCGATAACATCCTGACCCGCGGCGGCTCCGAAGAGCCAATGGAGCTGTTCAAACGCTTCCGTGGTCGCGAGCCGCAGCTGGACGCGATGCTGGAGCATTACGGGATCAAGGGTTAGTGGATTCGTGAAGATTCGCTTAGTAGATGAAACAGGCGCCGGAGACGGCGCCTTATCTGTTCTTGCCGCCCGCTGGGGACTGGAGCACGATGCGGATAACCTGATGGCGCTGGTGATGACCCCGGACCATCTGGAGCTGCGCAAGTGCGACGAACCTAAACTCGGCGGCATTTTTGTCGATTTTGTCGGCGGGGCGATGGCGCACCGGCGTAAGTTCGGCGGCGGGCGCGGTGAAGCGGTCGCTAAAGCGGTCGGCATCAAAGGCAGCTATCTGCCGGACGTGGTGGATGCCACCGCCGGGCTAGGACGCGATGCCTTTGTGCTGGCGTCGGTGGGCTGCCGGGTACGAATGCTGGAGCGCAATCCGGTGGTTGCCGCCCTGCTGGATGATGGTCTGGCCCGCGGCTATGCCGACCCGGAAATCGGCGGCTGGTTGCAGGAGCGGTTACAGCTAATCCACGCGTCGAGCCTGACGGCACTGACGGATATCACGCCGCGTCCACAGGTGGTCTATCTCGACCCGATGTTCCCGCATAAGCAGAAAAGCGCCCTGGTGAAGAAAGAGATGCGCGTGTTTCAGTCGCTGGTGGGGCCGGATTTGGACGCAGATGGTCTTCTGGAGCCTGCCCGACGGCTGGCAACGAAGCGGGTAGTGGTGAAACGTCCTGATTATGCGCCGCCGCTGGCAGAAGTCGCGACGACCAATGCGGTGGTGACCAAAGGGCACCGTTTCGATATCTATTCCGGCACGCCGGAGGAAGAGGCGGTCTGATGCCTCAACCGGACCCTCTCCCATAAGGAGAGGGCACAAACCTCAGGCCGGGCAAGCGTAGCGCCGTCCGGCACTTCTGCATTACTCGTCGTCTTCGTCGCGCAGCGGCACAATCAACATATCCACATGCACAGTATTAATCAGCTGACGCGCGGATGACATCAGCTTGCTCCAGAAGTCCTGATGATGACCGCACACCACCAGATCCATATCGTATTTCTTAATCGCATCGACCAGCACCTGGCCCAGATCGCCGCTGCCGCTCAGGGTTTCGGTGATTGGATAGCCCGCGTTGGTGGAGAGTTCGGTCAGCGCCTGGTGAGTCTCTTCGGAGATACGCTTCTGCATATCGCCCAGATTCACGTCAATCAGGCCGGTATAGAGATCGGAGTAATTAACGTCCACGTGAATTAATGAAACTTTCGCATTGTAAGGACGTGCCATGGATACCGCTTTATCAACCAGCACCTTGCTCTCCGGGGAGAGGTCAACCGCGATAAGAATATGTTTATAAGCCATAGTGTTACTCCTTCCATAAGTTATCGATGACCAATGCGTGTAGCAGTCGTCTACCTGCCTTCATTACGGCCCAGTTGAGCAAAATTTTCAAGCATTGGTGTTGATAACGATTAACCTTGTGGCAAAAAAATTAGGGGATCTCCTACACTATTGAATAAGCCGTTCGGATATTAAAATGTGAAGCCGATCGGCTTTTAGTCTCTCTTTCACTGAACCGTCTGTCAGGGCATGGGTGCGGTAGTCCCGAAGCATTGCTTCGTGGGCGGACGCCGGGGAGGAAGTATGATTAGCACCGTCGCATTATTTTGGGCGTTATGTGTGGTTTGCATCGTGAATATGGCGCGTTATTTCTCGTCCTTACGCGCGCTATTAGTGGTACTTCGTGGCTGCGATCCGTTGCTTTATCAATATGTCGACGGTGGAGGCTTCTTCACCTCGCATGGGCAGCCCAGCAAACAGATGCGCCTGGTGTGGTATATCTACGCCCAGCGCTATCGCGATCATCATGACGATGAGTTTATCCGCCGCTGTGAACGCCTGCGCCGTCAGTTCATTCTGACCAGCGCGCTGTGCGGCCTGGTGGTGGTGAGTATGATTGCTCTCCTCATCTGGCATTGAGCGCGATTGAGCGCAAAGGAAGGCGGGTATAGCTCGCCTTCCTTTTGCCACCCATCAGGGTGAAACCGTAAACCGAAGGTTAGAGATATCTTTCTGCACGGAAAATACCTTCCCGCTGTAGGAGATGCTGACCTCGCCGTTACTGCCTATCCTGGCATCTGTGATAGTACCTGTTCCTTCCAGAACAGGCGTCCGTGTCGCGAGTTCCCGTATGATGTCCCTGCTTTGCCCGGGTATCTCCCTGGAGAGATAGTAACGGTAGAGCACAGGTACCGTTGCGCCCCCTTTATCGTTAACGGTCATATAGAGCCAAAGGCTGTCAGATAATTTGTAACTCCGCTGTAGCTCGTCATCCTTTCGCGGATCTGGCGCGGAGTCCAGCCATACAAAACCGATAACCACAATAAATAGCGCCAGCGTGGCGGCCCGGTGGAGCCATTTAATAGCCGTTCTGAATGGCATATTCTATTCCTTCCTTGATATTGCGCTGGTCTGTAGGATCATCACCGTAAGGGGGTTTTTCATACCATTTCCCCCATCCAGGTTTCGATGTACCCGCACGGCCCTGAGCCCAGCCTGCACCCATTAGCAGGATGTTTGCAGGGATACCTGCAGCTGTACCGGCGGCACCGAAATTGAAATTGCCAAATGCTGCATAGTAAGGATCGAATTTTTTGTAATCCCATGGTCCACCATTTCTGACTTTTTGATAAAACCAGTAATAGGTCGAAGCCGTCGCCATATTGCGCGACATTCCGTGTCGACGCGCTTCGCGCATATTGTTAGCGATGATGATTGAGCCAGGGCCAGGGGTAGGCACAGAAGCCATACATTCTCCTTTGCATGATAATTAATCGCACCCGATATGGTACTAATTCCCCTATAAACGCGATGAACAAAAAATGTTCAGACTTTCCTGATGCTTACAATGGCATCGGCTCAAATTGCAGGCAAAAAAAAGCGGGCCAGTGACCTGACCCGCTTTTCGCGTTATCTGCCTGCGATTACAGGAATTGCAGGGAGATCCAGTAAAGACCGCCAGACAGCAGAATGGAGGCTGGCAGGGTAAACACCCAGGCCATCAGAATGCTGGTGACGGTTTTGCGTTGCAGACCACCGCCATCAACCAGCATGGTACCCGCCACGGAGGAGGAGAGAACGTGGGTAGTGGATACCGGCATACCGGTGTAGCTGGCCAGACCGATAGAGACGGCTGCCGTTATCTGAGCAGACATCCCCTGAGCATAGGTCATGCCTTTCTTACCGATCTTCTCGCCGATGGTGGTTGCCACACGACGCCAGCCAATCATCGTACCCAGACCCAGCGCCAGTGCGACCGCCATGATGATCCAGATCGGTGCGTACTCGATGGTATTCAGCATATCGACTTTCAGTTTCTTCAGCAGACGTTGGTCGTCAGCAGAAACTTCAGGCAGTTTGGATACTTTCTCGGTCACGTCAGAGATGCACAGCATGATGCGACGCATCTGGCCACGCTGCTCAGGTGTGAGCTTTTCGTAGCTTTCGACATCGGTCAGCATGCCTTTCGCCCGCTCCAGTGCGTTGATCGCATTGGCCGGATGGCAGTGGAACTGCGCCGGTTCAGTCGCGCCTGCTTCTGGAGAAGGGATCAGCTGATCAACGCCGGTAGCTTTTTTCAGCAGATCAGGACGCTGCTGGAAATAGGTTTCGACGTTGTTGATTGCATCGCGGGTACGGGTAATTTCGTAACCGGTAGCATTCATATTTACCACGAAGCCCGCAGGTGCCACGCCGATCAGGACCAGCATGACCAGACCAATCCCTTTCTGGCCGTCGTTCGCGCCATGAGAGAAGGCCACGCCGATAGCAGAGATGATCAGGGCAATACGCGTCCAGAATGGCGGCTTTTTCTTACCGTCTTTCTTTTCACGCTCGGCTGGCGTCAGGTGGATACGGGCACGTTTTTTGGTGCCGCTCCAGTAACGACGCAGCAGGAAAATCAAACCCCCTGCTACAACCAGACCGACAATCGGAGAAATAATCAGTGAACCGAAGATCCCCAGAACTTTAGGAATATTCAGCGCGTCCACCACAGACGTACCGGTCATCAGCGCATTGGTTAAACCAATACCGATGATGGCGCCGATCAGCGTGTGAGAACTGGATGCTGGCAGGCCGAAATACCAGGTACCGAGGTTCCAGATAATTGCAGCAAACAGCAACGAGAACACCATGGCGAGGCCATGGCCGGAACTGACATTGAGTAGCAGATCCGTTGGCAGCATATGCACAATGGCGTAGGCTACGCTCAGACCTCCCAGAAGGACACCAAAGAAGTTAAACACCGCGGCCATCACAACCGCAACTTGCGATCGTAAAGCACGAGTGTAGATAACGGTTGCGACTGCGTTCGCAGTGTCATGGAAGCCGTTAATCGCTTCGTAGAACAATACAAAGGCCAGAGCAAGCAAGAGTAAAAGCCCGGTATGGAAATCCAGGCCGGCAAACAAATGTAGCATAGGACGTTACGCCATCTTGAGGACATGAACGCGGCGCATTATCCAGGACAAATGCGCAACGGGCAAAGTGAAATATAGACTTTTTTTGATTTGCCTACTGACATAAGCGTAGCAACAAAAGAATTATTTTTTAAATTTCAATTAAATGAACGAGATCGCGCATATTTGCTCTGGCACGCTTCTTGAGGAAACTTTACAATTCGCGCCCTCAAAACCAGGAGGATCGAGACGTGGAAAAGTATGATGCCATCATTATCGGCGCAGGTGCGGCGGGTTTATTCTGTGCGGCGATGGCTGGACAGGCAGGACGCCGGGTTCTGCTTCTCGATAACGGAAAAAAACCTGGGCGTAAGATCCTGATGTCTGGCGGGGGTCGCTGCAATTTTACTAATCTTTATATCGAACCCGCGGCCTATTTGAGCCAGAACCGTCATTTTTGCAAATCTGCTCTTGCCCGCTACACCCAGTGGGACTTTATTGACCTGGTCGGTAAGCACGGTATCGCCTGGCATGAGAAAACCCTGGGCCAGCTGTTTTGCGACGATTCGGCGCAACAGATCGTCGATATGCTGGTGGCAGAGTGCGAAAAAGGTCAGGTTACCTTGCGTCTGCGCAGCGAAGTCCTGGAAGTGGCACGCGATGACGCGGGCTACACCTTGCAGCTGAATGGCGAAACGGTAAGTGCGGAAAAGCTGGTGATCGCCAGCGGCGGGCTTTCAATGCCAGGGCTGGGCGCGTCGCCGTTTGGCTATAAAATTGCCGAACAGTTTGGCCTGAAGGTCCTCCCGACCCGTGCCGGTCTGGTGCCCTTCACTCTGCATAAGCCTTTGCTGGAGCAACTGCAAACCCTCTCCGGCGTCTCGGTGCCTTCGGTCATCACTGCTGAAGACGGCACCGTATTCCGTGAGAACCTGCTCTTCACCCACCGTGGTCTTTCCGGCCCGGCAGTGCTGCAAATTTCCAGCTACTGGCAGCCGGGGGAGTTCGTCACCATCAATTTAGTACCGGACTGCGATCTGGCGAGCTTCCTTGATGAACAGCGCGCGGCACACCCTAACCAGAGCCTGAAAAACACCTTAGCCATGCAGCTGCCGAAGCGGCTGGTGGAGTGCCTGCAACTGCTGGGGCAAATTCCCGACGTGTCGCTGAAGCAGCTCAACAGCCGGGACCAGCAGGCGCTGGTTGAGACCTTAACCGCCTGGCGCGTGCAGCCGAACGGCACCGAAGGGTATCGCACCGCGGAAGTGACCCTTGGCGGCGTCGACACCAACGAACTCTCCTCGCGCACCATGGAGGCCCGCCACGTGCCGGGGCTCTATTTTATCGGTGAGGTGGTAGACGTGACCGGCTGGCTGGGCGGCTACAATTTCCAGTGGGCGTGGGCCAGCGCATGGGCCTGCGCAGAGGCGCTGGCGGCCAAAGAATAAAAACTGACCGGGCATGCTGAACCGCGTAAATGTGCGTTAAAATAGTCCATCCGGCGCAGGGAGATCCTGCGCCGGTTTACTTCTTAAGGGGAGAAGGCTGTTAACGGTCCCCCCTTTTTCTTTACTGGCTCTGCCAGTCTGCATGGTTTGTATTTTGTCTTCAAAAAGGGTTGTGTATGTCATCTGCTCATCTCGGTTTCCCGACGGAAACCGTTGTTGTATTCGTGGTCATGGCGGTGGGGGCGATGTTTATCGACCTCTTTATGCATCGGCATGACAAACCCATTTCACTGAAAAGCGCCTCGCTCTGGTCAATCTTCTGGGTGATGATGGCGATGGCGTTCGCCGGGTTCCTGTACGTTCATCACGGTGCCGAAGTGGCGAGCCTGTTCCTCACCGGTTACGCGCTGGAGGAGGTGCTCTCCGTCGATAACCTGTTCGTGATGATGGCGATCTTCGCCTGGTTCGGCGTGCCGGATCAGTATCGTCACCGGGTACTCTACTGGGGGGTGATTGGCGCTATCGTCTTCCGTGGGATCTTCGTTGCCATCGGTACCAGCCTGCTGAGCCTCGGGCCGTACGTCGAGGTGGTCTTTGCCCTGATTGTGGCCTGGACGGCGGTGATGATGCTTAAGCGCGGCGAAGAGCAGGACGAGATCGAGGATTACTCCCAGCATCTGGCCTATCGCGCGGTTAAACGCTTCTATCCCATCTGGCCGAAAATCACCGGCAATGCCTTCCTGCTGAGCCAGAAAGAGGTCGATGCCGAGCTTGCCAAACCGGAGAACGAGGATGTGATGGTGGGGCGGGTGAAGAAGGCGAAGCGCTATGCCACGCCGCTGCTGCTCTGCGTGGCAGTGGTGGAGCTGTCAGACGTGATGTTCGCCTTTGACTCGGTGCCGGCGATCATCGCCGTCAGCCGCGAGCCGCTGATTATCTACAGCGCTATGATGTTCGCGATCCTCGGCCTGCGTACTCTCTATTTCGTGCTGGAGGCGCTGAAGCAGTATCTGGTGCATCTGGAGAAAGCGGTGATCGCGCTGCTGTTCTTTGTGGCCTTTAAGCTCGGACTGAACGCCACGGATCACTTCTGGCATCACGGCTATGGCATTGGTGCCACCGCGAGTCTGTTAGTGGTGCTGGGCGTGCTGGCGGCGGGGATTGTGGCGAGCCTGCTGTTCCCAGGGAAACGGGAAGTCTGAGAAGCATTGCCCGGCGGCGCTGCGCTGGCCGGGCCTGCACTCTTCATAAACCGGGTAAGGCGAAGTCGCCACCCGGTTTATTTTACGGCTTGAGGGGCGAATTGCGGCGCGCGCGAGGCGGGTGGAAATGCCGCCAGTGCGGATCCTGCGCGGCAGCCAGCAGCTCGTGATCGCCGCGGGTATCACCCCAGGCGCGCACATGGTAGTTGGTCAGGCTGCCGTACACGTGCTCCAGGCGGGCCACTTTCTGCGCACAGCGACAGTTATGGCCGGTGATCCGCCCGGTCAGTTTGCCGTTTTTCACTTCCAGCTGGGTGCCGATAAGCTTAATGCCGAGCTTGTCGGCCCAGGGCTGCAATACCAGCGCCGGCGATGCCGAACAGATCGTCACCTCTGCACCGGAGTTCACTTCCGCAGCCACCGCCAATACGCCCTGCGGACGCATCAGTTTGTCCCAGTATTTCTCGCAGAACAGCTCTGCCTGCTGACGCAGCCAGTGCTCATCCACGCCGGTCAGGAAGGTTCTGATCAGCACCTCTTTCAGCTCATCACGGGTCAGCTTACGGCGCACGCAGTGCAGGGTGGGCAAGGCCATCCGTACCAGCCGTCCGGCAAAGTAGCGTTTACCGAACGCAAAGCGTAAGAAAGGGATAAAGCTGTCGTGATGCGTCAGCGTGCCGTCGAAGTCGAACACCGAAAGTACGCTGGATTTTGCTACTGCCTCATCGGCAATCATATTGGTCATAACCGGGTCTTAGCTTAAATACATATTCTGTCCATCAGTTTACCTGCTTTAGCGTCAGATGCCACCCGCCTGCAGGCGGGCGGCCATCGGCATGGCTAGATAATATCGTCCACCACGCCGCCATCGACGCGCAGCGCTGCGCCGGAGGTGGCAGACGCCTGCTGTGAACAGACATAGACCACCATGTTCGCCACCTCTTCTACCGTGGCGGCCCGCTGAATGACCGAACTTGGGCGGTTAGCCATAACGAACTCTTTCGCCAGCGACTCCAGCGATTTGCCGGTTTTTTCCTGCTCGTCTTTCATCATCTCCGCAAAGCCGTCCGACATCGTCGGGCCTGGCAAAACGCTGTTTACGGTGACGCCGCTACCCGCGGCAAATTTTGCCAGCCCGCGCGCCAGCGACAGTTGGGCTGTTTTGGTTACCCCATAGTGGATCATGTCTGCCGGAATATTGCAGGCCGACTCCGAGGAGATAAACACCACCCGGCCCCAGCCTTTTTGCACCATGCCAGGCAGCAGGGCGCGCGATAGCCGCACCCCGGACATCACGTTAGTTTGCCAGTAGTTATTCCAGGTCTCGTCATCGGTAGCGTAAAAATCCTTTGGTCCGTAAATCCCGGCGTTATTCACGAGGATATCGACGCCAGAGGCAACCTTCAGCAGGGCATCCACGCCATCAGCGGTGCTGAGATCGGCGATCGCCGCCCGTACCTTCACGCCGGGTATCACCTGCTGGAGCTTTTGAATTCCCCGGTTGACCGAGTCGATGCTGCGTCCGTTAACAATCACTTCAGCGCCGCTTTCCGCCAGTCCTCTGGCGATGGCAAAGCCAATACCGCCCGTTGAGGCGGTCACTAACGCCACTTTCCCGGTAAGATCGATTTTCATGGTCTGCTCCATGTTGATAGCAAAGTCAGACCATTAAGCGTAGCAGTTATGCGTTACAGCACCTGAAGCGCGTCGTGGCGCAGGGTGAAGGGGGTGGGGGTACAGACTGCAAGGCTCAGCGAGCCGTGCTGGACGTGGCTGACGCTCAGCGCAGAGGTAAAAGTGCTGTCGACGCTGACAATCTGCCAGGCACTGCCGCCGCGCTGTTTAACAATCGCTTCCTTGCGTGTCCAGATGCGCCAGAAGGCTGCCAGTTTGACCTCTGGCTCCTCCCGTTCCAGCTCCGCATGCTCTGCGAGGCTAAAGACGGCATTGGCCAGCGCTTGCCAGTTATCCCGGGGGCGGATCACTTCGATGTCGCAGCCCACTTCGCCCTCATCGCTTAACAGCAGGGCAATATCATCTCCGCTGTGGCTCAGGTTAAACCAGTACGGATACCCATCGACGAAGGCCGGTTTTCCCTGCTCTCCGAAGATGATTTCCGGCACAGGGGCGGGCGATAACGCCCGGGCGAGCAGGGTTCGCCCGGCCAGCCAGGGGAGGCGGCGCGCGCCTTGGGGCGCCTGTTCGGCCAGCGCTGACGCCAGAGGGTCAGCGCTGAGGGTAGAAATTTTTCCCAGCAGGAACTGGTACATAGTCACGCCCAGCGTTTAATGATAAGAGAAGTATTAATGCCGCCGAACGCGAAGTTGTTGCTTTGTAGATATTCGCAGTCAATATGACGGACTTTTCCCATAATATAATCTAATGCGCCGCATTGCTCATCCGGTTGTCTTAAATTGATGGTCGGCACGAACCACCCCTCGCGCATCATCTCCAGGCTCATCCATGCCTCCAGCGCACCGCAGGCACCCAGCGTATGGCCGAAATAGCTCTTCAGTGATGAGACGGGAACGCTGTCGCCAAACACCGCGGCGGTGGCCTGGCTTTCGGCAATATCACCCCGGTCGGTGGCGGTGCCGTGCGCCGAAATGTAGCCAATGTCCTGCGGCTTTAGCCCGGCTATTTTCAGCGACTTCTCCATACAGATTTGCATCGTCTCCCGCTGCGGCTGGGTGATATGCGCTGCGTCGCAGTTGGTGGCGAAGCCGACAATTTCCCCGTAAATCGTCGCCCCGCGCGCCTTCGCATGTTCCAGCTCCTCCAGGATCAACGTCCCGGCCCCTTCGCCAATTACCAGCCCGTCGCGCTGGATATCGAAGGGTGACGGCGTGGCCTCCGGGGCGTCGTTACGCTGGCTGGTGGCGAACAGGGTATCGAATACCGCCGCTTCTGATGGGCACAGCTCCTCTGCGCCGCCCGCCACCATCACCGTCTGATAGCCGTGGCGAATCGCTTCCCACGCATAGCCAATCGCCTGGCTGCCGGACGTACAGGCGCTGGACGTCGGGATCACCCGGCCACGCAGCCCGAAGAACAGACCGGTATTTACTGCCGTGGTGTGCGGCATCATCTGCACATAAGTCGTGCCAGTGATGTTGTTGGTGTGTTTCTCGGTGAGCATGGTGGCAAACTCGCTGACCGGCCCGGTGCTGCCAGTGGACGAGCCATAGGCAATGCCGGTTTCGCCCTGGGTCAGAACCGGATCGTCAATCAGCCCCGCCTGCGTTAGCGCCAGTTCGGTAGCGCGGGTCGACAACAACGACACGCGGCCCATGGCGCGGATACGCTTGCGGGTATAGTGATCCGGCAGAGTAAAATCGTCGATCGGCGCGCCCAGCAGGGTGTGTAGCCCCTCATAGACCGTCCACTCCGGCATCTTACGTACCGCGTTTTTATATTGCAGTAAGCGGGCAGAAACCGACTGCCAGTCTTCACCGAAGGCGGTGACGCCGCCCATACCGGTAATCACCACGCGGCGCGTCATAGCATTCCTCCATTAATGGAAATGACCTGACGTGTCACATACCCCGCAATATCCGACATCAGATAGCTGGCCAGCCCGGCCACCTCGTCTGCCTGACCCATCCTTTTCATGGGGATGATGGCCATGGCCTCTTTCAGCGCGGCCTCTTCCATCTCGATCATGCCGGTATCAATCAGCCCAGGCGCAATGCAGTTGACGGTGATGTTGCGCTTTGCCAGCTCAATCGCCAGCGCTTTGGTGGCACCGATAATGCCTGCCTTGGCCGCGCTATAGTTCACCTGGCCCCGGTTGCCCATCACCCCGGAAACGGATGACAGGGTGATAATGCGGCCGCCCTTGCGGGTGCCAATCATCGGCATGATGCAGGGGTGAATAACGTTGTAAAAGCTGTCGAGGTTGGTGTGGATCACGCTGTCCCAGTCCTCTTCACTGAGCGCCGGAAAGGCACCATCCCGTGCGATCCCGGCGTTACTGACCACGCCATACCAGGGGCCGTTCACTTCCATATCCTGCTCCAGCACCTCGCGGCACTGGGCGCGGTTACCCACGTCAAACGAGAGCAAACGCCCGTTGCCGCCCGCCTGTTCGATGGCGTTCAGGGTGTCCTGTGCCCCTGCGGCGTCGCGGTGGTAGTGCACCCCGAGCGTAAATCCGTCAGCGGCCAGTTTAAGGGCGATGGCCCGGCCAATGCCTTTGCTGGCGCCGGTGACCAGAACGGAACGACTCATTGACTTACCCCCTGCTTAAAAAGTGATGCCAATTCCTCTTTGCCGGGCTGGAAGGTATTCACCCGCCCGGTTGCCAGCGTAACGTTATCGGCAGTGATCGCACACTCGAAGCTGCTAAAGCGTTCATCCTGCATCAGCAGGGTGACGGTGACCGTTAAGTCGCTGTTGGCCGGGAAGATCCCTGCCGCACACACCAGCTCCCGCGCCCCGAGCACCATGCCGAGCGACAGATTTTCCTGCCCCTGCTGCTGGCGATGCCAGCCTGACCAGACGCCAACCGTCTGGGCCATCAGTTCAAGGGCATACCATCCCGGCAGATCGCCCGCGGCGTTCAGGAACGGTGCCAGCACGCCCTGTGAATTGACCGTGACGCGGCAGACGGCAGACTCATCGGTCACGCTCTCTACCGACGCCAGCAGCAGCATAGGCGCATCGTGAGGCAGGTAGTCGGTGGGGGATAAATAACTCATGACACTCTCCCCAGCAGGATGCTGGCGTTATTGCCGCCAAAGGCGAAGGAATTGGACAGGATCACCGCTTTTTTCAGCGCGGTGGGCTTATGCAGCACACCGCAGGCGGCGAGGGTAGGATCGGGCGCATAGCGGCTGAAATCCTGAGCGGGCAGCGGCAAATCATGGGTCAGGATCAGCCAGCTTAGTGCGGCTTCGGTGATCCCTGCGGCACCCAGCGTGTGGCCGGTCAGGTGTTTGGTTGAGCTGCAGGGCACGGCCTCGCCAAACAGGTCATGCACCACCTGCGACTCAATCTGGTCATTGAGCGGCGTCGCCGTACCGTGCAGGTTGATGTAACCCACATCGTCCGGTTTTAATCCCGCGGCGTTCAGCGCCTGGTTAATGGCGTTGATGGCTCCTTCGCCCTGAGGGTGTGGGGCAGAAATATGGTACGCATCGCTCGACTCGCCAGTTCCCAGCAGCGCCACCGGCTGCGGCTCGCGGGTCAGCACTATCAGTGCCGCCGCTTCGCCAATGGTGATCCCCCGACGATCACGGCCAAACGGCTCGCACAGGGTGGTGGAGAGCGATTCAAGGCTGCTAAAGCCATTCACCGGCATCCGGCTCAGCGTATCTGCGCCGCCGACCAGGGCGATATCCACCAGCCCGGCCTCAATCAGCCGACGCCCGCTGATGATCGCCCGCGCGCTGGAGGAGCAGGCGGTAGAGAGGGTATAAGCCGGGCCGTCCAGATTCAGCCAGTTGGCCAGAAAGCGCGACGGATCGCCCAGCTCCTGCTGCGCGTACCGCCAGTTAACGCTGGTTTCGCCGTTCATCGACAGGCGCACATGCTCGTCGCCCTCGTCCAGGCCCGAGGTGCTGGTGCCCATGACCACCGCCACCCGGTCGCGGCCATAACGGGCAATGGCTTCATCGACCACAGGCTGGATCTGCGCCAGCGCCGCCAGCAGAAGCTGATTATTCCGCGAGCGATGCAGGGCCGCGCTATCCGGGATGGCAGGCAGCTCGCCATCGACGCCGCCCAGCACCGCATCCTGGCCCTGCAGCCAGCCGCTGCGCAGACGCATGCCCGGGGCCACGCCGCGCGTCAGGTTAGCGGCTATCTCATCGGGCGCGTTGCCCAGGGCATTGATCAGGCCAACGGCAGAAATATAAATCATCTCAGTCATCCAGATATTGAATGGTGATGTGGTAGTGGAACGCCTGTTGTTCAATGCTGATTGGCTGGCGTTTGCCCTTGCGTTGCAGGTAGACGATCTCCGTCACCAGCGCGCCGTCAGCATTGCGCAGCTCGCGTCGGTCGCCGCGATCCCGCAGCGTCCAGCCCTTCGGCAACTGCGGCAGCCAGGCGTCGATCGGCCAGTGGCTGAGCATCACATCCGCCAGCACCTGGCTGGCCGGAGGCAGCTGCGGGACGACAATAGACTGTTCAGTATGGATGCCCGTGGCATCGTAGGTGGCGAGGAACAGTCGAATGCCGACCGATGACAGCCCGGCGAGCGTCACCTTCTGCGCATCGGCATTCAGCATCACCAGCAGCGACTGGGTTGTGCCGTTAAAGCGGCCGGTCAGCAACTGCTGCGACGACAGCGCCGGGGTGATGCCCGGCGGCGGCAGCGTCACCCGGGTGCCCGGCTGTAACCAGGCCTGCGGGCGCGTCGCGTCACTGTTTTGCGTGGTGTGGCTACAGCCAGCCAGCAGCAGCGCGCCGATCAGGGCGGCGGCGCGGTAAAAAGGGGTGATCATCGTTTTCTCTCTTTTTTAGCCGGCATCGCCAGCGGTGCCAGCAGGAAGGCGGTGAAAATACCGCTGACCAGCACAATTCCGAAACTGCTGATCGCCTGCGTGGCGCTGAACACCAGCATACCGAGGGTCAACAGGGTGGTCATCATCGCCAGGGTGATGGCCAGCATGGAGGTCAACGGCGTACCACGCGGGTTGTTGAAGAATAGCGTGTAGTTGATACCAATGCCGAGCACCAGTACCAGCGCCAGCAGCGAGAACAGGTTAACCGGATGGCCCGTGGCCGACAGGGCTGCCAGGCCACAGCCCAGCGACAGCAGCGAGGGCACCAGGGTAATCAGCCCCTTACGCCAGCCGAGGCGCAGCATCGCGCCACAGGCGATCACGGCCAGAGCGACAGCCAGCAGAACGGTAAGCACGGTGCGGTAGAGGGCAAACAGGCTGTCGAAACTCGCCTTGCGATCCACCCAGACCACGCCCGGATGTTTATCCGCCAGTACGCGCAGGGCCAGGCTGTTTTTCACGCCATCCACCGGCACCAGCACGCCGCTTTCGCCGTCGGGCAACGTTAGCCACAGCAGGCGCCAACCTTCACTGGCGGGGCTGGCAAGCCAGGCTTCCACCTCCACTGACATGGCATTCAGATCCGGCGACACCGTGGTCAGCCCGGCGTTTTGCAGAACCTTCGTCACTGCCGGGGCCGCCTTTTTCAGCAAATCCAGGTCGCTTTCCTGCCGCGCCAGCGAGTTCAGCGGCAGGGTGCGCCAGGATTTCAGGTCACCCGCCTGCTGCGCCTGGGCCAGCGCGGGAGTGAAGGCTTCCAGCCGCTCCAGCGTCTGCTGGGCCGACGCGCCATGCACCACAAACCATTTCTGATCGACACCCTGGCCGGTCAGGGCGGTGATGGTTTTTTCCTGGGCCAGAATATCCTGCGGCAGAGCCTGCAACTGGGCGATATCGTCATCCACCCGCAGCGTGGTGAGGCCAGCCAGGGCCGTCAGGGCCAGCACTACCGGCAGCCCCACCGACACACGCCTGTCATTGCGCCAGGCCGACAGCCAGCGCAGCATCGGCACACTGGCCGGAACCGGGCGCACCGGTAAGCCGCGGCACAGCCATGGGTGCCAGAAGATCACCGTCAGGCAGGCGGCGCTCAATCCTGCGGCGGCAAACACCGCCATCTGGCGAATGCCCGGGAACGGGGCCAGCATCATAATGAGATACGCCACCACCGTGGTGAGCAGCGCCAGCAGCAGCGCGTTACGCACTTTCGCCAGGCTCTGCCAGGGGGAGTTCTGCCCGCCGTGAACCATCCGCTCGGTCAGGTAGTAAAGCGTGTAATCCGCTGAAATGCCGATAATGCTCATGCTCATCACCAGCGTCATCAGATGCAGCTCGCCAAACAGCAACAGGGTGGCGACGGTGCCCGCCAGCGCGCCCATGGCGATGGAGACGAGGCACAGCAGCAGCGGACGCAGGGAGCGGAACACCGCCACAATCAGCAGGATCACCCCCAGAATAGTGGCGACGCCGAGGGTCGAAATATCCCGTTTCGCCTGCTGGCTGGCGTAGTCGCTGTAAAACACGGTGCCGCGCGACAGCAGCTGCGCATGGGGATAACCTGTTTTGAGCTGATTTTCCAGGTCATGGAGCCGGGTCACCAGCTGGTGGGTTTGCTGCATATCAAACGACGAACCGGCCAGTTCGCCGTGCAGCAGATACCAGTAATTGCCGGCATCGTCTCTGGTCACCAGCCAGCCGTCCATCAGCCGCAGCTTCTGGCTGTTTTGCGCCAGCGCCAGCTGCGAGCCGCGCATCAGCATCAGCGGATCGTTTTGCAGCTCTTTGCCGCTGACGCCAGAAAAGGCGGAGTAAAGCTGGGACAGGATCCACTGGGCCTGCGCCTCGCCACCGCTTTGCAGGCGCGCGCGGGTGGCAGGGTCAATCAGGCCGTTGCGGTGCTGCCAGAAAAATTCTCCCCAGGCCTTCTGCCCGGCGGCATCCATCGGCCCTTTTACCTCGTGCAGGGAGCCTGAGGCTTGCAGCAGGCTCAGCCACTGCTGCGCCACCTGCGGATCGGGGTGTTTTCCTGGGCTGACCAGCCACACCAGCTGGCGGTCAAGCCGTTCGATAAAGCCGTCGTTCAGCGCCGGGGGGATGGCCCCGAGGCTCTGTTTGGGCAACATCGCCAGTACGCTGCTGTTCAGCCGCGCTCCGGGCAACAGCGCCAGAAACATGCCCAGCAGCGCCAGGCATACCACCGCCCACACCAACGCCGGACGGCGGGTGTTACGGTGCGGCAAAGCGTTGGCGTTCGGCATCGGTCAGGCTGGCGGGGGTCAGTTGGTGGCGGGAGAGGGCGATAACCGTCCGGTCACCCTGTTTGTCGTTCAGCACAATAGATTCAAGAAAGGTCGCGCCACCCAACTCCAGCGAGGCGAAAATCTTATCCAGCGGCGTGGTGGTGGGCGTCAGCACCAGCGACCAGCGATCGTTGCCGAGGTCTTTAAAGTCGATGCGGAAATTCTCCTCCAGCACCTTGCGATCGGCCTGGAACAGGGCGCGCAGCAGGTGGTTGAACTGGAACATCTGTGGATTATTATCGGCGGTGATGATCTGCGGCGGCTGGCCATTGATGATTTGCATCATCCGTTTGTCATCCAGCAGCAGCGTCATCGGGAAGGGCGCTTTTTGGTCCCACAACAGGCCGTTGTCGCGCGCGATCAGCATCTCGCCGTTGGATCGCAGCGACTGGGGCAGATCCTTAATGGTGCGGGTCTGCTCAAAGTGGGCGCGCACCACTGGCTGTTCGGTAAAGCGCTGCTGTAACGCGTCCAGCGTGACGGCGTTGGCCCACGGACCGATCAGCAGGGCAAACAGCGGTAACCACTTCATGGCGTCACTCCCATGCGCTCAAACAGGATCGCCGGGCTGACAAAACACAACTCGCGGCTTTTTTCTTCCACGGCCACCTGAATGGTGTAGCCGGTGGTGGTACGTTTGCCGCTGGTGGCGTCAAAAATCTGATAGGCGATACGCAGGCGGTTTTCATACTCTTCGATATGGGCCTGGACGCGGATCCGTTGCTCAAAGGTCAGGACATCGCGGTATTTCACCCGGGTATCCACCACCGGCCAGAGATAGCCAGATGCCTTCATCTGGCGATAGCCATAATCAAACTGGTTGAGCAGGGCCTCGCGGGCAATCTCAAAATAGCGGAAGTAGTTGCCGTGCCAGACCACGCCCATCATATCGACGTCGTGAAACGGCACAGTCAGCTCTACTTCGGTCGTAAAGCGGGGATCGGTCAGCACCCTTTACTCCTTCTCTTTAGTATCCGGCAGACGCCAGAAATCGAAAAAATTGAACCAGTCGAGCGGCGCTTGTAGCGCGTAATGTTCCAGCCGCTGCGCGTAACGATCGACGGTCTGTTGTAACGCCTGCTGGCGCTCGCCACGGGGTAACAGCAGCGGATCGGCAAACTCTTCGCAGTGGATATGCAACTTCTCCTGCTGGCGCAGGGCGAAGATCAGCATCACCGGGCAGCGCATCAGCGAGGCGAGAATAAATGGCCCCTGGGGGAAAGGCGCAGGCTGACCCATAAAGTCGCTCCATACCACGCGCCAGCTGCCGCCGCGCTGCGGATCGACGGCGATCCGATCCCCGACGATCGCCACCCACTCCCCGCGATCTATCTTCTCTTTCAGGAGGATAGCGGTGTCAGGGCCGATACTTGTGACCGGGATCAGGTTCAGACCGGCCTGCGGCGCCATCTCCTGCATAATCTGTTTAAACCGCTGGGCGTTATCGGTGAACACCAGCGCATTAATGGTTTTACCGCCTTTCTGTTGCGCCATGGCGCGACACGCCTCCACATCACCCAGATGGGAGGCCAGCAGCAGCTTGCCCTGCGGCACGGTAAGATCCAGTTTTTCCCGCGCGCCGGGAGCGAAGATCACGTCCCGATCCAGCCGGAGCTCGCCGCGCCAGCTGGCGACTTTATCCAGCATCGCATTGCCAAAACGCAGGAAGTGGAAAAAGCTGTTCAGGCGCGCAGGTTTTGGCTGCTGGCGCTGCGCCAGCACCTCACTGACGCGGGCGATCCACTGCTGCGATGCCTGCCGCGCCGGACGCGCCGTAAGCCAGTACACGGCAACCACTGGCCACAGCAGAACGGTAAAGGCTCTGCGTCCGAGCAGCTGCCAGACCCGCAGCATCAGGCGCATACCGAGGAGACCTTTCACTTCCTGCTGCTGCGCCCAGTGCTGGCTGCGGCGGCGAAACAGCAGCGAGGGGATGCGCGGTAACATGCCGAAAAACAGCCGGGTGTGCATCCAGGAGATCAGCAGGTTGTCTTTCAGGGCATCGAAATGGGAAATGCCATCCTGCGGATAGGTCACCCGGGTGGGCAGAAAATAGCTGGTGTGGCCCTGCCAGTAGAGGCGCACCATCACTTCCGTATCAAAATCCATCCGCTTGCCGAGCGACACGCGGTTTACCAGTTGCAGCGTGGGCGCGACCGGGTAGACGCGAAAGCCGCACATGCTGTCTTTAAGCTGCAACGACAGAGTTTCGATCCACACCCAGACATGGGTGACCCAGCGGCCATACCGGCGCGAGCGGGGGATAGAGTCGTCGTAAATCGGCTGGCCGGAGATCAACGCCTGGGGGTGGCGTTCTGCCAGCGCCAGCAGCTGCGGAATATCCTCAATCGCATGCTGTCCATCGGCATCCACCTGCACCGCATGGGTATACCCCGCCCCGGCGCACACTTTCAGCCCGCGGATCACCGCCGCGCCTTTACCGGCGTTGTGCGTCAGCCGCACCAGGGTGACATGGGCATTGTCAGTAGCCAGCTGGTCCAGCGTCTGCCGGGTACTGGCGTCGCTGCCATCGTCGACCACAATAATCGGCAGCTGAAACGGTGCCAGGCGCGTCAGCACGTTCGCCATCATTGCCCCGTGGTTGTAGCAGGGGATCAGGATGCAGGGGCGGAAGGTTAGCGACACAGGCGAATCTTCCCGGTGCTGGCGGTGTGGCGTTGTTCGCCGTCGTGACGCTGATAGCGAAAAGTGAGCATCTCGCGCCCGGCATCCCAGTCGAGAGTGAGGGTCACCGTGGCATCAGGGAGCAGCGGCGCCTGGAATTTAACGTTCTGAATACTGTGAAAGCGATAGTCTGGCACCAGCAGCGTGGTGGCGTAGTGCATCACCCAGTCGAGCTGGGTGATGCCGGGCAGCAGGGGCTGGACGGCAAAATGGCCCTGGAACCAGAACAGGGCCGGATCCAGATGCAGGACAATCTCCAGCTGCTGCGGTTGTGCCTGATGGCGCTCGATTTCATGGATTTTCATGAAATAATTCCTGTAACTGCGCATAGACACGCTTGTTCATACTGTTCACCGGCATTTCATCAACAATGCGCCAGTGACGGGGAATGGCGACGGGTTCTAGCCACGGTTGCAGGGCGCGTCGCCAGGCCAGAACCTGCGCTTTACGCCCACGCTGGCAGAGCTGCTGACGCCCGGCGTCACTCAGCACCAGCAGCACGCCAATCGTCTGGCGTCCGTCCCGCCTGACCGGCAATGCCGCCGCTTCGCATATGCCCTCCAGCGCCAGCAGCCGCTGCTCAATTTCAGTCAGCGAGATACGTTTGTCTTCGATTTTCACCACCCGGCCCCGGCGACCGACGATACTGAACTGACCGTTATCCTCAATGTGCAGGATATCGTCGAGCAGCAGACCTTCAGGCGCGCGGATCAGGGGGGAGGTGACGTGAAAGGCGTCATCAACGCGGCTAATTTTCACGCCCGGGAAGGGCTGCCAGAGGCGCGCGTCCGCCTGACGATGACGCCAGGCGAGAACGCCGGTTTCGCTGCTGCCATAAATTTCATCCGGCCACAGCCCCAGCCAGCGATGGGTCGCGCAAGCTGACTCCCATGCCAGCACGCCACCGGCGGAGATCAGTATGGCGACGGGGGGTGGGGCGAGCCGGGTATCAAGCCGCTTCAGGAACGCCGGGCTGCTGATAAACAGATAACGCTTAGTGTGATCCAGCGCCGCCAGTTGCTCGGCATAGGTCAGCATCTCCGCATGCAGCGGCAGCCCCAAAGACAAGGGTAGCAGGATACGAAACGTCAGGCCGTACAGGTGCTGTGGCACCACAGAGGCCACCACGCAGCAACCGGGGAGGCGCTCGCCAAACCGTTCAGCCAGCAGCCTGGCCTCCCGATCGAGCTGGGCGATGTGCTTGATAATACGTTCAGGCTTGCCGGTGGAACCGGAGGTAAACAGCTCGATAATGCGGGAGTCATCAATGGCCGGCAGCGGCGTGAACGGGGTGGCGCTACGACGGGCCGAGCTGACGATGATCAGGCGGCCCCGGACGTTCAGCGTCCTGTCGCTCAGCACGCCGTTGAACAGTTTCTGCTGCTCTTCCAGCAGCGATTCGCGGCTGTGGCCCGGCAGCACCGGGGTTTTGCCCGCATGCAGCGTTGCCAGCAGGGCGACGATAAACAGATAGCTGCTGTCAAAACAGAGCGCCCAGCGATCGCCTTCCTGCTGCCGTAAAATGGCCATCAGCCCGCTAACGTCGTCGCGCAACTGCCCCAGCGTCCAGCAGCGATCGCCTGACCAGGCGACGGGCGTGTCGTCCGGGCGGGGAGGATTCAGCCACTGGCTCAAAGGAAGAGGGTTACGCATTATGCTGCTCTTTTTTTATCCGTCGCTGGCGCACCAGCCATTCGGTCGCCATCAACGCGCCCATCAGGATATAGGCGATCATGCCGTTCCACAGCGTCCAGAGCCGCATATCGCCCCGTAACGCGGTGAACAGCGCAATGCCGCCGTTCAAAATGAAAAAGCCGCACCATACCCGGGTGACCACGCGGGTATAGCGCACCCCTGAAGGGGGTAAGTTCGGTTCGCGCAGCCGGGCCAGCCGTTCAACGATGGGCATTGTCGTCCACAGCGATCCGCCAAAGACGGCCAGCATCACCAGATTCACCACCACCGGATAGAACAACAGCCACTGATGCGCTTTCAGCAAGTAGCTGGCGGTACACAGGGCGATGCCCGCCAGCGCGACGGTTTGCACGGCATAGCGCATTGGCCCGGCGTTATGCCGCGCCTGACGAAAGCGCAGCAGCAGCAGGACCGCCAGCAGCGGCAGCAGCCAGTGCAGGCTGTTATGCATCAGCCCGAAGCCAATCAGAAAGGGCCATGCGACCAGCATCAACCCCGTCAACAGGGGGATCGCCGGAAATGACCGTCCGCCACGCATGGTGTCTTACGCTTCGCGCAGGAGTTTTTCTACCGCATCCACTACGTCCTGAACGGTACGTACAGACTTGAAGGTTTCCGGTTTGATCCGGGCACCCGTTTTCTTCTGCAGGTGAACAACCATATCGACGGCATCGATGCTGTCCAGCTCCAGATCTTCATACAGGCGTGCCTCTGGGGTGATGGCTTCCGGGTCAATCTCGAACAGGGTGATCAGGAGCGTGGTCACTTCCTGATAAACGGATTTGTGTTCTGTAGTCATGATAAATTCGGTCTCAGGCGCGATGGGCTGTGATAAAAGAGGCCAGAGTGGCAACGGAGTAGAAATGCTGACGCATCTCTTCGCTTTCGGCAGATAACACCACGCCGTACTGGTTTTTTACCGCCAGGCCCAGTTCAAGGGCATCGATCGAGTCAAGGCCCAACCCATCGCCAAACAGCGCGGCATCCGTATCGATATCCTCTGCGGTCAATTCGTCCAGATTCAGGGTAGTAATTATAAGATTTTTAATTTCAAGGTAGAGCGCTTGCATCATTAATTCCTGACAAAGATTGAAGACCGGATGTTAAGCGATGCTGCAGGTGCCGGTTAAGTTCTCTTGCTGCCAGAGCCGGTTCCTGTACTGCTGCATCGTAAAAATCGTCAATACCTATTCGCTCACGGACATCGACCGTGAAGAACGGTTTTTTCGGCGGTATGTTATACCAATGGCTCTGTTTATCGAGCAGATGCTCGCTACAGTGGATGATAACCACCCGCAGATCGCTGTTGCAGCGCACGGCAATATTGGCCGCGCCGCGTTGTAGCTTGATGGCTTTTCCCACCTGCGTGCGCGTGCCTTCCGGGAAAATCAGTAACGTATCACCCTGCGCCAGCCGCTGCTGACAGGCGCTTAGCAGGGTGTCAGCTTCGCTGTTGATCAGGTAATCCGCCGCGCGGATCGCCCCGCTGACAAAGGGGTTACGCAGCAGGGCGCTTTTAACCAGACAGTCGGTTTCTGGCATCACCGACGCAATCAGCACGTAGTCGATAAGTGTCGGATGGTTCGCCACTACCAGACAGCCGCGCTCATGGCGCAGCACGTCGGGATTATCGAAGCGGTAATCCAGCACGCCCAGGGCACGGGCGACGGTTAAAAAAGCCCGAAAGCTCGCGGCAATACCGCGCCGGGCGAGACGACGGCGACGCGCCCGGTCGCGCTGGAACAGGTTTAACAGGTTGAACCACACCAGCGACAGCATCAACCCGCCTACGCCAAACAGCACGAAGCATGCGCCGGTCATCAGCATTCGCCAGCCGCGGTTGAGGGTTGCCATGAGACTTGTCATGCACGCGTCCACCGCCACAGCAGGCGCTCGCCGGGCACCGCAAATTGCTCATCGTGACGCAGGAAGTGGCGCAGGAACTGCAGGCTCTGCGGCAGCGATGGCTCGTCGGGGCACCGGACCGATTCCGTTTCGCAGCGCAGGGCGTCACCGGCCTCGATGACCAGCGCCATGGCATAGGGCCAGGTCGGCATCTGAGCCGGCAGTGCGGAGCGGTAAAAATCGGGCAGGGTGCCATCAAAATCGACCAGTAACACCCGCGTATATCCGGCATGCAGCAGGCTCAACACCTCGCAAAGACCCTGCTGAAAAGTATCCATTCCGGCGGAAAGAGATGACGAAACAATCGGCTGACGCGCCGCGATAGTCAGGTTGCCCACCGCAGAGTTGTGGACCGACATGGCAAAGTCGGTCGGGGAAACATCCTGCCCGGTCGCCAGCGCGTGCAGGAGGCGATAGTTACGCTCCAGCTCGCCATGACGGCTGGTATAAACCACGGCATCAATGGCATGTTTTCGCACCATCGCAAGGCCGCAATCGACCGCCAGCTTACTGCCTGAACTGAGGCGGCGGGCGGTCATCATCGGCAGATCGGTCAGTTTGGCCTGCGGCGCAGCAGGATCGATGGCGTGCAAACCCTGCGACCATGCCTGCCACTGATCGGCATCGCTAAGCCCTGGCGCTCTGGCATGCCAGTCGAGAATGTTAAATGCAAATTTCATCTGCGCGCGTCCGCGATCAATCCGTCTTTCAATAACGCAGCAAAAATCAGGCCGCGTTATTATTCATTTTTCTGACAAATCAATAAGGTGTGGCCCACCCCGAGATTGTCATGCCGTTGTTCTACCCGGAATCCTGCTCTCTCCAGATAGTGGTAAAATTTCTCTACGCTATAAAAACGGCTGTTGCCGTTCGCCATACAGGTGAAATAGAGCGAGGTTGCGTTCAGGCTGAAGGAGGCCGCTTCGAATTTTTGCGCATCCCAGAAGGGTTCCAGAATGCATAAGCGCGCGCCTGGCTTCATCACCTTCGCCACGTTGCCCAACAGGGTAACAATCTGATCGGGAGAGAAGCAGTCCAGGAACTGGCTCATCCACCAGATATCAGCGTCACCCGGCAGAACAGCGTCGCTAAGCATATCGACAGGATGAAACGCAATACGATGAGATAATCCTGCATTTGCAATATTTTCCCGGGCCAGTGCAATTTGCTGCGGCAGATCGAGCAGCGTCACGGTGATATTTTCATCGTATCTGCAGCAGCGTAGCGCCCATTTACCCGTATTGCCGCCGACATCGTACAATTTTGTCGGCGAGCTTGCGAATATAAGGGGTAATGCGGCGTCGAATGCGCCATCGGAATAGAAATGATCGAAAGCAAACCAGCTTCGCTGCGCCTGTTCAGGCAACGCAGACAGTGCCGGATAAATGGTTGGCCATTCGCCAAAGACAGATAGGCCAGCCGGTTTCGCCGTGCTCAGTGACTCGGCAAGGTGAAACAGGCCCTGATAGCAAACATCCTGGGTGAAATCCATGTTGATGCGGGTCATGCTGTCATGCAGTAAATAATGCCCAATTTTGGCCAGATAGTATCGCCCCTCCCGGTGCGTCACTATGCGCCCGCTTAATCCCATATCCAGCAATACCCCAGCGCCATATTCACTGAGCGTGCTGTTTACCACGATCTCATCCACAGTAGCGCCATGCGCTCCCTGCTTATCCAGCCAGGCGAGCACGCCAGTGTTACGCAGACAGAGGGCGGTTTGAAAAAGCATCGGGGCAAAAGCGATACGTTGCGCTTCGGTGATGGCCTCAAGCGCGCTGAGCGTGTCCTTTTCGTACATGAAATGCGTAACCTTTTGCCGGTTGAAACAGAGAGCGTCGGGCCAGGCTGACCCGACGAGTATAAAATTTACCGCGCAGCGCTCGCTGAATGGGGTGGCGGGGTGATGCCGTTATCCCGGCAGGCGGCTTTTGGGTCGGCCCGGCCCGAGCAGGATCGCCAGCTTACTTCCTCCCTTGGTGGTTTCCATCCAGATCTTACACACGCTGGTAAGCGGAACAGACAATAACATCCCGACCGGGCCAAGTAACCAGCCCCAGACCAGCAACGACAGGAACACCACCAGGGTGGACATTCCCAGCCGGTGGCCCATCATCCGTGGTTCCACGATATTGCCCAGCACCATATGCACGATCAGGAACAACGCCCCCACCATGGCACACTCATAGAAGCCATTAAACAGAAACGCCTGGATCATCGGCGGTACGGCGGAGATCACCGCGCCGATATTGGGCACATAGTTCAGCAGGAAGGCCAGCACGCCCCACATCAGGGCGAACTGCACGCCCAGCAGCGCCAGCCCCAGCCAGACGATGGCACCCGTCCACAGGCTTAACAATGTTTTCAGCGCCAGATAATGGGAGACGCCCTTCAGCGCCCGGTGCAGACCGGCGATGTGGATCTGCGGATTATTCAGGGCAAAACGCATTTTATAGGGCACGTGGCGTACTTCAAACAGCATGAAGACCACCGTCATCACCAGCAGCAGGACGCTGGCCATCGCCCCGGAAAGCTGGGTCATTAGCGCGGTGGCAAAGGTCATTACCTTTTCCGAGTCCATCCGTCTTAGCATTCGCTCCGGGGAGATGTGCAGGTTGAGGAAGGGGAACATCTCCTGCAGATCGATAAGTTTGCGCGTCAGCTCTTTATTGTATTTCGGCAGCGTGGCGGCAAATTCATTGAGCGAGGCCGCCAGCACCCCGAACAGCGCCGTCATGCCTATCAGCATCACGACCACCACAATGGTGATGGCCAGGGGACGACTCACCCCTCGGCGCAAAAACCAGGTGACGAGGGGGTTAAGGACGATAGCGAAAAAGAGTGCCAGCAGCAGCTGCACGAGAATATCCGCGGCGGCGTGGATACCGGCAAGGATCACCACCAGACAGGCCATTTTAAGCAAAATATGGAGGCCTGCTTTATCAGGTTGCGTAAGACCCGTTTTATCGGGTGGCGTGATTAACATAATATTTCCTCTTATGAGATGCTCATAAGTGTAGTGCGCGCATCGCGCTTCGGCTGAGGCCTTTAATCTTAAAGTCGCTGCTGCAATTCACCCCTTGTCATGGTAATAGTGAAACACTGTTGTAAAAATTCTGGTGAACCTGATGCCCGAACCTGCCGCCGAACCGGCACTGAGTGGATTACGCCTCAACCTGCGTATTGTTTCCGTCGTTATTTTCAACTTTGCCAGCTACCTGACCATCGGCCTGCCGCTGGCCGTGCTGCCCGGCTATGTCCATGACGTCATGGGATTTAGCGCCTTCTGGGCCGGTCTGGTGATCAGCCTGCAATACTTCGCCACGCTGTTAAGCCGCCCCTATGCCGGGCGCTACGCCGACCTGTTTGGCCCAAAAAGCATTGTCGTGCTGGGGCTGTGCGGCTGCTTCCTGAGTGGAGTGAGCTATTTCCTGGCCGGGTTAACCAGCGCCTGGCCGATAGTGAGCCTGGCGCTGCTCTGTTTTGGGCGGGTGATCCTCGGCGTCGGGCAAAGCCTCGCCGGAACAGGTTCCACGCTGTGGGGCGTGGGGGTCGTGGGGGCGTCGCATATCGGGCGGGTGATCTCCTGGAACGGGATTGTCACCTACGGCGCGATGGCGATGGGTGCTCCCCTCGGCGTGCTCTGCTACCGCTACACCGGCCTGAGCGGGCTGGCGCTGACCATTATGGCGGTGGCGCTGCTGGCGATTTTATTTGCTCTGCCGCGACCGAAAGTTAAAGCCAGCAAAGGCAAACCGATGCCGTTTCGTGCGGTGCTGGGGCGCGTCTGGCCTTACGGTATGGCGCTGGCCCTCGGCTCGGCAGGCTTTGGGGTGATCGCCACCTTCATTACGTTGTTTTATGCCGATAAGGGCTGGGACGGCGCGGCCTTCGCGTTGACCCTGTTCAGCTGTGCCTTCGTCGGAACGCGACTTCTGTTCCCGAACGGTATTAACCGGTTGGGCGGGCTGAACGTGGCCATGATCTGCTTTGGCGTGGAGATTATCGGCCTGCTGCTGACCGGCATCGCCGATGCGCCCTGGGTGGCGCGGATTGGGGTCTTCCTCGCGGGGGCTGGGTTCTCGCTGGTCTTCCCGGCGCTGGGCGTCGTGGCGGTGAAAGCGGTGCCGCAGCAGAATCAGGGTGCAGCGCTGGCGACCTATACGGTATTTATGGACATGTCACTGGGGATCACCGGGCCGCTGGCCGGGCTGGTGATGGCGTGGGCCGGGGTGCCGGTTATTTATCTGGCGGCTGCGGGGCTGGTGGCGGTGGCATTACTGCTGACGTGGCGGCTAAAAAAAAGGCCTCCAGAGGAGGTAATGCCAGTCAGTTAAGCCATTCAGTATTTCTAAATGACTGAAGTGGAAGAGTTCCGTTCACTACAGCACCTCTGCTTTATGCCCCCTCCGCTGCGGTGAACGTGC
>NZ_JBICLV010000029.1:0-7316 GCF_043105735.1 Leclercia sp. GLN_9
GAGGGCCGGAGTGAGGGGACAGCCCGGTACGGTCTCTTCCCCCTCGCCCCTCTGGGAAGAGGGCCGGGGTGAAGGGACAGCCCGGTGTGGTCTTTTCCCCCTCGCCCCTTTGGGGAGAGGGCCGGGGTGAGGGGACAGCCCGGTACGGTCTTTCCTCCCTCGCCCTGTGGGGAGAGGGCCGGGGTGAGGGGATCGCCCGGTGCGGTTTTCCCCCTTCGCCCCTTTGGGGAGAAGGCCGGGGTGAGGGGACTGGCTTTCCTCTCAAATTCAAGAACCTGTGATCCCCGTCATGCCATTTGCTTGACGACAATTTGTACACATGTTAACAGAATGTTTTGCCTTTTTTCGGCCCGTCAAATAAGGAACATTCATGTTACGGTACAGCTTATTAACCGCCGGGCTTATGCTCGGCTTTTCTGCGTTTGCCGCCCCGGCAGGCGATCTTCCCCTGATGCCCTGGCCTGCAAAGGTCGAACGTCCTGCCACCCAGGGCGCGCTGGTCATCAACAATGACTTCTCGGTCAGCGTCTCCGGGGACGATCTCGGCGATGCGGTGACCCGTCTGCGCCAGCGGGTGGCGCAGCAGACCGGCTGGACGCTCCAGCCGCAGGCCGATAAACCGGCGAAGCCGACGGTGACCATCGCCATCGCCCGCAAAGTGGCTCCGCAGCCCAAACCGGACAGCGATGAAAGCTACAAACTTACCGTGGACGCCAGCGGGGTAAATATCACTGCCAATACCCGCTTCGGCGCGCTACGGGCGATGGAAACCCTGCTCCAGCTGATCCAGAACGGTGCGGAAAACACTTCCCTGCCGTGGGTCGCCATTGAGGATGCCCCGCGCTTCCCGTGGCGTGGCCTGCTGCTCGATTCGGCCCGACACTTTATTCCGCTCGACGACATCAAACGCCAGATCGACGGCATGGCGGCGGCGAAGCTTAACGTGCTGCACTGGCACTTAACCGACGATCAGGGCTGGCGTTTTGCCTCGAAGCGCTACCCGAAACTGACCGAACTTGCCAGCGACGGGCTGTTCTACACCCAGGATCAGATGCGCGACGTGGTGCGCTACGCCACCGCGCGTGGTGTTCGCGTGGTGCCTGAAATTGACATGCCGGGCCACGCCTCGGCCATTGCGGTGGCCTACCCGGAACTGATGAGCGCGCCGGGGCCGTATGAGATGGAGCGCCACTGGGGCGTGCTCAAGCCGGTAATGGATCCTACCAAAGAGGCTACGTATGCATTTGCCGGAGCGATGGTCGCCGAACTGGCGGCGATCTTCCCGGATCCTTATCTGCACATCGGCGGCGATGAGGTGGACGACAGCCAGTGGAAAGCGAATCCTGCCATCCAGCAGTTTATGCGTGACAACAAACTGGCCGACAGCCACGCGTTGCAGGCGTATTTCAACCGCAAGCTGGAGACGATCCTCGAGAAGAACCAGCGCCAGATGGTGGGCTGGGATGAGATCTTCCACCCGGATCTGCCAAAAAGCATCCTGATCCACTCCTGGCAAGGGCAGGACGCGTTGGGTGAGGTGGCGAAGCAGGGCTACAAAGGGATCCTCTCCACCGGCTTTTATCTCGATCAGCCCCAGTACACCGCCTATCACTACCGCAATGAGATCGTGCCCCAGGGGCTAAACAATGTGGACGTCATCACCGACCGCGACAGCGCCCAGAGCTGGTCCTTTACCCTGCCGCGCCTGAAGGGCAAGCCGGTGGAGGGGAGCTTCACGCTGGTAAAAGGTGACGCGGGCTGGCGTGGGTTTATCGATTTCAACGGCAAATCGCGGCGTGCAGTGCAGGACATCGACTGGCGCAGCGACAACCAGGTAAGCTTCACCGTCGATACCTGGATGGGGGAGACCCGCCCGGTAGTGACGGTGAAAGATGACAAGATTGAAGGCTATTTCCTGCTGGGCAACAGCCGCTATCCGGTGACGGGCCAGCGGCTGGACGCGGTGCCGGAAGGGATCGCTCCGGCAGTGCCGGATGCCAGCCAGCAGGCCAATCTCCTTGGCGGCGAGGCGGCGCTGTGGGCGGAAAACGTCGCGGCGCCGGTGCTTGATATCAAGCTATGGCCACGGGCGTTTGCGGTGGCGGAGCGGCTGTGGTCGGCGCAGGAGGTGAACGATGTCGAGAACATGTACACCCGCCTGCAGGCGATGGACACCTGGTCAACGGTGTCGGTAGGGTTACAGCAACACGCCCGCCAGCAGGTGCAGTTCACGCGTCTGGGGAATACCACCGACACGCTGGCGCTGAACATCCTTGCCCAGGCGCTGGAGCCTGCCCAGTATTACACCCGCAACCATCTCAAGTTCCAGGCCGGGAATTACGACCTGTTTGAGCCGCTGAACCGTTTTGCCGACGCGCTGGCACCGGAAAGTAACACGGTGCGGCAGATGAATCACTGGGTCGAGCGCCTGGTGAGCGATGCTGAAGACAGCGAAAGCGCGGAATCGCTGCGTCATCTGTTTACCCGCTGGCAGACCAACACCCCGGACGCGCTGGCGCTGGCGGGGAACAACTATCAGCTTAAAGCGCTGAAGCCGGTGATTCTGACGGTGGATAAACTGGCGGCGATTGGGCTGCGGCTGACGGATCTGGTGGCACGACAGGGGACGCTGGATGATACCGAGATTGCGTCGATTCAGGGAGAGTTAGATAACGCGGCGCAGATTCAGGATGAGGTGGTGATTGCGGCGGTGTATCCGCTGGAGAAACTGCTGCGCGCGACGCGCAATCAGTAGGGTAAAACACCTGCCCGGTGGCGCTGCGCCTGCCGGGCCTGCGGAGGGAATAACCTTACAGGCCCGGCAAACGAAGCGTCACCGGCAAACAGCGTAAACGCCTCTGTATGCCGGGCGTTTACATCACTATTTCTGCAGCGTCCACGCCATCTGCCAGTGAGAACCTACACCTGGTTCGAACTGGTTAGCTGTTGGTGCGTACTGCACGCAGTAGCCGCTGTATGGCGCTTTCTTACACTTGTAAGTTTTGCCATTCTTCGGTTGCAGAACCACAGTGTCTGCTTTGTAAGACGAAAGATTCTGCGGGAAGGTAAAGTCGTATTTACCCGCAGCACCGGTATCCGCACTGGCTTCGCCTTCCAGCATCATGTCGATCACGTCCTGCGCGAACATAACGCCATCTTTGTTGGTCGCGAAGTATTTCAGCATGTGGTGGCCAGGGGTCACGTCAGTCAGGTTCATGGTCACGTCCTGGTTGGCGTTGTTCATGTCCTGCTTCACATAACCTTTTTCTGCACCGACGTGGTTCATCACACGGGCTTCCAGGTTGACGTCCCCCTGGGTGTTAACGTGGAAGGTCACGGTTGCCGCGCCGTCTTTAACTTTGCTGAACTGCACGTTGGTCACAGCGATATCTTCGCTGGCCTGAGTCTGCTGCTCTTCATAAGAGATGGCGACAGATTTCAGGGCGCTACCGTCTTTCACGTAGACGTTGTTTGCGCCGTGAACCGGGTTAACCACGCCGCTTTCATCTTTCACCCCGACACGTACATCGCTGTGTGCTGCGTTGATGGCCTGCGCCAGATCGAATGCCCACTGATTTGCCTGGCCCTGAGATGCAGAGGAGACAGTCAGTTCGGTGCGCATGGAAGCAACTTCACCGTTAGCATCGAAGAAGCGCGCGATCACTTTGTCGCCTGGGTTGATGTTGTTACCGGAGATCTGGCCGTCCAGGGAATGGGTCCACTCGGAAACTACTGCCGGGGTTTCGTCAGGGGTGACATTGCCGCCGTTGCCGAAATCAACGTCGATTGCCTGGTAGAAGCTGTTAGTGGTATCGGCAATTTCCCATACCGCGTAAATAACCTGGTAACCGGTACGCTGAGGAACATTACAGCTCATTTCCTGACGTGGAGACGGTGCCTGGCCATTACCGTTAACAGTACAGAATGGGGTGGATTCAAATTGGTCGCGGGTCAGCGGTTTATTTGGATTCCAGTCTTGCTTGGTAATATACCAACGCCAGTTAACGGTTTTATGCGGTGCAGTGTGATACCAGGTAAATGTATTTTTACCGGCGGTGATTGGTGTTTTAGTCCAGGCATTCAGGCTCTGGCGATCAAGCTGGGAATATTGCGAAATACCGGCGCTGGCAAGCTGACCATCTGGCGGCAGGGCACCTGTCGGGAAGCCAGACGTACGTTCCACGCTCTGTGGTTCATATTGAACGGTACCGCAGTCGATATTTTTACCGAGCTTACACATATAAGCGCGGCTGGCCGGAGACTCCACATAACCATGTGCTAAAGCCGACGAAGCAACCGTGAGTGTGGCAAGTGCCAACGCAATTTTTGACAATTTCATTTTTTATTCCATTAAAGATGATTAATGAGTTTTGGGCACGGCTAGTGTCGGCTGGAATAAAAAATTAGTCATTTCAAGCAGAGATGAAAAAGAATAGTGAAAATGCTTGAAGGATATTTCTCTCTGTGTATTCAGATAATAAAAAAGGCAGCCCAGGCTGCCTTTTACTTAGTAAATAATTATTTAGCGGCGCACGGCAATCGCTTCAATTTCGATCTTCACGTCTTTTGGCAGACGCGCCACTTCCACGCAGGAGCGTGCCGGGAAGCCCGCATTGTGCTCGGTGAAGAACGCTTCGTAGGTGGCGTTAACGGTGGCAAAGTCATTGAGATCTTTAACGAACACGGTCGTTTTCACGATATCGCCCACTTTCAGGCCAGCAGATTCAACGATCGCTTTAACGTTTTCCAGCGACTGGCGCGCCTGGGCAGAGACGTCTTCCGCCACTTCGCCGGTTTTTGGGTTCACCGGAATCTGGCCGGAGGTGATGATCATGCTGCCAAGATCAACGCCCTGAACGTATGGGCCGATAGCTGCAGGTGCATTTTCCGTCGCGAGTACTTTGGTCATGATTTCTCCTGAATTACAGCGTTATGAGTATGCCTGCCATTATAAAGAGGCAGGCATGCTTTACCACCGCGATTAGTTGGCCAGCACCACATTATGAGAAAACTCTTTTTCGCAGTATTTACATTTGAGCGCGATGTCGTTGGCGCGCTTTTTCACTGCAAAACTGGAGTTAACCGGCTCAGCATGGCTGATGCAGTTGCTGTTCGGGCAGATCAGCACGCTTTCAATACGATCCGGCAGACTCGGGCGGGATTTGCCCACCACTTCGTAATCGTCGATGCGGTTGACGGTCGCTTCCGGTGCGTACAGCGACAGTTGGTTAACCTGCTCGTCGGTCAGGAAGGTGTTCTCGATTTTAATCAGATCTTTACGGCCCATCTCGCCAGAAGGCAGGTTCAGGCCGATGGTGATGCGCTGGTCGGTTTCGGTCAGTTTGAACAGGGTCAGCAGCTTAAAGCCCACCTGCGCAGGGATATGGTCAATTACGGTGCCACGTTTGATGGCTTCGACCTGGAGTTTGTTATCGTGTGTCATGGTCATTTCCCCTTACAGAGCTAAGTCGCGATTCAGAACCAGTGCCAGTAACGCCTGGCGAGCGAAGATGCCGTTCCCGGCCTGCTGGAAGTACCAGGCGTGCGGCGTCTTATCCACGTCGGTGGTGATCTCATCGATACGCGGCAGCGGGTGCAGCACTTTCATGTTACTGCGTGCGCCCTCAAGATCGCTGGCGCGCAGGACGAACTGCGCCTTGACGTTGGCGTACTCTGACGGATCAAGACGCTCTTTCTGCACGCGGGTCATATACAGAATATCCACCTCGGCCATCATCTCTTCGATGCTGGCGTGCAGGCTCCACGGGATGCCTTTCTCATCGAGCATATCGAGGATGTATTGCGGCATCGCCAGCGCGTCCGGGGCAACGAAGTAGAAGCGGTTGCCGTTGAACTTCGCCAGCGCCTGCGTCAGGGAGTGGACGGTGCGGCCATATTTCAGGTCGCCGACCATGGCGATGTTCAGGTTCTCCAGACGGCCCTGGGTCTCCTGAATGGTGAACAGATCCAGCAGGGTCTGGGTCGGATGCTGGTTAGCGCCATCCCCGGCGTTCAGCACCGGAACACCGCCGGAGAACTCGGTCGCCAGACGCGCGGCGCCCTCCTGCGGGTGACGCATCACGATGGCATCAACGTAGGTGCTGATCACTGAGATGGTATCCGCGAGGGTCTCGCCTTTTTTCCCCAGCGAGGTGTTGCTGCTGTCGGAGAAGCCTACGACGCTTGCGCCCAGACGGTGGATGGAGGTCTCGAACGACAGGCGGGTACGGGTGGAGGCTTCAAAGAAGCAGCTGGCGATCACCTTGTGCTTCAGCAACTCCGGCTGCGGGTTGGCTTTCAGTTTTGCCGCGGTTTCAAGAACCAGCTCCAGCTCTTCACGGCTGAGGTCGTTGATGGAAATGATGTGTTTTTGATAAAGCGGATTCATTTTTATCTCCTGACGCCGGGCAAAAAAAAGCCCCTCAAATGAGGGGCTTCTGGAATAGGGACTGCAACGGGAAGAAAAACGGCAGGCCAGCGTCTTTTTTAAGACGCGCTACGACACTCTGTAGACACTGTTTGACCATGCTTCCTCCCGGCAAATTGTGGGGCATTATACGCAGCCTGATTGGCGGATCAAGCGAATAATGCACACTTTACGCAACGTAAACGGTTAGGTGTGCATGGTTATGCGCTAATGCAAAGCACACACAAAAAGAAGTGGTATGGCAGCTAAAATTCTCGTATAAAAGCTTAAAATGAAACGATGTTTTATATTGAGGATATCACCATGATCGTTGGCAACATTCACAACCTCCAGTCCTGGCTGCCACACCCGCTGCGTCAGGCGATCGAACATGTTAAAACGCATGTGTCAGACGCGACCCCAACCGGTAAGCACGACATCGACGGCAACAACCTGTTCTATCTGGTCTCCGAAGACATGACCCAGCCATTTGAAGAGCGTCGCGCCGAGTATCACGCCCGCTATCTGGATATCCAGATCGTGCTGAAAGGCCAGGAAGGGATGACCTTCAGCACCCTGCCAAATGGCACGCCGGACACCGACTGGCTGGCGGATAAAGACATTGCGTTTCTGCCGGAAGGCGAGCAGGAGAAAACCCTGGTGTTAAGCGAGGGCGACTTCGTGGTCTTCTACCCAGGCGAAGTGCACAAACCGCTGTGCGCGGTGGGCGCGCCTGCGCAGGTCAGAAAAGTTGTTGTTAAAATGCTGCAAAGTTAAGCCCCTCATCCCGGCCCTCTCCCACAGAGCTAAGGGATATCCAGTAATTTTATTGCTCTTAAAGCAATGAAATAATCATAATATTTTAAAAGACTTACAGCGGCTCCCTTGTCCGGCTGAAAATCGACGAAGC
>NZ_JBICLV010000030.1:0-5526 GCF_043105735.1 Leclercia sp. GLN_9
GCTTCGCGGTACACTCAGCTTATTCCTCCAGGCTTTCGGGTCGGGCACCAGCCTGCATCCCTGCAGGCTATGCCCTCTCGGCGCGTCCCTGCGCCTCGCCCCGGCCTTTCGGAAACGCTTCGTCGATTTTCAGCCGGACCTGGGAGTCGCTGTAAGTCTTTTAAAATATTGTGATTATTTCATTGCATTAAGCGTAAGAAAATGACGGGTGATCCCTCTCTCCTTAAGGGAGAGGGAACCGTCCGGGCGCGTGTGTTAACATAGGTGCCCTTTTTTCAGCGCCGGGAAACTCATGCAAACCACGTATTCCACGTTTCTCCTCGCCGGGCGCACCGTCCATCAAATTACCTTCGATCCCGCGACCTTTACCGAGGCCGATCTTCTGTGGCTTCCTCACCATGAACAGCTGAGCAGTGCCGGGCGCAAGCGCAAAGCCGATCATCTCGCCGGGCGCATCGCCGCATTTCATGCCCTGAACCGCCAAACCCTTCCCGGCATCGGCAGCAATGGCGAACCGCTGTGGCCTGCGGGTGTCTGCGGCAGCATTTCACACAGCGGTTCACTGGCGGTGGCGATATGTCAGGAAAAGGGCCTGGTGGGTATCGATTGTGAAGCCATCATTGCCGAAAATGAAGCCCGCGACATTCAGGACGGCGTAGTCGATACCCAGGAGGCTCAACGGCTCGCGGAGAGCGGCCTCCCCTTCGATCTGGCCTTCACGCTCGCCTTCAGCGCGAAAGAGAGCCTGTTCAAAGCGCTGTTTCCCCAGGTGCAGACGTGGATGGGCTTCGAGAGTGCGCGCGTGACGGCGCTTACGTCCGACACCCTGACCTTAACCCTCACCTGCCCTCTCCCGCCCTTTGTACAAAATCAGGCATTTACCCTTTACTGGTGCCGCATCGACGCACAGGTTATCACCCTGATCTGTGATGCATAACGGCTCAGGATCGTGATCCTTTTCTCCTTTTAAACAAATTAGCTGCCTAAACCGTAGACAGTTTTAGCAGGCAGTCTTATCGTTACATTGAATAATAAATCATTATTGAATAAATATTCAATGTGGAGAAAAAGAATGAACACGACCTTTGTAAAATCCGCTTTACTGGCCTCAATGATCGCCGCTTCCGGTTCCCTGTTTGCCGCCGATCACGGACTCATTGCGATTATTACCCCCTCACACGACAACCCGTTCTTCAAGGCAGAAGCCGACGGCGCGGCAGCGAAGGCAAAAGAGCTGGGTTACACCACGCTTGTCGCCTCGCATGACGACGACGTGAACAAACAAAACCAGCTGATTGAGACCGCCATCGCCCGTAAAGCGAAAGCGATCATTCTGGACAACGCCGGGGCAGACGCCACCGTCGGTCCGCTGGAGAAGGCAAAAGCGGCAGGCGTCCCTGCCTTCCTGATCGATCGTGAAATCAACAAAACCGGTATTGCGGTGGCGCAGATTGTGTCGAACAACTATCAGGGGGCACAGCTGGGTGCAGAGAAGTTCGTGAAGCTGCTGGACGGCAAAGGCAAATACGTTGAGCTGCTGGGCCGTCCGTCGGACACCAACGCCCATGTGCGCTCCCAGGGTTACCACGATGTTCTGGACGACTACCCGGACATGAAGATGGTAGCGCAGCAGACCGCTAACTGGAGCCAGACCGAAGCCTTCACCCGTATGGAAGCCATTCTGCAAACCAACCCCGATATCGTCGGCGTGATCTCCGGTAACGACACCATGGCGCTGGGTGCTGAAGCGGCGCTGAAGGCCGCCGGGAAGAACAACGTGATTGTGGTCGGCTTTGACGGCAGCGACTACACCCGCGACTCGATCCTGAAAAACGGCAACATCAAAGCCACGGTCCTGCAACCGGGCTGGCAGCAGGCGCAGATGGCGGTGGAACAGGCGGATTACTACCTGAAAAATGGCAAAGCGCAAAAAGACGAGAAGCAGCTGATGGATTGCGTGCTGATCGATGAAACCAATGCCAGCAAGCTGAACCTGTTTAACCTCAGCAAATAAGCGGAGGCCGTATGCGTTTAACACAATGGGGCGCGGCGCTGACAGGCGCAGCCGCCCTGTTGCTGACGGCCTGCACGGTGGTGGATCTGGATGAGAACGGCAAGCCAATCATGCCTGCCGATCCCAACGCCAAAGCCAGCTTTGACAACCAGACACCCCAGCAGATCGCGCAACAAACCTGGCAGCCGCGGATCCTCGACGCCGCCAAAAATCATGCGCTGGATGCCAGCGCCCTCTCCACCCAGCTGAAAACGCCCTCTGACAAGCCGCAGAGCGTCTTTGTACGGCTGAGCGGCAAAGTGGAGCGCGTAGAAGCCAGCAATGCCAACGAGCAGAAACTGGTGATGACGGTGAACGGCCAGCCGCTTGAGATCCAGAGCGGCCCGGTGATGCGCGGTAACGCCATCCGCGACGCCGCCGGTTTCCGTTTCGATGAATTTACCAACCAGGTGCAGTATGCCCAGCTCTCCCGCGCCTTAAACCGCGAGGCGGTGAAGCATCTGCCTAAAGTGGATGACAGCTGGCGCGGCAAAAATGCCACCGTGCTGTTCGCCACCACCCTCACGGGCGGAAAAGCGAACGAGGCGGCGGCGCTGGAACTGAAACAGGAGGCACCGTGATGAGCGATAACCCGGCAGAGGACATTATCCTCAGCACCCAGGGCATCTCGATGCTGTTCCCCGGAACCGTGGCGCTGGATAAGGTCGATTACCGCGTCTGGCGCGGCAAAGTGAACGTCATTATCGGTGAGAACGGCGCCGGGAAATCGACGCTGATGAAAATCCTTGCGGGGGTGCAACAGCCCAGCCTTGGCGAGATGTGGCTCAACGGCAAACAGGTGGCGTTCTCCAGCACCCGCGACGCCGCCGCTCACGGCATTGGCATGGTGCACCAGGAGCTGAACCTGTTTGAGAACCTCAACGTGGCGGAAAACGTCTTCCTTGGCCGGGAGCTGCAAAAGGGCGTGACGCCGATCAACGAGGCGGAGCAGGAGTCCCGCACCGCGGCGCTGCTGAAACGCCTCGATCAGCCCATCTCTCCGCGCGAGCTGGTTGGCAACCTGAAGGTGGGGCAGCAGCAGCTGATTGAGATCGCCAAGGCGCTGGCGGAGGACGCCGACATTCTGATCCTCGACGAGCCGACCTCGGCGCTCAGCAAAACCGAGGTGGAGATCCTGTTTCGGGTGATCCGCGAGCTGACCCGCCAGGGGGTCACCATCATCTATATCTCCCACCGGCTGGAAGAGCTGATGGCGATAGGCGATGTGATCACCATCCTGCGCGACGGCAAATTCCAGGCCGAGGCGAAGGTAGAGGATATCGACGTGCCGTGGATTGTGCGCGAGATGCTCGGTAGCGATCCGGTGAGCAATTTCCTCGAGCCGGGCCGCACCTTTGGCGCACCGGTGCTGGAGGCCGAACATATCACCTGCGTGAATGCTGCGGGCAACACGGTGGTCAACGACGTCAGCTTCCAGGTGAACGCCGGGGAGATTGTCGGTATTTACGGCCTGATGGGGGCCGGGCGTACCGAGCTGTTCGAGTGCATGCTCGGCACCGAGCGCAACTATCTGGGCAAGCTGTGGCTCGACAGCAAACCGGTGCCGCAGCGTTTAACCACCGCCGAGCGTATCCGCATGGGGATGAGCCTGGTGCCGGAAGACCGCAAACGCACCGGGATTTTCCCTGGTTCGTCGGTGGCCAGCAACCTGACCATCGCCAGCCTGTGGCGACGTTTGCAGCGCGGTTTCACCATTGCGCAGAAAGCGGAGCAGGAGGTCGTGGCCAGCACCATTGGCAATCTGTCGATCAAGGTCTCCACCCCGGAGGTGGAGATCCAGGCGCTCAGCGGCGGCAATCAACAAAAAGTGGTGATTGGCCGCTCGCTGCTGACCAATCCGAAGGTGCTGTTCCTTGATGAGCCGACGCGCGGCATTGACGTGGGCGCCAAAGCGGATGTGTTTCGCATGATGGTGCAGCTGTCGCAGCAGGGTATCGCGGTGGTGTTTTCCACCTCGGACCTGAAAGAAATTATGGCGGTATCGGACCGCATTCTGGTGATGTCCGGCGGCAAACTGACCGCCGATATTGTTCGCGATCGGGCCGATGAATCGGCACTGGTAACTGCAAGTGCTCAGGGGTTCTAAGATGAAAACAACACAGTCTGTCGCGCTGGTGCCGCAAAAAGGGGCCGCGCCTTCCCGGGAAAAACTGCTTCTGCTGTTGCTGAAAATGCGCACCTTCATTGCGCTGTTTTTAATTGTCGGCTTTTTCACCATGACCGTGCCGGGTTTTCTCTCCGCGGGCAGCCTGGTGATCATGATTAAGCATATCGCGATCAATGCGTTTCTGGCGCTGGGGATCACCTTCGTGATCATCACCGCCGGGATCGACCTGTCGATTGGGGCGACGCTGGGGCTGTGCGGGATGATCGCCGGGTGGATGATCACCAAAGGGATTGTGCTGCCGATGTTTGGCATCGCTATTTTCCCGAGCGTGTGGGTTATCGTGCCCGTCGTGCTGCTGATTGGCGCGCTTATCGGGGCGGTGAATGGCTGGATCATAACCCGCTATAACGTCGCCCCGTTCATTTGCACCCTTGGCACCATGTACGTGCTGCGCGGGGCCTCGATGCTCACCTCCGACGGCCAGACCTTCCCGGGGCTGTCCGGCAACCCGCAGTTGGGCAATACCGGCTTCGATGAGATTGGTGCCGGGACGCTGCTCGGTATTCCGTGGGCCATCTGGATGATGATTGTGCTGGCGCTGGTGATCGCCTACATCGCCCGCCGCCTGCCGTTTGGCCGCCACGTTTACGCCATTGGTGATAACGAGCGCGCCGCCGAGCTTTCCGGGGTGCGGGTCAAGCAGGTCAAAGTGCTGGTCTATACCCTGTCGGGCTTCTGCGCCGCTATCGCCGGGATTGTGGTCTCCGCGCAACTGCTGGCAAGCCACCCGGCCAACGGCACCGCGTTTGAGATGAACGCCATCGCCGCGGTGGTCCTGGGCGGCACCTCGCTGGCTGGCGGGCGCGGAACCATTCTCGGCACGCTGATCGGCGCTTTCGTGATCGGCTTCCTGGCCGACGGCCTGGTGATGATGGGCGTTAGCGAGTTCTGGCAGATGGTGATCAAGGGGATTGTGATTATCGTTGCGGTGATCATCGACCAGATGCAAAACCGGATGCAGCAGAAAGCGGCGGTAGTGGCGCAAAAGGCGGTAATGGAGGGGAAATAGCGTCTGAGTGGGCTCTAAGCCGTGTGACGGAGGCAAACGCAAAACGGCAACCCGGGTTGCCGTTTTTAATGTTTGTACCCTCTCCCTGTGGGTTCCCGACAAAAAATATTGGCACGGTCAGCCCCCTCTCCTCTTTGGGGAGAGGGTTGGGGTGAGGGGAAACATGCGGACTCCCTGTGGGCTTAGGGTGCCCCACAAAAAATTGGCACGGTCGGCCCCCTCTCCTCTTTGGGGAGAGGGCTGGGGTGAGGGGAAACATGCGGACTCCCTGTGGGC
>NZ_JBICLV010000031.1:0-22888 GCF_043105735.1 Leclercia sp. GLN_9
GGAAACCCCGTACCGCAAGGTACGGGGTTTTTTGTCGTCTGCACGAAACTCTCAGGCCCTGCAACCCTGCAACCCTGCAACCCTGCAACCCTCAAACCCTCAAACCCTGAAGCCATGAAACCCAGAAACCGGTCGGGTGGCGGCTCCGCCTTACCCGGCCTGCGGATCACGCCGCGCCGCCCGGCAATTCCAGCCGCACCTACTCCCCTTCCTTGAAACTTTCTCACCTTTCACATGCAGGCTCGACATTTGGCTTATTCCTGGTTATTGTCAGCTATCTGGATGTCTAAACGTTTATACGTATGCTGTGAGGATATAAGGTTATGCCGATTAGGGTGCAGGACGAGCTACCAGCCGTCAATTTCTTGCGTGATGAGAATGTCTTTGTAATGACGGCATCGCGCGCTACAGGTCAGGAAATTCGTCCTTTGAAGGTGCTTATCCTTAACCTGATGCCAAAGAAAATTGAGACGGAAAACCAGTTCCTCCGCTTACTCTCTAACTCCCCGCTGCAGGTTGATATCCAGCTGTTGCGTATTGATGCGCGTGAATCCCGTAACACACCTTCAGAGCATCTCAATAACTTCTACTGTAACTTCGATGATATTCGCGACGAGAATTTCGATGGCCTAATCGTTACCGGTGCCCCGCTAGGTCTGGTTGAGTTCAACGATGTAGCCTACTGGCCGCAAATCAAGCAGGTACTTGAGTGGGCCAAAGATCATGTCACCTCTACGCTGTTTGTGTGTTGGGCGGTACAGGCGGCACTCAATATTCTTTACGGCATCCCTAAGCAAACGCGCACCGAAAAACTTTCTGGCGTCTATGAGCACCATATTCTGCACCCTCATGCATTGCTGACGCGGGGCTTTGATGATTCCTTCCTGGCTCCCCATTCACGCTATGCCGACTTCCCGGCAGCACTGATCCGTGACTACACCGATCTGGAGATCCTGGCAGAAAGCGAAGAGGGTGATGCCTACCTGTTCGCTAGCAAAGATAAACGCATCGCCTTTGTCACTGGCCATCCTGAATACGATCCCGACACCCTGGCGAGCGAGTATTTCCGTGATGTCGAAGCGGGTTTAAACCCGGACGTGCCGTACAACTATTTTCCACAAAACGATCCGCAGAACAAACCGCGGGCAACCTGGCGCAGCCATGGCAACCTGCTGTTTACTAACTGGCTCAACTACTACGTCTACCAGATCACACCATACGATCTGCGCCACATGAATCCGACGCTGGATTAATCCTCTGACGATCCTCTTCCTGTAGCGTTTCAGCTCACCAGTTAAGGCACCTTCGGGTGCCTTTTTTATTTCCGAAATAAACTCCGCTTGATGACTAACTTTTAATTGCATAAATATCAGGCAGTTAAATGCATTTTAAATTAAAAATGGAAATAGTTTTTGATTTTACGATAAATTGAGATAGTCTTTATTTTGCTGAACGAAAACTACACAACGATCTTTCGTTCGCCTGGGGGAAGTGAATTTGGATCAATGACGAGGAGCAGCACAATGAATCAACAGGCAACCATTATCGATGAACTGGCGTTTAACCAACCGCATGGCGAGCAGGAGCAGCAGGTCCTGACGCCCGAGGCCGTTGAGTTTCTTACCGAGCTGGTGACCCGTTTCACGCCAAAGCGCAATAAATTACTGGCGGCACGTATCCAGCAGCAGCAAGACATTGATAATGGAAAGCTACCGGACTTTATTTCGGAAACCGCTTCCATTCGAGAAGGTGACTGGACGATTCGCGGCATCCCGCAGGACCTGCAGGATCGACGTGTGGAGATCACCGGCCCGGTGGAGCGCAAGATGGTGATCAATGCGCTCAATGCCAATGTGAAAGTCTTTATGGCCGATTTTGAAGATTCGCTGGCGCCCGACTGGAGCAAAGTGATCGAAGGGCAGATTAACCTGCGCGACGCGGTGAATGGCACTATCAGTCACACCAACGAAGCAGGAAAAATTTATCAGCTCAAGCCCAACCCGGCAGTCCTGGTCTGTCGTGTACGCGGCCTGCATTTACCGGAAAAACATGTGACCTGGAATGGGGAAGCGATCCCCGGCAGCCTGTTCGACTTTGCCCTCTATTTCTTCCACAACCATAAAAATCTGCTGGCAAAAGGCAGCGGCCCCTATTTCTACCTGCCGAAAACCCAGTCCTGGCAGGAAGCGGCCTGGTGGAGTGAGGTCTTTAGTTATGCCGAAGATCGTTTCGGGCTGCCACGCGGCACCATCAAAGCCACGCTACTGATTGAAACCCTGCCGGCTGTATTCCAGATGGACGAAATACTGCATGCCCTGCGTGACCACATTGTTGGCCTGAACTGTGGCCGTTGGGACTATATCTTCAGCTATATCAAAACGCTGAAAAACCACCCCGATCGCGTCCTGCCGGATCGCCAGGTGGTCACCATGGATAAATCATTCCTGAATGCCTACTCGCGTCTGTTAATCAAAACCTGCCATAAACGCGGCGCTTTCGCGATGGGCGGGATGGCGGCGTTCATTCCGAGCAAAGACAGCGAGCGTAACACCCAGGTTCTGAAGAAAGTGAAGGCCGATAAAGAGCTGGAGGCCAACAACGGCCATGACGGCACCTGGGTGGCGCATCCGGGTCTGGCTGATACCGCCATGGAAGTCTTCAACCGCATTCTCGGTGATAACAAAAACCAGCTGCACGTCACCCGTGAGGACGACGCGCCTGTCACCGCCGCCCAGCTGCTTGAGCCGTGCGAGGGCGAACGCACCGAAGAGGGAATGCGCGCCAATATCCGCGTGGCGGTGCAGTACATCGAGGCGTGGATTTCCGGCAACGGCTGTGTGCCGATTTACGGTCTGATGGAAGATGCCGCTACCGCCGAGATCTCACGTACCTCTATCTGGCAGTGGATCCATCATCAAAAGACGCTCAGCAACGGCAAACCGGTTACCAAAGCCCTGTTCCGCCAGATGCTGTCGGAAGAGATGCTGAACATTCAGGAAGAGCTGGGCGAGCATCGCTTCAGCAGTGGTCGCTTCGACGCCGCGGCACGCCTGATGGAACAGATCACCACCTCAGACGAGTTAATCGACTTCCTGACGCTGCCTGGCTACCGCCTGCTGGCGTGATTTCACCACATAACAATATGGAGCATCTGCACATGAAAACCCGTACCCAACAGATCGAAGCATTACAAAATGAGTGGACTCAACCGCGCTGGGAAGGCATTGAACGCCCTTATAGCGCAGAGGAAGTGGTGAAGTTACGCGGTTCGGTCAACCCGGAGTGCACCCTGGCGCAACTGGGCGCGGCCAAAATGTGGCGTCTGCTGCACGGCGAATCGAAAAAGGGCTACATCAACAGCCTCGGTGCATTAACGGGCGGCCAGGCGTTGCAGCAGGCGAAAGCAGGCATTGAAGCGATCTATCTGTCAGGCTGGCAGGTTGCGGCAGACGCCAACCTGGCCTCCAGCATGTACCCGGATCAATCCCTCTATCCGGCAAACTCTGTTCCGGCGGTGGTGGAGCGCATTAACAATACCTTCCGCCGTGCGGATCAGATCCAGTGGGCGTCCGGTATTGAGCCGCAGGATCCACGCTTTGTGGATTACTTCCTGCCGATTGTCGCCGATGCGGAAGCCGGTTTTGGCGGGGTACTGAATGCTTTCGAGCTGATGAAATCGATGATTGAAGCCGGTGCAGCGGCCGTTCACTTTGAAGATCAGCTGGCCTCAGTGAAGAAGTGCGGACACATGGGCGGCAAAGTGCTGGTGCCGACTCAGGAAGCCATTCAGAAACTGGTGGCGGCCCGTCTGGCTGCTGATGTGCTGGGCGTTCCGACGCTGGTGATTGCCCGTACCGATGCCGATGCGGCAGATCTGATCACCTCAGATTGTGACCCTTATGACAGCCCGTTTATTACCGGGGAACGTACCAGCGAAGGTTTCTATCGTACCCATGCTGGCATTGAACAGGCGATCAGCCGTGGCCTGGCGTATGCCCCTTATGCTGACCTGGTGTGGTGCGAAACCTCCACCCCGGACCTGGCGCTGGCTAAACGCTTTGCCGACGCCATCCATGCAAAATATCCGGGCAAACTGCTTGCCTATAACTGCTCCCCATCCTTCAACTGGCAGAAAAATCTGGACGATAAAACTATCGCCAGTTTCCAGCAGGCGCTGTCTGACATGGGCTACAAGTACCAGTTCATTACCCTGGCGGGCATTCACAGCATGTGGTTCAACATGTTCGACCTGGCGCACGCCTATGCTCAGGGCGAGGGCATGAAGCACTATGTCGAGAAGGTCCAGCAGCCGGAGTTCGAAGCCAGCAAGCAGGGCTATACCTTTGCCTCGCATCAGCAGGAAGTGGGAACCGGCTACTTCGATAAAGTGACGACCATTATTCAGGGCGGCACCTCCTCCGTGACCGCACTGACAGGCTCAACCGAAGAAGCACAGTTCTGATCTCCTCACCCTGACCCTCTCCCCACAGGGGGGAGGGAACAAAAGGGCGTGAGTTATTACGGTTGGCACAATACAGCGTTACGCCTTCTCCCTGTGGCGAGAGGGCAGGGGTAAGGGAGAGCTATGTCGCGTGAGCTGGAGTTACTGATTGCACAAACCATTCTGCAGGGCTTCGATGCCCAGTACGGTCGTTTCCTTGAAGTGACATCCGGGGCGCAGCAGCGCTTTGAGCAGGCTGACTGGCACGCCGTGCAGCAGGCGATGAAGCAACGTATTCATCTTTATGATCACCACGTTGGCCTGGTGGTGGAGCAATTACGCTGTATTACCGGGCACACCATTACCGATGCCGCATTCTTACTGCGAGTGAAAGAGCATTACACTCATCTGCTGCCGGATTACCCTCGCTTTGAAATAGCGGAAAGCTTTTTCAATTCCGTCTATTGTCGGCTGTTCGATCACCGCTCTTTATCACCGGAGCGGCTCTTTATTTTCAGCTCTCAGCCTGAGCAACGTTTTCGTATCCTGCCGCGACCGCTGGCAAAAGACTTTTTCCCCGACAACGGCTGGGAAGCATTACTCACCAAAGTGTTAGCCGATCTCCCTTTGCGCCTGCCGTGGCAAAACCGTGCCCGTGATGTGGGCTATATCATCGCGCATTTGTCCGAGGCGGTGGGGACAGAGACGCTGCAAAACAGCTATTTGCAGGTCGCTAACGAATTGTTCTATCGCAATAAAGCGGCCTGGCTGGTTGGCAAACTGATGACGCCCGACGGCACCGTACCGTTTTTAGTGCCCATACATCGCAGTGATGAAGGACAACTGGCGGTGGATACCTGCCTGACCACCAACACCGAGGCCAGCATCGTTTTCGGCTTCGCCCGCTCTTATTTTATGGTCTATGCCCCGCAGCCAGGGGCGCTGGTGGAGTGGCTGCGGGAGATCCTGCCTGGTAAAACCACCGCCGAACTGTATATGGCGATAGGGTGTCAGAAACACGCCAAAACTGAGAGCTATCGGGAATACCTGCACTATATCGCCCATGCCGACGAGCAGTTTATCGAGGCACCGGGCATTCGCGGAATGGTAATGCTGGTCTTTACCCTGCCGGGGTTTGACCGGGTCTTTAAGGTGATTAAGGATAAATTTGCCCCGCAGAAAGAGATGTCTGCCGCTCACGTCCGCGCCTGCTATCAGCTGGTTAAGGAGCACGACCGCGTCGGGCGAATGGCCGATACCCAGGAGTTTGAGAATTTCGTACTTGATAAGCGACAGATTGCGCCGGAACTGATGGCGCTCTTGCTCCAGGAAGCACCAGGCAAGATCACTGACCTGGGGGACCGGATTGCCATCAGCCATCTTTATATCGAACGCCGGATGGTCCCGCTCAATATCTGGCTGGAGCAGGCGGAAGGGCAGGTTCTCCACGATGCCATCGAAGAGTACGGCAACGCTATCCGTCAGCTGGCAGCGGCTAACATTTTCCCGGGCGATATGTTGTTTAAAAACTTTGGCGTCACCCGGCACGGACGGGTCGTGTTCTACGATTACGACGAAATTTGCTACATGACGGAAGTGAATTTCCGTGAGATCCCGCCGCCGCGTTATCCAGAGGATGAGTTCGCCAGCGAGCCGTGGTACAGCGTCTCACCCGGGGATGTCTTCCCGGAAGAGTTTCGGCACTGGCTATGTGCCGACCCGCGCATTGGGGCGCTATTTGAGGAGATGCATGCCGATCTGTTCCGGGCGGACTACTGGCGCAGGTTGCAAACACGCATTAAGAACGGGCACGTGGAGGACGTATACGCCTACCGCCGTCGCCAGCGGTTTAGCGTACGTTATGGCTGGCCGGCGAGCTCCACCACGGCAAACTCTTCGTAAATCAGCTCCATTTCCGGCGACCAGCTTCCTTCTCGCTCAAAGAACTGCTGATGAGCCGATTGCCAGTAAGCCAGGCTGAGATCGCCTTCCCCTTCCATGGCGGCCAGTTCGGCGGTCATTTCATCGAAACGTATCAGCCTGAGCGCGAGCGTGCGTATAACGCAGACGGCATCGCCCGCGCCGTTCAGCACAATATGGTACGCGCCGGGCGTGACGGGAGGCTGCTCCTGGCGGTAGCTGGCTAACGAACAGCAGGTGCCGCGCTTTTTACCGGCCACCACCAGTGCCGCCAGCTCGTCGACCAACGTCGGCGAATCGCCAAAAGCCCAGCATAACGCCTGCGGATATTTATCCTGCCAGTAGGATTTTAACGTGCTCATCAGCGCGCTCCGCCGTACGCCAGCGTCACTTCTTTAGCAGCCTTAATCACCAGCGCGCCCAGCTCGGTCACCCGGTCATCGGTCATCCGCGAGATCGGCCCGGAAATGGAGATGGCGGCAAATGGCTCGCGATGCTCATCATAAATGCACGCCGCAAGGCAGCGCAGGCCGAGGGCATGCTCTTCATCATCAAAGGAGTAACCGCGCTTACGCGTCAGGGCTAAATCCTCTTTCAGATGTAACGGTGACACCAGCGTCGCATGGGTATAAGCGTGTAAGCCTTTGCGATGCAACAGGCCGGTGACCTGCTCTTCGCTGAGCTGGGACAGAAATGCTTTGCCTGCCCCGGAGGCGTGCATCGGCAGCTTGCCGCCAATGGGGGCCGACATGCGCATCAGCTGGGTACACTGCACCTGGTCGATAATAATCGCCTGGTAATCGCTCTGGTCGAGCACCGCCAGGTTGACCGTCTCGCCGGAATCCTCCATCAGCTTACGCAGGATCGGGTGCACAATGGCGAGCAGGTTACGGCTCTGCAAAAAGCTGCTGCCGACGATAAACGCGTGGGCACCCACGGACCAGTGCCCCAGTTCGCCCACCTGACGCACAAAGCCCAGTTGCTGCATGGTGGTGAGCAGGCGATGGGTGGTGGAGTTCGGCAAGCCTGCCTGTTGGGCCAGCTCGGTCAGCGCCACGCTGCTGTGCGACTCGGCTATCCACTCCAGCAGTTTAAGGCCCCGCGTCAGAGACTGGACTTGTCCACCCGGCTGGGCGGTTGCGGCGGCAGGTTTTCTGCCGCGTTTAGCGGGAACGGTGGCGACCATAACAGGCTCCTTTTTCTGTATCGTGGAAATCATTTTCGTTTTATTTGGGCGTTTTGCAACCGCTATCCGTACTGATCGGAGGAGTTATAGTGAACATGTCTCATGTTACCGCGGTGTGACTTTTCCCTCTTGCAAGATTATGCCAGTATGGTCTGCTGGCCTTTTGGCCTGGTTGACCGTTGTCGGGAGCAAGTGTGAGCAGCAAAGTAGATCAACTGCGTGCGCAGTTAAATGAACGCATTCTGGTGCTGGATGGCGGTATGGGCACCATGATCCAGAGCTATCGTCTGAGTGAAGACGACTTTCGCGGCGACCGCTTCGCCGACTGGCCCTGCGATCTAAAAGGCAACAATGACCTGCTGGTTCTTAGCAAGCCAGAGATTATCGCCGCCATTCATTACGCCTATTTCGAGGCGGGCGCGGATATCGTTGAGACCAACACCTTCAACTCGACAACTATCGCCATGGCGGATTACCAGATGGAATCCCTGTCGGCGGAGATCAACTACGAGGCGGCCAAACTGGCGCGTGCCTGCGCCGATGAATGGACCGCCCGCACCCCGGAAAAACCGCGCTACGTAGCAGGCGTGCTTGGCCCGACCAACCGCACCGCCTCTATTTCACCGGACGTGAACGATCCGGCGTTTCGTAATATCACCTTTGACCAGCTGGTGGCCGCGTACCGCGAGTCGACCCGTGCGCTGGTGGAGGGCGGGTCCGATCTGATCATGATTGAAACGGTGTTCGATACCCTCAACGCTAAAGCCGCAATCTATGCGGTGAAAGAGGAGTTCGACGCGCTGGGCGTGGATCTGCCGATCATGATCTCCGGTACGATCACCGATGCTTCTGGCCGTACCCTCTCAGGACAAACCACGGAAGCGTTTTACAACTCCCTGCGCCACGCCGATGCCCTGAGCTTTGGCCTGAACTGTGCGCTGGGGCCGGACGAACTGCGCCAGTATGTGCAGGAGCTGTCGCGCATCGCCGAATGCTACGTCACTGCTCACCCGAACGCCGGTCTGCCGAATGCCTTCGGTGAATACGATCTCGACGCCGGGACGATGGCGGCGCAGATCCGCGAATGGGCTGAATCCGGGTTCCTGAATATCGTCGGCGGCTGCTGCGGCACCACGCCAGAGCATATCGCCGCCATGAGCAATGCGGTGGCAGGCCTGGCCCCGCGCAAGCTGCCCGAACTGCCGGTTGCCTGCCGACTGGCCGGACTTGAGCCGCTGAACATCGGCGATGACAGCCTGTTTGTGAACGTGGGTGAACGTACCAACGTGACTGGCTCCGCGAAGTTCAAGCGCCTGATTAAAGAAGAGAAATACAGCGAAGCGCTGGACGTTGCCCGCCAGCAGGTTGAGAGCGGCGCGCAAATTATTGATATCAACATGGATGAGGGGATGCTCGACGCCGAAGCGGCGATGGTGCGTTTCCTTAATCTCATCGCCGGGGAGCCGGACATTGCCCGCGTGCCGATTATGATCGACTCCTCGAAATGGGAAGTGATCGAGAAAGGCCTGAAGTGCATTCAGGGCAAGGGCATCGTTAACTCCATCTCCATGAAAGAGGGTGTCGAACCTTTTATACATCACGCGAAGTTGGTGCGCCGCTACGGTGCCGCCGTGGTGGTGATGGCCTTCGATGAGGTCGGCCAGGCTGACACCCGCGAGCGCAAAATTGAGATCTGCCGCCGCGCGTACAAAATTTTGACCGAAGAGGTTGGTTTCCCACCGGAAGACATTATCTTTGACCCGAACATCTTTGCCGTGGCGACCGGGATCGAAGAGCATAACAACTATGCTCAGGACTTTATCGGGGCCTGTGAAGACATCAAACGCGAGCTGCCGCATGCCCTGATCTCAGGCGGTGTCTCCAACGTCTCGTTCTCGTTCCGCGGTAACGACCCGGTGCGTGAAGCGATCCACGCGGTATTTCTCTACTACGCCATCCGTAACGGCATGGATATGGGTATCGTCAACGCCGGGCAGCTGGCGATTTATGACGACCTGCCTGCCGAACTGCGCGACGCGGTTGAAGACGTGATTCTGAACCGCCGCGACGACGCCACCGAGCGCATGCTGGAGCTGGCTGAAAAATACCGCGGCAGCAAAGCCGACGACAGTGCCAACGTCCAGCAGGCCGAGTGGCGCTCCTGGGACGTGAATAAGCGTCTTGAGTATTCGCTGGTGAAAGGCATCACCGAGTTTATCGAACAAGATACCGAAGAGGCACGCCAGCAGGCCACACGCCCGATTGAAGTGATCGAAGGGCCACTGATGGACGGCATGAACGTGGTCGGGGATCTGTTCGGCGAGGGCAAAATGTTCCTGCCGCAGGTGGTCAAATCCGCTCGCGTCATGAAGCAGGCGGTGGCGTATCTGGAACCCTTTATCGAAGCCAGTAAAGAGAAAGGTTCCAGCAACGGCAAGATGGTGATCGCCACCGTGAAAGGCGACGTGCATGACATCGGCAAAAACATCGTCGGTGTGGTGTTGCAGTGTAATAACTACGAAATTATCGATCTGGGCGTGATGGTGCCGGCGGATAAAATCCTCAAAACCGCGCGCGAAGTGAATGCTGACCTGATTGGCCTCTCAGGGCTGATCACCCCGTCGCTGGACGAAATGGTCAACGTGGCGAAAGAGATGGAGCGCCAGGGCTTTACCCTGCCGCTGCTGATTGGTGGCGCGACCACCTCGAAAGCACACACCGCGGTGAAGATCGAGCAGAACTACAGCGGGCCGACGGTATACGTACAGAACGCCTCGCGCACGGTAGGTGTGGTCTCGGCGCTGCTGTCAGCAACCCAGCGTGACGACTTTGTTGCCAGAACCCGCAAAGAGTACGAAACGGTGCGTATCCAGCACGCGCGCAAAAAACCGCGCACCCCGCCAGTGACCCTGGCGGCGGCACGGGATAACGACCTGGCCTTTGACTGGGCCAGCTATACGCCGCCCGTCGCCCATCGCCTGGGCGTGCAGGAGGTAACAGCCAGCATCGAAACCCTGCGTAACTATATCGACTGGACGCCGTTCTTTATGACCTGGTCGCTGGCCGGGAAATATCCCCGCATCCTCGAAGACGAGGTGGTGGGTGAAGAAGCCCAGCGCCTGTTTAAAGACGCCAACGACCTGCTCGACCAGCTCAGCGCAGAGAAAACCCTCAATCCGCGCGGCGTGGTGGGGCTGTTCCCGGCGAACCGCGTGGGGGATGATATCGAGATCTATCGCGATGAAACCCGCACCCACGTGCTGACGGTCAGCCACCATCTGCGTCAGCAGACGGAGAAGGTCGGTTTTGCCAACTACTGCCTGGCCGACTTCGTCGCGCCGAAGCTGAGCGGTAAAGCCGACTACATCGGTGCCTTTGCCGTGACCGGCGGGCTGGAGGAGGACGCGCTGGCGGATGCCTTCGAAGCGCAGCATGATGATTACAACAAAATCATGGTCAAAGCGATCGCCGACCGTCTGGCCGAAGCGTTTGCCGAGTACCTGCATGAGCGGGTGCGTAAAGTGTACTGGGGCTATGCGCCGAACGAGAACCTCAGCAACGAGGAGCTGATCCGCGAGAACTACCAGGGGATCCGCCCGGCGCCAGGCTATCCGGCCTGCCCGGAGCACACCGAGAAAGGCACCATCTGGCAACTGCTGGATGTCGAAGCCCATACCGGCATGAAACTCACGGAATCCTTCGCCATGTGGCCGGGTGCATCGGTGTCCGGCTGGTATTTCAGCCACCCTGACAGCAAGTACTACGCTGTGGCGCAGATCCAGCGCGACCAGGTAGAGGATTATGCCCTGCGTAAGGGGATGAGCGTCGCGGAGGTAGAGCGCTGGCTGGCGCCGAATCTGGGGTACGACGCAGACTAAGGTCACGTTTCCTTACAACAAACAGGGCACCCACAGGGTGCCCTGTCTCTTTCTGACATTTAAGACCTTATACTGAACGAAGGTTCCTTCGATATTGCCCGGTGGCGCTTTTGCTAACCGTACATGCGCCCGGGCGGGATAAGCCATCGCCGTCATCCGGCAATACAGCCTGCAAGGAACCTCAGGAAAACGGATAACGAAAAGGAGAACCGATACTCGTGCTGACACTGCTACATCTGCTTTCTGCCGTGGCGTTGCTGGTCTGGGGCACACATATTGTCCGCACCGGCGTAATGCGCGTTTTTGGCGCCCGCTTACGTACCGTTCTCAGCCGCAGCGTTGAGAAAAAGCCGCTCGCGTTCTGTGCCGGCATTGGCGTCACTGCGCTGGTGCAAAGCAGCAATGCCACCACCATGCTGGTCACCTCGTTTGTGGCTCAGGATCTGGTGGCGCTGACCCCTGCGCTGGTGATTGTCCTCGGCGCAGATGTCGGCACCGCGCTAATGGCGCGCGTATTAACCTTCGATCTCTCCTGGCTGTCGCCGTTGCTGATTTTCATTGGCGTCATATTTTTCCTTGGCCGCAAACAGACCCGCGCCGGGCAACTGGGACGGGTGGGGATTGGCCTTGGGCTGATTTTGCTGGCGCTGGAGCTGATCGTTCAGGCTGTCACCCCTATCACCCAGGCCAGCGGCGTGCAGGTCATCTTTGCCTCGCTGACCGGCGATATCCTGCTGGATGCGCTGATTGGCGCAGTGTTTGCCCTGATCAGCTACTCCAGCCTGGCGGCGGTGCTGCTTACCGCCACGCTCACCACGGCAGGGATCATCTCCTTCCCGGTGGCCTTGTGTCTGGTTATTGGTGCCAACCTCGGCTCCGGCCTGCTGGCGGTACTTAATAACAGCGCCGCCAACGCCGCAGCCCGTCGCGTGGCGCTCGGCAGCCTGCTGTTCAAGCTGGTGGGGAGCCTGGTCATCCTGCCGTTCGTCTATCCGCTCGCGAATCTGATGGACAACCTGCCGCTGCCAAAATCGGAGCTGGTGATTTACTTCCACGTCTTCTACAACCTGGTGCGCTGCGTGGCGATGGTACCCTTTGCCGAGCCAATGGCGCGGTTCTGTAAGCGGGTTATCCGCGATGAGCCAGAGCTGGATGCGCGCCTGAAGCCGAAGCATCTGGATACCTCAGCCCTGGACACCCCGGCGCTGGCGCTGGCCAATGCCGCCCGGGAGACGCTGCGCATGGGCGATGCCATGGAGCTGATGCTGGAGGGGTTGAAAAAGGTCATGCACGGCGAGCCGCGAGAAGAGAAAGATCTGCGCAAGCTCGCGGATGATATCAACGTGCTCTATACCGCCATTAAGCTCTATCTGGCGCGGATGCCCAAAGATGAGCTGGCGGAGGAGGAGTCCCGCCGCTGGGCAGAGATCATCGAGATGTCCCTCAACCTGGAGCAGGCCTCTGATATCGTCGAGCGCATGGGGAGTGAAATCGCGGATAAATCGCTGGCGGCCCGGCGGGCGTTTTCCCTCGAAGGGGTCAAAGAGCTGGATGCGCTGCACGACCAGCTCCTCGCCAACCTGAAGCTGGCGATGTCGGTCTTCTTCTCCAGCGATCTGGCCAGCGCCCGTCGTCTGCGTCGTAATAAGCACCGTTTCCGTATCCTCAACCGCCGCTATTCCCACGCGCACGTTGACCGACTGCACCAGCAAAACGTGCAAAGCATCGAGACCAGCTCCCTGCATATGGGCCTGCTGGGGGATATGAAGCGTCTTAACTCGCTCTTCTGCGCGGTGGCATACAGTGTGATGGAGCAGCCGGACGAAGACGACAGCCGGGATGAGTATTAATCTGGATAACGCCTCGCAGGACCACACTGCGGGGCCTGATACGCAGGTCATGACGTTCAGCAAACCGGAGACCTGTCTCAGTGACCGTGGGCTGATCTTTTTACCAGCCCAAACCTAAGGTATATTTCGCCTCTACAGGAGAAATTATGCTGCCAACTCAATCCACCCGATTAAACAAATACATTAGCGAGAGCGGGATCTGCTCGCGCCGCGAGGCTGACCGTTACATCGAACAGGGCAACGTGTTTATCAACGGTAAACGCGCCACTATTGGCGATCAGGTTGTTCCTGGCGATGTGGTCAAAGTGAATGGTCAACTGATCGAGCCACGGAACGAAGAAGACCTGGTGTTTATCGCGCTGAATAAACCGGTTGGCATTGTCAGTACCACGGAAGATGGCGAGCGCGACAACATCGTGGATTTCGTTAACCACAGCAGCCGTATCTTCCCGATTGGCCGTCTGGATAAAGACTCTCAGGGGCTGATTTTCCTCACTAACCACGGCGATCTGGTGAATAAGATCCTGCGGGCCGGTAACGACCACGAGAAAGAGTATATCGTTACGGTCAACAAGCCGGTGACGGATGATTTCATTCGCGGGATGGGGGCGGGCGTTCCGATCCTCGGCACGGTCACGAAAAAGTGCAAAGTGAAGAAAGAGGCACCGTTCGCCTTCCGTATCACTCTGGTTCAGGGGTTAAACCGCCAGATCCGCCGCATGTGCGAACATTTTGGTTTTGAAGTAACGAAGCTGGAACGTACCCGCATCATGAACGTTAGCCTCTCCGGCATCCCGCTGGGCGAGTGGCGCGATCTGACCGACGACGAGCTAATTGAGCTGTTCAAGCTGATCGAGAACTCATCCTCAGAAGCGAAGCCAAAAGCGAAGGCAAAGCCGAAAACGCAGGGCATCAAACGCCCGGTGGTCAAGGCGCCGCAAACGGAAGAGAAAAGCCGGGGCAAACCGGCCGGAAACGGCAAACGCTTTACCCAGCCAGGGCGCAAAAAGAAAGGGCGCTAATCAGCGCCTTCCACGGGTTGGGGTATTCGCCGACCAGGAAAATGTCGCCTCTTTATCCACCTTATAAGCCTGCTCTTTTCTCAGCTTGCGGGCTTTTTTAGCGTCCTGTTCACGCTGCGCCATCAGTTTGTCGATGTACTCTTTCTTCACGTGATTGGTTTCGGCGTTGGTCAGCAGTCGGCCATGGGCGATACGGGCGCGATCGAGCAGGGTTTTCAGTTCGCGCTGCTCGCTTTCCGTCATGTCTTTCTGGGTCAATCTCGGTGTGGACATACCTGAAGCCTCCTGTGGACGAGGCTTCAGTGTAAAGCATGCCTTCGCTGCCGCGAAGCTGAATTAACCTTCCTTCACCACATCGTGTTTCTTTTGGTCCTCGATCGGCTTACCTGACCAGTAACCCGCCAGCAGGGAACCGGAAAGGTTATGCCATACCGAGAACAGCGCGCCAGGCAGTGCCGCCAGCGGCGAGAAGTAAATTTTGCCGAGCGCAGCGGCCAGACCTGAGTTTTGCATCCCCACTTCAATCGCCAGCGTACGGCAGGTGGACTCGTCAAAGCCAAACAGCTTCCCACCCCAGTAGCCACCCAGCAGTCCTATGATGTTATGCAGCACCACAGCGATAATCACCACAAAACCGACAGAGGCGATGTGTGCCGCAGAGCCCGCCACCACGGCGCTGATAATCGCCAGAATGCAGACCATCGAAAACGCCGGCAGATACGGCTCCACGGCTTTCACCAGCCGTGGGAACAGGTGATGAATAATCAGCCCCAGCGCAATCGGGATCACCACGATTTGCAGAATGCTCAGCAGCATTCCCATCACATCCACCTGAATGTGGGCATCCACATACAGACGTGTCAGCAGCGGCGTCGCCACCACGCCCACCAGCGTGGAGACGGAGGAGATCGTCACCGACAGCGCCACATCCCCCTTCGCCAGATAGATCATCACGTTGGAGGCCGTACCGCTGGCCACGCTGCCTACCAGCACCATCCCGGCGGAGAGATCCGGCGGCATCTTAAAGGCGATGGCCAGCACCCAGGCGGCCAGAGGCATGACCAGGTAGTGCAGGAAAATCCCCGCCGCAACCGGTGCCGGGCGTGACAGCACGCGTTTAAAATCGTCGATTTTCAGGTGCACGCCCATGCCGAACATGATCAGCATCAGCAGCGTAGTAACCCACGGGCCAATGGAGGTAAAGGTGGTTGGCGTGTAATACGCGAGAACAGAGAGCAGCAGCGCCCATAACGGGAACAGCCGGGTGATAGCGGATAACATACGTATTCCTTGCGATTGTGTTGTGTCATGTAGTTATAAAAAAAGCCGGGTTCAAGCCCGGCTTAGAGATAGTGTTTATCCTGCTAATGATTTTTGTTCAACCAAATTTTCTTCATGATCCCGGGTGGAGGTGTTCCCAGCTCAGGCCAAAGCGGGCGAGATATTTGCGCAGCCTGTCGGCATCGTTAGGGTTGGTTTTCTTCATGCGCGAAACCGCAAAGAGTTCCCGTCCGGCCTCGGATAAAGAGGCGCTACGACGGCACACCTCCAGTACGGTTTCCAGCTGTCGCTGGTCGAAAAGATCCAGGTCCATGACCGGAGATGGCGCGGCGGTCTGCCAGCCCTCCTGCAACCTGACGATCTCCTCCTCAACAAGCGCTAAGGTGATGCGCCCCTGTTCGGCAAGCGTGGCCATCCGCGCGACAGAAGAACCCAGTTCACGAAAGTTGCCGCGCCATAACGCCTGAGGCGAGTCAGCAAAACGCAAATAGCGCTCACGCGCCTCTTTATCGAAACGCACCTGGGATTGCGTTTGCGTCGCGAAACGTTGCAGTTCGTACTCCACGTTGGGGGCGATATCCTCCCGCCGCTGCGCCAGGCCGGGCAGGGCAAAACTCCACATATTGATACGCGCCCAGAGATCCTCACGAAAACGCCCTTCCGCCACCCACTGCCGCATATCCCGGTGCGTACCGGCAATCAGCTGAAAATCACTTTTGACCTCTTTATCGGAGCCAAACGGGAAGAAGGTTTTCTCTTCGATAGCCTTCAACAGCATGGCTTGTTCGTCGAGGCCCAGTTCAGCGATCTCATCTAAAAACAATACGCCGCCGTCGGCCTCACGCAGCAGTCCGGCGCGCGCGGTTGCCGCCCCGGTAAATGCCCCTTTGACATGGCCGAACAGGGTGGACATGGCGTTGTCCCCCCGCAGCGTGGCGCAGTTGACCGCCACCAGCCTGCCCGTCAGCTGATGGCGGGATTGCTTAAGCTGATATATACGGTTGGCGAGGAAGGATTTTCCGGCCCCTGTGGGGCCAGTCAGCAAAACAGGGGCGGTCGAGCGTAGCGCCACGCGCTCGATCTGGTCGATGAGGGCGTTGAAGGTAGCATTACGGGTATCAATCCCCGCTTTCAGGAACGAAATGGATTCCTGCTGCTCGCGCTGAAAGCGGCTGGTCAGCGTGGTATAGCGGCTTAAATCCAGGTCGATGATCGAGTAACGCCCGATGGGTACGGCCTCTTCGGAGGCATCCCTGCTGGCGGGGCCGGTCTGGATCAGGCTGGCGGGGAGATACCGCGCTTCGGTCAGTAAAAACCAGCAGATCTGTGCCACGTGGGTGCCGGTAGTAATATGCACCAGGTACTCTTCATTCTCGGTGTCAAACGTGTAATGGGTGGCGAAGTCGAGGAACGCGGCGTAGACCTCTTCAAAATCCCAGGGATCGGCAATGGTTACGGGCCAGGGGCGCACGGTGGTATGGGGTGAAAGCAGCCTGATGTCTTCCGTTATCTGTTCCGCCATCCCTCGATCCTGCGGCTGGTGGAGCAACTCCAGCCTGTCGACGGGGAGACCGGGCTGCTGGCAAAGCGCGACGGTCGGGCGCCATTTGCGTAAGCGGTTGGCCCGCTTGCCGCGTTTGTCCATCACCGTGCCCAGAACACCAATAACCACTCGCCGCTTTTTCATGTTTATCCTGCAAGATAAAAACCGATACTAAAAGATAAAAATATTCTGCGGGTTAAGCAATGTCTGGCGAGGCGTTGAAAATAAAAGGCAATATAATCAATCATATAAATTTTATCTGTGGAGGCACAGGATTCTGGCACGCTTCTGGCAATACTTCCGGTAACAGACAGTCCTGAGGGTCAGCACCATGAAAAAGAATGATTTTGACGTGTTAACGGCGCAGCACAGTGCGCCCGTAAAAATGTGGACGCATGGCGTGCCCGTGGAGCCAGAGGCGCGCGAGCAGCTGCTGAATACCGCGAAGATGCCGTTTATTTTTAAACATCTGGCGGTGATGCCGGATGTCCATCTCGGGAAAGGCTCCACCATTGGCAGCGTGATCCCCACCAAAGGGGCCATCATTCCGGCGGCGGTGGGGGTGGATATCGGCTGCGGGATGATTGCCGTACGAACATCCCTTCTGGCAGCCGATCTGCCGGATAATCTTCACGGTCTGCGCAGCGCCATTGAACAGGCGGTGCCACACGGGCGCACCAATACCCGCTCCCGTCGCGACAAGGGAGCATGGGAAAAGACCCCGGATGAAGTGGATAACCATTGGGCGACGCTGGCACCACGCTTTAAGCGGCTGACGGATAAGTATCCGCAGCTGCTGAAAACCAATAACCATCAGCATCTGGGCACGCTGGGTACCGGCAATCACTTTATCGAGATCTGTCTGGACGAGCAGCAACGCGTGTGGGTCATGCTGCACAGCGGCTCGCGCGGCGTGGGCAACGCGATCGGCAATGTGTTTATTACTCTGGCGCAGAAAGATATGCAGCAGCATATCGCCAACCTGCCGGACAGAAACCTGGCCTACTTCCAGGAGGGGAGTCGGCACTATAACGATTACATCGAAGCCGTGGAGTGGGCGCAGGATTTTGCCCGCCATAACCGCGAGGTGATGATGGCGCGCGTGCTGGCCGCGCTCTCGCGCATTGTGCCAAAACCTTTCCTGACCCAGCAGGAGGCGGTGAATTGCCATCACAACTATGTTCAGAAAGAGCGGCATTTTGGTGAAGAGGTACTGGTGACGCGCAAAGGGGCGGTATCGGCGCAGAAGGGCGAGATGGGGATCATCCCCGGCTCGATGGGCGCGAAGAGCTTTATCGTGCGCGGCCTGGGCAATGAAGAGAGCTTTTGCTCCTGCAGCCACGGGGCAGGGCGGGTGATGAGCCGGACGGCGGCCAAAAAACGCTTCACCGTTGCCGATCAGATCCGCGCCACGGCCCACGTCGAGTGCAGAAAAGACAACGAGGTAATCGATGAGATCCCGATGGCCTATAAAGACATTGATGCCGTTATGGCGGCCCAGGCCTCACTGGTCGAAATCGTTCATACCCTGCGTCAGGTTGTGTGTGTAAAAGGATAAAAGAGATGACTGATAACGGTGTGGATACCGCCATGCGCGAGCGCGTGCGGCAGCAACTCCACGAAATAGAGCAGCGATTCAATGTCACCGTGCTGTACGCCTGCGAATCGGGCAGCCGGGGCTGGGGATTCGCCTCCCCGGACAGCGATTATGACGTGCGCTTCCTGTATGTGCATAAGCCTGACTGGTATTTACGCGTCGAACCGCAGCGGGACGTGATCGAGCTGCCCATAGACGACGAACTGGACGTCAGCGGCTGGGAGTGGCGCAAGGCGCTTGGCCTGCTTAAAGCGGCCAACCCTACGCTTATCGAGTGGCTGGATTCGCCGGTGGTCTATCAGCAGAGCGACAGGGTGATAACAGAGCTACGCGCGCAGGTGCCCGCCTGGTTTTCCCCTGTGCGTGCGCGCTGGCATTACTACTCGATGGCACGCAAAAACTTCCGCGTTTATTTACAGGACGAAGAAGTGCGGCTGAAGAAGTACTTTTATGTCCTGCGACCGCTGTTAGCGGTGCGCTGGGTAGAGGCAGGAAAAGGCATGCCGCCGATGCGTTTTGCCGAACTGCTGGCGGGAAGCGAGCTTGATGCGGCGTTACGTCAGGAGATCGATGAGCTGCTGGCGATAAAACAGCGCGCGGGAGAAGCACAGTACGGCCCGAGACGCCCTTTGCTGCACGCTTTTATTCAGCATGAGCTCGAACGGGGTGAAAACCCACCCACGCTGCCCGACAGCCGCGATGGTGATATAGCCTCGCTGGATTCACTGCTGATGAGAACGGTGTTGGCAGGATAAAAAAATGGCCCGGTTATCCGGGCCATGTTCATCTTACTCAAACAAGTTGTGATGCAGCTTCTGCACAACCTGCTCGGCTTCGGCGCCAGGCACCAGGAAGCACAGGTTGTAGCTGGATGCGCCGTAGCAAATCATGCGGATGTTGAACGGCTCCAGCACGCCAAATACCTCTTTGCCCACGCCGCTGGCGCGGGACAGCTCGTTGCCGATGATGGCCACCAGGGCGAGATCTTCTTCCACCTCGACACGGCACAGTTCCGACAGCTCCATCAGCAGGGACTGGGTCAGCAGGGTATCACCGGTGGAGGTAGAGCCTGTGGTATCCAGGGTCAGGGCGATGTTCACTTCTGAGGTGGTCACCAGATCGACCGAGATGCTGTGGCGCGCCAGAATGCTAAACACGTCGGCCAGGAAGCCGCGGGAGTGCAACATGCTCAGGCTGTGCAGGGTCAGCAGGGTCTGCTTGCGACGCAGCGCCAGGGCACGGAACAGCGGCGGGTTTTCGGTGGTATTGCACACCATGGTGCCGCCCGCTTTCGGATCTTTACTGGAGCCAACAAAAACAGGAATATCGCTGCGCACGGCAGGCATCAGCGTCGCCGGATGCAGTACTTTCGCACCAAAGGTCGCCATCTCAGCGGCTTCTTCAAAGGCGATCACATCAATACGTTTTGCCGCCGGTACCACGCGCGGGTCGGTGGTGTAGATACCCGGCACGTCCGTCCAGATATCCACGCGGGATGCCTTCAGGGCTTCGCCCAGCAGGGCTGCGGTGTAGTCGCTGCCGCCACGGCCCAGCGTAGTGGTGCGGCCTTTGGCCTCGCTACCGATAAAGCCCTGGGTGATGACAATGCCTTCTGCCAGACGCGGTGCCAGCTGTTGGGTGGTCAGTTCGGCAATGGCGGTAATGTCCGGCTCGGCACGGCCAAAGCGGTCGCTGGTGCGCAGCACTTTACGCACGTCAAACCACAGCGAGTCAACGTTACGCTCGCGCAGCACTTCGACAAACAGCAGGGTCGACATCAGTTCACCGTGGCTGACCAGTTCGTCGGTCAGGGCGGTGGAGGTGGCCAGAGAGGCGGCTTCCGCCAGGGTGATGATATTTTCCAGCAGACGCTCAATTTCTTCGCTGATCACGCTTGGATCGCGCAGGCGGCTAAGAATATCGAACTGAATTTTGTGCAGCGCTTCGAGCTTCGCCTGGCGCTCGCTCGCTTCCAGCCCTTCAGCAAGGGCGACCAACAGATTGGTGACGCCAGCCGAAGCGGACAGCACCACCAGGCGGGTATCAGGATCGGCCAGCACCACATCGGCGCTGCGGTTCATGGCGTCGTAATCGGCCACGCTGGTACCGCCAAATTTGGCGACAACAAAACTCGTCATAACAACCTCGTGTCAGGGAAGGAAAAAAGCGACCATGGCACAAGGACAAAATAGTTTTATCGGTGCAGGCGCAAATACCGTGTGTATAAATAAAATGTGCAGGGGATCCTGTCAACGCCGGGATTATGCGGATTTTTCATGCTGCCTTCCATATGAGAAACAGGACTTATAACAGCTATACTTTTGGAGCTTTTGAGCTGCACTTGATGCAGGCCAGGCCAATGGCATAAAAACCATCACAATTTTTGGCGACAGAGGCTACAATCGACCGAGGTCACAATTCTCAATTCAGAAGAGTATTGCTATGAAAAATATCAATCCAACGCAGACTTCAGCCTGGCAGGCATTACAGAAACATTTTGATGAAATGAAAGACGTCACCATCGCGGAACTGTTCGCGAAAGATGGCGATCGTTTCAGCAAGTTCTCCGCAACCTTCGACGATCAGATGCTGGTCGATTTTTCCAAAAACCGCATCACCGAAGAGACGCTGGCAAAACTGCAGGATCTGGCGAAAGAGACCGATCTGAGCGGTGCCATCAAGTCCATGTTCTCCGGTGAGAAGATCAACCGCACCGAAGACCGCGCAGTACTGCATGTGGCTCTGCGTAACCGTAGCAATACCCCTATTATCGTTGACGGCAAAGATGTGATGCCGGAAGTGAACGCCGTACTGGAAAAGATGAAAGCCTTCTCTGAAGCCATCATCTCCGGTAACTGGAAAGGCTACACTGGCCAGGCGATCACCGACGTAGTCAACATCGGTATCGGCGGCTCCGACCTCGGCCCGTTCATGGTGACCGAAGCGCTGCGTCCATATAAAAATCACCTCAACATGCACTTTGTCTCTAACGTCGATGGCACCCACATCGCCGAAGTGCTGAAAAAGGTGAACCCGGAAACCACCCTGTTCCTGGTGGCGTCCAAAACCTTCACCACCCAGGAAACCATGACCAATGCCCACAGCGCGCGCGACTGGTTCCTGAAAACGGCTGGCGACGAGCAGCATGTTGCGAAACACTTCGCGGCGCTCTCTACCAACGCCAAAGCGGTTGGCGAGTTCGGCATCGACACCGCCAACATGTTTGAATTCTGGGATTGGGTAGGGGGTCGTTACTCCCTGTGGTCCGCTATCGGCCTGTCGATCATCCTCTCCGTGGGCTACGACAACTTTGTTGAGCTGCTCTCCGGCGCGCACGCGATGGACAACCACTTCGCCAACACCGCACCAGAGAAAAACCTGCCGGTACTGCTGGCGCTGATCGGCATCTGGTACAACAACTTCTTCGGCGCTGAAACCGAAGCGATCCTGCCGTACGACCAGTACATGCACCGTTTCGCGGCCTACTTCCAGCAGGGCAACATGGAATCCAACGGTAAATACGTTGACCGTAACGGCAACGCCGTGGATTACCAGACCGGCCCAATCATCTGGGGTGAGCCAGGCACCAACGGTCAGCACGCGTTCTATCAGCTGATCCACCAGGGCACCAAAATGGTTCCTTGCGACTTTATCGCCCCGGCCATTACGCACAACCCGCTGTCTGACCACCATCCGAAGCTGCTGTCGAACTTCTTCGCGCAAACTGAAGCGCTGGCGTTCGGTAAAGCGCGTGATGTGGTTGAGCAGGAGTATCGCGATCAGGGTAAAGATCCTGCGACCCTGGACCACGTTGTGCCGTTCAAAGTGTTCGAAGGCAACCGTCCAACGAACTCCATCCTGCTGCGTGAGATCACCCCGTTCAGCCTGGGCGCGCTGATTGCCCTGTATGAGCACAAAATCTTCACCCAGGGCGCCATCCTGAACATCTTCACTTTCGACCAGTGGGGCGTGGAGCTGGGTAAACAGCTGGCTAACCGCATTCTGCCGGAGCTGGGTGATAACCAGGATATTAACAGCCACGACAGCTCTACCAACGGTCTGATTAACCGTTATAAAGCATGGCGTGCCTAATCTCGCTGCTGTGAACAGTTTCGGCTTATTGCCGTAATGCCGCTTAGTTAAGCCCGGTGGATTGTTCCGTTCACCTCA
>NZ_JBICLV010000032.1:0-62998 GCF_043105735.1 Leclercia sp. GLN_9
GGAGACATTAAGAATCCATGTCACTTTGAGTGCCCACACAGATTGTCTGATAAATTGTTAAAGAGCAGTGCAACGCGGCTTTCGCTCACCGTTGCGAGGTGGCGTATATTACGCTTTCCTCTTTCAGAGTCAAGCGATTATTTCACGCTTTTCTCTGCTGACCCGGCGGCTTGTTTGCCGTTGTTCCGTGTCAGTGGAGGCGCATTATAGGCAGTTCTTTTGGGCTGGCAAGCATAAAATGAAAATTATTTGCTGACCGCTCAATTTCCAGGCAATTACGCATTCAGGCCTCTATTCTTGCCTGGTTTTTAAACAAAAACGAGCCTCTGGAGGCTCGTTTTTGCTTTTTTGTGACTTACTGCACTGCCACAATCTGGTCTTCTTTCTTCACCAGCTGTATCGGTTTGCCTGGAAGCAGCTTCCCGGAAAGGATTTGCTGAGCCAGCGGGTTTTCTATCTGTTGCTGAATGGCACGTTTCAAAGGACGCGCCCCGTACACCGGATCGTAACCATTTGCACTCAGCAGTTGCAGTGCGTCATCCGCAATATGCATTTCATAGCCACGCTCTTCAAGACGCTTATACAGCCGCTGCAGCTGAATACGGGCAATCGACGCAATGTGTTTTTCACCCAGAGGATGGAAGACCACGACTTCATCGATACGGTTGATAAACTCAGGACGGAAGCTGTGGCTAACCACGCCCATCACCAGATCCTTCATATGGCCGTAATCGAGTTCGCCAAAACGTTCCTGAATCAGATCGGAACCGAGGTTTGAGGTCATAATGACAACCGTATTACGGAAATCGACCGTTCTCCCCTGCCCGTCCGTCAGGCGACCATCATCCAATACCTGCAACAGAATATTGAACACATCCGGGTGCGCCTTCTCCACTTCATCCAGTAGGATGACGGAATACGGACGACGGCGAACCGCTTCTGTCAGATATCCGCCCTCTTCATAACCGACATATCCTGGAGGTGCCCCCACGAGGCGCGACACAGAATGTTTCTCCATAAACTCGGACATGTCGATACGCACCATCGCATCATCGCTATCGAACATAAAGTTCGCCAGCGCTTTACACAGTTCCGTTTTACCTACCCCAGTCGGGCCGAGGAACAGGAAGGAACCAATCGGGCGGTTAGGATCGGACAAACCTGCACGGCTACGGCGGATGGCATTCGATACCGCTTCAACCGCTTCATCCTGACCGATAACGCGATGATGAAGGTCTTCTTCCATTCGCAATAATTTGTCGCGTTCGCTCTCCATCATTCTGGCAACCGGGATACCGGTCCAGCGCGCCAGCACATCGGCAATTTCTGTTTCCGTCACTTTATTACGTAACAGACGCATGGTTTTACCTTCCAGCTGCGTTGCGGCTGCAAGCTGTTTTTCCAGCTCAGGAATTTTGCCGTACTGCAGCTCAGACATCTGCGCCAGATCGCCCACGCGACGTGCCTGCTCGATCGCTATTTTCGCCTGCTCCAGTTCGGCTTTGATCGTCTGAGTGCCGGAAAGGGAGGCTTTTTCCGCTTTCCACTCCTCTTCTAAGCCGGAATATTGGCGCTCTTTATCCTCCAGCTCTTCATTAAGCATATCCAGACGCTTTTTACTCGCTTCATCCGACTCTTTCTTCAGCGCTTGCTGCTCAAGCTTGAGCTGGATAATGCGCCGATCGAGTCTGTCCAGCTCTTCCGGTTTTGAATCAATCTGCATGCGAATACTGGAAGCGGCCTCATCGATAAGGTCGATCGCTTTGTCCGGTAACTGCCGGTCGGCAATATAACGATGTGACAACGTTGCTGCCGCCACGATAGCCGGGTCGGTGATCTGCACGTGGTGGTGCAGCTCATACCGCTCTTTCAAACCACGCAAAATGGCGATGGTATCTTCCACTGTCGGTTCAGCCACAAAGACTTTCTGGAAGCGACGCTCCAGCGCGGCATCTTTCTCAATGTACTGACGATACTCATCCAGCGTGGTAGCCCCAACGCAGTGCAGCTCACCGCGTGCCAGCGCCGGTTTCAGCATGTTCCCGGCATCCATGGCACCGTCGGCTTTACCGGCACCGACCATGGTGTGCAGTTCATCAATAAACAGGATGACGTTACCTTCCTGTTTGGCCAGATCGTTAAGTACGCCTTTTAAGCGCTCTTCGAATTCACCCCGGTATTTTGCACCCGCCACCAGCGCACCCATATCCAGCGCGAGTACGCGACGGCCTTTCAAGCCCTCCGGGACTTCACCATTAACGATACGCTGCGCTAACCCTTCGACAATGGCGGTTTTACCGACACCCGGCTCACCGATCAGGACCGGGTTATTTTTGGTCCGGCGCTGCAGTACCTGAATGGTACGGCGAATCTCTTCGTCACGGCCAATGACCGGGTCAAGCTTGCCCTGCTCAGCACGCTCGGTCAGGTCGACCGTATATTTCTTCAATGCCTGACGCTGGTCTTCGGCACCCTGATCGTTCACGTTCTCACCTCCGCGCATCTGTGCAATCGCCTGCGTCACATTAGCCGTAGTTGCACCGGCCGTTTTCAGCAGGTCGGTCAATGTGCCACGTGATTCAAGCGCCGCCAGAACAAACAGCTCTGACGAAATAAAATTGTCGCCGCGTTTCTGCGCCAGTTTGTCGCAAAGATTCAGTACGCGAACCAGATCCTGAGACGGCTGGACATCACCGCCCGTGCCTTCTACCTGAGGTAGACGGCTCAATGCCTGATCGATGGCTGTGCGTAACTGGCCCGCATTAATGCCGGCAGACGTAAGTAAAGGACGTACCGATCCCCCTTCCTGATTCAGTAAGGCGCTCATGAGATGAAGAGGTTCGATAAACTGGTTGTCGTGCCCCAGTGCGAGTGACTGGGCATCAGCGAGAGCAAGCTGGAATTTATTAGTAAGACGATCCAGACGCATAACTCCTCCCATAACAGGTCAAAATTGCTACTGGAGATTAAATGAGGTCATCCCTCAATTATTCAAGGTGAATGACCTGAATTATGCGAAAAGAAAACGGCGCGTACCGGATCGTCTTGATTCTATAGGTTATATCAGCCAAATGAAACTTGCCATACGCCCGGTCGTCTTGTCGCGGCGATAGGAAAAGAAATCACCCTTTTCGGTGAAAGTGCAGCGATCGCCGCCATAGATCTGGCTGATGCCGAGATGGGTCAGGCGTTGACGGGCAAGCTGATAAATATCGGCCATGTACTTCTCCCCCACCGGGCGAAAAGCACTCTCTGCCTGCGGATCGTGGGCCATAAAGGCTTCACGAACGTCGGAACCTACTTCAAAAGCCTGCGGGCCAATCGCCGGGCCGAGCCAGGCAAGAATGTTATCCGCGCTGTCAGCAAAGCAGGCAACCGTTTCTTCCAGCACGCCAGCACACAACCCGCGCCAGCCAGCATGGGCTGCAGCCACTTCGGTGCCTGCACGGTTGCAGAAAAGTACGGGCAAGCAGTCGGCTGTCATAACGGCACATACCGTGCCGGGCGTATTACTGTAAGAGGCGTCGGCGCGTTTCGAGGCATAGGGTTCCCCGGTAAGCCTGAGAACAGCCGTACCATGAACCTGCTCAAGCCAGACCGGTTTCGACGGCAACTGACCCGCAGCAAACATGCGCTGACGATTCTCTTCCACATGGTTGAGATCGTCGCCACAGTGCGCGCCCAGGTTTAATGACTCCCAGGCACCCTCACTGACACCCCCGATGCGGGTGGAACTGCAGGCCGCCACGCCTGCTGGCGCCGGCCACTGCGGGACAATCAGTTTGGTCATAACCAGTCCACGGCGTCCTTATGTTCTTCGAAATCAGCGCGCATGGCGTCGATCAGATCCACCATATCCTGTGGGATTGGCGCATGCCACTCCATCTCGATCCCGGTGATTGGATGATAGAGACGCAGCATGGTTGCATGCAGAGCCTGGCGATCGAATTTACGCAGCATCGCGATAAACTCTTCTGAGGCACCTTTCGGCGGACGCGGACGGCCACCGTACAACTGATCGCCCACCAGCGGATGGGTAATATGCGACATGTGCACACGGATCTGGTGAGTACGGCCGGTTTCCAGACGCAGACGCAGACGTGTATGGATGCGGAAATGTTCCATGATGCGATAGTGCGTAACCGCCGGTTTACCCATCGGATGAACGGACATATGGGTACGCTTGGTTGGGTGGCGGCTGATAGGCTGCTCAACCGTACCGCCGGAAGTCATATGCCCAATCGCGACCGCTTCGTATTCACGGGTGATTTCACGCAGCTGCAGCGACTCTACCAGACGCGTTTGCGCCGGAATGGTCTTCGCAACGACCATCAGGCCGGTGGTGTCTTTATCCAGACGGTGCACGATACCCGCACGCGGTACATCAGCGATTGGCGGATAGTAGTGCAGCAGCGCATTCAGCACGGTGCCGTCAGGGTTGCCTGCGCCAGGGTGTACAACAAAATCACGTGGCTTGTTGATCACTAAAATGTCGTCATCTTCGTAGACGATATTCAGTGGGAGATCCTGAGGCTCGAAACGAACTTCTTCTTCGATGTCAGCATTGATGGCGACCACTTCCCCACCCAACACTTTCTCTTTAGGCTTGTCCCAGATCTTGCCGTTTACCAGCACGCGCTGGTCAAGGATCCATTCTTTTATACGTGAACGCGAATAATCAGGGAACATTTCGGCCAAAGCCTGATCTAAGCGTTGTCCGAGTTGTTTTTCGGAGACTGTTGCGGTGAGTTCTACTCGTTGTGCCATAGACTGCTTCTTCGTTTAACGTTGGGTTTTACGGCTTTGCCGTTTAATATAGTGTGCTATTGTAGCTGGTCTTAATCGGGAGCAGGAAAGAGATTCTCCCGGACAAACATTTGAGGAAAGTCAAAACGTCATGACGCGCATGAAATATCTGGTGGCAGCGGCCACGTTGAGCCTGGCTTTGGTCGGCTGCTCCGGTTCGAATGAACAGGTCCCTGACAATCCGCCGAATGAAATCTATGCGACTGCTCAGCAAAAGCTGCAGGACGGTAACTGGAAACAGGCGATAACGCAACTGGAAGCGCTGGATAATCGTTATCCATTTGGCCCGTATTCCCAGCAGGTACAGTTGGATTTGATCTACGCCTACTATAAAAATGCCGATCTGCCACTGGCCCAGGCGACGATTGATCGCTTCATGCGTCTGAATCCGACCCATCCTAATATCGATTACGTCATGTATATGCGCGGCCTGACCAACATGGCACTGGATGACAGCGCGCTGCAAGGCTTCTTCGGTGTTGACCGTTCAGACCGTGACCCTCAGCACGCCCGCGATGCGTTCAATGACTTCTCTAAACTGGTACGTGGCTATCCGAACAGCCAGTACGTAACGGATGCCAGCAAACGTCTGGTGTTCCTGAAAGATCGTCTGGCGAAATACGAATACTCCGTTGCGGAATACTATACCCGCCGTGGCGCATACGTTGCCGTTGTGAACCGTGTTGAAGGTATGCTGCGTGATTACCCGGATACTCAGGCAACACGCGATGGTCTGAAGCTGATGGAAAATGCCTACCGCGAGCTGCAGATGACATCTCAGGCTGATAAAGTCGCGAAGATCATCGCCGCTAACAGCAGCAACACCTGATTCTTCGTTAAGATGCAAAACGGCAGCCTAAGGGCTGCCGTTTTTTTATGCATTTTCGGACTATGCTGAACCGGTTTAGCTCGCATCAATCCTATCAACTATGGCCGTAATTTCTTATAACGACAAGGTAAAAGTTGCTTCTTCCTGTCCTGCCTCACAAAAAGAATCCATTGACAAAAAGTGACATTAAAATGTGATTTGGATCACACAAATTGACATTAAGAACGGTATGCTGGAATCACCAAGACGGGAAAGACAAGAGGTAAAATTTATGACAATGAACATTACCAGTAAACAAATGGAAATTACTCCGGCTATCCGCCAGCACGTCGCAGACCGTCTCGCCAAACTGGATAAATGGCAAACACACTTGATTAACCCACATATCATTCTCTCTAAGGAGCCACAAGGTTTCATCGCTGACGCAACTATCAATACTCCAAACGGCCATCTGGTCGCCAGCGCGAAACATGAGGATATGTACACCGCCATCAACGATTTGATTAACAAGCTGGAACGGCAGCTCAATAAAGTGCAACACAAAGGTGAAGCCCGTCGCGCCACAACATCGGTGAAAGACGCCAGCTTCGCAGAAGAAGTTGAAGATGAATAATCCTTTACATTGAGTCTATCGCCAACGCGCCTTCGGGCGCGTTTTTTGTTTTTTATTGACAGGGTGAAAACAGTACAGGTACTTTAAGTCTGTCTTCTGAAGGAATCATTCATGACTGTAAAACCGTTTTTCTTCGCATTCTTTTTTACCTTCCCCTGATTGGGAGGCGTTTCGTCGTGTGATAAAGAATGCGAAGACGAACAACAAGGCCTCCCACCCCGGGAGGCCTTTTTTATTGATAACGATAATATAATTAAGGCAACGCTATGACACCGGAAAACCCGTTACTGGATTTGCGCGACAAGATCAGCGCTCTGGATGAGAAATTGCTGTCGCTGCTGGCCGAACGCCGCGCGCTGGCCGTGGAGGTAGGAAAAGCAAAGCTGGCCTCGCATCGTCCGGTACGCGACATCGACAGGGAGCGCGACCTGCTGGAACGCCTGATCGCTCTCGGCAAAACCCACCATCTCGACGCGCACTACATCACCCGCCTGTTCCAGCTGATTATTGAAGATTCCGTCCTCACGCAGCAGGCGTTGCTGCAACAGCATCTAAACAAAACTAACCCGCATTCGGCGCGTATTGCCTTCCTGGGGCCGAAAGGTTCCTATTCCCACCTTGCCGCGCGTCAGTATGCGGCCCGTCATTTCGAAGAGTTTATTGAAAGCGGCTGCGCGAAGTTCGCGGATATTTTTAATCAGGTGGAGACCGGACAAGCGGATTACGCTGTTGTGCCAATCGAGAACACCAGTTCCGGGGCGATCAATGACGTTTACGATTTGCTCCAGCACACCACCCTGTCGCTGGTTGGCGAGATGACGATCCCTATTGATCACTGCGTGCTGGTATCCGGCACCACAGACCTCGACAAAATCGAGACCGTCTATAGCCACCCGCAACCTTTCCAGCAGTGCAGTCAGTTCCTGAATCGTTATCCAGGCTGGAAAATTGAGTATACCGAAAGCACCTCAGCAGCAATGGAAAAGGTCGCGCAGGCCAATTCCCCAACCGTGGCTGCCCTTGGCAGCGAAGCGGGTGGCGCGCTGTATGGATTACAGGTGCTGGAGCGTAACCTGGCGAACCAGACGCAAAACATCACCCGTTTCATCGTGCTGGCACGTAAGGCGATCAATGTCTCCGATCAGGTCCCGGCCAAAACCACCCTGCTGATGGCGACCGGACAGCAGGCGGGTGCGCTGGTAGAAGCCCTGCTGGTCCTGCGCAATCACAATCTTATTATGACCAAACTGGAATCGCGTCCGATTCATGGCAATCCATGGGAAGAGATGTTCTATCTCGATATTCAGGCCAACCTGGAGTCTGCGTCCCTGCAGAAAGCCCTGCGTGAACTGGGTGAGATCACCCGCTCGATGAAAGTGCTGGGCTGCTATCCGAGCGAAAACGTGGTCCCGGTGGATCCGGTTTAACGCGCAATAAACGGGCCTTTTTTCACGCCTGCCACGCTGACGGGCAGGGTGAAAATGGCCCCGGAAAGCGGATATGCCGCCACTTCCTCTGGCTCCATATTCTCACGGGTGGTGGTGATAAACAGCGTCTTCATATCATCGCCCCCGAAACAAACCATCGTTGGGCAGCGCACCGGCAAGCGATATTCCTCCAGCTGTTCACCCTGCGGTGAAAAGCGGGCGATCCGCCAGCCGTCAAACAGTGCGCTCCAGTAACACCCCTCTGCATCCACTGCCGCACCGTCCGGGATCCCCTCTCCCGGCTTGAACCGACGAAAGACCTCCCGTTTCCCCGGCTCACCCTGCTCGTCCAGCGGCGTGCGATAGATCACCGCGTTAGGGGTGTCGGAAGTGTACATCCAGCGTTTGTCGTCGCTGAATGCCAGACCATTATGACCGTGGATATCACACTGGATAACCTCCGGCGTCAGGTCGTTATCGATCCGCATTAACAGAGCGCCGTTGTAGTCGCCCGGCGCCCAGAAGGTGCCAGCATAGAAGCGGCCGAAATGATCGGTTCCCCCGTCATTAAAACGCGCCAGCTGCGGGTTTGACGGATTATCACAAACCTTACGTTGCAACAGGCCGTGTTTATCCGCCAGCCAGATGCCCGTGCGCATGGCGACAATAAAGCCTCCCCCCTCGCGCAGCGCGAAACAGCCCACCTCTTCATGGAAGGATAAAACCGTATGTTCACCAGTGGGAAGGTGATAGCGGTGGATCTCGCCTTCCAGAATATCGGCCCAGTAGAGGGCGCTTTCCGCTTCGCTCCAGGTCGGACACTCCGGTAAGTGCCCCGTGTATTCAAACAGAACGCGTGGTTCAGCCATGACAAATCCCCAAAATGAAAAAAGCCAGCAGTGCTGGCTTTCAGTATATACATCATCAGATTACTGGCGACTGTCATTCGCCTGCCGCAGCAGAATGCGACTTTCGCTCTGGAAGCGCTGGGCATAATCGCCAAACCAGTGTTCAACTTTACGGAAGCTGTCGATAAACGCCTGCTTATCGCCGTGCTCCAGCAGGGTAATCGCCTCACCAAAACGCTGGTAGTAACGCTTGATCAGCGCCAGATTGTTGCCTGAAGACATAATAATATCGGCATACAGTTGCGGATCCTGGGCAAACAGTCGGCCAACCATTGCCAGTTCCAGGCGATAGATAGGTGACGACAGCGACAGCAACTGCTCAAGCTGGACATTCTCTTCCGCCAGATGCAGACCATACGCAAAGGTTGCGAAGTGGCGCAGCGCCTGGATAAAGGCCATGTTCTGATCATGTTCGACGGCGCTGATCCGGTGCAACCGCGCGCCCCACACCTGAATCTGCTCCAGGAACCACTGGTAGGCCTCTGGCTGACGGCCATCGCAGTAGACGACGACCTGCTTTGCCAGGCTGCCGCTGTCCGGGCCGAACATCGGGTGCAGGCCCAGCACCGGGCCGTTATGCGCGGCCAGCATCGCCTGCAGCGGGCCATTTTTTACCGAAGCCAGATCGACAAGAATGCAGTCTTCCGGCAGCGGTGGCAATTTAGCAATAATCTCTTCAGTGACATGAATCGGTACGCTGACAATAACCATGCCCGCATCGGCCACCATGGTCTGCGCCTGCGCCCAATCCTCTTTTTCGAGAATGCGCACCTGATAGCCCGAGAGCGTGAGCATCTTCTCAAACAGACGCCCCATCTGCCCGCCGCCACCGACAATCACTACCGGACGCAGCGTCGGACAGAGGGTTTTAAATCCTTTGTCGTTTTCGCTGGAGTAAGATTCCCGCATCACGCGGCGCAGCACATCTTCAATCAGATCTGGCGAAACGCCCAGCGCCTCGGCCTCTTTTCGCCGGGATGCCAGCATGGAGGCTTCGCGCTCCGGCACGTAAATCGGTAAACCGTATTTACTTTTCACTTCGCCAACTTCAGCGACCAGCGACATCCGGCGCGCCAGCAGATCCAGTAACGCCTTATCCACCTCGTCAATTTGATCGCGCAAGGCGGTCAATTCAGCAACCATAACAAACCTCTTAAGCCAGACGCGTCGCCAACTGGCCGTTCAAATCTTTGTGGATCTCACGCAGCAGCGCGTCGGTGGTTTCCCAGCTAATGCAGGCATCGGTCACGGAAACCCCGTGTTTCATGGCGCTGCGCGGCTGTTCAGATGACTGATTGCCTTCATGGATATTGCTTTCAATCATCAGACCAATAATCGAACGGTTGCCATCTTTAATCTGCGCGACGACGGATTCCGCCACCGCAGGCTGACGACGGTAATCTTTATTGGAATTACCATGACTGCAATCTACCATCAGCGCCGGGCGCAGTCCTGCCTGTTCCATCTCTTTTTCACACTGGGCCACATCTGCCGGGCTGTAGTTCGGCGCTTTGCCGCCGCGCAGGATGACATGGCCATCCGGGTTGCCCTGGGTCTGCAGCAGACAGACCTGGCCGGCCTGGTTGATACCGACAAAACGGTGCGGCATAGCGGCGGCACGCATGGCGTTGATAGCGGTTGCCAGACTACCGTCGGTGCCGTTTTTGAAGCCGACCGGCATGGAGAGGCCCGATGCCATCTCACGGTGCGTCTGCGACTCGGTAGTACGGGCGCCAATCGCTGACCAGCTGAACAGATCGCCCAGGTATTGCGGGCTGTTCGGATCCAGCGCCTCTGTTGCCAGCGGCAGCCCCATGCTAACCAGTTCCACCAGAAGATTACGCGCAATCTTCAGGCCTGCTTCCACATCAAACGAGCCATCCATGTGCGGATCGTTAATCAACCCTTTCCAGCCGACGGTGGTACGAGGTTTTTCAAAATAGACGCGCATGACCAGGTAGAGGCTATCGCTGACCTCCTCGGCCAGGGCTTTAAAGCGGTGCGCATATTCGATGGCAGTTTCTGGATCATGAATGGAGCACGGACCACAGACGACCAGCAGACGCGGATCGCGGCCGGCAATAATGTCAGAGATGGTCTGGCGGGAGTGCGCAATTTGCGCCTCTTGTTCAACGCTCAGCGGGAATTCCGCTTTCAGTTGATCCGGGGTGATCAAAACATGTTCATCACTAATATGTACGTTATTCAGCGCGTCTTTTTGCATGATTGCGATCCTGGAAGCTCGTTTGCGATAGTAGTTTCCTCGATGAGGAAGCCCAACGATACCACACCAAGTAAAGATTTCAATCCAAAATACGTAAATAATACTTTACAACACCCACTTTAAAGCAAAAAACATTCGATTAACGTGTAACGTAAAAATTACAGTGTGCGTTGACCACGCCAGGCTATGCTCAATGGAAAAGGGAGAATGTCTTATGCGCCTGATTATTACCTCGACGCTGTGCCTGTTTTTAACTGCCTGCCAGATCGATCCTTACACCCATCAACCACACTGGACGGGAACCGACTGGCAGAGTGCCGGTAAAGAAGACGCCATGAATGGCGTGGCGGTAAAATCCAATGAATCCCTTGCTGCTAATTTTAACGATCCCAAAGTGGATCGCCGGGCTTATCTCAGCGGATATAAAGACGGGCAAGAGAAAATATGTCAGGAAAACTTTGTATACGCCTGGGGATTAGCTGGCCGAATATTCCCCGCCAGCTGTGACACTGCCGAAAACGCCACTGCCCTGCGAACTGCCTGGAAACAGGGAATGGATGAAGGAACCAAAGCCAGCCGTTTAAATTAATTTTATCAACGCCAACCCGTTAATTAAGTAAGTAAGATTGTCCTTAAGCCACTACACAGGCTTTTGGCATAATGACTGTACGGGTAAAAAATGCTATTCTGCCCGCGAAACTCAAGAACGACTATTTCCAGAGTGGTGTGGCGGATTCTGGTGTGTAACTTATTTCTTATCTCCTGGTATCGGGCGGCATTGGTACTGTTGTTATCACTGCCCTGCGGACTCGCTATTGGCGCAACATTATCCGAAACGGATAAATCGGTTCGCACTATTGTCTCCGGGATCGTCAGTTATACCCGCTGGCCTGCACTCTCTGGCAAGCCGAATCTGTGTATTTTCGCCACTTCCGGCTATGTTGAAGCGCTCAGTGCCGATGGCCCGGACACGCTGCCCTACACCCCCGTGCTTATTCATGATGATCGGGAAGCAATGAGTGCAGAATGTCATGCGCTCTATTTTGGCAGTGAATCCCCGAGCCACCAGCTTGAATTAAGCCAGGCGTTTCATGCCCGACCGTTACTATTAATCGCGGAGCAAAATCCGCAATGCCTTATAGGTAGTGCTTTCTGCCTGATAATAGACAGTGCCAGAGTAAGATTTTCCGTCAATCTGGATGTGCTGTCGCGCAGCGGAGTCAGAGTCAATCCTGATGTGCTAATGCTCGCACGGAATAAAAAGCATGAATAAGGGAATTTCCTCAGCGCCGCGTCCAACATTCAAAAGGACTCTGCGGCGCATCAGTATTATTAGCGTCCTCATTACCATGACGCTCGTCTGGCTATTATTGTGCATTGCTTCTGTGGTCACGCTAAAACAGTATGCTCAACGTAACCTTGAATTAACCAGCGCCACCATGAGCCGCAGCCTGGAGGCGACGCTGGTCTTCAATGATGCTGCCGCCGCCAACGAAGCGCTGGCCTCCCTCGGCAAGCAAGGGCAAATCTCAGCGGCAGAATTGCTGGATCGCGACGATAATCGTTTTGCCGCGTGGTCGATGGGGCCGAACAGTGACGCAGATCCGCTCAGCCAGCTGGTCAGCCAGTGGTTATTCCCGCATCCCATCAGACAGCGCGTCTGGCATAATAATTTGCCGATTGGTGAGTTACACCTCACCGCACGGGATAGCCTGATCAGCCACTTCCTCTGGACGTCGCTGGCGGTATTAACAGGCTGCATCATGTTTGCCTCTCTGGTGGCATTAACCATCACCCGCACCCTGCATATTGGCGTTGTGACCGCCCTGCAAAACATTACCGATGTGGTGCACGACGTGCGTTCAAACCGGAACTTCTCCCGCCGGGTTTCTCAGGAGCGCATTGAAGAATTTCATCGCTTCGGCCAGGACTTCAACAGCCTGCTGGATGAGATGGAAGAGTGGCAGCTAAAATTGCAGGCCAAAAACGCCCAACTGATGCGTACCGCCATGCACGATCCCCTCACCGGTCTGGCTAACCGGGCCGCTTTTCGCATCCGCATTGCTGCGCTGATGAATGATTTCTCTGCGCGAACCCACTCCGCCCTGCTCTTCCTTGATGGCGATGACTTTAAGCGTATTAACGATACCTGGGGCCATGCCGCGGGCGATGCAGTGCTGATTGAAGTGGCCCGCAGAATGGTCGAGTTTGGCGGCGAACAACATCAGTCTTACCGTCTGGGCGGGGATGAGTTTGCCATCATCCTGTATGACGTCCATTCGGAGCACGAGGTATTACGCCTCTGCGCCGCACTGACACAACAATTCAGCCCGTCCTATGAACTGCACAACGGGTTCTCCTCCCGGATGTCGCTTAGCATTGGCTACGCGCTGAGCTGGCAGCATCACTCTGTTGAAGCGTTAGTAGAGCAAGCCGACCGAAATATGTATTCGGTGAAGCACCAGCGTTCGAAAATCACATCGTAGAAAGGAACACATCATGTTAAGGCGATACATCAAACCGCTCGTTATGGCATCCATGCTACTGGCCGGGTGCCAGACGCCACAGGGCAAATTTAGCCCTGAGCAGGTCGCCGCCATGAAGTCTTACGGCTTTAATGAAATGAACGGTGACTGGTCGCTTGGCCTCTCCGCGAAGATTCTGTTTGGTAAAAACGAATATAAACTGCAGCCTGAGAGTGAGCAGCAGATCAAAAGCATGGCTGCCCGTCTTGCCGCAACGGGGCTCAAGCACGCACGCATGGACGGGCATACCGATAATTACGGCGAAGAGAGCTACAACAAAGCGTTGTCCCTGAAGCGGGCGGATGTGGTTGCCGATGCCTGGGCGCAGGGAGCCAGTATTCCACGCAGCAATCTCACAACCCAGGGATTAGGTAAGCAATATCCTGTCGCGGATAATAAAACTGCCCAGGGGCGTGCCGAAAACCGCCGCGTGGCGGTCGTAATCAGCACGCCCTGAGTCGTTATTTCGTCGATTTGGCGAGGGATAACCTGGATGCCGCGCGCCAGCGCAGCCAGTCAATGATGACAAACAGCGCCAGGCTACAGCCCATTACCGGCATCATAAGCCCCAGTGCTACGCTGATAGCCAAAGAAACTACGCGCCCCCCCAGCGGCAACGCCAGCCAGCTCTGACACAGTGTCTGCGCGGGATCCGTTGCCGCCTGCCGTGGCCGGCGCATCCACCACATCCGGTATCCCCACACAATCATGATGCACAGCGCGAGACCAAAGACGATGAGCAGCAGCTGGTTTGGCAGGCCAAACAGCACCCCCATGTGGAAATCCACGCCCCAACGGGTCAGTTTGGCCATCAACGGATAATCCGCAAACCGGGTGTGATCGACAACGGTCAGGGTCGCGGGATCAACGGCAACCGCATCCACCTGAGTCGGCCAGCGGCGATCGATCTCCGTTACCGTCCACGCCATTGCAGCCTTCTTCGCCGGACGTATCTCCAGCTTGCTGGCATCAATTCCCGCCGCATTTGCCGCCTTCAGTACGCCGTCATAGAGGGCCAGGTCAGGTTTCATTTCCGGCATGGGCATAGTCATGTGATGACCGTGGTGCTCAGCATGCGGATCGGGGGTCTCTGCCGGGCCATGCAGCTGCGTATTAACCTGCGGGGTGAGCCAGTTCATCTCTGCCCGCAGTTTATCCACGTTACCGCCCGCCCACTGGGACCAGGTCAGGCCGGTCGCCGAGAAGAGCAACATGCCCAGCAACAGGCTCCAGCCGAGGGATACATGCAAACGACGGCGCTGCTGAAAACGGTTGTTGATGCGCCGTTTGGGTCGGGTATAGAACCATAATGCAATCCCACCCAGGGCGGCGATCCACATCCACGATGCGGCAAGCTCGCTGTAAAGGCGTCCCACATCCCCGAGTAGCAAAGACCGATGCAGATAGTCAATTTGCTGGCGGAACGGCAGGATCCCGCTGGTGCCGTAGACGGTCATATCCCCGCGCACCGCCAGGCTAACCGGATCGATAAAGATGGCCCGGTTTTCCGAAGGCTTCAGGGCCGGATCAATGTACATCACCCGGGTAGTTTCCTGTGATGCCAGGCCCGGACGCACCGCCTGCAGCTGCAGCTTTCCGCCGGTGACCTTTTCCGCTACCGCAATTTGCTCAGCAAGGGGACGCGCTGTGCCCTCGCTCTCGCTGTAAAGCGCATGATGATACAGCGCGTTTTCCAGCTGCGGCGTGGCGACATACAGCGTTCCTGACAACGCGGCGATAAAAATAAACGGCCCGACAAACAGACCAATATAGAAGTGAAGACGACGCAACAGGTTGCCCCATGCTGCGCGCGGAGTGCAGGTAGTCATGCTTTCCCTTTTCTAAGGTAAAAAGTTATCGGTACACCGGGGTGTACGTATTTTTAGATGGATTAAGCAGACAGTTGCGGTGGCGCGCGGGTATCGGGACAAAGCCAGGGGAAGAAATGCCAGTGGTGTACGGCAGGTCGTGGCGGCGTGAGGCGCTGTCTGAGTAAGACCGCGCATAACAACAGTACCAGCGCCAGGATGACACCCGGCACGTGGGCCAACAGTACGCAGTAACCGCAGGCTTCGGCGTGATCGACAGGAATGCTTTCAGACGGTGCATGGTGGTGATCCGCCATCATGCTCATGTCGTGGTGCATGCCGGGCATTGCGCTCATGGGATCTTTTTGCAACGAGACGGAAACCAGCGGCGCGAAGACGATCATCAGGATCGCAAATAACGCGAGACCTGCCGCGATACGTTGCCACTGTGCCTGATGCTGTTTAGTCGTCACTTACCCTCCGTTAGAGCGGGGACATTGTAAACGATTTATGAAGGATAGGTTAACGTACAGAGCACTGATGGATAAAAAAAGGGCCAGCCTTTCGGCCAGCCCTTTTTACAGGATGTCGCTTAAGCGAATCTTAGTTCAGACGCTCTTTAATACGAGCAGACTTACCAGTACGCTCACGCAGGTAGTACAGTTTAGCTTTACGTACAGCACCACGACGTTTAACAGCAATGCTGTCAACTACCGGAGAGTGAGTCTGGAAGACACGCTCAACGCCTTCGCCGTTGGAAATTTTACGAACAGTGAATGCAGAGTGCAGACCGCGGTTACGAATAGCGATAACCACGCCCTCGAATGCCTGCAGACGTTTTTTGGAACCTTCAACAACCCATACTTTCACTTCCACGGTATCACCCGGACGGAAGGAAGGTACGTCCTGCTTCATCTGCTCTTGTTCAAGTTGCTTAATAATGTTGCTCATAATTTAATCTCTTATCCTGGGTAAACTGATATTCGGGGGCCTCAGGCCATCCCATCATGTTTCTGTTGCTGGTGCGCGTGTTCTTTTTTGAACTCGGCCAACAACTTTGCTTGCTCTTCAGTCAGAGCCAGGTTTTCCAGAAGTTCAGGTCTTCTAAGCCAGGTACGGCCCAGCGACTGCTTCAGACGCCAGCGACGAATCTCGGCATGGTTTCCCGACAGTAATACTGGCGGAACCTCCATCCCTTCTAACACTTCAGGACGGGTATAGTGTGGACAGTCCAGCAATCCGTCAGCAAAAGAGTCTTCTGTTGCTGATGCTTCATGGCCCAGAACCCCCGGAATAAACCGGGAAACCGAGTCAATCAGCGTCATTGCCGGTAACTCACCACCGCTGAGAACGTAATCGCCGATAGACCATTCTTCGTCAATCTCGGTCTGAATTACGCGCTCATCTATCCCTTCGTAGCGACCGCAAACCAGAATTATTTTCTGATTCGTTGCCAGTTCGCTGACGCCCGCTTGATCAAGCTTGCGTCCCTGAGGTGACAGATAAATCACCTTTGCGCCTTCACCTGCCGCGGCTTTTGCTGCTGCGATGGCATCCTTTAAAGGTTGTACCATCATGAGCATCCCCGGTCCGCCGCCGTAAGGACGATCGTCCACGGTACGGTGCCGGTCATGCGTGAAGTCACGTGGACTCCAGCTCTCGATGCTCAGCAGGCCATTTTTTACTGCCCGGCCAGTTACCCCGTAATCAGTAATCGCGCGGAACATTTCAGGAAACAGGCTAATAATGCCAATCCACATAGCGCCGTCTTTTACCGTTTTCAGGAGAATTTAAAAACCAGGATCCCAATCTACTTCGATAGTACGAGTAGCGAGATCGACTTTCTTGATAACCTGCCCATCGAGGAACGGAACCAGCCGCTCCTTGATGCCAAACGCATCTTTCAGGTTTGCCTTAATGACGAGAACGTCATTGGATCCGGTTTCCATCATATCGATGACTTTCCCCAGACCGTAACCTTCGGTAGTGACCACCTGGCAACCAATAAGGTCTTTCCAGTAGTAACCCTCTTCCAGTTCAGGCAACTGCGACGAATCCACGACAATTTCACAATTGGTCAGTGCATTCGCGGCATCGCGATCGTCAATGCCTTTCAGCTTGATAACGATGTCCTGATTGTGGTGACGCCAGCTTTCCAGCTCGACCTCTTGCCACTGACCCGCCTTCTGGATAAACCAGGGCTGATAGTCAAAAATGCTTTCGGCGTCTTCGGTGGAGGAAAACACTCTGAGCCAACCACGGATACCGTAGCAAGAACCCATTTTGCCCAATACAATCGGTTCAACAGGTGCTTTTTTGCTCATCATGACCACCGTGACAGATTAAGCTGCTTTGTTTGCTGCTTTGATCAGCGTAGCAACGCGATCGGAAACAGTAGCGCCCTGGCCAACCCAGTGAGCGATACGATCCAGATCCAGACGGGTTTCTTCTTCTGCGCCAGAGGCCAGTGGGTTGAAGAAACCAACGCGCTCGATGAAGCGACCGTTGCGTGCATTACGGCTGTCAGTAACAACAACCTGGTAGAACGGACGCTTTTTTGCGCCGTGACGTGCTAAACGAATAGTTACCATAACATCCTCTTGTGTGAATAAAACACCGGGCCCCATCGAGGGAAGGAGCCCGGTGTCATATTAAAAGCCCGAAAATTTTACTGATTTCTGGGGAAAATGCAATCAGCATCTCTTAAACAGGGGATATAAGACGTATATCGCTGCAGCCAGTTCAGTCAGGGTGTGCAAAAAAGCGGAGCGTACAGGTAGTACGCAAGCATTTACCCGCTCCGCTCGCCCTTCGGGCCGTCCTGAAGGACGTTTACAACACGACTGTGTATTGTCGAGCACACCCCGGGGCTAAACTGGCAAACAAGATAGACCTATGCCCGTGTTTTAGCGGCCCGGGAATCCTGGCGGCATCATACCTTTCATGCCACGCATCATTTTGGCCATACCGCCCTTCTTCATCTTCTTCATCATGCGCTGCATGTCATCGAACTGTTTCAGAAGGCGGTTAACGTCCTGGACCTGCATCCCGCAGCCCGCCGCGATACGGCGTTTGCGGGAGCCTTTAATGATCTCCGGCTTGGCACGCTCTTTCAGCGTCATGGAGTTGATAATTGCCTCCATCCGCACCAGAACTTTGTCATCCATCTGCGATTTAACGTTGTCCGGGATCTGGCCCATGCCCGGCAGCTTGCCCATCAGGCTTGCCATACCGCCCATGTTCTTCATCTGGCGCAGCTGTTCCAGGAAGTCGGTCAGATCGAAGCCGTCGCCTTTTTTCAGCTTGGTCGCCAGCTTCTCGGCCTGCGCACGGTCAACTTTGCTCTCGATATCTTCGATCAGCGACAGCACGTCGCCCATGCCGAGGATACGGGAGGCAATACGATCCGGGTGGAACGGCTCCAGCGCTTCGGTCTTCTCGCCCACGCCGAGGAATTTGATCGGCTTGCCGGTGATATGACGAATCGAAAGCGCCGCACCGCCGCGGGCGTCGCCGTCCACTTTGGTCAGCACCACGCCGGTCAGCGGCAGCGCTTCATTGAACGCTTTCGCGGTGTTGGCCGCATCCTGACCGGTCATCGCATCGACAACAAACAGGGTTTCGACCGGTTTGATCGCGGCATGCACCTGCTTGATTTCGTCCATCATCGCTTCGTCAACGTGCAGACGACCGGCGGTATCCACCAGCAGCACGTCGAAGAATTTCAGCTTCGCTTCTTTCAGCGCCGCGTTAACGATATCGATCGGCTTTTGTCCTACGTCGGATGGGAAGAACTCCACACCAACCTGTTCAGCCAGGGTTTCCAGCTGTTTGATCGCCGCCGGGCGATAAACGTCGGCAGAGACGACCAGCACTTTCTTCTTGTGCTTTTCGCGCAGGAATTTACCCAGCTTACCGACGCTGGTGGTTTTACCCGCACCCTGCAGACCGGCCATCAGCACCACTGCCGGCGGTTGCGCCGCCAGGTTCAGGCTCTGGTTCTCTTCGCCCATCGCCGAAACCAGTTCATTACGAACGATTTTGACGAACTCCTGACCCGGGGTCAGGCTCTTGTTCACTTCATGACCAACCGCTTTCTCTTTCACACGGTTGATGAAATCACGCACGACCGGTAACGCGACGTCTGCTTCAAGCAGCGCCATGCGTACTTCGCGCAGCGTCTCTTTAATATTGTCTTCAGTAAGGCGTCCACGGCCGCTGATGTTGCGCAGCGTGCGCGACAAACGATCGGTTAAATTATCAAACATTGTCTCTCGCCTGGGGTAGAAACGTTAGGTCGCTGGCGCGACACGTACACAGAATTTTGCCGCAGTATAACATGAAGGCGCCTTTGTTGTTATGCAACGGTTGGAGCACGCCTCACGTAACGTTATACTGCACCTCTTTCTCATCAGGACAACTGTCGACACCTATATGCCTGTTTTCGCACTGATCGCCCTTGTGGCGTACTCTGTCAGCCTCGCGCTGATCATCCCTGGCCTGCTACAAAAAAACAGCGGCTGGCGGCGAATGGCTATTTTGTCGGCTGTCATCGCATTGATAAGTCACGCCTTTGCGCTCGAAGCGCGCATTCTGCCGGGCGACGGTAGCGGGCAAAACCTGAGCCTGCTTAACGTCGGTTCGCTGGTCAGTCTGATGATCTGTACGGTGATGACCATTGTGGCCTCGAAAAATCGCGGCTGGCTGTTGTTGCCGATTGTCTATGCCTTTGCGCTGATCAACCTCGCCTTTGCTACCTTTGTGCCGAATGAGTTCATCACCCATCTGGAAACTACCCCCGGGATGATGGTGCATATTGGCCTGTCGCTGTTCTCGTATGCAACGCTGATCATTGCCGCGCTGTACGCGCTCCAGCTGGCCTGGATTGACTACCAGCTCAAAAATAAAAAGTTGGCGTTCAGTAACGAAATGCCGCCGCTGATGACCATCGAGCGCAAGATGTTTCACATCACTCAAGTCGGGGTGGTATTGCTGACGCTCACCCTAAGTACCGGCCTGTTTTATATGCAAAATCTCTTCAGTATGGAGAATATCGATAAGGCCGTGCTCTCCATCATCGCGTGGTTTGTCTATATTGTCCTGTTATGGGGCCATTATCATGAAGGCTGGCGCGGTCGCCGCGTGGTCTGGTTCAACGTTGCGGGAGCTGGCCTCCTGACAATGGCTTATTTTGGTAGCCGCGTCATCCAACAAATCGCCGGCTAAGCAACCAAGGAGTTCCCCCTGGAACACATCTCCACCACCACGCTGATCGTCACCCTGATCGTCATGGTGGTTATCTCCGCCTATTTCTCCGGCTCAGAAACCGGCATGATGACGCTGAACCGCTACCGGTTACGTCATCGCGCCAAACAGGGTAACCGGGCCGCCCGTCGCGTGGAAAAACTGCTGCGTAAACCGGATCGCCTGATAAGCCTGGTGCTTATCGGCAATAACCTGGTCAACATTCTCGCCTCTGCGCTGGGCACCATTGTCGGCATGCGTCTGTATGGCAACGCCGGGGTCGCTATCGCCACCGGCGTGCTCACCTTCGTGGTGCTGGTGTTCGCCGAAGTGTTGCCGAAGACCATCGCCGCGCTCTACCCCGAGAAAGTGGCCTATCCCAGCAGCTTCCTGCTGGCACCGTTACTCATTCTGATGATGCCCCTGGTCTGGCTGTTAAACGGCGTGACGCGAGTGCTGATGCGCATGGTAGGCATTAAAGGGGATGTGGCGATCAGCAGTGCGCTGAGCAAAGATGAATTGCGTACCATCGTGCATGAATCCCACTCGCAAATCTCCCGCCGCAATCAGGATATGCTGCTGTCGGTACTGGATCTGGAAAAGATCAGCGTTGACGACATTATGGTGCCGCGCAATGAGATCGTGGGCATTGATATCAACGATGACTGGAAGTCGATTGTTCGCCAGTTGACCCACTCCCCGCATGGCCGCATCGTGTTGTACCGCGATTCGCTGGACGACACCATCAGCATGCTGCGCGTACGCGAAGCGTATCGTTTGATGACCGAGAAAAACGAATTCACCAAAGAGGTAATGCTGCGCGCGGCAGATGAGATTTATTACATCCCGGAAGGCACGCCACTCAGCACCCAGCTGATTAAATTTCAGCGTAATAAAAAGAAAGTGGGTCTGGTGGTCGATGAGTATGGCGATATCCAGGGGCTGGTAACGGTAGAAGATATTCTGGAGGAGATTGTGGGCGATTTTACCACGTCCATGTCCCCTTCCCTTGCTGAAGAGGTCACGCCGCAAAACGACGGCTCGGTGCTGATTGACGGCAGCGCAAACGTCCGCGAACTGAACAAAGCCTTTAACTGGCAGATGCCGGAAGCGGAAGCCCGTACCATTAACGGCATGATTCTGGAAGCGCTGGAGGAGATCCCGGCGGCGGGCACACGGGTGCGTATCGGCCAGTATGATATTGATATCCTGGACGTACAGGACAATATGATTAAGCAGGTGAGAGTGTTACCGGTGAAACCGCTCAGGGAGAGTGTCGCGGAGTAAACTGGAGTAGGCCGGGTCAGGCGAAGCCGCCACCCGGCACTACGAGAGGCAAATTACGCCTTAGCTTTCGCCACAGAGACCATCGCCGCGCGAATGGTACGACCGTTCAGGGTATAGCCTTTCTGCATCACCATCAGCACGTTACCAGCAGCAACGTCCTCAGATTCCACCATCGCGATTGCCTGATGCACGTTTGGATCCATCGGCACGTTGGTATCGGCAACAACTTCCACGCCGAACTTCTTCACCACGTCGAGCATGGATTTCAGTGTCAGCTCGATGCCTTCAACCATCGGGGCCATGTCCGGGTTGGCTTTATCCGCCACTTCCAGTGCGCGATCCAGGCTGTCGATAACCGGCAGCAGTTCGTTGACGAACTTCTCCAGCGCAAATTTATGCGCCTTTTCAACGTCCAGCTCGGTACGACGACGCAGGTTTTCCATTTCCGCTTTGATGCGCAGGATGCCATCGCGCTCGCGATTCTGGGCTTCAACTACCTGAGCTTCCAGATTCGCAATTTTTTCATCGCGCGGATCCACCTGCTCAGCACCGGCCTCAGCCTCTGTAGCTTCAACCTCTTCGTGCTGCTCCGTGATAATTTCTTCCGGGGCTTGCCCCTCAGGCGTTTTCTGTTCTTTACTACTCATGAATTTCTCCGCGTTTTTCTGCATTCAACTCGCTAACTTCGCTTATTATGGGGATCAGTTTCCGGGATTCAAGGGAACAAGCCACATTGTCATCATTCATTCGCACAAGGACCTTCAGAAAATGAGCAACCATTTCAAGTGTATTGGGATTGTCGGTCATCCACGTCACCCTACTGCGTTGACGACACATGAAATGCTGTATCGCTGGCTGTGCGCCAAAAACTACGATGTGATTGTTGAACAACAGATTGCCCAGGAACTGCAATTAACAAACGTCAAAACCGGCACGCTGGCGGAAATCGGCCAGCAGGCCGACCTGGCGGTGGTGGTTGGGGGCGACGGGAATATGCTCGGTGCCGCGCGAACCCTCGCCCGCTATGACATTAAAGTCATTGGTATCAACCGTGGCAACCTGGGCTTTTTGACCGACCTTGACCCGGATAACGCCCAGCAGCAGCTCGCAGACGTGCTGGAAGGCCACTACATCAGTGAAAAACGCTTTTTGCTGGAAGCCCAGGTGTGCCAGCAGGATTGCCAGAAGCGGATCAGCACCGCGATTAATGAAGTGGTGCTGCATCCGGGAAAAGTGGCGCACATGATTGAGTTTGAGGTGTATATCGACGAAATCTTTGCCTTCTCGCAGCGCTCCGATGGCCTGATTATCTCTACTCCCACCGGCTCCACGGCCTATTCGCTTTCGGCGGGCGGCCCGATCCTGACGCCGTCGCTGGATGCCATCACGTTAGTGCCGATGTTCCCTCACACCCTCTCAGCCCGCCCGCTGGTGATCAACAGCAGCAGCACGATTCGTCTGCGTTTCTCTCACCGCCGTAACGACCTCGAGATCAGCTGCGACAGCCAAATCGCGCTGCCGATACAGGAAGGGGAAGACGTGCTGATCCGCCGCTGCGATTACCACCTGAATCTGATCCACCCTAAAGACTACAGCTATTTCAATACATTAAGCTCCAAGCTCGGCTGGTCGAAAAAATTGTTCTGAAATAGCATCCAGCACTTTACTGGATAAAAAACCAGTTTATACTGTACACAAACACAGTTATGGTTTTTCATACAGGAAAACGTTTATGCTGGCACAACTGACCATCAGCAACTTCGCCATCGTTCGTGAGCTAGAAATTGATTTCAACAGCGGAATGACCGCTATCACCGGGGAAACCGGTGCCGGTAAATCCATTGCGATTGATGCGCTCGGGCTGTGCCTTGGCGGTCGTGCCGACGGCGACATGGTTCGCGCTGGCGCCAGCCGTGCCGATCTCTGCGCCCGTTTCTCCCTCAAAGATACTCCTGCCGCCCTGCGCTGGCTTGAACAGAACCAGCTCGAAGATGGTCGTGAGTGCTTACTTCGCCGCGTTCTTAATAGCGACGGTCGCTCTCGTGGCTTCATCAACGGTACTGCGGTGCCTCTGTCCCAACTGCGTGAATTGGGTCAGCTGTTAATCCAGATTCACGGGCAGCACGCCCATCAGCAATTAATCAAACCCGATCAGCAGAAGTCCTTACTCGACGGCTATGCCGGTGAGTCTGACCTTATGCAACTGATGGCGGCGCACTATCGTCAGTGGCATCAAAGCTGCCGTGAGCTGGCGCTGCACCAACAGCAGAGCCAGGAGCGCGCGGCGCGCGCCGAACTGCTGGCCTATCAGCTGAAAGAGTTGAACGAATTTAGCCCGCAGCCGGGCGAGTTTGAGCAGATCGACGAAGAGTACAAGCGCCTCGCCAACAGCGGGCAACTGCTCTCCACCGGCCAGCAGGCGCTGACCTTACTGGCCGACGGCGAAGAAGTGAATCTGCAAAGCCAGCTCTATTCCGTACGTCAGTTAGTAACCGAACTGGCGGGAATGGACAGCAAAGTGTCCGGCATGCTGGATATGCTGGAAGAGGCGGCCATTCAAATCTCCGAAGCCAGTGACGAGCTGCGCCACTACTGCGAGCGTCTTGATCTCGATCCGAACCGTCTGTTTGAGCTGGAACAGCGTATTTCGCGCCAAATTTCCCTGGCGCGTAAGCACCACGTTTCTCCGGAAGAGCTGCCGAACTTCCACCAGTCCCTGCTGGACGAGCAAAATCAGCTCGACGATCAAGCCGACTCGCTGGAAACCCTTTCTCTGGCCGTCAGCGTGCATCATCAGCAGGCTATCGAAACCGCTACGCAGCTACACAATGTTCGTCAGCGTTACGCTCAGGAACTCAGTCAGCACATCACAGAGAGCATGCATCTGCTGTCGATGCCGCACGGTGTTTTCACCATTGATGTGAAGTTTGAAGCCAACCACCTCACGGCTGAAGGTGCAGATCGCATTGAATTTCGCGTGACCACCAACCCAGGCCAGCCCCTGCAGGCTATTTCCCGCGTCGCGTCCGGCGGTGAGCTGTCGCGTATCGCCCTTGCGATTCAGGTGATCACGGCGAAGAAAATGGAAACCCCGGCGCTGATCTTCGATGAAGTAGATGTCGGTATTAGCGGCCCGACCGCGGCGGTAGTGGGTAAACTGCTGCGCCAGCTTGGCGAGTCCACTCAGGTGATGTGTGTGACCCACCTGCCGCAGGTTGCCGGTTGCGGCCACCATCATTTCTTTGTCAGCAAAGAAACCGACGGCGAGATGACCGAAACGCACATGCAGCCGCTGGACAAACGTGCTCGTCTGCAGGAACTGGCCCGTCTGCTGGGTGGTAGCGAAGTCACCCGCAACACGCTGGCGAATGCGAAAGAACTGCTAGCTGCCTAAACTTTTTCGGTATCTCAGGGTCATACAGAACAATAAAAACGCCGACAGACCTGCCGCCAGAGGTTTTAATGTGGTGAAAGGTCTATTATCATCGGCATATTACATATGAGCCGTCGCGTATTGCCCGGGCCGGAAAAGGAATCAAATCACTATGCGCTGTAAAACGCTGACCGCTGCCGCAGCGGTTCTTCTGATGTTGACCGCAGGCTGCTCCACTCTGGAAAAAGTGGTTTACCGTCCTGACATCAACCAGGGGAACTATCTTGCTCCTAACGATGTGTCTAAAATTCGTGTTGGTATGACGCAGCAGCAGGTTGCCTATGCCCTGGGCACGCCGATGATGTCCGATCCGTTTGGCACCAATACCTGGTTCTACGTGTTCCGCCAGAAGCCAGGCCATGAGGACGTTTCCCAGCAGACCCTGACGCTGACCTTCAACAGCAGCGGCGTTCTGACGAACATCGATAACAAACCGGCGCTCACCAAAGAGTAAGGTTTTAGAAATACAAAAAGGTGCTCAATGAGCACCTTTTTTGTTTCTCTCGCTGCCTGTAAACCCGGTGAGAACAGTGTAACCGTGAAAGCCACCTTATTTAGCAGACTTCTCCGCACGCTGGCGACGCAGCTCTTTCGGGTCGGCAATCAGTGGGCGATAGATCTCCACCCGGTCGCCATCCTTCACGTTATCGGCCAGTTTGACCGGACGGCTATAAATTCCAACTTTGTTTTTCGCCAGATCGATATCGCTACGTAGCGTCAGCAGGCCAGAGGCGCGGATCGCCTCTTCAACGGTGGCGCCCTCTTCCAGAGTTACGCGTTGCAAATACTGTTTTTCTGGCAACGCGTAGGCCACTTCCACCACGATGTTAGCTGGCACTGTAGACCTCTTTGGCGCGCAACGTGAACGCCTGGACCATATTTGCCGCCAGCTCTTTAAACACGCGGCCAAACGCCAGTTCAATCAGGGCGTTGGTAAACTCGAAATCAAGATGAAACTCGATCCGGCAGGCGTCGGCACTGAGCGGAACGAACTTCCACCCGCCCATCAATTTTTTGAAGGGGCCATCCACCAGATGCATCAGAATGCTCTGGTTATCGGTCAGCGTGTTGCGGGTCGTGAATGTTTTGCTGATCCCGGCTTTGGAAACATCCACCGCCGCCGTCATTTGCGTCGGGCCTGAGTCCAGCACGCGGCTCCCGGTACATCCCGGGATAAACTGCGGATATGACTGAACGTCATTCACTAACTGGTACATCTGTTCCACACTGTAAGGGACAAGCGCAGTACGACTAATCTGAGGCATAACATTTTTCCTGATCAAACAACCAACAAATAATAACATTTATCACCTGTTAAAAAAACGCTGAGCCTCATCTCGTGCTAATATAGCGCGTTAGACCTCACAGGACGCAATGAGGTGACTTTTTGACATCAGATTACCTACGGCTTCACGACACTTATGACGAAGAAAAAAGCACATAAACCTGGCTCGGCAACCATTGCGCTCAACAAGCGTGCCCGCCACGAGTATTTCATTGAAGAAGAATTCGAAGCTGGCCTGGCGTTACAGGGCTGGGAAGTTAAATCGCTGCGTGCGGGTAAAGCCAACATCGGTGATAGCTACGTGATCTTCAAAGACGGCGAAGCCTTTTTGTTTGGCGCGAACTTTACGCCACTGACGGTCGCCTCTTCACACTACGTTTGCGATCCTACCCGCACCCGTAAGCTACTGTTGAACAAGCGTGAGCTGGATTCCCTGTTCGGGCGCATCAACCGCGAAGGTTATACCGTGCTCGCCCTGTCGCTGTACTGGAAGAACGCGTGGTGCAAAGTGAAAATCGGCGTGGCAAAAGGTAAGAAGCAGCACGACAAGCGTAACGACGCGAAAGACCGTGAATGGCAGGTCGATAAAGCGCGCATCATGAAGCACGCAGGCCGTTAATTTCAACGCACTTATTGAGCGATTCAATAAGTTAGCGTTCCGGGGTGGTATCCCGGCTACGAGTTCTGGTATACTTGCTGTAACACTATTGGGGCTGATTCTGGATTCGACGGGATTTGCGAAACCCAAGGTGCATGCCGAGGGGCGGTTTGCCTCGTAAAAAGCCGCAAAAAAATAGTCGCAAACGACGAAAACTACGCTTTAGCAGCTTAATAACCTGCTAAGAGCCCTCTCTCCCTAGCTTCCGCTCTTAAGACGGGGATCAAAGAGAGGTCAAACCCAAAAGAGATCGCATGGATGTCCTGCCTGGGGCTGAAGTGTTAAATCTAATCAGGCTAGTTCGTTAGTGGCGTGTCTGTCCGCAGCTGGCGTGCGAATGTAAAGACTGACTAAGCATGTAGTACCGAGGATGTAGAAATTTCGGACGCGGGTTCAACTCCCGCCAGCTCCACCAAAATTCTTTGTAGATGGTCACCAGAGCCTGATACGAAGTCCTGAAAGCCCGCTATGCGGGCTTTTTTGTATCTGCAATTCGTCCTGCGCAGTCCATCCATCCTGACAAAACGATTACGGCTCTACCGCCGTCAAATAATCCAGTCGCAACGGCTCCGCCAGTAACGCCTCCATCTGCGGGATAAAGGCCTGAAAATGAGGCAGCGCGATGTGTGCCTCCAGCGCCTCCTGGCCTTGCCAGGCTTCCCGGACGTAAAAACAGTCCGGTGTGTCGCGCAGCTGGAACAGCTGATACTCAACGTTGCCAGGCTCCTGGCGAGTCGGTATTAACAGCGCCTGCAGGGCCACCTTCAGCGCGTCACGCTTGCCGGGTTTCGCCTTTAACACCGCAATGATAGAGATGATGTCAGAAGCGCCCATCTCAGAAACCCTCCAGCACAATCTTCCCGACCGCGCGTCCGGTTTCGATCTGCGCATGGGCTTTCTGCACATTCTCTGCCGTAATCGCCCCGTAATGCTCACCCAGCGTGGTGGTGATCACCTGCTCATCAATCAGCGCGGCAACGCGGGTCAGAAGCTGATGCTGGGCGATCATATCCCGGGTTTCAAACATTGAGCGGGTGAACATAAACTCCCAGTGCAGGGAGATGCTCTTCGCCTTCAGCGGACGGGCATCCAGCGTCTCGGGATCGTCAATCAGCGCCAGTTTGCCCTGCGGCGCGAGAGCCTTAACAATCTCCGCATAGTGCGCTGCGGTGTGGTTCAGGCTGGCGACGTGGGTCACCTCTTTGATCCCTAGCGCGGCCAGCTCTTCCGACAATGGCTTGCTGTGGTCGATGACATAATGCGCCCCCGCCTCCCGCACCCACTGCTGGCTTTCCGGGCGCGATGCCGTGCCAATAACGGTCATTTTCGTCAGCTTACGCGCCAGTTGAACCAGAATCGATCCCACCCCGCCCGCAGCACCCACGATCAGCAGCGTATCCCCTTCGTTGCCCTGCTCCTGAACACCCAGGCGATCGAACAACATTTCCCAGGCGGTGATCGCCGTTAACGGCATCGCGGCGGCTGCGGCGTTATTCAGCGTTTTTGGCTTAAGCGCCACAATGCGCTCATCCACCAGCTGATATTCACTGTTGCTGCCCGCTCGTCCCAGCGCCCCGGCATACCAGACTTCATCCCCCGGCGCGAAAAGTGTTACCGCTTCACCCACCGCGGTAACCACGCCGACCGCATCCCAGCCGAGAACGCGCGGCGTCTCCCCGGTAAACCCGGCGCGGATCTTGGTGTCCACGGGGTTGACGGAGATGGCTTTCACTTCAATCAGCAGATCGTGCCCTGTCGCCGTTGGCTGCGGCAGCTCAATCTCGTGCAAAAACTCGATGTTATCTGGTGCTGAACGGGTAATGGCAATGGCTTTCATAATGTCTCCGGCGTTTTATCCAGTGTGTCGCAATAAAGTGATGGTAAAGCGAAGCTGTGACGGGAAAAATAGCCTCGCGGAGACAAGACTTATACTCGGGAGATGAAAATGGTTCGGCTTGAGGATCTGATACTGTTCGTTCGCGTTGCCGCGCTGAGCAGCTTCAGCGATGCGGCACGAGAAGCGGGCGTCCAGCCGGCGCAGGTCAGCGCCGCCATTAAACGGCTGGAGTCGTCTCTGGCCATCCGGCTGTTTGCGCGTTCCACCCGCAGCCTGCGCTTAACCCCGGAAGGCGAAGCCTGGCTCCCCTACGCGCGGCAGATGCTGGATGCGATGTATGCCGGGATGCAGAAAATCCAGACCCCGGAAGAGGAGATCTCCGGCACCCTGCAGATTGCCGTTCCGTCGGATTTAGGCCGCAATTTGCTGCTGCCAGTGTTCCAGGCCTTTGACGAACGCTACCCGGCATTACGGCTGCGCATCTTCTTCTCCGATCAGGTAGCCGATGTCTTTAAGGATCCGGTCGATATCGCCTTTCGCTACGGCATGCCGGAAGATGCCTCCTATATTGCCCTCCCCGTCGCCCCCGACAACCGCCGCGTGCTGGTGGCCTCACCCGAGTGGGTTGCCCGCCACGGTGACCTGCAGCATCCCGATGCGCTAAGCCGGGTCAACGCCCTCACCTTTGTTCTGCGCGGCCGTCTTCACGATCGCTGGACGTTTTTGCGCGACGGCGAGATGCACAGCGTCAACGTCAGCGGCAGCATGATGAGTGATGACGCCGAAGTGATCCGCCGCCTGGCGGTCTCCGGGGCAGGCGTGGCGTACAAATCCTGGCTGGATGTTGCGGAAGATGTTCGTGCCGGTCGGCTACAGGTGTTAATGCAAGACTATCAGGGCGAAAGCGTGCCGCTGAATATGATCTGCCCGCACCGCAAACAGCTCTCGACGGGCGTCAGATTACTCTACGAGGCGGTCAAAGCGTGCTGTGAAAGTCAGACGGCGCAGTAATCTTCATTAAAGAAGAAAACTGCCTGCGTTTTTGGTACGAAAAGCGACAAAAATGCGCTATAAAAGCCGCATGAAAATCCCAAACAGACTCCAGCCCCTGGTCGACGATGGCCTGATAGACAACGTGCTTCAACGCCTGAAAAGCGGCAAAGAGGCAGATGTTTATACCGTGCTATGCGGGGACCACATTCAGTGTGCCAAAGTGTACAAGGAAGCGTCACAGCGTAGCTTTAAGCAGGCCGTGCAGTATCAGGAAGGTCGTAAGGTGCGTAATACGCGCGATGCCCGCGCCATGCAAAAAGGCTCCCGATTTGGCCGTAAGCAACAGGAAGAGGTCTGGCATACCGCAGAGGTGGATGCGTTATTCCGCCTGGCGAATGCGGGCGTGCGCGTGCCTCAGCCCTATATGTGTCTGGACGGCGTGCTGCTCATGGAACTGGTCACGGACGCTGATGGCGCCGTTGCGCCACGCCTGAGCGATGTGAGCCTGTCGGAAGAGCAGGCCCTGGCGGACTTCGACACCATGATCCGCAATATTGTGCGCATGCTCTGTGTCGGTATTGTCCACGGCGACCTGTCAGAATTTAACGTGCTGCTGGATGCCCAGGGGCCGGTTATCATCGACCTGCCGCAGGCGGTAGACGCCGCTGCGAACAACCATGCCCAGTCCATGTTTGAGCGTGATATAAATAACATCACCGAGTATTATGGTCAGTTCGCCCCGCAGCTGCTGAAAACACGCTATGCGAAAGAGATCTGGATGCTCTATGAAGACGGTAAATTAACCCCGGAAACGCCGCTCACCGGGCTGTTTGTCGAAGAGACGCATGACGTGGATATGGATTCCCTGCTGGATGAGATCATTTCTGCGGAAGATGAGTATTACGCACGCCAGCGTGCGGTTAAAGAGCGTGAAGACGATTAACAGCCAGCAAGCCCGCACATAATGCGGGCGTTGTTATTAGCTCTTAACCCAGCAGGCTGCGATGTACCTTAATGACCGCTTTCCTGATCATCCCCGGCTGGGTGACCGGGCAGCCGGGTTTATGCGGCTCCCCCGGCATAAAGACGGCAAACATACCCGGTTTTAACGTCAGGGCCTGTTCGTTTTCTGTCTGCTGACAGAGCTGATAATCCTCCTGCTCGTGCCACGCATCACAGGCCCGGGCGCTTCCCGCCAGGCCGTAGTAAATCCGCTCTTCCCCCTCCAGCAGGATCTGAATATCAATGTAGTTACGGTGCAGCTCCGCGCGTTTTTCCTCGGGGCGCTGCGTCGCAAACTGCATCACGTTCACAAAAACCGTTTCCCCTTGCAGGGGATAACTTCCCGGTGCGAGGCTGGCGATCCCGGCGCTTAGCGCCTGATCCACCGCCTGACAAAACGCCGCCGGCAAGCCTGCCGCCTGAAACTGGTTAATATCACCCACAATCATGACAAATTTCCTTGTGCCCATAATGCCGCGCCAAGCAGCCCGGCGTTGCCCTGATGGCGGGCGGAAGAGAGTTCGGTCTGGTACGCAGAAGGTTCCTGCGCCAGGTAGGATTGCACCCGCGGTAGATAGCCGTCGGCCAGCCCGATGCTGCCGCCGATCACCACCCGCTGGCAGTCGGTCAGGGCTTTCAGATCTGCAATGAGCCGCGCCAGCGTTCTGGCGGAACGCTCGACAAGCGCTACCGCCTGTTCATGCCCCCGGGCGGCGTGCGCGAAGATGGCTTTTGCATCCAGCCCGGCCAGATCCCCTTCTGCCGCTGCGGCGATCCCCCGCCCCGAGGCTATCGCCTCCACGCAGCCGACGCGCCCGCAGCCGCAGCGCGGGCCGTTCGGGTCGGCAAGCGTGTGACCACAGTGGCCGGTTAATCCGCCGGAGCCGGTCACCAGCCTGCCGCTCTGGATCACGCCTCCCCCCACGCCGGTCGAGACGGTAATAAACACCATGTCGCGGATGGCGGGTGGCATCTGCTGGTACTCGGCCAGCGCCGCGGCCTGGGCGTCGTTCAAAGCCACGCCAGGCAGCCCGGTAAGGGTGGTTAACACGTCCACCAGCGGAAAGTGTGAAAGCCCGCCGAGGTTAGAAGGGTTAATCGACGTTAATACGCCATGCTGAATAATCCCGGTCGAGGCGATAGCAAATTGCTGCGCCTGCGGCCAGAGCGGCGTCACCAGGTCGCGCAGCGCAGCCTCCAGCGCATCCGGCGTCTGGCTGGCGGGCGTCGGGATCTCCCGGCGCGCGATAATCTGTAAAGCGCTATCCACCAGCGCCGCGGCGAGCTTGGTCCCGCCGATATCCATCGCCAGGGTGATCATTTTGCCGCTCTCTGTAATGCATCCCGATACCACTGGCAGATATGCTCCAGCCGGGTGATCGCCGATCCGACCGTGACGGTCCATGCCCCATGTTTTATGGCCTGCGCTGCCAGCTCCGGCGCGTTATAGCGCCCCTCGGCCACTACCCGGCAACCGGCCTGACTCAATGAGGCCACCAGCGCCAGGTCCGGTTCGGTGGGGGTCTCGTCGGTGGTATAGCCCGACAGCGTGGTGCCAATCAGCTGCGTCCCCTGCTGGTGGCAGTACAGCCCCTCTTCCTGCGAAGCGCAGTCGGCCATCGCGATCAGTTGGTGGTGCTGGATCCGCGCCAGCAACGCATCAACGGAGACCGGGCGAGGCCGTCGGGTGCCGTCAAAGGCGATGATACTGGCCCCCGCCCCGGCCAGGGCATCCACATCCTCCAGCCAGGGGGTAATGCGCACCGGGGAATCGGGCAGATCGCGTTTCACAATACCGATAATCGGTACGCTCACCAGGGCGCTGACGGCTCGCACGTTCTCAATACCTTCGATGCGCAGCGCCACGGCACCCGCCTGCTCGGCGGCCAACGCCATCGCCGCGATGATATCCGGTTTATCCAGCGGGCTGCCCGGCACCGGCTGACAGGAGACAATCAGTCCGCCCTGGGCTTTTACTTTTGCATCCAACTCGTCAAGAAATGACATAACACCTCCATTAATAAATTCAGCTTCAGCCTTTGTTTTTGACAAAGTGGCTGGCCCTTTCCCGGGCAATCAGGGCGCCGCTAAAGGGTTTACCGTCGATGGCGTCATGGGTACGCAGTGCTTCCGGGTGAAGCCAGCGCTGAACGCGGGACGGCATATCAAAACCAATCAGCAGGATGACGACAAAGGTCAGGCCAAACGAGAGCGAACAGAGCGCGGTGCCCAGATCCAGACGCTGGGCGATAAACGCGCCCAGCACCGGTGCCAGGGCCCCACCCAGTGCGCCGACGTTATAGGTAAATCCAAGCCCGGCCGCACGCTGTTCGGTATCGAAGTAGCCTCCGATCAGTTTAGGCAGGATGCCGGAGATCCCCTGGCCAAGCATCTGCTGGAAGAAGAGCAGCAGGCCCAGCACCCAGACGCTGCTGCCGCCGATGGTGAACACCGGAACGATCAGCAGTTGGGATGCCAGCAGGCTACAGACATAAGCTTTACGTGTGCCTAGCCAGTCGCCGAGGAAGCCCCCCGCACAGCATCCGGCGGCGGCACCAAAGCCACTGAAGAACAGCACCTGCGCGACGGTGGCCGGATCGTAAGCCAGATCCGTTTTCAGATAGGTGGGTAACAGAGCCTGGATAGGCCAGGAGTAGAGGAAAGCAAACAGCACCACCACCATCAGGGTGACGCCGGTTGGCCAGCGTTTGCCGCTGCTCTGCACCATAAAGCTGATAAAGATCCCCGCGCACAGCAGGCCGAGCACGGCAATAATGGCGGCGCTCTCCAGCTGGCCTGCGAAGCAGAACCACAGCGAGACGGACGCCACCAGCGTCATGGCAGTATTGATGAAGCGATGTTCGCCGCGATAGAGAATATCCACCATGGTTTTGACCGGGGTTTTACTCTGCTGTTTCTCTTTCCAGTCTTCCGCTTCGGGGATATTTTTTCTCAGCCACAGGGCAAAGATAATCGGCAGAATGCCGATGAAGAACAGCGCCCGCCAGCCCCACTCCGGCACCACCAGGCTGTAGACCTGGGCCGCCACCACCGCGCCGACGGAGAAGCCAGAAATCAAAAAGCCGCTGGCTTTATTGCGCAGGTGTTTTGGCCAGCTTTCAATAACGTAGGTCGCGCTGGAGCCGTACTCCCCCGCCATCCCCATCCCGATCACCAGCCGGGCGATGAACATGGTGGTGTACCCCTGGGCCAGACCGCACGCCAGGGTGCCCACGGAAAAGAGAACAATACTGCTCACCATCGCCAGGCGGCGACCGTAGCGATCGCCCATCGCGCCCAGCATCAGCCCGCCGAACCAGCGGGAGATAAAGGCGGCGGAGATCAGGCTCGCAGCATGCAGGGTGGTCAGGCCGAATTCGGTTTTTATGTCGGTTAAGACGAGGGCTATCAGAACAAAATCAAAACCATCAAGAACATAGCCAACCCAGGCCGCGGAAAACGCACGCCACTGTTGTCGGCTCAGGCAACGATACCACGGGACATTTTGTGTCATTGTATTCATGTCAGTCTCCGCAATGGGTAAACCCATACGCTGTTTTTGTAGGATACAGCTTCAGTGATGCCGGATATGCCCGGCATCAGACGTGGTCTTAGCCTTGTTCTTTTTCTTGCTGGAGTTGGTGCGCTAACGCCCGCAGTTCTGGCAGATATTTTTCATCCACTGGCGCAAACGGCTTACGGCACAGCGGAACCTCAATCACGTCCATATAGTGCAGTACCGTTTTCAGGCCACGGAAAACACCGACCTTGATCAGCAGATCGATAACCTCATTACATTTGGTCTGCAGCGCCTGGGCGGTGGCGATATCGCCGGCTTTCAGGGCATTGACGATCCCCTGATAACGCCAGCCCATGATGTTATAGGTGCTGCCGATCCCGCCATCCGCCCCTGCCAGCAGGCCAGACGCAAAGATCTCATCGTATCCGTTATACAGCACCAGATCCGGGTGCGCCCGGCGGATCTGCTCCATCTGGAAAAGATCGCCGTAGGTCTGTTTCAGGGCACCCACGCCCGGCAGGGTCACCAGGGTGTTGATCTGATCCAGAGAGAGCTTCACCCCGCTGAGGGCCGGAATGTTGTACACCACCATCGGCAGCCCTTCGGCCGAATCAATGATCCCGCGGTAGTGGTCGCAGTGTTCCTCAAAGCTGAACGGGTAGTAGAACGGCGTCACGGCAGAGACGGCGTCATAACCAAAACGGCTGGCGGCCTGGGCTAACTGCTGGCTTTCATGGGTGCTCACGGTGCCCACGTGAGCAATCAGGGTCACTTTCCCTTTCGCCTCTTCGGCAACAATTTCAAGCACTTCCTGACGTTCAGCGCTGCTCTGCACAAAGGCTTCGCCGGTGGAGCCGCCGACGTACAGGCCGTCCACGCCCTGCGCGATATTGAACTGCACCAGCTTGCGCAGGCTTTGGGTATCCAGCTGCTGCTGGTGATTAAACGGCGTAAGAAGAGCGGGCATGACCCCTTTCAGCGTAACTGACATATAAACCTCGTGTATGTGATGATGATGTTATGACTGTAGACCTTTATACCTGTTATACCAGCAAGATGAAAAAAAACGGCGTCAAAATACGCAGAACGCGATCCAGTTCACTAAATGATCGCGGGACTACTTGCGGCGCTTTTTGCTCTGCTCGAAGGCGTGCCAGGTGGCGAAAACGCTGGTGAGGTGCGCCTGTAAGGCCTGTTCAGCCGCATCGGCATCCCGGCTGCGGATCGCCTTGAAGATGGCGATATGCTGTTGATAACTGGTGTTATTGTGCTCGTGCAGCGCCTGTTCTGGCACTGTGGGGCGGGCGGCGATCAGCCAGTCGATCAAGGCAACGTGGATCGCCATAAAGATAGGGTTGTTGGGGATCTCCGCCAGCACGCGGTGAAACTCAACGTCAGAGCGGATAAAGAGCGCGTTGTCATCCAGCGACTGGCTGTTCAACTCCAGCGCTTTTTCCAGCAGGCCAATCTGCGCCTCGCTGGCATGTTGGGCGGCATGGCGCACCAGGCTGGATTCAAAGAACAGGCGCAGCTGCTCGAAGTGGGCAATCCCGCCCGGATGGGCAAGAAAATCTTTCGCCATACCGGACAGCTCGTTGATGATGGTATCCGCAGACGGCCGAGAAATGCGGGCGCGCTCGCCGTTCTGGATCTGCACCAGTCCTTTGCGTTTTAACGCCGCCAGTGCTTCACGAACCGAAGGCCGACCGACGTTAAAAAATGCCATCAGCTCACGTTCAGAAGGGAGCTGCTCCCCTTCGGCGAACTCGCGACGACGGATCATCTGCTCCAGCTCTTCTTCCACCATCTCTGACAATTTTTTGCGCGCCAGCGGGCGACGGCGTAATGCACGCCCAATGGTTTCCGGGGAGTTTTCTGCCTGTTTTTCGCTGGAGATTGTCATAGACGTTACATCGTAAGAAGTTGAGTTAAGAAGTTCTTTATCATAACACAGGCCTTACTGCCAGGTGGTATGCGCGTTCCGGGTACCGGGGATAAAGGCCGGGTAAGGCATCAGGCTACCCGGCCATGCAGCGGGGGGCCTGGCGCCCTCGCCCCGGAAAACTTTCTAAAACTGTGACCTCACCGCAAATGCAGGAATAACAATGCCCTGAATCCCCTTGCCGATGCCCTCACGCCTTTCTACGCTTATCTCACGCAGGGCCACACCCCGAATAAACCTGCGCTTTTTGAAAGGGAGACCTTATGCTGCGCCTGTTTCTTCTGCTGGTGGTCACGCTCACCTGCCCGTCGCTACAGGCGGCGTCAATTGCTCATACCATCGACACCGAGAGAACCACCATCAAACTGTCGTGGCGCGCCTTTGGCGGCATTCCATCGTGGGCGCATCTGAAGGGCGTGACGGGTAAAGTCATCCTGAACCCGGAGAATGAATTTGACGACCACATCAATGTCACCGTCCCGGTGGCGACGTTACAGGCCTCCAACAACCTGCTCACCTGGCAGCTGAAAAGCGACATGTTTTTTGATGCCGCCCGCTACCCGACCATCACCTTCTCCAGCACCCGGGTGGTGAAGCTCGGCCCGGATCACTACCGCGCCTTTGGCACCCTTACCGTACGGGATCTCAACCGTCCGGTGATCCTCGACGCCCGGCTCGATCGCCTGTCGGGAGAGACGATCGCCCTGCATGCCACTACCGCGATCTCACGATCGGCCTATAAGATGGATCGTTTTGCGCTGGTGGTGGACGATCGCATCGCCATAGCTATCGATATCCAGGCAAAACCCGCCACCGCCCTGTAACAGCGCCAGGAAGACTACGCACAGGGGCGTCAGTTGACGCATGACGGTGACTGCGGTTCGCTTCAGCGGGAATACCCAACAGATAAAGGCGTAAAAGACGATTTTATTCGATAATATTTATCAATTATTGCCCCGAAGAGTTCCGCGGGGTGTTCTATACTGCGCCAGCGGAAATAACAACGCCGGAGAAAATAATACGAATGTCGTAGAGATATTTACCAACGGCCCGATGATAAAATTAAAAAATCATACCTTTGTATTATTACTATCCGCAGCAATCCGTCTAATTACCCGTTCCGCCAAAATTGCAAACCCGATAAAAATAAATTTTCGGCTATGATGATGCGCAGAAAATAAATATTATGTTATGGCTTTTTTATTACGATAAAGTGTGATCGGTCTCCATTTCCACAGCCTTAACTCTTCCTGAAAACAAAGCCACCAGGTAACGCAAACCCACGCGCCGCAAGGCTTTTCGAAAGACCACCTGCTGCCACTCTCTTTTTTATCACCCTACAAAAAGCGCTATCTCGCTTATAATTCATTTCGCCGCTTCGTCATTTGCGCTTTTAGTGCTTTCTGGCTATATCATTTTTAAGCAATAATGAGACGATCGCAATATTAATAACAGGGATGACCAAATTCACACCTGGCCTTACCGCAACGTTTAGCTGATTCAGATTGAGCTTTAGCGCAATGCCGCTTCCGGGCATACGGATGGGCATAAGTCGCTTTAAAACTATTACAGCAGGTCACTCTTTCTAACAAATAGTGTCTCCTTTGGGACGCTTAAAATCTGCTGAGAACAAATGAATTTAAACACACAGCATTTCTTTCACTCTGTTGGGAGTAATACACATGAGTAAATTCACTGTCATCTCCAGACTGACGCATCAACAAACGGTAGCAGAAGGAAACCAGATCATACTGGGCGAAGATTCCGTGGTGAAGCTTCAGGCCGGCAGAGGTGATATCGCCAGCTATTCCCGCAGCAACAGCGATCTGCTCGTCAGAATGACCAACGGCGAAACCGTGACGCTGAAAAACTACTTCGTCAACAACCACCAGCTGGTGCTGGATGAAAACGGTGCCCTGTGGTGGATTAACGATCCGCTCGCGGTGGAGCGTTATCAGTCGATCCCCTCCACCGATGCCCTGATTGCGGGCAACGTCAATAACTCGTCCGGCGATACCCCAATCTGGCCGTGGGTGCTGGGCGGCGTGGCAGCGGCAGGCGGTATTGCACTGGCGGCGGGCGGTGGCGGCGGTGGAGGCGGCGGCGGGAGTGACGATCGTATCGATCCAGGCCCGGTGCCCCAGGATACTACACCGCCAACCGCGCCCACTAACCTGCATTTCGCGAATGGAAATACCCAGCTACTCGGCAGTGCCGAGGCCAACAGTACGGTCACCGTGACCGATACCAGCGGTAACGTAGTGGGCAAAGCGAAAACCAACGGCAACGGCGAATTTAGCGTCGAGCTGGGCACGCCCTACACCAACGGCGAGACCCTGACAGTTATCGCCACCGACGGTTCCGGTAACGTCAGCCCCTCCACCAGCATCACCGCCGCGGATACGACCCCACCGGAAGAGCCGATGATTATCCTTGCGGATGATGCGGTCGGCAGCCTGACCGGTTCGCTCAACAGCGATCAGACCACCGACGATCCCCGTCCGGTCTTTAGCGGCAGCGGCGAGGCCGGAACCACCCTCACGATTTACGATAACGGTAAATCCATCGGCTCCACGGTGGTGAACAGCGACGGCAGCTGGACCTTCACCCCCGCCAACAATCTTGCAGACGGCTTCCACCAGTTTACCGCGGCCTCCACCGACGCTGCGGGCAATGTCAGCCCGGAATCAGCGGTGTTCAACCTCACCATCGATACCGTTGCGCCAAATGCGCCAGTACTGGAAGTGACCGACGACGAGGGCACCCTACAGGGCCTGCTGACTAACGGTGGCTTTACCGATGATAACCAGCCCGAACTGGGTGGCTCGGGCGATCCGGGCAGCATCATTGCCATCTATGACAATGGCCTGCTGGTGGCGGAAGTGGAGGTTGCCGCCAACGGGGCCTGGAGTTACACCCCGCCTGTCGCCATGGAGGATGGACTGCACAGCATCACCCTGACGGAAACCGATGAAGCGGGCAACCTGAGCCCCGTCTCCGCCCCCTTTGAATTTACCATTGACCGTACGCCGCCGCCTGCCCCCACCGGTCTGGCGATTAACGCCGCCGGGACAATCCTCACCGGCACCGCAGAAGCCAACGCGACGGTCACGATCACTGACGATGTGGGCACCGCTCTGGGCACGGCGATAGCCGATGCCAACGGGGCCTTTTCCGTTACCCTGACCCCGCCTCAGCTCAACGGCGAGACGCTGAGCGCCATTGCCACCGACAGAGCCGGTAACGAAGGCCCGGCGGCAGACCTGGTTGTCCCGGACATTACCGCCCCAGCGGCACCGACCGCCCTGGTGGTGGCCGCGACGGGAGACAGCATAAGCGGTGAAGCCGAAGTGGGCGCCCGTATTTCGGTGCGTGATGCCGGGGGAACGGAGTTAGGCTCCGGTGAAGTCGGGCTTGACGGTAAGTTCACTGTCCCTGTCTCCCCGAGCCAGCTTAACGGTGAAGTGCTGACGGTGTACGCGTTCGATACCGCCCAGAACCAGAGTCCTCCGGGGCAGGCCACTGCCGCTGACTCCACCCCGCCACAACCGCCTGCAGATCTGGATATCTCCGCGGATGGCCTGACGCTCACCGGCACCGCGGAAGCGGGCAGTACGGTGGTCATTATGGAAGGCACAACGAAGCTGGGTGAAGTGGTGGCTGGCGAATCAGGCAGCTTCACCTTTGCTCTGACACCCGCCAGGCTCAACGGTGAGATCCTGAGTCTTACCGCCACCGATGAGGCGAATAACACCAGCCAGCCCAGTACGGTAGAAGCCGACGACACCACGCCTCCGGCCACGCCAATTATTACCGATGTGGTGGATGACGTTCCTACCCTTCTCGGCACCATTGCGAGCGGGACAATAACCGACGACCGCACCCCGCAGATCGCCGGGACGGGGGAGCTGGGCACCAAAGTCTTTATCTACAGTGAGAATATTCAGATCGGGATGACGGAGGTCGATACGACAGGCCACTGGTCGTTCCAGGTCCCGGCAAGTCTGACGGACGGGGCGCACTCCCTGACCGCCGATGCCGTTGACCGCCGCGGTAATCACAGCGTGATGTCCGAGATCTGGGCCATTAACGTCGATCCGGCGGCCCCGAACCCGCCGACCGCGACGGTGGCCACCACGGCATTCGCCCAGGCCGACGAGCCGGTGGTCAGCATCCTGAGCGCCAGCACCGCGGGCGAAAACTTGATCTATAACGTGCTCAACGACACCGGTGACGACCACGTCAGCCACTTCTCGCTGGCGGCAGGAGACAAAATCGACATCAGCGAGCTGTTGATCGGCTGGAATGGCGATCGCGCCACTCTGGGGGGTTACATTCAGGTCAGCAACAGTGATGGCAACACGGTGATTAGCCTTGACCGGGACGGGGCTGGCTCCAGCTATACCCCCGCGACGCTGGTGACCCTGGATGAGGTCCAGACCACCTACGAAGAGCTGGTCAACCAGAACCACATTATTACCGGTTAGCCTGTACGCGCCGGGAGGGCGGCAACGCCTTTCCCGGCTTTAAAAACCGAAATATATTTTGCCCTCCGATAATAACCCCACTCTTAATGTCATAAATATTGTGATCTAACTAGCATAATATTATTACTACTAAATACCCTGGTTGCCTTAACTTAAACCATGCTCTAAGTGGCAACACTATTTATTAATGCAACTCCTGTATATGGATATTAAAATACGCGCCTGATATATCTTATTCACTGCCTTATTTACTCCAGCTTAATTCTTTACACAGCCACACTAAAATATAAATTCGCCTGTTTTACACATCCAGATAATTCCTAACCCCTTAAATTACCTTTAAAATGAACGCCTCCACTCAGCGCTTCGCCCATCACGCCAACCCGCACCCCGCCTGGACTCATTTAATTCACCTGCACAACAATTACCGCTTCAACACTACTAACCCTTTATTAACCTGCGCTTAAGTTGCGCTTTTAGCACTTTATGGCTATATCAAATTCAGTCAATACGAAATTGTTACCAATATTAAAGACAAGGATTTTACCGCCGAGAAATATATCTCATATCGCCTTACCCCTTAATATCAAGGGCAAAATGTCGCTGCCACCATCGATTTATCGGCAGCCCTGAATAACTTTCAAATAATTACCCTGGGTCATTGTTTCAAATAAACAGTTTCCCTACGGGTGGCGCTCAATCTGCTCAATAGAAATGGCTGAAACCGCTCGCCATTTCATTGCACTCTGCCGGGAGTAATACACATGAGTAAAATCACTGTCATCTCCAAACTGACGCACGTGGAAAGGGTAACAGACGGGTCTCAGGTGACGCTGAATGATTCCTCCATCGTTAAAATCGATGCCGAACGCGCCGACATTCTCGGCTACGAACGCAGCGGTAACGACCTGATCGTTAAGCTGAATGATGGCGAAGTCATCACCCTCAAAAACTTCTTTGTCGCGGGCGATCAGGGGATCAGCCAACTGGTGCTGGAGGAAAGCAACGGCGCCTTGTGGTGGATTGGCGATCCTGTCGCGGCAGAGGGCTACCAGTCGATAGCCTCCATTGATGCCCTGCTGGCGGGAACAACCACCGCGTCGGCAGGTGAGGCGGCGATCTGGCCGTGGGCGTTGGGTGGCGTGGCAGTGGCAGGCGGCATTGCCCTGGCCGCAGGTGGCGGCGGCGGTGGTGGTGGTGGCGGGAGCGACGACGATAATGGCAATGGCGGTGGCAACGGCGGTGATGGGGATGGTGACGGCGGCAACGGCGGTAACCCCACGCAGCCAGGCACCGATCCGAACGACACTACCCCACCGGGCGCGGCCAGCAACCTCAGATTCTCCGCAGATGGCACTCAGCTTAGCGGCAGCGCCGAAGCCAACAGCACCATCACCGTCACCGATGCCAACGGGAATGTGGTCGGCAGAGGCCAGACCAACGGCAACGGCGAGTTCACCGTCGATTTGGGCACGCCGTACACCAATGGCGAGACCCTGACCGTCACCCCGACTGACGGGGCGGGCAATACCGGACCGGGTACCCCGGTGACCGCAGTAGATACGACACCCCCGCAAGCCCCAACCCTCGACAGCGTTACCGATGATGTGGGCAGCGTAACCGGCACGCTCGCCAGCGGCCAGACCACCGATGATGCCCGTCCGACCTTTAGCGGCAGCGGCGAACCCGGCAGCACCATCACAATTTACGATAACGACGTCGCCATCGGCACGGCGCAGGTGAACAGCGACGGCAGCTGGAGCTTTACCCCTGACACCGCCCTGGGCGAAGGGGCGCATCAAATCACCACCCGGGCCACCGACGGCGCGGGCAATACCGGACCGGCCTCACCGGCATTCAGCTTTAACGTGGACACCGTTGCCCCGAATGCCCCTTCTGGCGTGACGATCACTGATACCACCGGGACGGTGCAGGGCGTGCTTACCGCCGGGCAAACCACCGATGCCAACCGCCCTGCCCTGACCGGCACCGGCGAGGTGGGCAGCACCATCACGATCTATGACAACGGTCAGCCCGTGGGCCAGACCACGGTGGGGGAAGATGGCAAATGGAGCTTTACCCCAGCGCCCCCTCTCGCGGATGGCGCGCACAGCATCACCCTGACGGAGACCGATCTGACGGGCAACACCAGCGCCCCTTCCGCTCCGTTTGACTTTACCATTGACCGCACCCCGCCGGACCAGCCGACCATCAGCCTGATCCCTGGCGGCACCGAGGTCATCGGCACCGCCGAGCCAGGCAGCACGATCACTATCACCAACGGTAGCGGAACGGTGATTGGTACCGGCCAGACCGATGCCAATGGCGACTACAACGTGGTTCTCACCGAGCCACAAACCGAAGGGAATACCCTCAACGTGGTGGCCTCCGATGCCGCCGGAAACCAGAGCCAGCCAGTGAGTACCGTGGTGGGGGATGTCACCCCGCCTGACGCACCGACCGATCTGGCGATCAATCCTGAAGGCACGGTGGTGACCGGTAAGGCAGAAGCAGGCAGCACCGTCACCCTTCGCGATGGCGACGACGTCATCGGCAGAGGCGTTGCCGGCCCTGACGGCAGCTTCGAAATTCTCCTCAGCACCCCGCGCCTGAACGGACAGGAACTGGTGGCCACCGCCACCGACCCGGCGGGCAATACCGGGCCGGAAGGCAGTGTGACTGCACCGGACGTCACCCCGCCGCAGGCCCCGCTCATCACCAGCGTGGTGGATGACGTAGAGGGCCTTACCGGCGTGGTGGGCAACGGTCAGGTCACTAATGACTCCCGTCCGCTCATCACGGGTACCGGCGAACCGGGCGCGACCATTAATATCTACAACGGCGAGGCCCTGGTGGGGAGTGCCGAAGTGGATGAGAACGGCAACTGGACCACCGAGCTGGAGCTAAGCGGCGACGGTGGCTACGTCCTGACGGCGCAAGCCGTTGATAGCAATGACAACCGCAGCGAATTCTCCAACAGCTGGAGCATCATCCTTGATGCTACGCCACCGGCCACGCCAGCCATTTCCCAGGTGATCAACGATCTGCCTGAGACCGCAGAAGCTATCGCCAACAACGGCACCACCAACGACAACCGCCCGACCCTGTACGGCACCGGCGAAGCGGGTTCGACGATCAGCATTCGGGTAGATGGCGTAGAGATCGGCACCGCACAGGTAGGCAACGGCGGGGAGTGGAGCTTCACCCCAGCCACGGCGCTGGCGGATGGTCTGCACGAGATCACCACGGTGGCAAAAGATGCCGCCGGGAACAGCAGCCCGGCTTCTGGGGCCTTTACCCTGACCATTGATACTGTCGCCCCGGACGTTCCGGTGATCACCCGGATCGAAGACAACACCGGCAGCGTGCAGGGGGATGTAAGTAACAACGTCCCGACTGACGAAACCCGTCCGGTGATCCACGGCAGCGGCCCGGCGAATGCGCAGATCAGCATCTATGAAGGCACCACCCTGCTCGGCACCACCACCAGCAATGCGGAGGGTATCTGGAGTCTGCAGCTTGCCACCCCGCTGGTTAACGGCACCCACGTCCTGACCGCATCGGTGAGAGACGCGGTAGGCAACGTCTCCACCTCCGACAGCTTTAACCTGGTGGTGGATACCCTGGCCCCGGCCACTCCGGGAGTACCGGCGATCACCGTCAACCCTGACGGAAGTGGAGAAGAGCCGCTCACCTCCGGCGGCAGCACCCGCGACACCACCCCAACCCTGAGCGGTACCGGGACAGAAGGCGATATTGTCACCATCTACGACGGCACCACCAAAATCGGGGAAACCACCATTCCGCCGGGCGGCAACTGGACCTGGACCCCACCAGCCGGGCTGCCAAACGGCACCTACGATCTCAGCCTGACCGTGACCAACAAAGATGGCGCGGGTAACGAGAGCGCCCCGTCGCAGCCGGTGTCCATCACTATCGATACCGACGCGCCGGATAAACCTGACGTGCCGGTGGTCACCGATAACGTCAGCGACATTACCGGGCCGGTGGACAACAACGGCGCGACTAACGACACCCGTCCGGTACTGAGTGGCACCGGCACACCGGATGACGTGATCAGCATCTACGACCAGACCGCGGACGGTAACGTGCTGGTGGGCGAAGTGGTGGTGGATCTCAACGGTAACTGGACATGGCGTTCAGAGACGCCGCTGGCCGAGGGGTCGCACAGCTTTACCGTCATCGCCACCGATGCCGCGGGCAACGCCTCGGTGGTGTCGGACACCATTACCGTGACCATTGACAGCCAGCTTCCGGAGATCCCGCTGATTAGCAGCGTGGATGGCATCGCCGCGGGCGGCAGCACCAACGACACCACCCCAACCGTCACCGGGACCGGCGAAAACGGCACCACGGTGATCCTCTACAGCAATGGCGTTGAAGTGGGGCGCGGGCTGGTCAGCAACGGCAGCTGGTCCATCACCACGGCCGCGCTGAAGGATGGCGCGACCACCCTCACCGTAGCGGCAGTGGATGCTGCCGGGAACGTCAGCAGCGCCGGAAGCGACTTTACCTTCACCATCGACACCGTGCCGCCGGGCAACCCGCAACTGCTGGAGATCTCTGACAGCACCCTGGCCAACGGCACGCTGTACGTGAACAGCGGCACCCCGACCCTCAGCGGTACCGGCGAACCGTTAAGCACCGTTACCGTCTCCGTTGACGGCAATCCTCTCGGCGAGGTGCAGGTCAACGAGCAGGGGCAGTGGACCTTCCCGCTGCCGGTCGGCACAACGCTGTCCGATAATCCGCATACCATCACCGTGGTAGCGCGCGACGCGGCGGGCAACACCAGCGAAAGCGGCCCAGTCAGCGTGGTCGTCGATACTGACGCCCCGGACGCGCCGGTGGTCAGCGAGGTCGTCTCCGGCGGTACGCCGCTGACCGGCACCGCCGAAGCAGGTACTACCATTACGGTCACTGGCCCGGGTAACGTGGTGTTGGGCACCGCCGTGACCAATGCGCAGGGGCAGTTCTCCGTGGCCCTGACCCCACCGCAGTACAACGAAACCACGCTGAACGTGGTGGCGAGCGATCCGGCGGGTAACGCCAGCGATCCGGTGAGCTTTGACGTCCTGCCGACGCCACAATTGCCGGACGTTCCTGTTATCGATGCCATCCTGGATGACAACGGCACCGCCGGTGACGTCAACGTCAAAGGTGGCAGCTCCAACGACGCCACCCCTACCCTCACCGGTACGGCGATCGCGGGCAGCCTGGTCACCATTTACCTGGACGGCAGCACCACAGCGCTGGGCACCGTCATTGCCAACGAAGTGACGGGGGCCTGGTCGTTCCCGATTTCAGATGCCCTGGCTGAAGGCAGCCACAGCTTCAGCGTGACCGCTACCGTCGACGACCAGACCAGCGGCCAGTCTCCGGGGGCGACGGTCAATATCGATCTCACCCCACCGGCCGCCCCAACGTTTGGCAGCGTGGTGGACGACGTTGGCCCGCAGACCGGCATAGTGGTCAGTGGCAGACCTACCAATGATGACCTGCCGACCTTCACCGGCACAGCGACCCCGGGCGATGTGATCAGCCTTTACGCCGACAATACCCTGATCGGCACCGCGACGGTGGGCAACACCGGGGCCTGGAGCATTACCCTGGCCCAACCGCTGGATGATGGCACATATGCCCTCACCCTCAGCGCCACCGATCCGGCCGGGAACGAAAGCCCGCGTTCGGAAGCCTTCTCCCTGGTGGTGAATACCACTGCGGACGCCCCAATCATCACCGGGGCCAACGATGATGTCGGGCCGGTTACCGGCAACGTCGCCAACAACGGCAGCACCGACGACAACACCCCAACCCTGACGGGCACCGCGGAAGCGGGCAGCAGCGTCGCCATCTACGACGGCATTAGGCTGATTGGCACCGTCACCGCCAGCGCCACGGGTGCCTGGAGCTTCACGCCGACCACCGTGCTGGCGGAAGGTCAGCACGTCTTTACCGCCGTCGCCACCGATAGCGCGGGCAACGTCAGCCCGATCTCCGGTTCCTACACCCTGACCGTTGACGTGACCCCACCGGCCACGCCGCTGATCACCAGCATCAACGACGATGTGGCGGGCAATACCGGCCTGCTGACCAACGGCCAGGTCACCAACGATGTGCGCCCGGAACTGACCGGCACCGGCGTGGCGGGCAGCACGGTTCACATTCTGGATAATGGGGTGGAGATCGGCACCGCGCTGGTCAGCGCCAGCGGCAACTGGAGCTTTACGCCATCTACCGATCTGGCCTCAGGACCACACAATCTGCGCGTTAACGCCACCGATGCCGCGGGCAACGTCTCCGGCGCCTCGCCGGTCTTCAACATCACTATCGATATCACTGCCCCGTCGGCACCGGTGCTGGACACCGTGGTGGATGATGTCGGCACGGTGACCGGCACGCTGGACAGCGGCGATGTCACTAACGACGCCCGTCCAACCTTTACCGGCAGCGGCGAAGTGGGTGCCACTATCCGTATTCTTGTCGATGATCAGGAGATCGGCACCGCGGTGGTTAACGCCTCGGGCAGCTGGACCTTTACCCCGGAGACGGCGCTCGAAGAAGGCTCGCGCAGCATCCGCTTTACCGCCACCGATACCGCCGGGAATACCGGTCCCGCCAGCGATCCGTTTATTCTGACGGTCGATACGCTGGCACCTGCGGCCCCAACGCTCACCGCCATCAGCGATAACGTGGGTCCTATCCAGACGCCAATCACCACCTCCGGCCAGGTCACCGATGACGCCTTACCAGGGTTAACCGGCACCGCTGAAGCCAACGCCACGGTGGTGATTTACGACAACGGTGCTCAGGTCGCCACCGTGCAGGCCACGGAAACCGGGGAGTGGAGCTGGACCCCGACCACGGCCCTGAGCAACGGCAGCCACACCTTTACCACCAGCGCCATTGACGCGGCGGGCAACCTCAGCGAAACCTCGCCGGGCTTCACGCTGATTGTCGATACCCTGAAACCAACCGCGCCAGTGATCGCGCTGGCGATTGACGATGTTGACCCGGTGACCGGGGCGCTCACCAGCGGCCGCACCACCAACGATCAACAGCCTGTGCTCACCGGCACCAGCGAACCGAATGCCCGGGTGCAGATTTTCAATGGTGAGACCCTGATCGGTGAAGGCATCGCCAATGCCAATGGCAGCTGGTCGATCGAAGTAAATACAGAGCTTAGCGATGATGTGTACAGCTTCACGGCGGTGGCGATCGATGCGGCAGGGAATATCAGCGATCCGTCCGCGCCATTCACCCTGACAATAGATACCCAGTTGCCGGACGCGCCGGTTCTGGTCTCGGTCACGGATGATGTGGGCGAGCCGGTGGATCTCACCAGTGGCCAACTGACCAACGACGCCAGACCGACCCTCAGCGGCACGGCCGAGGCGGGCAGCACGGTGAACATTTACGACGGCACCACCCTGCTGGGCAGCGCTACCGTCGGGGCGAACAACGCCTGGAGCTTTACCCCAACGACGCCGCTGGCTGACGGGGAACATACGCTCACGGTGACCACCACCGATGCGGCGGGCAACGTCAGCCCACCTAACGAAGGGTTTGTCATCAACGTCGATGCCACCGCTCCGGTCGCACCGCTCATCACCTCAGTGGTGGATAACGTCGGCTCAGTGCAAGGTCCGGTGCTTAACGGCAATCCGACCAACGACACCCGTCCAACCCTCAACGGCACCGCCGAAGCCGGCGCAACCGTGCGCATTTACGACGGTGAGACTCTGGTAGGCGAGACCCTCGCCAACGATCAGGGACAGTGGACGCTGGATGAAACCCTCATCGCCCTTGAGGATGGCGAGCATACCTTCACCGCCATTGCCACCGATGCGGCGGGCAACCTCAGCGCGGCATCCCCGGTGGCTTCCATCACCGTTGATACCCTTGCCCCGGGCGCACCGGACAGCTTCACGGTCATTAACAATGGCAGCACCCTCACTGGCCGGGGTGAAGCAGGCAGTACCATCACCGTGCGCGATGGCAACACGGTGATCGGCACCGGGGTGGTCAATGACACCGGCAGCTTCTCCATCACCCTTACCACGCCGAAACAGAACGGCGAACTGCTGACGGTCACCGCCACCGACAGAGCCGGAAACACCGGCGCGGAAGGCCAGATCGCCGCCCCGGACACCACGCCTCCGGCCATCCCGGTGATTGTGGATGTGGTGGACAACGTGCCCGGCGTGACCGGCACCATCACTGACGGGCAAACCACCAACGATGCAACGCCGCTGATCCGCGGCACCGGCCCTGCCAACACGACGATTCAACTCTATAGCGGCACGACGCTGATCGGCACCACGCAGACCGGCGAGGGCGGCACCTGGGAGATCCAGCTCACCGCCGCGCTGCCTGACGGCGGCCACGTACTCACGGCGCAATCCGTGGATACCACGGGCAACGCCAGCGCCGCTTCCAACAGCTGGAGCATCGTGGTTGATGCCACCGCCCCGGACGCCCCGGCGATCACCTCCGTGATCAACGATCTCTCCGGCACCGCGGTTATCATCGGGAACAACACCGCCACTAACGACACCCGTCCGACTCTGAACGGCACCGGGGAAGCCGGGGCCACCATCAGCATTCAGGTGGATGGCGTGGAAGTCGGCACGACCCAGGTAGGGACAGGTGGCACATGGAGCTTCACCCCGGAAGACCCACTCACCGAGGGGCCGCACGCGATCATCGTCGTGGCGACGGATGCCGCGGGTAACACCGGCGAGGCCTCCCCGGCCTTTAACGTCACCATCGACACCGTACCGCCTGTTGCCCCGGTCATCACCCTGGCCGTGGACAGCACGGGCAGCGTCACGGGCGACGTGGTCAGCGACCAGCCTACCGACGAAACCCTGCCGTTGATCCGGGGAACAGGCCCGGCCAACGCGCAGATTAGCCTCTATGAAGGCACCACCCTGCTCGGCACCGCCACCACCAGCGCGACGGGGGCATGGAGCGTCCAACTGACGACCCCGCTGGGTAATGGCACGCACGCCCTGACCGCCACGGTCAGCGATGCGGCAGGCAATACCGCCGTTTCCAACACCTTTAACCTGGTGGTGGATAACGTGGCCCCTGCCACACCGGCTATCCCGGACATCACTGTCAACCCTGACGGCACGGGAGAGATCGCCCTTACCGGCGGCGGTAGCACCCGCGATACCACCCCAACCCTGAGCGGCACCGGGAATGAGGGGGATATCGTTACCATCTACAACGGCACCACCCCGATCGGTGAAACCACCGTCCAGCCAGGCGGCACCTGGACCTGGACCCCGCCAGAAAGTCTGCCAAATGGCACCTACGACCTCAGCCTGACCGTGACCAACAGTGACGGCGCGGGCAACGAGAGCGCCCCGTCGCAGCCGGTGTCTATCACCATCGATACCGATGCCCCAACCGCACCGGGTCTGCCAGTGGTGACGGATAACGTCAGCGACATTACCGGGCCGGTGGGCAATAACGGCGCCACCAACGACACCCGTCCGGTGCTGAGCGGCACCGGCACACCGGATGACGTGATCAGCATCTACGACCAGACCACCACAGGTAACGTGCTGGTGGGCGAAGTGGTAGTGGATATTAACGGCAACTGGACATGGCGTTCAGAGACGCCGCTGGCCGAGGGGTCGCACAGCTTCACCCTCACTGCCACCGACGAGGCGGGCAACGTCTCTGAGCTTTCCGGCACCATGACCGTGACCGTCGACAGCCTCGTGCCTGACATTCCGGTCATCACCAGCGTGGATGATAACGTTGGGCCGGTCACCGGCAATATCGCAGCGGGCAGTAGCAGCAACGGCAACATCCCAACCGTCACCGGCACCGGGGAGAACGGCACCACCGTTATTCTCTACAGCAACGGTATCGAAGTGGGACGCGGCCTGGTCAGCAACGGCACCTGGACCATCACCACGCCAGTGCTGAAAGATGGCGCGACGACCCTCACCGTGGCAGCAATGGATGCCGCCGGGAACGTCAGCGAGGCGGGCAGTAACTTTGCCTTCACCATCGACACCGTGCCACCGGCAATCCCGCAGCTGCTGGAGATCTCCGACAGCACCCTCGCCAACGGCACGCTCTACGCTAATAGCAGCACCCCAACGCTGAGCGGCACCGGCGAACCGCTGAGCACCGTTACCGTCTCCGTTGACGGCAATCCTGTTGGCGAGGTGCAGGTCAACGCGCAGGGGCAGTGGACGCTGCCGATCCCGGTCGGCACGCCGCTGTCCGATACTACGCATACCCTCACCGTGGTGGCGCGCGATGCGGCGGGCAACACCAGCCAAAGCGGCCCGGTCAGTGTGGTCATCGATACTGACGCACCAGATGCGCCTGCGGTTACCGAGGTCGTTTCCGGCGGTACACCGCTGACCGGCACCGCCGAAGCGGGTACCACCATTACGGTCACTGGCCCGAATAACGTGGTGTTGGGCACCGCCGTGACCAACGCGCAGGGGCAATTCTCCGTGGCCCTGACCCCGCCGCAAAGCGATGCGGTGACCCTCACCCTGACCGCCAGCGACCCGGCGGGCAACGTCAGCGGCCCGGCAACCTATGACGTCCCGGCCACGCCTGCGCTGCCGGATGTCCCGACGATCGATGCCATCCTGGATGACAACGGCACCGGCGGTAACGTCAACGTCAAAGGCGGCAGCTCCAACGACGCCACCCCGACCCTCACCGGTACGGCGATCCCGGGCAGCCTGGTCACCATTTACCAGGACGGCAGCACCACCGCGCTGGGCACGGTGACTGCCGATGCCACCTCCGGGGCCTGGACATTCCCGGTCTCGACCCTTGGGGAAGGCAGCCACAGCTTCAGCGTGACCGCCACCGTTGATGGCCAGACCAGCGGCCAGTCGCCAGCGGCGACGGTCAATATCGATCTGACGCCACCTGCTGCACCGGTGTTTGGCACCCTGGTGGATGACGTGGGCACCATCACCGGATCGGTGGTCAGCGGCAGACCGACCGACGACAACCAGCCGGTACTGAACGGCACGGCGACGCCGGGGGATGTGATTAACGTCTATTCCGGCGATACCCTGCTTGGTAGCGTCCCGGTGAGCGCCACCGGTGCCTGGAGCTTTACCCTGCCTCAGGCGCTGGACGACGGCACTTATACCCTGACCCTCAGCGCCACCGATCCGGCGGGCAACGAAAGCCTGCGCTCGGATCCGTTCTCGCTGGTGGTTGATACCGTGACGGCTACACCGGTTATCACCGGTGCCAACGATGACGTCGGCCCGGTCACCGGTAACGTCGCCAGCGGCGGGTTCACCAACGACAACACCCCAACCCTGTCGGGTAGCGCGGAAGCGGGCAGCAGCGTCGCCATCTACGAAGGCAGCCGCCTGCTCGGCACCGTGCTGGCCAACGCCAGCGGCATCTGGAGCTTCACACCAACAACGGTGCTGGCTGAAGGCGAACATCGCTTTACCGCCATCGCAACCGACACCGCCGGTAACGTCAGCCCGCTCTCCGGGGAGTATATTCTGACCGTCGATATGACCCCACCGGCCACCCCGGTGCTGGTCAGCGTTAATGACGACGTGGCAGGCAATACCGGCCCGCTGGTGAACGGCCAGCTCACCAACGATGCCCGGCCAGAACTGACCGGCACCGGCGTAGCGGGCAGCACCGTGCACATCCTGGATAACGGTATCGAAATCGGCACCGCGCTGGTCAACGCCAGCGGTAGCTGGAGCTTTATTCCAACCAGCGATCTGGCTCAGGGGGCGCACGCGCTGCGCGTCAACGCTACCGATGCGGCAGGTAACGTCTCGGGCACCTCTCCGGCCTTCTCGCTGAACGTGGATACCGTTGCCCCACTGGCGCCGGTGCTTTCCAGCGTGGTGGATGATGTTGGGACCATCACCGGCGCGATCAACAACGGCGGCATCACCAACGACAACCGTCCAACCTTTACCGGCACCGGTGAAGCTGGCTCCACGGTTCGCGTTCTTGTCGACGGGCAGGAGATTGGCAACGCGGTGGTGAATGCGTCGGGCAGTTGGACCTTTACGCCTGACACCCTCATCGAGGACGGGCTGCACAGCGTGACCCTGACGGCCACCGATCCCGCCGGGAATACCGGTCCTGTCAGCGGTGCCTTCACCCTGACGGTGGATACGCTGGCACCCGCGGCACCGACCATTGTCGCGGCCGCCGACAACGTTGGCCCGATCCAGACCCCACTCACCACCTCCGGTCAGGTCACCGACGATGCCACTCCAACCCTGTCGGGCAGAGCCGCCGCTAACGCCACGGTGACTGTCTATAACAATGGCGTCTCCCTCGGCACCGTGCAGGCCACCGCCGCAGGCGACTGGACCTTCACACCCGAAAACGCACTGGACAATGGCAGCCACACCTTCACCGCCACTGCCGTCGATGCGGCAGGCAACCTCAGTGAGGTCTCGGCAGGCTTCACGGTGATTGTGGATACCCTTAAACCGGTCGCGCCGGTCATCGCCCTGGCTCAGGATGATGTCGGTTCTGTTACGGGTGCGCTCACCAGCGGTCAGCGCACCGACGACACCCTGCCGGTACTCTCCGGCACCAGCGAACCGAATGCCCGGGTGCAGATCTTTGAAGGCCAGGCCCTGCTGGGTACCGCCACTGCCGATGCCAACGGCAACTGGACGATCCCGCTGACCACGCCGCTCACCAACGCCCAGCACAACTTTACGGCGGTGGCGACGGATGCGGCAGGCAACAGCAGCGATCCTTCTGCGACCTTCAGCCTGACGGTAGATACCCAGCCGCCAGCAGTACCGGTTCTGGTCTCGGTGGTGGATGATGTCGGCACCCAGGTGTCGCTCACCAGCGGTCAGTTGACCAACGATGCCAGACCGACCCTGAACGGCACGGCGGAAGCTGGCGCTACGGTGAACGTCTACGACGGCGATCGACTGCTGGGCAGCGTGGTGGCCGACGCTAACAACGCCTGGAGCTTTACCCCAACGACGCCGCTGGCAGACGGACAGCACACCCTGACGGTGACCGCCACCGATGCGGTGGGCAACGTGAGCCTGCCAACCGCTGGCTTTAACCTTAACCTCGATGCTACCGCCCCGGGCGCGCCTGTCATCACCTCGGTGGTGGATGACGTCGGCTCGATTCAGGGTCCGGTACTCAACGGTAATCCGACTAACGACAACCGTCCGACCCTCAACGGCACAGCCGAAGCCGGTGCAACCGTTCGCATCTACGACGGCACCACTCTGGTGGGCGAGGTCACGGCGAACGCCCAGGGCCAGTGGACGCTGGCGCAGACCACCACCACCCTCACCGACGGGGTGCATAACTTCACCGCTACCGCCACCGATGCGGCAGGCAATCTCAGCGCGGCATCGCCGGTGACCTCCATCATCGTCGATACCGTAGCGCCGGGCGCGCCGGGCGGCTTCACCGTGCTTAACAGCGGCGGCCAGGTTAACGGCACCGCCGAGGCGGGCAGTACCGTGACCATTCTCGGCACTGACAACGTGACGGTGCTGGGCTCCGGCGTCGCTGACGCCACCGGGAAGTTCAGCATCACGCTCACCACGCCACAGGTTAACGCCGAACTGCTGCACGTCTTTGCCACCGACCGGGCCGGTAACGCCGGGCTGACGGTGGATCTGCGGATGCCGTACTCGCAGGTGCCAAACCCACCGGCGATCACCAGCGTGAACGACAACGTGGGCAGCATCATCGGCAACCTGCTGAACGGGCAGAGCACGGACGATACCACCCCAACCCTGACCGGGACCGCGCAACCGTCCTCCACCATCACCCTGTATGACAACAACGTGTTGTTAGCCACGGTGACCACCAACAGCGCGGGGGTCTGGACCTGGACCCCAACCGTGCCGCTGAGTAATGGCCCTCACGCCTTTACCGCCACCGCAGGCAATGCGGCGGGCACCAGCGCCGTGACGCCGCTGAGTTCGATTGTGGTGGATACCGTTGCGCCGGGCACCCCGCAGGGGACCTTCAACGCCGACGGCAGCGTCCTGAGCGGTACTGCCGAAGCGGGCAGCACCATCACCCTGCTGCTGAGCGATAACAGCGTAGTGACCACCACCGCTAACGCGCAGGGCAACTGGAGCTACACCTTCACCGATAAGCAGTCCGAAGGGGAGCGGATCACCCTGTCGGCCACCGATGCGGCGGGTAATACCTCCGTCACCGGCACGGTGATTGCGCCAAACCTGCCGTTGTCGGCCAGTGACAACGTGGTGGGGCTGGCCCTGACCACCAACGCCACCGTCAGCACTGCCCAGTACAGTGACTATGGCGTGCAGCTGGTGGGCGGTGTCGGCAACGTGCTGTCGCTGCTGGGGGAAAACTCGGCCCAGGTAACCTTCAGCGTACCGACCGGCGGTAGCGCGGATATGGAGATCAACGCCAGCGCCACCGGCATTGTCCTCTCCCTGCTCAACACTCTGGAGATCATCGTTCAGCGCTGGAACGGCACCACCTGGACCACAGAAGTGGATACCGGCCTGCCGCAGTTCGCTAACCTGTTGACCCTCGGGGCCAGCGGCGTGACGCTGAACCTGACCGGCCTGCCGGGCGGGCAGTATCGCGTGCTGAGCTACAACTCCAACCTGCTGGCGACCGGGTCGTACACCAGCCTTGATGTGGACGTCACGCAAACCACCGCGGGCACCCTGACCGGCACGCTGGTGCAAAACGGCAACGTCATCACCGATGTGGATCCGGTGAGCGGCAGCGACAGCGCCCCGAACGGCACGGTGGTCACCAGCGTGACCAACGCCAACGGCGTCACCGTCAACGTGGCAGCGGGTGCGGCGGGCACCACCATCAACGGGCTGTACGGCACCCTGACCCTGCATACTGACGGGAGCTATACCTACACCCTGACCAACACCAGCGCCTCGGTGCTGGGCCGGACCGACACCTTCACCTACAACATCGCCGGGAAAGGGGCCACGGACGACGCCCGTCTGGTGATCACCCTGGGTGAAAACACGGTGCGCAACAGCGTGACGGCAGTGGACGATACCGCTGCACTGACCTTCAACACGCAGGTGCAGGCTATCGACTACGGGCCATCGAGCCAGAGCGGCTTTACCGTGGTGGGCGTCAACCTGGGTAACGTGCTGAATCTCAACCTGCTGGACGATCGCAGCGAGACGATGAAGTACAGCGTGCAGGAAGGCACCACCCGCACCATGACCATTCAGGGGTCTGTTGGCGGGGTTGCCCTTGCGTCGGTGTTAGACCTCTATATCTACAAGTTCAACCCGGCGACCCAGAGCTATGAGCGGATGCGCACCGAGTCAGGCTGGCTGCGTGCGCCGCTGCTGGGCGGCACCTCAGCGCCGCTGACGCTGACCCTGCCGGCAGGGGAATACATCTTCCTGATGAACACCGTCTCAGGGATCACCGCCCTGACCGGCTACCAGATCAACATCCTGGAAGATCATGTTTATGCCGTCACCAGCACCACCGCCGCGACGACCGGCGACGTGCTGCAGAGTGACATTGTGCCAGCAGGCACCTTCGTCACCCAGGTGAACGGCGTTGACGTGAACGCCACGGGCACCACCCGCATTGAGGGGCAGTACGGCACCCTGCTGATCGACGCGCAGGGCAAATACACCTACACCCTGCGGGCCGGGGTGGGGGCCGACCTGATCAGCACGCCGGACACCTTCGTCTATACCGTGACGGCACCGAATGGCGATAAGGACACCGCCTCGCTGAACATCACCCCAACGCCGGTGGCGCTGGATGCGGTCAACGACGTCAGCGATACGCTGAGCGTGGATGCGACCCACCCTGTGGCGGCCTATCGGGATGATACGGTGGGTAACGCGACCTGGAACGCCGCCCTGCTGGCCCCTACCACGGGCAGAGGCAGCGGCGAGTTTGTGGTGGCGGCCAACACCGCCCTGCATGACGTCGTGCTCCACTTCAACGTCGCCTCACTGTTGACGCTGGGCGGCCTGAACGTGAACTGGACCATTACCGGGGCGGGGGTTTCCAGAAGCGGCTCCTTCAATGGCGGTCTGCTGCTGGGTGGCGTTGCCACCATCAACGTCGCGGGTCTGGATCTGGACGCGGGGACTTACACCCTGAGCTTTACCGGCTCCATGGGGCCACTGGGGGTAGGCGCCATCTCCATCACGCCGTACGTCACCGGGACGACCGTGTTCCTGAACAATGAGCTGACCACGGCGGGCCACACCGTCACCGGCAATATCTTTGACGGCTCGGATTCGGGCGGCGTGCTGGATCAGCTCCATTCGGTGGACAGCCGTCTGAGCATCACCAGCTATACCGGCACCGTCACCACGCTGGATCCGTACACCACCGCCACGGCGACCGCCACGGTTCAGGGGCATTACGGGGTGCTGACCATCGGCGTGGACGGGCATTACACCTACACCCTGAACAGCGGCGTCTCGCTGGCCTCGATGACCACGAAGGAGACCTTTACCTACAAACTGACCGGCGATAACGGCACCTCCGATACCGCGACCCTGACCATTGATATGGCACCGAAGTTCGTCAGCTCCGAGCATAACGATACCTTCACCGGTAGCGCCTATGGCGACACGCTGATTTACGAGGTGTTGAACAACACGGCAGGTAACGGCACGGCGGGCAACGGGGGCAATGATCACTGGACCAACTTCTCGCTGGCGCAGGGAGACAAGATCGACATCAGCGATCTGCTGGTGGGCTGGAACGGTCAAAGCGCAACGCTGGGTAACTATCTGCACGTTACCAACAGCAATGGCAATACCGTGATCTCTGTCGACCGAGACGGAGCGGCAAATATTTACACCAATACTACACTGGTAACATTGGATAACGTTCAGACAACTTACGAGGAACTGGTTAACCAACAACACATCATCACCAGCTAAGGCTAATAACAAGACCCGGGCGCACGTCGCCCGGGCTTAACATTATAAAGTTGTTCAGTTTTTTAGGGATAATGCCATGAACAAAGTACCTTGCTGGTGGCTGGGGTGCTGCCTGTTGTCCGGGCAGGTCCTGGCCGCCGACTCCCCTGCGGTCATTAGTTTTGGGCAATTAAATGAAAATCAGGAGCTGCCCTCTCTGAATGGACGGGTTGCATTGCCGACAAGCCAGGCCGCGCCCGGCACCTTAACCCTGGGCGATGCGGTGACACGTGCCGTTAACTGGCACCCCACCATTCGCGAAGCGGTGGGCAAACTCTACGAACAGATACAGCAGGTAGATGTTGCCAAATCGAAGTACTACCCGCAGATCAGCGCCGGTATTAACAACGGCTACAGTAACAACTCCAGCGATACCGGTTTTACCCCTTCCGTGGTGCTCTCCCTCTCCCAGATGCTCTATGACTTTGGCAAGGTTGCCAGCCAGGTGCGCGCCGAAGACGCGGGCGTGGTGGCACAGCAGGCCAATGTGCTGCTGAGCATTGATACCATCGCCCGGGATACCGCCACCGCGCTGGTGCAGGTGCAGATGTGGCAGCAAATGGTGGATACCGCCGAAGAGCAGCTTGAGGCGCTGGGTAGCATCGGCAAACTGACGCGCCAGCGTAATGACGAAGGGGCCACCTCGCTTTCCGATGTGGTGCAGACCGACGCCCGTATCGAAGGGGCACGATCGCAGCTGATGCAGTATCAGGCTAATCTCGACAGCGCCCGCGCCACGCTGATGAGCAATCTTGGCTGGAGCAACCTCAACGCGGTCAGCAACACTTTCCCGGAGAAACTGGCCCGCAGCTGCGACATTAAGGAGCCGGATGACCGGCTGGTGCCTGCGGTGCTCTCCTCCTGGGCGCAGGCCAACGTCGCGCAGGCTAATCTGGACTACGCCAACGCCCAGATGACCCCGACCATTTCGCTGGAGCCGGAGGTGCGCCACTACATTAACAATCGCTATCCCGGCCACGATACGCTGGATAAAACCCAGTACAACGTGTCGGTTAACGTCGAGATGCCCATCTACCAGGGCGGCGGCCTGAACGCGCGGCGTAACGCCGCCAGCCATGCGGTGGAGGCGGCGCAGTCCAACGTGCAGCGCACCCGGCTGGACGTGCGGCAAAAATTGCAGGAGTCCCGCAGCCAGGTGATGAGCCTGATGAGCACCCTGCAGATCCAGTCCCGCCAGGAGACCCTCAGCCAGCGCACCCGCGAACTCTATCAGCAGCAGTATCTGGATCTCGGCTCCCGCCCGTTGCTGGACGTACTGAACGCCGAGCAGGAGGTCTACCAGGCCCGCTTCACCCAGTGGCAAACCGCCGGACAACTGCACCAGCTGCAGATCAACTGCCTGTATAACACCGGACGGATGCGCAATGCCTTCGACCTTGAAAACCACACGATTCAGTCAGTGGAGATCCAGCCATGAAGCAAGACGATATCCTTCACGAGGAGCCGCTGACGCAGGAGGCGCTGGAACACTGGGCGCAGGCGTTTGGCTATGTCGCCACCCGCTACCGGGTGGCCTGCTCCCCTGGGGCGCTGGTGGCGGGCGCACCCTGGCTACAGGGAAAGAGTAAAACCCCGGCCCTGACCGGGCTGGCCCGCGAGGCGGGGCTCTCTTTTAAGCTGCTGAACAACGGCCAGGAGTCGATCAACAGCTGGCGGTTGCCGGTGGTGGTCGAGCTTAATGACGGCAAGATCGGTGTGATCGAGCACTTCGATGGCGAAGATATGCTGGACGTCTGCTTCTTCGACGGCAAGGCGCAGACCAACCGCATCTCGCTGGCGAAGATGTTACCCGCCATTCATCAGGTGGTGGCCCTGCGTCCGCTGGCGGCGTTAAAAGACAGCCGCGTGGATGCCTATATCTCAAAATACCGCCCGGACTGGCTCTACCGGCTGGTGATGCGCGACCTGCGCCCCTACACCTACGTGATGCTGGCGGCGCTGTTCATCAACCTGCTGTCGCTGGCCGGGATTTTGTTCTCGATGCAGGTCTATGACCGGGTGATCCCCGCCCAGTCCTACCCCACCCTGTACGTCCTGACCATTGGGGTGCTGATTGCCACCCTGTTCGGCTTTATTCTGCGTCTCGCCCGCAGCCACATTATGGATCTGCTGGGGAAACGGGCCGACCTGCGCGTCTCGGACCGGGTGTTCGGTCACGCCCTGCGCCTGCGCAACAGCGCGGTGCCCCGCTCCACCGGCAGCTTTATCTCTCAGCTGCGCGAGCTGGAGCAGATCCGCGTGATGGTGACCTCATCCACCATCTCCACCATCGTTGACCTGCCCTTCTTCTTCCTGTTTGTCGGGGTACTGGCCATCATCGCCCCTCAGTTGGCGTGGATCGCCCCGGTGGCGGCGGTGCTGATGGTGCTGCCGGGCCTGCTGCTGCAGAAAAAGCTGGCGTCGCTGGCGAAGCAGGCAGCCCATGAATCCACCCTGCGCAACGCCGTACTGGTGGAGAGCGTGCAGGGGCTGGAGGACATCAAGCTGATGCAGGCCGAGAACCGCTTCCTGCAACAGTGGAATAGCTACGTTCAGATCACCGCCGAGTCCGGCCTGAAGACCCGCGAGCTGACCCAGGGTCTGATCAGCTGGGGGATGACCATTCAGAGCCTGGTCTACACCGCGGTGATTGTGGTGGGTGCCCCGATGGTGATCGAAGGGGAAATGACCACCGGTGCAGTGGTGGCGGCCTCGATGCTGGCCTCGCGGATGATTGCGCCGATGGCTACCCTGTGCGGCGTGCTGGCCCGCTGGCAGCAGGTCAAAGCGGCTAAAGAGGGGCTGGACAACATTATGCAGCTCCCCACCGAGAACCAACGCGAAGAGACGCCGATCCGCCAGGACGTGCTGCGCGGTCACTACCTCTTCGAACAGGCGCAGTTTGCCTACGGCGGCGACGTGCAGAACCCGGCGCTGCGCATCAACCGGCTGGAGATCAAACCCGGCGAGCACGTGGCGATCCTGGGCCGTAACGGCGCGGGCAAATCAACCCTGTTGCAGGCGATGGTAGGCAGCATGGATCTGGTGGGCGGCGAGCTGCGGCTCGACAACCTCAGCCTGCCCCATCTCGACATGGCGGACGTGCGCCGCAACGTCGGCCTGATGAGCCAGAACGCGCGGCTGTTTTACGGCACCCTGCGGGAGAACATTACGCTCGGGATGCCGCGCGCCACCGACGACGAGATTTTTGCCGTGCTGGAGATGTGCGGCGCGGCCGCCTTCGTGCAGAAGCTGGCGAAGGGGCTGGACCATCAGATTATGGAGAACGGCGTCGGGCTATCCGGCGGCCAGCGTCAGTCGATTTTGCTGGCGCGTATGTTCCTGCGCGATCCCAACATCGTCCTGCTGGACGAACCCACCGCCTCGCTGGATGAACACACCGAACGCGAGTTTATCCAGCGCCTGAGCCAGTGGCTGGGCAATCGCACCCTGATCGTCGCCACCCACCGCGTGCCGATGCTGGAGCTGGTGGAGCGCGTGGTGGTGCTAAAAGAGGGAATGCTGGTGATGGATGCGCCGAAAGCCCAGGCGCTGAGCAACAGCCGGATGCAGCAGCAACAGCAGGCGAATGGCCGGGAGTGGAAAAATGAAAATCAATCAGCATGATGCCGCCGCGATGGACGACCTGGATAACGCCCTCGGCTCCGAGAGTGGTTATACCGGGGCCAGAAGCATTGTGTTAATCAGCCTGCTGCTGTTTGTCGTCGCCGGGGTGTGGGCGTGGTACAGCATTCTGGATGAGGTTTCCACCGGCACCGGGAAGGTGATCCCCAGCTCCCGCGAGCAGGTATTACAGTCGCTCGACGGTGGGATCCTGGCAGAACTCAAGGTCCACGAGGGGGACCAGGTGCAGGCCGGGCAGGTGCTGGCCCGTCTCGACCCGACCCGCTCTGAATCCAACGTGGGTGAGAGCGCTGCCCGCTACCGCGCTTCGCTCGCCTCCAGCGCCCGTCTGCATGCAGAGGTGAACGATCAGCCGCTGGTATTCCCGCCTGAACTGGCGAAATGGACCGATCTGATCGCCGCTGAAACCCGGCTCTACAACTCCCGCCGCGAGCAGCTGGAAGACTCCCGGCGCGAGCTGCGCCAGGCGCTGGAACTGGTGAACACGGAGCTTGGGATCACCCAGCGGCTGGTGAAAACCGGTGCCGCCAGCCACGTCGAAGCCCTGCGCTTGCAGCGCCAGAAGAGCGACCTGGAGCTGAAGCTGACCGACCTGCGTTCGCAGTATTACGTCCAGGCGCGGGAGGCGTTGTCCAAATCCAACGCGGAAGTGGATATGCTCTCTGCGGTGCTGAAGGGGCGTGAGGACTCGGTCACCCGTCTGACCATGACCTCCCCGGTGCGCGGCATCGTGAAGAACATTAAGGTGACCACCATCGGCGGCGTTATCCCGCCCAACGGCGAGATGATGGAGATTGTGCCGGTAGACGATCACCTGCTGATTGAAACCCGCCTGTCGCCCCGGGATATCGCCTTTATCCATCCCGGCCAGAAGGCGCTGGTGAAGATCACCGCTTACGATTACGCCATCTACGGCGGGCTGGACGGCGTGGTGGAGACCATCTCGCCGGACACAATCCAGGATGAAGCCAAACCGGAGGTGTTCTATTACCGGGTGTTTATCCGCACCAGCCAGGATTACCTGGTCAACAAAGCGGGCAGACACTTCTCGATTGTGCCGGGGATGATTGCCACGGTGGATATCAAGACCGGCGAGAAATCGGTGATGGACTATATGATCAAGCCGTTTAACCGGGCGAAAGAGGCGCTGCGGGAGCGGTAGAATTTCTTCCTCTCCCTGGAGGGAGAGGAGATATCGGCACGATCGGCCCCTTCTTCCTCCGGGAGAGGAGATATTGGCACGGTCGGCTCCCTCTCCCCTATGGGGAGAGGGTTGGGGTGAGGGGAACATGCGGCTCAGGTGGCGGTTCCGTTCACCTTACGTTCTGCGCTTCTCTGTCGGCCCCGTCACCCGTGAACGTGCGAAGGGGGCTCGCCGCCGCCCCCTTCACAATCCCGGCTCCCGGCAAAGAAAATCGCCGCTTCGCGGTGCACTCAGCTTATTCCTCCAGGCTTTCGGGTCGGGCACCAGCCTGCATCCCTGCAGGCTATGCCCTCTCGGCGCGTCCCTTCGCCTCGCCCCGGCCTTACGGAAACGCTTCGTCGATTTTCAGCC